>CAJXNP010000001.1 GCA_913057175.1 uncultured Cytophagales bacterium
TGTCAGAGTCAGACATCCATTGTATCGTCTGACCCATCGGGTTGAAAATACTGATCTAAGCATCAGTGCGGAAAATTCGTTGAATTTTCCGGGTTAAGCTTTTATCAAAGGTGAGGTTTCTGATGAAAAACCCAATAAAGACAGAATGGGAAATTTGATACACACTCCCAAATGCAATTTTATTCCTAATCTATTTTTCATAAAAACCCAACTTCTGCTCCACCCGTTCCATCATCCGCACGATCCTTTTTGTCTTTGTTCCTTCCGTTTTCGCATCCCTTATCCAGTCGAGGTAGGCCTTCTGCTGACCTTCGGGAAAGGACAAAAAGTTTTCCAGGATTTCCTTAGGTTCGTTTTTAAAACAATCCATAATTTCTGTCGGGATTTCCAATAGCGATTCATCGGAATAAAGGATAACCCTGACCATATCACCTTGTTGCTTCCCGATCTTTTTTCGTATTTCAGCTTTGACAGGCAGAAAAAGCCTCCCATTCCCCATCGGCATCAACTTGTATTGTTTTAGCTCATAGCTGTCGATGTAACCCTTCACCCGCACCCAACCAAAGGGATTCTTTTTGTTTTGCTCAATTTCAGGTATTACCACATAGGTCCACCCGCCTTTGCCAGGATATTTTTCCAAAAGATATATCGCGTCTACAAGAGGTTTTTCTTTTTTCATCTTCAATTAATTACGATAAAAAAGTTATGGCCTTGTGACCTCAAGATGGTCTGCCATTTATTTGATTCTTGGACGAAAAAACTTTGACCTTAGTTTTTTAGCGACCTTGAATCATTTGCTATTCCTTAGCTGAGGTTTACCTTCAATTTAACAACTTATTAAGGCTTGTATTGATGAAATTTAGCGTTCTTACCCACATTAGGAATGATCCCCATGCCCAAATAGGCGTAACGACAAACGACGAACGCAATCGATGAATAATAGTAAAGCAGGTGGTTCAGATTTAGAAATCCATTCATCTTCTTTGCTGTCGTACATGTACATTTTATTGGAAATGGCATAGCCATTTGCTTTCCATAAATCACCGCCAAAAATAGGGAATCTTCCATTAAAATATAGGGAATGCTCCCGATTCCAATCACTGGATAATCATTCACCTTTACATCAATCAATTTAATCCAAATTCAAACATTAAAATTGAAATGCCGCGCTATCTCATTATCAGGCCCTATTCGAAATCGATGGAAGCCCTGGCTGATTCCAGGGACAAAGAAGAATTCAGGAAAATTGTGGAGAAAAACCTGCAGGATGAAGCAACCTGGCTGCATTCTTATATTGGCCATAACAAATACCAGGTTTTCTGCATCTATGATGCTCCTTCACCAGAAGCCGTTCGAAGTGCTGCCAAAAGAAATAACCTGCCAATAGAAATGATTGTGGAAGTAAGTGAAATCAGTCCCTATTCCCATTTATAAATAAAAACAATGAACCAATTAAATAACAAAATGATGTAACAATTGAATGTATTAATGATGATTGTGGCTTTTGTCGCAATGACTTTGACCAGCGCCTATTCACAGGAAAGCGCAGCTGCCAACGAAAAAATTAAAATGAAACGGTTTATGGTAGAACGAACGTTCCCTAACCGGTTGGAAATACCCGTCAACGTGGAAGGCAGCGAAATGTGCCTGTCGGTTGTCAGTACCAACCTGGAAGACAATGTATCCTGGGTACATTCCTATGTGTCGAAAGACAAGAAAAAGACCTTTTGCATTTATGACGCCCCATCCCCGGAGGCGATCAGGAAATCCGCCGAAAAGAACGGACTTCCTGTGGATAACATCATCGAAGTAAGCGTATTAGACCCCTATTTCTATCAATAACTTAACAACCATGAAAATCCTTGCCAAAAAACTCATTTTACCTGTACTGATCATCGGGCTGATCGGTACAGCCTGTGACTCGGATGATAGTGATCCTACTGATCATGATATCATGATGCAGGAACTGGAGGAAGTTTCTGCCGCCACGGTTAAATACCACGATGTGCAACAAGCCATAGCTGATGGTTATGTGGATATCGACCTGTTCATGCCCAACATGGGAAAACATTTTCTGAAGGAATCGCTGATGGACGACAAATTTGAAGTGGACAAACCGGAACTGCTGGTTTACACCCCAACAGAAAATGGTGGTTTCTTGCTGACAGCAGTGGAGTACGCCGTACCGGTTGATCTTTCACCTAATGCACCTGAAGGGTTTACCGGAAGTGAAGATAAATGGGTGATCAACACTGATTTCAACCTGTGGGTCCTCCATGCGTGGATCTGGTATGAAAACCCAGATGGTGTGTTTAACATGACCAATTCGCGGATCGTGCCCTAAAAAGTATATTCTAAAACCGCCCGACTGAATATAAGTAATCCTCTAAGTATATAGAAGTTAGAAACAGGCCACTCCTTTTGGGGTGGCTTGTATTTTCTTAATCCTGTGTAAATGTGCCAATTAAAGAGGCTAACTGGATCACCTGTATTCTTCCAACCACTTGGTGGTAAAGCCTTCCCTCACTGTACCAAGGTTTTTCAGAGAATCGGGCAAAGTCACTTCTTCCGTAACTTCAACCCCAAACCACTTTGTGGAGCTTCGCATAGGATGGTTCCTGTCGGATGCCAAAAACGACTTTTCATCCGTTATCAGGTTGTTTTCATCTTTCAGGGTTTGATACAATTCCTTATCAAGGAACATCCTGATCCTCACGGGTTTTGTCCCGCTAACACTACCTTCGTTCCGATCGTTCCATTTTAGGTTAAAAAGCATGACCATGTCGACCGTCTCCCACACTTCGGGACCTACTTCAATGATTGCTTCGATTTGACTATTTTCGTGTTCAAAGCTTAAGAGGTTCGCTTCATATTCAGTTCCTACCGGCAAAGTAAAAGTTATGGGTTGATTATTGACAGCCATACATAAAACAATGAGAAATGTGATCATACTTTTTCCAATATATGGAATTACTATTTATTAATATGAAAAAATTTAGGATGTGCTTGATTCAGTAAGTATCCTTCCTCTTTCAACAGTCAATTTTGCTTTTCCCTGTTAAGATGTGATAATCACGTTTATAAACAGCTTGTGATAACTTCTTATATTTACTCATGCCTCAAAATTAATGCATAGCCATCAAAACATAGCAACCAATAAGGTCGGTGGATTTTAAAATGTATCAAAAATGCCAGCAACACTTAACCAACAATCAACTTACCATGGATCTATTTGAAAAATTCTACCTGCAAAAAGAAGAGCCAGTGAAAAGCTGCCTGTTGGCGCTTCGTGATATCATTTTGAAATATCATAACAACATATCCGAAACCTGGAAATACGGCATGCCTTGTTTTTGCTATTTGGAAAAAGCTTTTTGCTATCTCTGGACAGATAAGAAAACTAAAGAACCTTATATTTTGATTGTCGAAGGAAATAAAATTGAACATCCGAAACTTATCAAAGGAGACCGGGCCAGAATGAAAATTCTACCAATCGATCCCAATGAGGATATTCCGCTTCAATTAATCGATGAGATATTCGCGGAAGCGTTAACTTACTATTAAATAAAATCACCATGCTGGGACTTCGAACGACCATTTACAAAGTACCTGATCTTGAAAAAGCAAAAGAATGGTATTCAAAAGCTTTTAAAACCCAACCTTACTTCGATGAACCATTTTATGTGGGATTCAATATTGGAGGATATGAATTAGGTTTGCTTCCGGATGAAAATCCTCCTCATTTAAAAACAGCAAATGTATTATCCTACTGGGGTGTGGATGATATTCATTCTGAATACGCCAGGCTATTAAGTCTGGGAGCTTCATTATATGAAAAACCGCAGAACGTTGGTGGAGAAATTGTCGTGGCAGCAGTGAAAGATCCCTGGGAGAATGTGATAGGCATTATTTACAATCCTGAATTTAAACTCCCATAACGAAGATTTTACAGCATTGTGCGGGGTGCTTGTAAACGTTTATAATTAGTTGGAATATGACATAAATATAAAAACCTGATTGTCAAAATAATATCTCAAAAATCTCCCGAAACCCAACGACTTATTACATGACTTTTTTTGATTGGTTTCATCTTAAGATTATTTTCTTATTTATTTCAAAGAAATTTTTTAAACTAAATATGCCAATATTTTGAGGACAAATATTGGTTTAAAATCAAAGTAATGCAATTTATCTCCAGACGGAACACTTATTATAATAGATAAACAAAGTTGTTGTTTCGATAAAATTTTTACACACTTTTTCATATAGAAATTAATACCTCCCCTGAAATGGTTTTTTCAAATATTATCATAAACACAACATTCCTCACATCCATATCATCGGCGATTACTTTCCTCACTTTGACAGGTATTCAGATATGACTAATTTGATAGTAATTGTGGATGGATATTTTTTATGATCAGGACATTTTTTCTATTTATTCTGGTAGGTATTCAAATTGGATTTACATCAGCGCAAAGCATCTCCAAAAAAGTTAAAGTAGGGAATCAATACTTTGAAAATGAATATTATGTCCTTGCGCTTGAGGCTTACCATAAAGTTCTCAAAGAAGATTCCAGCCAAGCTGACATCAAGCTTCTGGCATCCATCTGTTATCTCGAACTGGATGAACCGGAAAAAGCGTTTGACTTGTTAAATTCCATCGAAAATGAGAATTATTCCATTCGGTTTTTTCGAGCCGCCTCCTTGTACAAGATGGAAAACTTTGATGAATCGCTATCTCTTTTAAACTCTCTGCCCGATTCTATCTCTGACCCATACCTTGATCCGGAAAAGCTGAAGGAACAGATCAGGTTTGCCAAAGTCAATTATGAGGATAGCAAAGGGTTTGTTGTGAGAAATTTTGGAGAAAAAATCAATACGCCTCACAGGGAATACAGCTCTGTCATGATCAATCAATACGATAGTGTTTTATTCACCTCCCGTCCAATGCAAAATCATTCCCTTTTTGAGGCGGATGGAATGGGATACGAAAACATCTTTTTGACATCCCTTGATACGGCCGACGAATGGTTGTCACCTGAAAAATTTCAGATCAATGTCCAGTCGGAAAAAAGTCACGATGCAACCGTCCAGATATTTGATCAGGGAAAAAGTATGATCTTCTTTCACAATGGAGACCTGTTTCTCTCACGAAAGGAAAACAACAAATGGACGCGTCAGGAAGAATTAAAGTCGATCAATACGCTTGAAAACGAAACACATTGTTTTATAACCGATGATGAGAAAACCATATACTTTTCGTCTGATTTTTTATCAGAAGATGGGAATCTGGATCTCTTCGCAACCCATTTGCAGGAGAATGGGAAATGGACAGAACCTGGCCCAATAGAAGAATTAAATACTCCGTTTGATGAGGACTCTCCATTTATTTCGCAAGATGGGACTTTTTACTTTAGCTCACGCGGCCACAATTCCATGGGAGGATATGATGTTTTTTCAACAAGTTACGATGATAAATCAGGCAAATGGGCGCCTGTAAAAAACCTTGGGCATCCCATTAATACCGTGGCTGATGATATATTTTTCAATACGTACGGCAAGCTTGGATACATTTCTTCATCGAGAAAAGAAGGTTTTGGCTCTTTAGACCTTTACAGGTTCTTCCTTTTCAACCGAATCAAAATGACTGGTAGGATCTTAAGTTCAACCGATCGTACACCCATACCTGGCGCAACCATCGATTTTGAATATGGACCCTGGTTTTTGCGGGGTTACAGCGATATCAATGGCAATTATGAAATGAGTGTACCCATCAACAAGAACATGAAAATCACAGTGGAAAAAGATTCCATTGTTATCCATAAGGGGAACTATCATGTAAAAGTATTTTTTGATGATGTTGATAACAATCGATACGATTTTGTAGTGGATGTTAACACACTTGACCAACCCGTCCCTTCCCTTAAAACAGATCCGGGGGTTTCTTCCGACACTGTTGCCATCAAACTTTTTGTCAAAAATGATTTAAAAGAAAATATGCTTTTATCATCCGTTGACAGGAAACATGAAGAAGAATGGGGGGATAGCATTAACAACTTTTATTACAATCAGTGGCAAGCGGATAGAAAGCTTAATTTACAGGGTATTCTTAATGATGAGGCAATTGTCTACTTTGATTGCAATCAACACAAACTAAATGTGGAATCAGAGAAAAAGCTCAGTGAGATCGCCATGGAGTTGAAAAAACAAAATGGCTGGATCCTAGAAATTGCCGGGCACACGGATATCCAGGGAGGAGAAAAATATAACATGCGTCTTTCGCTGAAAAGATCACAAGAAGTTTACCAGTATCTGCTCAATCAGAATATTTCCGGTGAACAGATGATCATGAAGGGATTTGGAGAAATGAAACCGAAGTTTGATGAAGATAATGAGCTGGCATATTCTAAAAACAGGCGGGTGGAACTACAGGTAATTGAATAGGATGAAGATGAAAAAAATTGGCTTTTGGTTATTATTGGTATTTACATTTACTGGATTATTCTATAAGGTAAGTGCCTTTCAACAACCCACAATTACGGGCAAAGTGGTAATGGTCAATTCTTCTGTTCCAATGAACAATGTCAAAGTTAGCATTGGTGGAACCAACGAATCTATTTCCAATGAAGAAGGCAGTTTTATCATTCATTCAGGTGAGGCAGATAAAAGGCCTGATAAGGTTTCAGCAGTGAAACGTGGGTTTGAAATCGCGAATTGGGAATTTGAAAATGGCAATCTCACCATCTTCATGAGGAAAGCTACTTTCCGGACATTAAATGGAACAATGCAAACAAAAGATGGATTGCCTGCCAGTGAAAGAACAATCTCATTAATCGATGGAAATAAAAAGCATGATTTCAAAACAGATATTCAAGGTCATTTTGAAACGACAATCCCCTACTCCACCAACATTTCCAAACTAAGTATATTTAAATCCGGTAATTCCAATCTCAAGATCAAGTCCATTGAAGAAAACAAGGATGTGGCGTATGTATATATTAATCTGGAATTGGGCTATGATAAAGCAAAAACTATTCTGGTAAAAGTACTTTATGGAAAAGATCGCCCCGCCAGAAACATGATCGTATCAATCAACAAAACTTCTTACATCACAGGAAATGATGGAACCTTTCGTGCGGAATCGTTTGATACACAAACAGCTTCATGGGACCTTGAAGGACAAACACCATTAAAAATTGAATCCCCTCAAAAAGGTAACATAATCAATATCTATCTTCCGGATGGCTCTGAAAATCACGAATCACAAACTAGCGGCCTCCCATCAGTGAATGATACCACACATATCGCAATGGACTCCAGCGAGATAGCCAGAATGTTCAGAATGAGTGTAAGCGAGGAAGTCAATAAACTATTGGAGTTTTACAATGACCAATCAAGAGAAATCGAAAAGAGAAACAACAACATCAATCATATCACGGATAGCCTTTCACTTTTCACCAAATTTGACGAAGCTTCCAATACGGAATTCCTTACGCAGTTGGAGGAGCTCAACCGCTCCATCGAAATCACGTCAAATGACTTTAGCGAAATAAAGGAAAACAGCCTGACCCTGATCAAACGGCTTCGGGCTATCATGTTGGAACAGGAGGAGATCATCCAGGAAATCGAGGTTGAAAAAGCAGAACAGGAAAAGAGGTTCAAAAGAAACCTGATGCTGGTTATCTCTTTCTTTGGAATTGCTGCTTGTCTCCTGATCATCGCCATCTTTATTGCCAAACGCCTGAATGTACAGAAAAAGGTAATTGAAAGCATCAAAAATCAGCTTTCCGAAGCACAGGCCCTGGCTAAAATCGGGAGCATGACCTATGACATCAAAAAGAAACAGGCAGTGTTTTCAGAGTATTTCTTCGATATCCTCCGTATTAAGGATGAAAACCGGATCAGGAAAATTAAGAGAAGTTCAGCTCACATTATCAATCCGGAACTTCTGGATGGTGAAGAATTGGAAAGGGTGGATAAGGCTTTTCACAGGTGCATTGACGAAAATAAACCCATTAGTATGGAGATCCATGTAAATTCCGATAAAAGGAAAATATATGTTGAACTCAAGTCAAAGCTGGAATTCGACGACGCGGGTAATCCTGTAGCCGTTTCAAGTACCTTCCAGGATATTTCGGAGAAAAAGGAACGCGAAATATTGTTACTTCATGCCAATAAAGAAGCTGCGGAAGCCAACAAGGTGAAGGAACAATTCCTTTCCACCATGAGCCATGAGATCCGCACCCCACTCAATGCTATCATTGGCCTCACCGACCAGTTAATTAAAAATGACCCTGGGAAACATCAGATCAAAAACCTCAACACGTTGCAGTTTTCCGGTGAACATCTTCTTACGCTTGTAAATGACATATTGGATTACAATAAAATCCAGGCAGGTAAAATCGAACTGGAGCAAGCAGAGTTTAATCTGCGAGAGTCTCTTGAAGGTGTTCTAAATTCCATGAGCCTGATGGCAAATGACAAAGGGATTAAGCTAAACCTGGAGATAGATAAAGCGCTTCCCGAATTTCTCAGGGGCGACAAATTCCGGTTAAATCAGGTGTTAACCAACCTGATCAGCAATGGTATCAAATTCACGGAAAAGGGCAGTGTTGGTCTATCCGTAGGCCTGAAAAAAGAATACGGGAAAAATATTGTACTCCTTTTCAGCATCACTGATACAGGTATTGGCATTGCCAACCATCGCATGGAAAAGATATTTGAAGGATTCGAGCAGGAAGACGCCTCCATTGCCCGCAAGTATGGCGGAACGGGACTGGGGCTGGCAATTTCCAAACAGCTTGTTTCACTGCTTGGTGGTGACCTCAAGGTAAATAGTGAGTTAAAAAAGGGAAGTGAGTTTTATTTTACCATTACTTTTGAAAAATGTGATCAGGAAATAGCTTCAAAATTGCTGAAGGTTGATCAAAGTCAAATTGAACGCGATCTGAAAGGAATTAAAATTCTATGCGTGGATGACAATGAGGTAAATCAGCTTGTTATTTCTCAATATTTCAATTCGTGGAAAATCAATGCCACCTACGCGGATAGCGGCAATGAAGCAATCGAAGCCTACCATAAGGATGTATTTGACCTGGTATTTTTGGATATCCGTCTCCCTGACATGAATGGGTATGAAGTAGCCGAGGAATTTATAAAAATCCGACCGGAACAAAATACGCCAATCGTAGCATTAACCGCTGAAATTAATGAGCAATTAAAAAACAAGATCCATAATGGATCTATGATAAGTTATCTCAGCAAGCCATTTACGGAAAAGGATTTAAAAAGAATCATCTCCATGTATGCTTTGAATCCTGTAACAAAAATTTAGTGAATCAATTTCGATAATAATGGAAAAAATGAAAGTAAATACTGTGCCCAATTTTGACCGGTTGGAAGGAATGATGTCCTCGGGGGATTTTGTCATTTCATTTTGTCAAAAGGTTATTTATTTGCTTGAAGAATTTGAACGAAAGTATGTTGCAGCCATTGAAGATTCCAAAGAAGATCACCTGAATGAAATCACCCACAAGATCCAGTCAACCATGAAAATGCTTGGTCTGGAGGATTTCTATTTCTTTACCAAATCATATGAAAAAATGGATTTCAGAGACAAATTGGCTAAAGTAGAGTTAGTTGAAAAAACGCTATCATACGTTTCTACAATCAAGCAAAGCATGATGGAGAAACAGGAGTCTGTTGGTTAGCTGATCCAATTGTCTACTGCTTTATTCTCTCTCGAATCCAATTGTGTTTATTCTGATATATTTTTTAGGCTAAAGCCAAATTTCTTTTTGTGGGATTCCATGACCGGGTTGGTTATTTCATAATCACGTTTGGTGATTACCCCGGTCACGACAATCCCTGCTACATAATCCAGGCTTATATCCACCTTAATGGTTTCTTAGTTTTTTGATGATTTGATCCTTTTTCATATCTGAAGTCACCTCCAGACCGATGTCCTTTGCTTTATCGTACAATTCCTTCTTTGTCCGATCTTCATATTTCTTTGCTTTTCCTCCACGCTTACCTGCTTCGGTTCTGTCAGTATTAGCAATTCGGGCGGCTTTTTCTTTGCTCATTCCTTGTTCGCGGAGTGCTTCATACCGCTCCTTATCTTTGATAGCATTCATTCGTTTATTTGGCATAGCTTTATGATTTTATTAATTGAATTGTTAAAGCAGGAGGCACAACTTGTGCCAGAAAAAATACCGTAAAGCAAATTGTTCATTTTAGTAACAGCGGATGATTTTTTAAAGGAATTCATCCAAATAAAAATTAAAGGTTTTGTAGATAATCGCACTCAGATATGGGAAGATAATGCCACGTTTGTTGATCCTTTGTAAGAGTAGTGTAACTAGAGAAAAAGATGGTGAATTCTGGCGGCTGAAATAAAAATTAAAATGAGGAGTAACACGAGCTATGTAAAAAAGGTAGAGGCTGCCATCCGCTATGTTTGAAATTCATCTGATATAATTCTATTTATATTTCAAATTATATGTGTGTCTCAACCATATTGGTTTTGTAGACAGCCTCTTTCTCTTCAGTTACTTGTGGGTAACTTCATCCTTGAGACCTATTGTGTTAATTCAAGCACATTTGCTATTGCATTTTCAATGCCAAACTTATTTGCAAAATTTTCTTTAAGTAAAGAAAGGTTCGTAGAAGAAGATCCTTTCGTGACATGTTCCAAATTTTTTAGTATCCATAAATTCTGCTATTCTTTTGAATAGCATGTCACCAAGTCTTGTGGATTTGATTATTTCAGTCCCATTAGATACCATTTGCCTGAAGATAAGGCCATATTCACGGAACTTATCCATGTCGTCATCATCTAATAAATCAGTGTTGAAATTAAATCTGTAAGCTTCGTAGAAGTGGTAAGCGAGCTTATGGGAAATTTCGTTTAGCAGTATTTTATCCAACGCTTTCATTTTCAAATAGATCAATTGAGTGATAAATGAAGTTAAATGAAATACTAGCCGCAAGTGTTCACAGGCGTGAACAAACAATTAAACGCAATCAATTAAATATTGTTTTACCAGAACTACATTTTTTAATTGCTACATCGGGTTAAACTCATATTAATTCAACTATGTCACATCCTTCCTATTTGCTTCCATTGTAGTTAATAGTACTCATAAAGGGTAATTATAGTCCCACTTTTAAAGGATGATCGCATTCCGGCATTAAGTTTTATCACGCAGGTGGAATCAAATGCGATTGGCACGATTATTTGGAACAGAGAAAGAAAAATATTCACAAACTTAAATCGCAAAACTATGTTACCAATTAATTTATCTGCTTCCTCTATCAACGGAACTGATGTTGTCAATAGAGAGGGCGAAAACCTTGGAAACATCAAGGAAGTAATGATTGACACAAACAATGGAAAGGTTTCTTATGTGGTCTTGTCATTTGGTGGGTTCCTGGGAATGGGCGATAAATATTTCGCCATACCATGGGAAGCTTTTTCAATCGATTCGGATGATAAAGAATTTGTGTTGGAGATTCCTAAGGAAAAACTGGAAACCGCTCCCGGATTTGACAAAGACAACTGGCCTACCAATGCCGACCATGACTATTTGGTAGACGTTTACAGGCACTACGGCTACGCCCCCTACTGGGAAAAGGTCAACATCTAAACCAAAAACCAACAGCTAATCAGCCGGAATTTCTTCCGGCTGATTTATTTCAGGCCTATTCATTTAACCGGTTAAATCTTTTATCACAATTGAGATTTTTTTCTACACCATAAACCGTCTACCTAAGTTTTTACAAATTGGATTTTATTTAGTTTCCTCAAGAGAAATTGCGTCCAGAAAGGTATTTGGAAATGGAAGCAGTTATCATAGCCATTTACTTTGTTCACTGGCACAATATTGGCCAGATAGGTAAGTAACATGAACCAAATTTTATCACTATGAAAAATTTCAAAATATTAATCAGCTGCATGCTTTGCTTCCTGATCGGAACGGTTTCTTATGCCCAGACTTCAGATTTCAGCCTGTGGGACAGGGATCAAAACGACCGGGTGGATAGAAACGAATTCGACTACTCCTTCAAAAGCAAAGAATTTGACGAATGGGATAAAAATGGAGATTATACACTCGATCAAAGCGAATGGCAGCACAGGTCTTCCATTTATTTCGATGAAAAAGACAAAGATACCAAAGGCCGATTTGAAAGTTTCGATACAGACAACAACAATCTCATGGATAAAAACGAATACAATTCAGCAGTTTTTGACCTATGGGATAATGATAAGAGTGGTGACATTAACACAGATGAATATGAAACATTCAGGGAAAAAATGGCTAAATAAAGCTTGATTTACCCGAATTGCGTTTCGTTTAATATCAGGTAAATACAATTTCCCAATTTCTTTACCTAATCTTATTGTAAACCGGGAAAATGGTTCTGTTTCATTAATAAGCTGGCCGGTTTCCGGTTTCATTTATTACGATCGATATTTTTAGCATCACTTTTTATTTATAGGATCTAAGCACAAAGATGATATTTTGTATTAACTTTAGTTATCCTAATCTCACAAATCAGAATAAGAAACTAATACGGCTATTTGAGATGAGTTGTATTAATGTTAAATTTTCATCTCAATCCTGAAATAATTTCATAGGTTCTATTCAACCAGCCTGTGAAAACTAAAGATTCAAACTAACCCAAAATCAAAAAGTACAATGAGAGATCCTGCCTTAGAAGAGGGAACGTATCGAACCCTCTTCCAATCGATAGATGAAGCTTTTTGCATATTTGAAGTCGAGTTTGACAGCCATGGAAAAACGACCGATTTAATCATTGTTGAAACCAATCCCGCATATAAAAAAATCACAGGACTCGTCGATGTAGTAGGCGCTCGAGTCCGGGATATGGATAAAGACTTTGAAGATTATTGGTTTGAAATCTATGGCCAAATCGTTAAAACAGGCATTTCAAAACGATTTACCAAAAGATCCAGGGTGTTAAGTGATCGCTGGTTCGAGGTTTTCGCATTTAGAATAGGAAATCCCGAAGAGCGAAAAGTAGCCATCCTTTTTAGTGACGTTACCGATAAAGTACACATTGAGGAAAAACTCAAGAGAAGCGAAGCCCATCTCAATCTTCTCATGCAAAGTTCCACTGACTACGCAATCGTGACCATAGATCTGAACAGAAAAATCGCCGATTGGAATAAAGGAGCTGAGAACATTTTTGGCTACAATAGATCAGAAATTGTTGGCCAAAATTTTGATATAGTTTATACAGAAGAAGATAAAAAAGGCGAACTGGCGAGGGTTTTAAAGACAGCTGTTGAAAATAATCGAAGTGAACACGACCGATGGTATGTAAAAAAAGATGGCAGTCTGTTTTGGGGTAGTGGAATTATGATGCCGATCAGAGGTCAAAACAAGGAGCTTTTAGGTTTTCTTAAAATTATGAGAGACCAAACTAAACAGAAGCAAATAGAAGAGGAACTCAGAAATGCCAAGAAAAAGGCAGAAGAAGCCGCTAAAGCTAAGGAGGATTTTTTAGCCCATATGAGTCATGAGATCCGCACTCCTCTCAATGCCATTGTGGGACTTACGAATATTTTATTGGAAAACCCACAACCCTACCAGGAAGAAAATCTCCGAACATTAAAATTCTCTGCTGAAAACCTTCGGATACTGATCAATGATATTCTCGACTTCAGTAAGATACAGGCCGGAAAATTTAAATTGAAAAAAAACGATATCGTACTGACCGAACTACTTGACAACCTTGAAAAAGTGCATGCTCCACTAGCATCCGAGCATGGGAATGAGTTACGCTTTTACGTTGATAAAAAAATACCTAAGGTTATCTGTACAGATCAACTTGTTCTTTCACAAATATTAAATAACCTGATCAACAATGCCATAAAATTTACGCATAATGGGCTCGTGAAAGTCCATGTGCATCTGAAAAATAGAAAAGGAAACCAGGCTTGGGTGGATTTTTCTGTTTATGACACGGGAAAAGGCATTTCAGAAGAAAAACTGGAGAAAATTTTTGAGGCCTTTACCCAGGAAGATAAATCCGTGGCAAATCCAGTTGAAGGTACCGGACTCGGCTTAACCATTACTAAGTTGTTAATTGAACACCTGGGAAGTAAAATCGAGGTTGAAAGCACTGTAGGTAAAGGGTCTTGCTTTTCTTTCACTTTACAACTGAAAATTGGAAAAGAACGAGACTTAAAAAAAGAACGGCAATTTATCAACCAGAAAAAACTCAAAAAAATAAAGGTTCTGGTCGTTGAAGATGTAGAGACCAACAGAAACATAATTTTCCAGTTTCTAAAGAAATGGTGGGGCCTTAAACCAGATGAGGCCGACAATGGAAGAACAGCTATTGAAAAGATCAAGGCGAATAAATACGATATAGTGCTGCTGGATGTGTGGATGCCCGGTATGGATGGCTACACGGTCATAAGAAGATTGCGCAGCCTTAAGGGACAGCATTACAAAGACCTGCCTGTCATAGCGCTCACAGCAAACTCATTTGAAGAACTGAAAAAACATCCTGAAGCATCTTTGTTTACAGATGTTATTACCAAACCTTTTGAACCGGCCGAACTTAAGAAAAAAATAATGTTGCATTATACCGAGTCGCGAGAGAAAAAATATTCTGATTTAAATATTTTTTCCAAACCCAAAATAGCTTCGGACAACACAAAAAAAAGTGGAGCATCAAAAATAAAATATAATTCCAGACTCTCAAAAAGCTTTTCTACCGTCAAACTTGAAGACTTTTTCGAAAATGATAAAGAAGACATTAAAGATTATCTGGAATGCATTTTGAAGAACTTTGATGAATTCCGGGAAGAGTTTATCACTACTATAGAAAACCGTGACGAAC
This sequence comes from uncultured Cytophagales bacterium, assembly GCA_913057175.1. Taxonomy (GTDB): domain Bacteria; phylum Bacteroidota; class Bacteroidia; order Cytophagales; family Cyclobacteriaceae; genus CAJXNP01. Next base: position 14,881 of record CAJXNP010000001.1, read on the forward strand.
AGGGGATCAGGCAATTAAGACATAGGAAAATAATGATGATGGATACCCTGGGCTTGGAAAAATTGAACTCCTTGCTGATAAAAAGTAAAACAATCCTCCGCCAAGAGGTGTCACAAAAACAGATTAGTGAGATAAAAACCGAAATAGAAAAAGAGATGAGTGAAGTTGCCGGATCAATAAATGCATATCTCAAAACATTGTGATTGTGCGTGGGTACCTTAAAGCAGAGATTGGAGCCTCAAAATTCTTAACTGTACGTATGAAAGAGGATTGACGGGTCATAAGCGTGCATTTCCCGAATCATAAAAGCCCTCTGGCAGATTTGCCCCACCAAATCAACATCCTTGATCAGCAGGTAACAAAACCAATACCTTTGAAGTCCAACCATTTATTTATAATTCCCCAGGGAGGAATTGAAATACCATCGATCTCAACTTACCTCTTCAGAACTGTAGGAAAAACGAACGAACCTTTGAAAGGTTAATGTTAGATGATTGTGTATAGACGACCAAGGAATGATTTCACTTTATCTACGGACTAAAAGGTTTCTATAATATTTTCAAGGAGATATAGGTATTATCAGGAATACAGGCTAGACGCATTTAAGAAGTTTGTGTAATTATTGTTAATAATTTTTGTCTCCAAAAACAAATTTTCTTATGGGACATCTCCCTTCACCCTCTTCAAAGAGGGACTATTGGTGTTTTTGGAGACAAAAATTCCTAAATGCGTTTACCCTGATCAGGAATAGTTTTTGCACAAACGTTTAGCAGAAATTTCTTATTACCTATGAAAAAAAAGTGGTGGATAATTATTATTGGACTCCTTTTAATATTGGGAATCACTTATTTAATTCTTACACGGGAAGACCAAACACTGGGCAGTTATGTGCTTCCGGAATTACAAGTCGCCAGGATCCAGCTTAAAAATCTGACGGACGATAAAGCAGATCTGGAATTAATGATGATAATTAACAACAAGGTTCCTGTTGAACTGACCCTTGATAGCTTACAGTATAGTTTTTTGATAGATAGTAATCAAGTGGTAAAATCTACCTATCCAAATTCTATTCATCTAAATAAAAATGATAGTTCATTTTTCTCCCTACCCCTGACCATTTATTACAAAAAATTAAGGTCGGTCATCAAAAAAATTGAACAACAGGGAAAGGATAGCGCTAACTATAAAATCAAGGCTACCGTTTATTCTGACACTTTCCCCTTTCCTAATGATCAAGTTGATTTGGAAGTTGAAAAAAGGAGACCTTTGATTCATCCTCCAGTCATTCAAATAGTCGAGTTGGGCGTTGGGAAAGTGAGTCTTTCAGGCACAACAATTAATGTGAAAGTATCTGTTCATAATAGAAACAATTATTCTGTTGCTTTTAAATACCTTCAGTACAGCCTTCAACTGGCCGATAATGAAGCTCTAAAGGGTCAAAAAGAAGAAATTATTAATATACCAGGTAAGAAGGAGACAATATTTGAAATTCCGGTGGAAATAGATCTCGGTGAAGCAGGGGAAAGCCTGATAAGCTTAATCAAAGAAGGAGATGAACTCACATACAAAATTATGTTAAATGGGACTTTAGTTTCTAAAGTTCCGGCTATTGATGGAAGCAAAATTGAGATAGTAACTTCAGGAGAAATTAATGAAATCAAAGAAGGCTCTGAGGAGAAAAAATAAAAAAACATCCATTTTTAGATGGGCCCGGGGTCTGTAAATCTGAATTCCAAAATTTCGTTTTCGATTTCCCTTTGGTATGTAATAAGTAGTTGGCGGGCGTTATCAGTTAAGTCACCATGAAGCCTTCTTGCAATTTCATCTTTTTGATGCTTCAAATGATCCAGATATTCTATTTCCAAAGCATGAAGCTTTTTATTGTGTTTACTTTCTATTTCAGCGAGGCTAACATTATCAATATCGCTACCAACCGTGCTATTAAGATGAACTTTTGTAGTCGTTTTCATAATTGCAGATATTTTAATCGGTATAATTATAAAAAAGACTAATCAACATTAATGCCATTTCTATCAATAACGATAAACCAGCTATTCACGCTTCCTAAAATTTATGAATAGTTGCAATCCAAATCTGATTGTCTAAGGAAGAAGTTAGGTTAGTAAAGAATATGCAGGCTCTCTACAGCCTGCATATCCAAAAGTTCTAAATTGTTTTTTGTTCTTCATGAATACCTTCTGCAAATTCTTCGAGCATTTTTGAATTAAATGCCGGAAGGTCACCAGGTGTACGGCTGGTAGTTAATCCACTATCTACTACCACTTCCTCATCAACCCAATTAGCTCCCGCATTGGTTAAATCAGTCTTCAAGGAAGGATATGAAGTTAATTTTCTCCCATCCAAGGCACCGGTTTCAATTAACAGTTGCGGAGCATGACAAATGGCTGCGATCGGTTTACCCTGGCTAAAAAACGCCTTAACAAACTTAACAGCATCTTCATTTTTACGCAACTGATCTGGGTTCATAACCCCACCGGGTAACAGTAAACCATCGTAATCTTGCGGATCTGCATCGGACAACTTAAGGTCGGTCCCATATTCATCTCCCCAGTGGTCTTTGTCCCAACTCTTTATCATTTCATCCTCCGGGGAAATAACATGTACCGTGGCACCTGCATCCATGAGGGCCTCCCGGGGACTTGTGAATTCTATTTCTTCAAATCCATGGGTCATCAAAACAGCGATCTTTTTTTCTTTTAAGTTTGGCATAATGTAAATTTTAAGTTTGTGAATTCTAATGAATGGGAATGAGGAAAAATCGTACCAAGCTGAGTACAATCAAACCAAGATAGTTTTCAGGTAAAAGAGTGAGGTGGTATTTACTCATAGACAACATCCATGTCCCTTTCATTCTACATTTAGCCAAATTGTAAGGAATGCGCGGGGAGGTCAAGCGAAAGATCAGTGATTACAAAAGGCTACTTTGATAATTCATTCCTTATTCCTTCACTATCTGCATTGGGCTTGATTTGCAATGGGATGGGCTGGCCTTCCTGATAAATCTTCAATTCAACGATATCTGCCGGCAGGCTATAACCTTCCCGTAAAAGTTCAGTGACAACTTTATTCATAATTTCGGTCTGTAGCACAGCGATTTGACTAGTAAAATTAATCGCATTAACCCAATAAAAGATTTGTATATTGACCGTGCTGGTGCCAAATTCTTTCAATAAAACAAAAGGTTTGAGTTCCTCATTATGTTCTATTCTTGGCTCTTTTTCAAGTATTTCAATCATCAGGCGGCTGGCTTTTAAAATGTCATCACCGTAGTCGAGCCCAACCGTAAAATCATATCGTAGTAAGCCATCGCGTGTGTAATTGATCAGAGGATTTTTAATAAGCATGGCATTGGGTACAAAAATATCTTTTCCTTCAAATGTGCGTATATGTGTGTTTCTGAAATTCAGGGCTTTTACCCGTCCCCTTAAGGCTTCGACTTCGATGACATCACCAATGCTAAAGGGACGGCTAAAGGCGAGAAAGAATCCGGCTAAGAAATTCTCACCGATATCTTTGAATGCGAACCCCAGAATTATTGCTGAAACTCCAGCACCTGCGAGCAGACCACCAGCCGCTTTTCCCAAACCGATCTGATTGAGAAATATGACAACACCAAATACCAGCATGAATAAGAAAATGGCCCTTCCAATAAAATTGGTGAGCAAACGGTCAGAAATGCGTTTTTGCAATCTTTTTCTGGCAACTGAGCGAAAAAACACTCCTAAAAAAATAAAAACAACGAGAAATATGATGCCGATGAGCACCGAAGGCAGATTTTGTATGACTAGATCTTTAAAATCGATAAAAGGCTGTATAAATTGATCGGACATGGGGAGAAATTAAAAGGAAGCTCCAATCGTTTTGCATGAAGCATGAAACCACCTGATGTAACAATTTATTAAACGGTATTTATTATCAAATACTTAAAACATTTCTCTATTTGCTTTTTTAATGCTAAATATTATCATTTACGTGATAAGATAAAATCATTCCAAATTAAAATGCGATTTCAAGAAGTAATGCGTAGTAGAAAACCAATTTCAATATCTTCCTTTCCTTCCATTTTAAATAGATAAACAAATACAAAAAGGCTGGTGTGGTTAAAAGTGCTGAACAAAGAAATTGGAAAGATCTCAGTATCAATAAAAAATACCTTCAAACTCTCTGATTTCCTGAATCACCTTCACTTTTTTCATTGGGTTTGTTTCTATAAATCAATCTTAAATAGATATAACCAATTATTGCAGCCACGAATGAAGCAACCAGTACAGCAATTTTGGCATCTGAAAGAACATCGTTTTCAAAAGCCAGGTTACTGATAAATAGAGACATGGTAAATCCGATACCAGCCATAAAACCGATTCCAATTATGCCGGAAAAAGAGCCTCCGTCAGGCATATGACTTATTTTGGTCTTTAATGCAAGCCAGGAAAACAAGGAAATGCCTCCTGCCTTTCCTACCGCCAACCCAAGAAAAATGCCCAAACCAAGAGGTTCAAACAAGACATCACTCCACCCCTTTCCAAATGTTACTCCTGCATTGGCCAGGGCGAAAACCGGCATGACGAAAAAGCTGTTCAGACCTTCCAGTCGACTCTCCAAACGAACAGCCATGGGGTTGAATTTTTTGGTTATTTTCCTGATTCCTTCGATTACTTTAAGCTGAGGTTTATTTTCCACCACTGATTTTTCAGGATGTTTTACTTCATTGAATTGGGAGAGATGTCCTTTGCTTAGTTCTTCAAAATCTTTGTCACCCATTCTGGGTTTGATGGGAATGGTAAAAGCCAATAATACGCCAGTCAGCGTGGGATGAATGCCTGTCTGTAAAAACATGAGCCAAAGACAAATTCCCACAACTAAAAAAATGTATGAATTATTAACCTTCAATTTGTTTAGCGCAAAAGAGAGCAGGACAATTCCTCCACAAATGCCAATATACAGCCAGGAAATATCCGTGCTGTAAAATATTGCTATCACCATTACGGCGCCAATATCATCAACTATTGCAAGGGCTGTCAAAAAGACTTTTACAGAAAGAGGAATCCTTTTGCCCAGCAAACTAATGATGCCCAGTGAAAAAGCGATATCTGTGGCGATCGGTACGCCCCACCCGTTGCTGTTTTCTGTACCGGCATTGAAAATGATGTAAATCCCCGCTGGTACTACCATGCCACCCAACGCAGCAAACATAGGTAAAGTGGCTTTTTTGAAATCAGAAAGATAGCCGGCATAAAACTCCCGCTTGATCTCCAGCCCCACCACAAAAAAGAAAATGACCATCAAGCCGTCATTCACCAAAAAATGGAGGGGTTCAGAGAATTTGTATCGATCTATTTGAAGGGAAACCTGTATTTCCCAAAAGTGATGATAGGATTCCGACAGGGGTGAGTTGGCCAGAACTAAGGCAATCACCATGCAAATGATAAGTAAAACTCCACCCGCTGTTTCGCGATCTATAAATTTTCTGGCCGCATCTTGCAGGTATTCCTCGAGGTATATTTTTTTCTCGCTATTTGTTTTACTCATTCAACAGCATGGTTTTTCTATCCAAAGGCAATTTATTTCATAAACAATTTATCATAATGTGGATACCAACTGATTATCCATGTCTTTCCCATAAGTTTCCTTATACCTGACTTTATTTTCAATCGCTTCTATAACTGCGCCAACGAAATCAACTTCTTCCATCTCGCAGGCAGCATTTAGTCCACCGGGACTGAAAACATTGATTTCCATCAGCTTTTTGCCGACGATATCCAAACCTACCATAAACATCCCATCCTGTAACAATTTAGGACGGATAATATCTACCAATTCGAGAATAGATTCATCGATTTTTGCCGGTTTGGGTAGGCCTCCGACATGGATGTTATTCCTTACATCACCATTGGAATTTTTTCTGTGGATGGCACAATACCTGCCCCCTACTTGCAGGGCCTTTCCATTCACAACAAACAGCCGGATATCCCCTTCCTTTGCCTCCGGTAAATATTCCTGGGCGATGATAAAGCCATCACGTGAAATAGCTTCTATCATCTGGTTGAGATTGGACTTGCTTTTTTCATCAACCAGAAATACCCCTTTTCCTCCGGAGCCTTGTAAAGGTTTGAGTATGATCTTCTGCTTTTGTTCATGAAAAAACTCTTTAATCTCATCACTGCTCCTTGTAATAATGGTTTTGGGTCGTATTACCTCCGGAAAATGTTGGAAATACATTTTATTGATGGCGTAAGACAAACTTTTAGGATCGTTTAAAACAATTACTCCGTTTTTAAGGGCAATCTGTCCAAAGATCATGGATGCATGGGTTGCCCATGGCCGCTTCTCCATGTCATCTGAGGGATCATTCCTCAATAGGATCACATCGATCTCATGGTCAGTGATCTTAACATATTCATTTTCTTTATCCTGAACAGCTTTTAACATCGTTTCGACGGTACGGTACTTTTTCGGTGGAACTTTTTTGGCAACTGCGCCCATGTGTCCATCCGAATAATACGCCAGGTCGCCTACTCCCACATAATATACTTCATGTTCATATTTGAGTGCGCCAAAAGCCAGAGAGGTGGTAGTGTAACCTTTTCTCTCGGTCTGAATATCGTTTACTACAAATGCTATTTTCATTTTTTTGGGTTTATAAGATCAAACAAAACAGCTCCTTCCTGAATAAATCTAAGCCGCTTGATTGCAAGATTGAGCATTAAATATTTTGGTAAAACGAGAGGTTTGGTCAACACCTTTCGGTAAAGTAATTCATCCACATAATGTATTTGTTTGAATCCAACTTTTCCAACAAACAAATGATCGAATGAAATACCACGGGATAATATTTCAAGTAATTTCACCAAACCGCGAAGATAAACTGCATCTTTTGTCAAACCACCTCCTCTGAAAATCCTTGTGGTAATTTGAAATGCGGTAAATGGGTCAAAATGATATTTGCGATGCAGCAGTTGGAAAGTTTCAATAAAATCAGCGCCTTCTATCATGGCATGGACACCTATAACCCTGGCTGCCAATACCCTGATCCTCTCCTTACTCAATCCTCCTACCAGGTATTCAGCCAGCACGGCGAGTCCCTCCTGCATTTCTTCATAACCTGCCAGCCCCGTCATTAACAATTGCAATGGTTGTTTGCTTCCGTTAAAATGTGTCAGCAAATGTGTGCCAATTTCATGTTGCAGCAACGCCTCTACCCTGGTTTCTGCAATTTTTAGATTAGCGCCGATCAACAATCTGTTCTGGGAGACCATCAACCCCGAAGTGTCTTTTCTGATCTCGATCTTTGGGTTGAATCCGGTATTTTTCTGATGCAAAAAGGCAATCTCCCTGGTGGAACGTTCAGCAAATTCATTCGCATCCAGATAGTCAGGTTTTAACTGTCCGTTTTCAGAGGGAGGCAAGGATGAGAGCAGCTTACTCGCTATGTTGTAGAGGCTTTTCTCAACGCCGCCATATATCCGCAAACTATTGTAAAGAAAATTTTTTGTATTTCGTGCTTCGATCATAGATATCTGAATATCCATTTCGTTTCGTTTTTCTTTTAGCAAGAATGAAAAGGTCACATCTTCTATCTGTTCCATAGGGATCTGATAGAGTTCCCTTTTTAACAGATCCGGGTTGGTTGCAATCAAACGATAGTTAAACCTTGGCTTCTTTTCAAAATTATTTTTTTTGAATTCCAGGAATGCCCTGTCCATGTTTACAGGGGTGACCTCCATTAAAAAGTTAAGTGATTCATGGATCTGAACCAGCTTTTTGTCTATAAACTGTACAGTAGGCTGTAGTTCCCTGCTTCCGAGCATTAGGTAATGGGAAATATCAGAATGCGAAGAAGTCTGGACCTGGATAAATTCAAACACGGTCTTCTTAATGGTTTCATTAAAACTTCTTCTTATTTTTTGCAATAAAAGAGGATAATTAACCTTTAAAACCGGATCCAGGTACACAGGAGGAATTTCCAATCCTAATACCAATAAGCCCAATTCTTTTCCAGTCTCCAGTTTTATTAAAGGAGGGAGGCCCACGGGTCCCCTCAATTTGGAATGCACTTTTACAACTTCAATCTCAGGGAGTAAAACTCTCAGATTTTCTAAGCCTTTCTTAAGGACCTGAATGGTGGACTGAGCTTTATCTGTTGGACAAAATATTTTAAACTGTTGTAAATCTTCATAGGGTTTGTCAATTGGTTGCGGCCAAATCTCAAGTAGCAAAAATGCATCAAAAACATCCAAACGGCTATGCACAATAGCTTTCGTCAGTGACCTCCAGTACGAGCGCAAAGAGTTGGAAATGACCAGATGGGAAGCCTGGCCTTTTACGATCATGGCTATATTTTCATCCTTTTGATTTTCATTAAACCGATAGACACATAAAAAAGGCAGGTGCCTGTCTACCAGCAACTTTCCCCCTTCAGGTAAATTTCTGCGCAGATAATTACCCTCAACGAGCTTTTGAGAAATATTAACCAGTAAATCTTCCGTATTTTGATTTTTACTCATAATACTTTGCTTAATAGGCATTGCTTGGCTCTTTCATGTAATTTAATAGTAGTGTATTGCAGAGCCTGACCAAATAGGGTCATTTGATTGGCATCCGGTAGACCGGTTATCTCATTCATGAAAAACTTTTTAATTTCAATGGCAATCGGGCAGCAAAGATCTCCATACTGTTCATAGATCCATTGCGTTAAATACCCACCCTTGAATTTTACATTTTCCCTTACATCCAATTGCCTGTCGAGCATATCAAAACTTCTTAAATCATTTATTAACTGATCAATCAAAAAGCCCCAAACCTTCCTGTTCATGTGGGATGTGCCAATGTTGATATCAGGGTTATCTATGGAATCGCCAATTTTATTATCGCGTATAGCATTGTAAGAGTGCAGATCATAAATAATACAATAGCCAAATTCACGGATGATGACATCAAGTAATTTTTTCAATTCAAAATAAAACCTGTCGTATTCAGCCAATGAAAGAACCTTTTCGTTTTCAGGTAAGGGAAACTTCCAAACCTTTATCCCCCATGCATCATCGGGTGTTTCATAAATGGCCTTTTCACGGGGGCGGTTCAGGTCTACCTGAAACCTCGAATGAAAACAAATCACCTGAATTGGCGCTACGATTGTCCATTGACCAGTAAATGGATCTTCTTCACGCAATCTTTGCCTGTCGGTAATATTTATGTACCTGCTTATTCCCGGGCGAAGAGCATGACCGTGATGGATTGCCATGGCTATAAATGGCTGAGAAGAGCTCGCATTAATTGTAAAGAACAAGTGGTTCATCGGTTTTGGAATATGATTTCCAAAACTCTATTCGAATATTTATGCCAGATGCATTGATTAGAAATCAATACCTGCCTTTGTTTTAATATTCTTTGAAATTCAATGATTTAAACCCTAATTAACTGTTTTACCGAAAATTAAAAGGGCATAAACATTGTAGAATTTTTCCTACATACGACCCCAAATCCCCTCAATATTGTGAGTGGCTGGCGATTTGTAGTCCTACCTTTGTCATCAAGATTGAATAAGCGAAGACCAACCACCACCATAGTGTTTTTCCACTTTCATTTTAATGAGGGATAGTAGAATAACAAAAAAACCGGTACTCATGTCATTTACAATAGCTACTGTTTCCTCATACCCCAATATCCATGGAGCCAACAGCAGCCACACTCCAAGTGGTATATTATATTTCCTCATGACTTGTGTACATTCCCAAAAAGCAATGACTGAAAACGTAACAATGACAGGCCCGACAATATGATCATTGTCAGCTGCTGTGCTGCTCAGGCCCAACAAACCAGGAGCAAACATCAACCATAATCCGAGCAATGTGCTAATGATGAGTGACCACATTTTATGTTAGTTTTTCTCTCACATCCTTCATTCCCCAAAAAGCTCTCCACACTGAAACATTTGCATCTTTTGCCCTTTTCATGTATTGCAGGCTTGCCAGAAATTCATCCATTGCCGGTCCGATCATGACGATTGAAATTACTGCTGACGCCAGACAAAGTGTACACCAGCTATCGAAAAGGACGGGCTGAAAAACGACCAACATCACACTTACAAATCCCAGCGGCCCAACCGCAAGCCCAAATACAATAACGATCCATGGCATGGTGCGCCATCTTTTGGTGTTTCCGATTACCCCCGTAACAGCGTCAAGCAGATAACCAAAAGCTCCTAAGGCTGCATCAGGAATAGGCAGAACATGGGAAATCTTGGAATTAAATATGGTAATGCTGCCATCACCAAAGAAAGGTTCCCATACATTGCTCAAAATATCCAATTGATACAGGGAAAGGTATGCGGCAATGAAAAACCCTATCGTAGCCAGAATAACAATGGGTATTCGCTGTGACCAGGCAGCCGGATTATAGTCCCAACCGGGTGGGATTTCTTGTTCCTTCATACCGATATTACTTTTTGTTTTAACTTTTTCACATTAGCCGATATATTGATCCCATAAACCATAAGATTCTTTGATTGGACCACGAGGAAAAGCGAAAACGGCTATTATCAAGCCTGCTATCGCTCCACAGATGTTTAATTCAGCACTGTACATTTCCATAAACCAGGGAAGAATAGCAACTGCCAGACCGATCAATACATTGAAATACCTTCCCCTTCTTACTACTTCTCCCATGGATACCACTGAGACTACTACAATAAGCGCCCCGCCTAAATGAAAGATATCAGCGGTGGTTGTTTCAATGCTCACTCCAAAAGCTGCAGGAGCAAACATCAGGAATATCCCTAAGATAGTTGACAGAGTCAAAGTCCATGGAAAACTCATTCCCCATATCGAAGCTTTGAATACCTTCCATGAGTGCTGCGGGAGATCCATTAATTCAGGTGAACGATCATCTTTATTATGTTCTGCTGGTTCTCCACCTTTCCAAAACACCTTCCACATCGATTCTCCTCTTTGTTTTGCCTGCTTCATGTGTTGGCCCATGGCAATTACTTCATCTACTTCCAGGGGAATCATCGGGAGCATAATAGCTGCTGCCAGGAGACAAAGTGTGCACCATGTACCCACAACCACCGGCTGAGAAATCACCAGGAAAATATGAACAAGCCCAAGAGGAATTACCAAAATCCCAAAGAAAGTCACCATCCAAGGCATGGTCCTCCACCGTGACGGGCTGCCCATCCAACCCATGAGAAATTCAAAGGTATAAGCGAACGCTCCAAAGGCCCCATCGGATACTGGCCAGGAATGCGACATGTCAGAATTCAGTACCTGTCTGCTACTTTGACCAAAGAATGGGTCCCATAAATGATCAATATAGCCTAGCTGAAATGCCCCCAGGTACCTGGAGACCATCCATCCGGCAAATCCTGTAACGATCATGATCCAACGCTGTGGCCAGCTGGATGGATTATAACTCCACCCCTGAGGAACTTCAGATCCCATTTTCATATAGGAAATCATGTTTGGCATGCCGGGAACCAGCACGGTAAGAGATATGACCAACACCCCCACCAGTGTGCCATTGATATAAGAGGCGGCATTGGGAGCCCAGAATATTAAAGGAGCGGCGTTTAGCCATATGCCAATAAAACAGCAAACCCACAGGCTTACCGGACGATTGGGCGTCAGTGTCCTCCAACCCACGAAGATCAACAACAACCCGCTGATAATATCGCTCCACTTCATGGCTGTTACCCTGTCCTGTAGTGAGAGCCAAACCTCACGTCCGCCACTGGGATCCACAGTAGCTTTTCCATAGCCGAATGTAACAGGTGATAACACCATCCATACTCCAAGAATTACCAGCATCCAATAAACCCATAGAGTTTGCTTATGATGCATGTTCATCATCATCATACGTTGTTCACGGTCCATTTTATGATGGCCGTTTTGCTGCTCCTTCTTATCTTGTTTTGCATTTTTTATTTGAGATTCCGCCATAGGCCGCGTGACACCACGCATAGCCATTCCTCCGGAAGAAGGCATCGGTTCCTCACTATTACTTTGATTTTTAGACCTAATCTTTTTCATTTTTAGAAGATCGGTTTTCTCTAAAATTCCTTAATGGGAATGTTCAACTTCATCAGGCATTTTCAGATCATGTTCCTGGTACCATGCTTTTGGATCTTCTTTCAGCTTTTTGATTATTTCGGGTAATGTAGATTTAAGCGAATGTTTTGGATGCCAATTGAGCAGTTTCTCTGCTCTTGAAATATCCAATTCGTAATGATCATCTGCGCGGTCGATCATCCATGGTTTGATAAATGAATCACTGACAAGATCCTGAACCCATGCTCCGGCTTTTGCAATGGGTTTTGGTATTTCGAAAGTTTCCCACTCTTCTCCATGAATTAGTTTGCCTAATTCATGTTGCAATTCTTCATAGCTATAAGTTTCCTGCTCACTTATATTGATAGTTATCTCCTTGCCAAGCGAGCTTCTGTTTTCTACAGTTTTAACCAATGCATCAGTCAAATCATCCAGGTGAACAAAGGCATTGCCATGCAACAGGTCTCCTGAATACAAATGGCTGGTCAGGCTCCTTTCATAAATACGCTGTATTTGATGGGAAATAGGTATCGAGTGCCCTTCATCATCATATACTCCCGCCAACCGCAAAATGACGACAGGGATATCTGCCCTTTGATAATGCAATACTTTCTCCGTTTCTACTTTTGACTCAGGATAATCCCATGCAGGTTCCACTGGCCAGTTTTCATCTATCTTTTCCCCGGGATTTGTGGGTTTATACACCAGATTGGTGCTGGAAAAAACGAATTGCTCCACTTTGAATTCCTGCAAAGCCCTCAATAAAGCTGCCGTTCCCTTAACCGTAACTTTGTCATAAAGAGGACTGGGTTCTCCTGAAAAGTCATAATAAGCAGCCAAATGAATAACGGAGGCAATTTCACTGCCATACATGTACTTTACCCGACCCAATGCTTCCCGGATGCTTTGTGTGGAAGTGATATCAAAGTTGATGTTTTCTACATTCTTTTGAGGATGTGGGTTACCGATCTTGTCCAGCCCAACACATTGATACCTTTGTGAAAGCTTGGCAATCACGTTTCTACCAATCATGCCACTACCACCTGTCACAAGAATGATATCCTTGTTTGATTCTTTGTCCAGGCCACTTGATAGTCTTTCTTTTATTTCATTTTCCATATTTGTAAGATTATGATCCTATTTATTATTGGGTAATAAAATCATACCTACAAATCGCCAATGAACGCAACGGTCTTATTTTCAGGTGCTTACAAATAGAATTGAGCGGTTAAACGATTAAAAGAAAGGAGATAAGGAATTATGTGAGTAATTTTTTACACGGTTGACACCGATTCATGAGTAATGATTGGTACATGTAATGAATTCAACAGGCAAACCTTTTCCTCTTAGCTATGAAGATTTCGTTGTACGGTAAAAGGTATAGGTTTGTACAGCCAGAAGACAATGACTATGAAGCCCTAAAGAATGGTTTTACGGGAAGTTTTAGTATATACTAAAGCTTCAATACCTTTTTGTAAGATACTCTTTTGCTGTCTTTGAATTGCAGAATATAAACCCCGGGCTTGAGAGAGCTCAGATGCAATGAGCATTTTTCTTCAGCAACAATGCTTCGTTCAAAAACCAATTGACCATTTTCATCAAAAATCTTAACTAGAGCATTTTCAAGAATATTTTCAGGGAGTTTTATGTTCAACCGATCCTGAAAAGGGTTAGGATAAACAGAAAGATCTGTTTCAATTATTGGATCTTCAACTCCTGCTACTACCCTGCGTGGTAGTGCCCCGGCAGGGATAATCGATGATTGATAGATTTTCCTTGTATAAGGGTTTTGAAGGAAAGCAACAAGATACACTTCATCTGGATTTTCATATAGCCTGGGATGAAACTCAAAATTCATGGACATCTCTTCATCAATCGACCATAATTTTTCAATTCGTTCTCCGGAAGCCCTCGGTAAAATTTCTCTTACCACATACATTTCTCCGATCTTTTCAGCAAGCACGACATAGATATTAAATGTGTCAGCGCCTTCAATTCCTGAAATTATTTCCATCCCGACATTTAAAACATCATCATTCTCTTCCGAAATATTTTGAATGGAGATTTCATATGGTGACGACTCCAGAGTTTCATTATTATAATAAGCCGGTCCCCACTCTTCAAATGGATTCGGGTTCTGATACCCATCAATCACTGATACGGGTCCCTCTGAAATCCCATAATAAAAAGACCGGGTTTCCAGGTCTTCCGGGTTAAAAGAATGAAGGTCATCCGGTGTTGGATAGCTATTATGATAGACAAGATTAACGAGCTCCCCGTCCTTATTCCCTACAAAATTTTCAACAGTTGAAATAGCGCTGCTATAATCCGTCAGATTACTATTTGTGAAATGTTCAAACAAGATCGTCCGGTTCCTGCTACCAATAAGAAAGTTATCAAATGCAAACCCTCCGAATTTTATATTACCAGGATTGGTAAGGTTACTCCCCAACGCAATGCGAAACCGGACCCTGCTGCTTTCAGTAAGCGTGTCGATATAGTTATCCAAAGCGTATTTTGCTTTCGTCCAGCTTTCGGAATCTCCGGTCCACCCATAATTAATGCCAGTAGTTTGCGAACCAGGGTTTGCCGGAAGGCCTTTTGAATTATACCAGTTAACGCCGCTTGCATCATCCCCTACTTCGTGCCAGGTTTGACCATCATCAAAAGTCATCTGCAACACCACTCCATCAACATCTCTCTCAAGGTCATTATACAGGTCCAGGTTGATTACTGGCCTGCTCAACATGGTAAGGTCAAAACAGGGACTTTCCACATACGAATTTTCCAGGAGATTATAAGTTGTATCGGCATTCCTGGTTATCCATGCATTTCCTTCATGAATGGGAATGGCATTGTTATCCGGCGCAATGCGTTGCCAGCTGGGATTATCTCCATTCACAACCCACTCCGGCTTCGTACCATCAAAAGCATCAGAATATGGCAAGGACAATGAAGAAATATTTGAGAATTTGATAATCTCTTTTTCAATGGAATCTGAACAACCCAGTTCAGAGTAAGCTTTTAACTTTACTAAATACCTTCCTGTTGAAGCATAAGCATGTTCGGGATGTTGAAGGTCGCTTTGATTGGCATCCCCAAAATCCCATTCCCAGTCCACGAGATTTCCGGAAGACAATGTGGAATGATCCGTAAATTGAACAGCATCGTTTTCACAAAATCCGGTTGCGGAAAAATCAGCTACCGGTGGTTCCCCAATAAATATACTTTTCGTGATGGAATGGATGCACCCTCTTTCCGTTTCAATCAGATGGGTAACAATGAAATCGTCGCTTTTTTCATAAGCATGATTTGGAGTATCAAAAGTTCCGTCCGTTCTACCATTGTGGGTGCCGCTCGCAATATTTCCTGAGCCAAGTGTTAATAAGTCCCCATCTCCAAAATTCCAATCATAAGAAATAATTTCATCTCCGGCAAAAGAAGATAAAACTCTCGAAGAGTCTGTAAATAGGGTCGAGCTTCCTAAACAAAACCGATCAACAACAAAATCTGCAACCGGCAAAGGCAAAACCTCCACGGTTTTGATGGTATCGCTCGAACACCCGTAATTATCCGTGTAGGTAAGCCGGATCTGATGTCTGCCCACACCAGCCAGGATGGATTGTGGGTCAAAAACCCTTACCCCCAGATTGGTAAATACACCCTGAATGTTTTTGTCTATCTCATAAATAATATTCGAGTTATCGAGAGGATTATCAGAAGAACTAATGATGTGAGTTAGTGTAGCCGGACTGGCATCGGCGCAATAAAGTGAATCCAATCCTGCAAAATCAACGGTTGGCAGAGGATTGACCCTGGTAGGCTTATAGATCGTATTGGAACAATGGTTATGATCTGTGTAGAAAAATGATACCGCATAGTTTCCTTCCGGATAATCACTTGGTACGGGATTCACCGTGAAAGCTCCGTGATCAAGCGTATCTGGTGATGTACGAATCCATCTGAATTCAACATTACCAGGGATTGGCGGATCAACACCGTTCACCCGTGGTGTTATGGTAATTTCATTGTCATTATCTATGCAATAGCCATTGCTCAACCCATCAAGGGTTAGGTTCGGTTTTGGATTGATGGTAACGGTAATGATTTTTTTAGCGCCCTGGCATGTAGCAAGATCATTCGTTACAAATGCTGCCTCATATTGTTTTTGCCCGGTTGTAAAAATGGTCGGGTAGATGGAATCCAACTCAGAGATTACATTTCCATTATCCCTGTCAAACCACCTTGTATAATGGCCGGAACCTGAATTGATATTCATAAAATCCAGTGATTCTCCTTCACAATAAAAGACATCCTGAATATCCGAATCATCCACAGCTCTTGGAACGGGAAGAATGGCCGTTGTATCAGAAAAGGAATTAAAACAACCCGAAACCTGAGACGTGAAATTGTAGGTAATGGCAAATTGTCTCAACATCGCTGAGGTATAGTCCGACGGGTCGAAAACTTTAGGGTCATTTGCATCAATCGTATCAGTCACATTATTGTCCAGATCAGATATGGTAAAATAGATCTTCCTGTTTTCGAATGACCCTGTTGGACTACCTTTTAGCTGAAGGCTTTGTTCATTTCCACAGAAATATTCTGGCAGAGCTTTGTCTGCAGAATTATGTGTAACCGAAAAACTTACAGTAGGTTTCTCATAAACAAACGTATTTTGTGGCGAGAGATTAAATTCACTTCCCGGAAGTAATGAATAACCATAAGTCACATAAACTGAGGTTAGACCAGGCCCTGCTGAATCCAACGCCAGCTTGGGGTCAAAATACCAGTTTCCGGAACCGACGGGATCTTCTATCACTCCAGGCCCATTGTAGCGCCTGACCGGAAAAACCGTTTCATCGTAAGGCCAGGTAAGCAACGACCGGTCATCATCTTCACAATATTTGGGTTCCAAACCTTCGAATGTAGAAACATCACCTCCTGAAGGGCTTTCTACACTGAATTGGATTGAATCAAGGACCGTACAAACTCCGGTTGTCACATTATACCTGACAGAATGAATACCAACGCCAGCCTCTTCAGGTTCAAAGAAATTGGAGCTACCCAATTTTTTCACTCCGGTTCCCGAATATAAACCTCCCACCGGGGTAGCTTCCAATTCGACAACATCTGAAGATATCTGGATAGGGTTGGGGTTGTTTTGGTCAATGGTCCCGTAATTTGGTGAGGTGATATTTACAACAGGCATACTCTGGACACTCATTGTTATTTGTGCTGAATCCACACATGTTCCTAAATATCCCTTAACTTTTACAACATCATTGTTTTGCAGATCTGTGGTCGGGAATGTGTTACCTGAAGAAGCCTGCAATACATCATCGATGAAAAATTCGTAAGTATCAGCTCCATAGGCTGTAAATATGACTTCTTCTCCCTCACATATTGGTCCGCTTCCTTCATTGCTATTAAGAATGAGATTTTCAACCTCGGTGGAAAGAACAACACCATGTAAATGTGTATTGGGGTCATTCTTAAACATAGAAGCACTTGCAACTGCCCCCTCTCCGGGAATAGTACCCGTGATTTCCCTGTAAATCTCAAGTGTATCACTTCCTGTTCCTGTTTTTTCAATTTCCAGACCTGTAATGTAAAGCGTGTCCAGTTGAATGGTATTGGTCACGTCAAACCGAAAATTATACCTTCTGTTTCCATTGGTATAGGCATCCATATCAAACCCGGACAGGTCCGAGCTGGAAGAAAATAAAATATCTTCCGATGAATTATCTACAAATTCGTAACCATTGGGCAACTCGATGGTATACCAGACATTCGTCCCCAATTGGAAGTCATTATGTGCCCCTTCTACAATCCGGATATCTCCTAAAGGAAGGACTGAATTTTGCGAACAGAATCTTAACGTATCCGGAGGTATTACTACTACACCGGCTACCAACACTAAAACATCAAAATTTTGTGATACAAGGCCACCCCCTGATACGACAACGTTTACATTGGAAACCTGTTCAGGATGAAGTTTCAGGTCAGTCCAGGAATAATCACCATTTACAAAATTCTGAGTAGTTCCGGTTGCAGATGAAACCGGAATAGCACCGGCAGAAACAGTGACCTGTGAACTCGCATCCAGATCTTTATTTCCAATAAAATCAATCGCTTCCACATCCAGGCTGAATACAGCTCCCGAATCCACTTGTGTTGGATAGTTACTTAGTTGAAAAGTTTCAGCTACTACTTCAATCCTGTTAACGCCTGCGGCATTCTGGCTATTAATTGAACCAAGTGGCTGCAGTTGAGATCCACTTCCACTCACTGAAGCGGATGAAACCGAAAAGACAAAACGCTGTCCGTCCACTACACTCCCGGCTGAGCTATTGAAAGTTAAATAAAGGTCAATTTGTGCAGAACTATTTTGAGTAGCGGATATATTCAAACCGGAAAATGTAAGATCATTTCCTGAAGGTGTTGTTTCGCCTCTTTTGGTTCCTCCGACAAATAATGCAGCTCTATTGATTGCATTCTGCCAGTTGCTGACGGTATTACCTGTTCCTGGAGTGATGGTTAAATTTGTCAGGATCGTAGAGAGGTTGTCATCGTCATTGCTTCCTCCGCCATCCCGTAGGGTAAACCTCCATACCCGCTGAGCATCAGAAGTATTGTTTATGGTAGAAGAGGTATAATTCGCATAAAAAATATCCGACGCCTCATTGCCTGATGAAACAATATCCGACTCCTCCGCTGGATCAGTTGTTTCATTGGAGGAATGATGAGCAACATTGTAGATATAATGGTAGGTGCTTGTGTTCGACCCATCATAATTAAAGGGTATAATAGAATAGTGATACGTTCGATTTGGATCCAATCCATTATCCGCATAAGGACTGGTTCCATCGTTCAGCACAGTGACAAAAGTAGTTCCGGCGGGATAGCTACCCGGAATCCCCTGACCATTTGGAATACCATTCATATTGGGATAAGAACCATCCTGCCTCCGCAAAAGAATGAATCCATCGGCTCCTACAGTGGATGGATCATTAAAAGTAATTCCTACGGAATTTGGACCGGAAACATTGGTTGAAAAATTGACATTCTGGTTGTTTGGAGGATTTGAAAGTGAGTAAAAACTAATTGTGTTGCCATAAGTTGTATCCGTATCAACAACAACATAAGCCCGAACCTCATAGCGGGTTTCCGGATACAAATTCTCAAGATCCAATGTGAAATCTGTTGGGGCATTGCCCGCACTTCTGACAGAATCAGTTTTTACAATTGGATCATCAGAAGCAGAATACTGCGCCCAGACAATCCCTTTGTCTATTAACGTACCTCCATCAACAAAAACACTATTTCCCCCTGAAGTTGCTGTTTGATTTGAGATGTTGGAAACAGGTTCAGTATTAACCGAAGGTACGAAGAATGAATTCCCCGCATAAGATGTTAATGCCACAATGAAAATCGCGGAAAGAGCTAAAAAGTATTTTTTTAACAGCCTACCCATAAAAATCATCTTATCAATTTTCCCTCTTTATTCATTTTCAATAAAAGCATCATGGGATTTCCGCTAAACGAAACCGTACCACAAATGACCAAATCCCCGTTTTCCATTTCCAAAGCATCAGCAGCGAGATCATCCTGCGAGCCCGATAAAAAGTAAGGTACCTCCCACAATCTGTTCCCTTCTGTATCAATCTTTTCGATGTAAATGTCTTTAAAATTGCTGTTCTGAAGTTTTCGTTCGCCGACAACCAACAAACTACCATCACGAAGGGAAACCAACCTCTTCCCGGTTTCTGATGCCCCCGGGAAGCCAATGGTCATCGACCTCGCTCCTGTACCGGCTTCGTTGGTTTTTACTATCAGGATATCCGAATCATGACTACCGGCAACAGTTGTATTCCCAATCAGGTAAAATGAACCTACGTGACTCGTGAGAGCATGAGCTTCTTCTACACTTTGATTCTCGCCAAAATAAACATTCCACGATACCTCCCCAATTGAGTTGATGGCTGTTAACCTCATATCCGTGTAACCGGAATAACTCCTCTTTGATGTGCTGCAGTAAACCAACTCCTCATCCCTGTATTCAATAATATTCTTTCCAAAATGATCGGAAAGATCATTCAGGGCATTTTTGTTCTCCCAGATCACTTCCATCTGATTGTCAAATTTCAGAACATATGTATCGGGATTGGTGCTGGTAGTATACCGGGTGGCCGTAACAACTAAATTACCATTCGATATTGATTTAATATCGATGCCAAATTCATCTATTTCCGGACTGCCGAATGTCCAGGACCTCAGTGAGTCTCCCTGACGATCCATTTCCAGAATCCAGATATCAGAATTTCCTGTAGAGTCTTCCTGATGGCCAACAGCAAGCAGATTGTTATTGTATTGAATTAGTCCGTTTCCGGATTGATTGCCTTTACCTCCCAATGCTTTAGATGTGAGCGCATTTCCATTTTCATCCGTGATCACCAGAAACAGATCCGAATCACCATCACCAAAGCTGGTAGTTGTTCCGACCAATGCAAAACCTCCGTCAAGTGCAATCATGGCACTTCCATTGTCTTCACCTGCCCCTCCGTAAAATTTCATAAATAGCTGATCATCATTCTCCAGACCTTCAAACTCACTTGAACAACCATACAGAAAGATCATCAACAGAAATATGTAAAACTTTCTCCCCATCATCAATACAGCTTCTTGGGTTTGAAGATCATGATTTTATATCCTATGGTAGCGCTCATAAAATTTGCCTGAAAATCATTATCCCGGTATCCATAAGTCAGGGCGAGGGAATTTTCAAGAGGTCCTCCTCTGCTTTCTTCATTAACATAGTTTTTGAATACATAGCAATATCTTAAGGTCAGGTCAATGATATTTCGCCCAAATGAATGAGATAGTCCCAGATCGCCTACCCATCCATAGTTAAAAGTCGTTCTCAGCTGAGTTATATCTTCAGAAGGGCCTTCAATGTCATTCAAATCTTCCTGATTGGTTAGGTAAACGGCCTGTGCGGAAATAAGGCTCCCGGCATAACCACCTAACCTGATGAATGGTCGGGTCTTCATTTCAGTAAAGTTGTACTGACCCATTAAATAAAGATCTACCCAACTTTGACTTTCATTTACCTGGAGTTCATTGAAGGACATCAGGGTGTTTTCAATCGAATATTTTTTACTGGAAAAGTGAAGAGATGAATAAACAGACCAATTTTTTTTCACAGGAATTTCAACGTCAAAACCCAGGTCTACCCCCCAGTTCCCGCTATATTTTTCCGTCTCAGACGTTAAGTTTTCCACGCCAAACCGACTGACGTCACGGATGTAAAAAAGCATTCCCCCTACTGAAAATCCTGCAATCATAATGGGATTGGTTCTGAAAGAATTATAAAGGCTTATGAACTCAGAAGGATCATTGCTAATATCAGGTTTAAACAAAGGGTCTGTTCTCAAAAGATGGAGCATAGCTTCTTCGGCCTTTTCTTCATCTTTATCATATAGATAAGTAATGGTCAGGAGTCTGTAGGCAAGCGCTTTTTGTTCTTTATCAAAGTCGCTTCTGATGCAGCTGTTTAGCAGGGCCGGTATTTCCTCAATCCTTCCAGCATCAAACGCATCCTCGGCCTTTTTCAGGTTTTCCACGCAGTTGTTCTGGGAAAAAGACCAGGTTGATAATATTAGAAAAGTTATAAAAAATATTAAAAAACGCATGTTTCAAGTTGTACACTACTTAATATAATTATCGGCCGGAAGGTAACTCCTGGCAGGTTATTTCATAGTCGATGTCTTCTGCAACAAATTGACTCCATTCTTCAAGGGTCATATTCCTGTTGAGTCTTTCGCAAAACTTATCAGACATCATTTCAAGGTTGGTGGGCCAAACGCGGATCAGGTTATCCCTGCAACCCGCTAACAAATATTTATCGTCATGACTGAATGATATAGACCACACCCAGTCATTGTGATCTTTCAGGACAATCGGAAGGTCATTGAGGTGGTTAAGGTTCCATATCCTGACAGTTTTATCCCAGCTGGCTGTTGCAAGCTGACTCGTTTTTTTACTGAATTGAATGTCATTTACACGTGCATAGTGCCTGGTCAGTACTTTAACCAATTCTACACCAGCATTAACATTCCATAACCTGACCACTCCTCTCAGGTCTCCTGCAGCCATCATTTTACCGGTATCATTAAAGGCAATGGAATAAATTCCTTTCTTCTTTTCCTCGCCATTATGTATTTCAAACAGCACTTTATTTGAGTGCATATCCAAAATGATAATTTTTCCATTTTCATCACCAATCGCCAACCAGTTTTTGGCCGGGCAGGATGTTATGACATTTATCTTTGTATCGTTAGTGTGAATAATTTCATTTTTATCCTTATCCCAAAGCCTGAGGGTCTGGTCCAATCCAATACTGTAAAATTTACCCGGCATAGTCGATGGCTCAAGTTGAGTGATCTGGCCGATACCTGAAATGTCAATGATTTTGTTGATTTTGTTTTCCTGAGGGTCGATGAAATAAATTTGTGTTTGATCTGAGCATATCAATGTCTTTCCACCTTTGTCCAGGATAATGTCATTGACAACGTTACTGCTATCCTTAACCATTTCCGGTTTTGTCAGAGGATTATTTGAATTAAATTGAAGTACACGACCATCACTTCCTGTGGAATAGATATACTTCCCATCAGCTGATGATACAAAAGCTTTTACTGCATCCGTATGGCCGGAAAAACTTCTGTAGGGATCATTTTTTAATGACTTGGATGCATAATACAAACCATCGTAAATATCAGGATCGTATTTTAACCCATCATGATTGAAATTGAACAGATATGCCTGAAATGCAGTTAGTCCCTTAAGATCGGTATCTTCCTCCATGACCGATTTCAATGCCATGGCTTTTGCAATGGAAACCATTCTTTGGTTGACGGCTTTTCGTTCACTTTCTTCAGCAATTTCCCTTTGCCTGGCTTCATTTTCCCTAGCCCGGATGGCTTCTTTTTCATTTTTAAGGGCCAGGTTCATGGCGATAGTTGCTTCTTCCTGCTTTTGTTCGGCTATGCCTTTTTGCCGGTCAGCCTCATTCTTTTGCTTGATTGCATCCTCTTTTGCAATCTCAGCTTCTTTTTGAGCAATTTCAGCTTTCTCGCGCTCCTCTGCTTCCTTCAACCTGGCAAGGTTGGCCTTTTGTTCATTTTCCTTTGCTCTCTGCTCATTTTTCAGTGCCTGAACCTCGTTGAGCTCTGCTATCTGTTTTTGTGTGTCGGCTTCAATGTATTGCCTGAAAGCCAGGACGCCCAATCCAATTGAAATGATGGCAGCGCCTGCAAAGATCAGCGCTGTTCTGCGGGCACGTTTAAGTGTTTTCCTGGCTTTTAATTCTTTTAGCTGCTGTTCGGTCTCGTAGGCACTTTTACTGTGCTCCAGAAAGGACATGGTGCGCTCATATGCCAGATCATATCTCTCTGCCCATTCCAGTGTTGGCTTTTGCTTGGATTGCCAGTTAAGCGCCAACTGAAGGTCCGGAGTTCCCCACAAGCCACTCTTTCCTTGCTGATGTAGGGTAGCTGCTTCCGCCAACCGAAGATAAAGAGATGCTGATTCCGCTTCATCATTCACCCATTTTTTCAACCTCGACCAGATCCTGATCAGACTTTCATGAGAAATATCGATGATGCTCTTTTCATCAATTTGCTTGTCTTGTTCGGGGGTGATAAATGATCGTCCGGATTGCCGGAACACCTCAAGTACGGATTCCAGATCACCGATTTCTGTATCGCATATTAAGGCAATCTCATTGAGCCTGGTTGGACGCCTCACTCCATCATCCTCGCCTTTTTTCTCCGTTATGGCTTTAAATACTTTCTCACAAAGTACTTTTTCCTCTTCATTCAGTTCATTAAATGCTTCATTGGCATGTTGAGACAATGCTTCCTGCATTCCACCTATAGCCTGGTAATGGCGAATATTGATCTTTTCATCCATTTCCCTATGCTCGATCCAATATTCCCAGGTCCGCATCAGAGCGTGCTGTAAAATGGGAAGCTGGTCGGTCTCATCACCAAGATCGTTCAGTAATTGCTGGACGAGACTGCTGTCTATCTTTCCTTCCCCCACAGAAACCGGACCCTCGATGGCATCCTGAAGCTGACTGCGGGTCATTTGAGGAATGAGGTAGTGGCTTTTATTGATAAGATACGTCAGCTCGGAAAACTGCGCACAATCGCCAATAAAATCCGATCGCATGGTGAGCGCTACGTAAATATTATTCGTTTCATCCTGAACAGCTTCTACCAAAAGATTAATAAATGCCAATGAATCGTCATGGATGTTCGATTTATTGATCCGCCCCTTAAATCGGAACAATTCCTCAAACTGGTCAATCAGAACAAGGATATTTTTATTTTGTGACTCATCTGAAAGGACATTCACCAATCCTGCGGAGCTGCTTCTGAGAAGCGTTTCTGTAAGCTTTTTCCTTAGCTTCTTCTCTTCTTCATTTTCTTGCGGATTGTCAAATTCATTATTAATCGCCGTTGCCAGGTTTTCTATAGGAGCCGCTCCGGGACGCGATTTGACGATCTGCCATTCACTGCTTTTATTTTCCAGGTAGCCTCCATACAAAAGGGGTAAAACTCCGCAGAATGTAAATGAAGATTTACCACTTCCGGACGGACCAACAATCGCAACAAACTTATTTTGTGAAAGCTTGATCAACACTTCATCGCTCTGACCTTCACGTCCAAAAAACAGGTGGCTTTCGTCCAGTTTAAATGGACGCAACCCCGGAAATGGATTGAACAGAGGATTAATTTCCTCTCTTTTTTCCTTTAAATCGCTAAGAGATCCTTTCATTGCTTAGTTCTTTTTTCCCGTATCCAATTTTTTGGACCAATTTTTCAATGTCATTTCTCAAAATGACCCAATTTTTATTTTTGTCTGAAAGCCAATCGGTTTCCTGATCCCTACCCAAATAAATAACCTGTTCCTGCCACTTCTTTTTTCGCCCCATACCAGGGGATTTAAGGATTTCCAGGTATTTCATTTTAATCCAGACCGGATTTACATCCTGAGCAAAAACAATAACCCTATCTGCATCCTGGAGGCATTTGATATGATGGCTTCTCAATTGATGAAAATCTCCCTTAAAAACAGGTTTCAGAATATCCTGACCTTTTAAATTTGTTTTTCCGATAAGTTGCAAAGCATGACGTTCATCGACCTTATCATATAGAAAATACACCTTTGAGCGCTTGCTTGATTGATCATTTCCATTAGAAATACTCGATTGATCATTGGCATTTAGCCTGTTTTTCAACAGCCCCCTTAACGTCTCAATGGAATTTTGAAGCACCTCCGCGCCTTCCATTCCTTCTGATTTTTCCTTATAACCGTCAACAGACACAGAATTATTGGTCGTCCCATTCCCATTGCCAGACAGCCAAAAGATCCTGGTATAATCTGGCGAATCCTTATATTTCTCCAATGTTAACTTTTTCTGTCTGGAAGTCAGCGATTGATCCATGCCTGTAGCATAGTCCTCCGAATGAAGCAGGTGGATGGAAAGTTTACTTTTTTCAATTTCTTCTTTTAGCCTTTCGTCGCTATTATATTCGCCATTGATGCTGCTTCCGGGAGTTACCTGATAACCCAATCGCCTTAATTCCCTCTTAAGAATATTCCTTTCTTCGTTTAATTCGTTTTCTGTCAGTGCCAGGTAGATCATATTCTCATGCGCATTGACAGAATTTGCTTCTGAAAGCCTTTCATTCACACTGTCTATGAGATCGAACACCTTGAGAAAAAGGTCATTCTCAGGTTGGGTATTATTGACGAAAAAATCTATAAAGGTGAGTATTTCTCCATTTGTTTTGTGATGAAATACAGGATAGATCTTTATTGGAAACTCATTTTCAAACCGATCATAAATACCCTTATCAAAACAGATCAGAAATATTTTTTCTTTCCCAATAGACGCTTCAAATTGACGATAAGCCTCCATTTCCTTATCATGATCCCCATGAATAATTATGAAAGCTATACCTGATCTTTTATTCCTCGACTTGGCATCTTTCGGCGGAGCGCTGTCCCAGTTGAACACAGCTTCTTTTTTATGCGAAGCTTTCAGCAATACCTTAAAGACATACATAAATCTTTCCACGGTTTTAGCCTGTGAAGCCAGCAGGTCTTCACTTTTCCCGTCGATACTTTGATACAAACGTATGTTTAATTTGTCTCTCGCTTCCATTTTCATCCTATTTAAGCTTCTGATCCCACCATTTTAAAATTGCTGTTTATTTCACTGTGAAGGGCAAAAGCGTCCATCAATGTATCATAAGTTGTAGCTAGTTTAAAAACCTCCTGGTGATCGACCATCAATATTCTCGTCTCACCAGGGGTATCATTTACTATTTCAGTCAGGTTAATGGTCGAAGAATTCAGAACACTTGAGAAGATATCCCCTTCTTTTAAAACAAGAATTGGATGATCCTTGATATGTACCTGGATTCCTCCTTCTAAAATGATTAGCATCTTGTCATCAAAAAACATTTGCCCGGTCAATTTTTCTCCAGGATTAACAGCATTGATATCTCCATTTACAACGAGTTCAGAAAGGATTTCCGGTGAAACCTTTCTGAACGTATTAAATGACCGTAGTTTCAGAGATTTACGCATCAACAAAGGCATTTTGTGGGAATCATCAATGGATTGATACTCTAACTCTAATTGATTCGCCCAGGCGATTTTATTACTTCTTTTTAGTCTTATCAGAATTTTTTGGAAAGCCTCAGGGTTCTTCATTTTCATTACCCAAAGAGCGGCATGACGAATAAGCTTGTCTTCATGGAAAAGCTGTGCCTTAATGGTATTGTCAGGTTCTACTTTCTTTAGACTACCATAAGCAAATAATGCACATACCTTTGTCCAGTTGTTTATCTGACCGCCTTCGCGGAATATTAACTGCTGTAAAATCTGGCATTCATCGTAAGACTCTCGTGGAAATTCTTCGCAAAGTTTCAGGAATTTTTCCTGCGGGGAAAGATCATCAATGACGGGAAACAAAATGGGTTTAAGCTCTTCATCTACGAAAATATTTAAGAGCTCCAGTGCAAAAGTGATACTCTCATTCGTTCCGTTTTCAAAATTCTCCCTAACAAGAACGACTGATTTTTGATCGTATAATATTCCCAGCAAGTCAAAAATAACTTCGAAATTCTGATCAATCTCTGATTCAAGAGCCTTTTTGAGTTCCTGGGTACTTTCAATATCCGCCAGCTCACTCAGCGCCATCTGGTTCCAGAAAGTCTTTCCAAGTTCTTTTTCAAGTGTGGTATTAATGAGCGTACGCTTATATCCTTCCACTCCTGTATTAAAATTCCTTAGTGCATTGATCGATTCCTTCTTTACGACATGATTGGGGTAGTCGATTTTCTTGAACAAGTTTTCAAAAGAATCGGGCGATTTTAATTCACCGTAGATCCTGACTATTCTGGAAAGCACGTTTGGATTGCTGGCTGATTTGTGAAAATGATTCTCAAGAACCGGCAAGATCTTATCACCAATATTGATAATTCCTGCCATGGCATGGTTGGCCATTTTTTCGCTACCTAACATTTCAATCAACACATGCCAGGTTTCCTCCCTGTTTACTTCTATGGCAGTTTTGAGTGCCACCTTTTTAACATCAACATCCTTGTCCCTGAGCAATTCAATCAGAACAAAAATGTTATCATCCGAAATAAGATGCTTCAAGGTATTGGCAGCAAGGATCCGCTCCGAAATGACTCCTGACCGTGACAGCTTAACCAATTGATCTTTGGATAGAAAAATGCGATCTACGTGCGCAGCATTTTCAACGGCCTCCAATGCAAGGCTTCTTGTCTTATTTTTCTGATCACCGGATTTTATTTTTCGAATCTCATTGTGATTGATCTCAAATAAAGAGAGCTTCTTTTTCAAAAATTCCCTGACAACGGCTGATTTGTGGTTTCGATATCTTATGACCAGTTTCTCATAAAAAAGTGGATTAACCTTTTCCGTAATCTCCAGCGCGCGGATGATCTCATCATCCTTTTTTAAATGCAGGTACTTTACGTCCGAACTGGTTGCATCAAAAAGCCTTGTAAATAACTTCCTCCCCTTTTTCTTAATATTTTCTAATGTGGCAATCAGGGTTAACTGGTATTTATCATACAGCTTTACCACTACATAAAACCAGGTTGCTACAAACGGAATGATAATGAAAGTAATATGCAGGAAGTTGATCCATGAGATCCTGTCAAACAAAAACAGAAATACCCCCGCAACTGACCCTGCGAAAACCGTAACAATCCCGTCGATCTTGGTTTGCGCATCAAACCTGATACTTTTTTCAAGCGGCATAAAATAAAGCTTGAACGCCGGTCCGTCCAGGGCATCTTTTAAGGCAAGCGAGAACATTCTGCTGAGCGCAATAAAAATAAAGAAGATGAGGAATGTAGGCGACTGAGAGCTGAAGTTATCAATCAATGTCAGGCCAATCAAAGACGAAAGGGTGATGAAGATAAATAGAATAACCGGGGTAACGAGCAATGAAACCTTCAACCCGTAATTCTCTATTACTTTATCCGTAAAGAAAGTCTGAAAAATAAAACTCAGAACTACAATAGCGCCTTCAAAAATGGAAAGAAAAAAGGCCATATTTTTTTCATCATCGAATTGAGCGCTTGCAACGTTTAAGAATGAATAGTCTACAAATTTTACGGCAACCATGGAAACCATCACAAAAATGCCCATGATGAGAATATATGGGTTCTTAAATATTCGCTGGATCGATCGGGTTTTATCTATCGTTGCCTGTAGAGATGCTGTTGCGGACTGAATCAAAAGCTTCTTTCCAGTAATAAAAAGAATGATAAAGAAAAATACCAAAGCGCTGACCAGGCTGATGATGATCAGACTTTTTACGTCCGCAAGTATGGTTAATAGAACCGGAATGGAAAATAAGGCAATAATCGATGCCAAAAGCTGACCTGAATCTACGTTTCCAATGATTTTTTTAGACTGTCCAACGTCGAAGATCCGCCCAAAAATCCCCCAGAAAATTAATGATAGATGTGTGACAAAAGGCGTGATTAAAACAAAGCAAAGAAAGACCACATCCCGGGTATTTGGGTAAAAATAAAATCCAGTAATGAGTAACGTTACCAGTAGAAAAATTGAAACAGAAAAGGATATGATTAATTTTTCAAACCTGATCCTTTTTTGAAGGAAGCTGTATGCATAGGCGCTGATCAGGCCAATGATACCTGAAATGATAAAAGCGCCGGGCAGGTCTGATTTCTCATTAAAATAATTCAGAAAAAGCGTTGTTCCGGCTACGGAATAGGTCGCTGAAAAAATCCCCATAAAAAAGCCCAACGCAATCAGCAGGGATAGCGGCAAGACCTCCTTATCATTTACACCGTAAATTTTCTTTAATAATGTGTTCATCAGCCGGTGGCGCCAGGTTTAAAAAAATAGTTTGCTCCAAAAAATGATCTCCGAATCGAACAATAAATTGGATTTATCTATTAATATTTTTCACTATTAAAAGTAACCGGAAGAATTGCGATTGTGTAAAACTTAATATTTAGCTAATAAACATGTCACCTTACTGTTCATTTAACAAAATGGTCAAAAACAATTAAAATAGTTAACAAATAATTCGTCCTACAATGTTAAGTTAATTCAAACAGCTAATGCTTGAGTCCAACGTAATCAAATACCAAGGTGAGTTCTTATTACAGGCAATATTCCGATCAAAAAGAAGGTATTTTGCAATTGATTTTTAGCTTTGTCACAAAGAGGGCATGAAATGATCTCACTAAACGACGACGGTCTGTTTCAAGCAAAGTAATATCAACTGCTCTTCTTCCAGTTATTCAATTACAAATATCTATTTTATGAGCGCACTTTCAATCAAAACCATTGCACCCATCTTCGTCTATCTTATTTCATTCACAATTTTTGCCCAGGAAAAACCCAAAGAAGAGAAATGGGACATCAACTCACCGGTGCAACCTTTCAAGGAAATCACCATTGAAACAGACGAAGGAACCTGGATGAACCTGGACGTCAGTCCGGATGGAAAAACGATTGTGTTAGACCTGCTGGGTGATATTTATACCATTCCCATCACAGGAGGAGAAGCGAAAATCATTCGTGAAGGACATGCCTATGAAGTGCAACCCAGGTTTAGCCCTGACGGCAAACAGATTTCATTTACGAGCGATGCCGGAGGAGGCGACAATATCTGGATCATGAATGCGGATGGTAGCAACGCCCGTCAGGTTACCAAAGAAGACTTTCGCCTGCTCAACAATGCCGTTTGGACACCAGACGGACAATACCTGGTAGCAAGGAAACATTTCACTTCGGAGCGATCGCTTGGAGCAGGTGAAATGTGGATGTACCATCAGGCAGGTGGCTCAGGCGTACAATTGACAAAAAGAAAAAATGACCAGCAGGATGCCGGGGAGCCATGGATAAGCCCAGATGGCCGATATGTTTATTTCAGTGAGGACATGGCGCCGGGAGGCATGTTTCAGTACAACAAAGACCCCAACAGCCAGATATATGTCATAAGAAGGTATGATCGTGAAAAGGGAAAAGTGGAAAATGTGATCCAGGGGCCCGGTGGAGCAGTAAGGCCTCAAATATCACCGGATGGCACTAAGCTGGCATTCATTCGTCGTGTACGTACGAAGAGTGTGCTCTACATTCACGATTTGACAACCGGAATCCAAACTCCTGTGTATGACAAGCTCTCCAAGGACCAGCAAGAGGTTTGGGCAATCTTCGGGGTTTACCCCAATTACAATTGGTTGCCGGATAATAAACATGTCGTCATCTGGGCCGAAGGGAAGATCAAAAAAGTCAATACGGAAACTGGCGATGATGAGGTTATTCCTTTCAATGCCAAAGCTACCCACCAGATCACAGATGCACCGATCTTTGCCCAGGACCCATCCCCGGAATCCTTCAAAGCGCATGTGATCCGAAATGCCCAGACATCCCCGGATGGAAAGACTTTGGTATTCAATGCCGCCGGATATTTGTACACCATGAAAATCCCCAACGGAAAACCAAAAAGACTGACAAGCGGAACAGACTTTGAATTCGAACCCTCTTTTTCTCCTGATGGAAAATCGATCATTTACGTCACCTGGAATGATGAAGAAAAAGGTGCTATCTGGAAAATCCCTGCAACAGGCGGTACTCCTACCAGGCTTTCAGGCGAAAAAGGGATGTACCGTACCCCTTCCTATTCTCCCGACGGTTCTAAAATAGTGTATAGCAAAGAAGATGGAAACAGCGCCATGGGATATGCTTATACAGTCGATCCCGGCATCTATTGGATGAGCGCTGAAGGTGGCGACCCGAAATTTGTCTCAGATGGAGGTCAGTACCCAACTTTCAATCAAAAAGGCGACCGCATCTACTATCAAACCGGTGGATTCCTTTTCGGTAGCCTTGACAAAACGTATAGCAGCGTAAACCTTAATGGAAACGACAAGAAAGTCCATTTTCATTCCAAATATGCCAATCAATTTTCTTTGAGTCCCGACAACAAATGGCTGGCCTTTGGTGAATTGTACTATATCTATGTCATTCCTTTTGCCGACAATGGAACTACTTTTGAGTTGAGCGGTGATTTGAAGACCATGCCCATTGCCAAGGTTTCCAAAGAAGCAGGAACCAACCTTCAATGGTCTTCAGATAGTAAAAAGCTTCATTGGACATTGGGTCCTAAGTACTATTCCACTGAATTAAAGAATTGCTTTACTTTTCTGGAAGGCTCACCCGACAGCATCGGCGAGATCAAGAAAGAGATTGTGGACATAGATCTGACACTGGAGACAGATGTACCGGAAGGCAAGCTCGCTTTCACCGGAGCAAAGATCATTACGATGAATGGTGATGAAGTTATTGAAAACGGAACTGTATTAATTGAGGAAAATAAGATTGTTGCCGTTGGAGCAACAGGTGAGATTGATGTTCCTAACAATGCTCAAGTTTATGATGTAAGCGGAAAGGTGATCATGCCGGGGCTGATCGATACACATGCCCACCTCAGGGCATTCAGGTATGGATTGAGCCCTCAAAAAGAATGGCCGTATTACGTCAATCTGGCTTATGGGATAACGACGACACATGACCCATCTTCCAATTCCGAAATGTCGTTGTCACAATCGGAAATGGTAAAAGTCGGGAACATGGTCGGACCGAGGATCTTTACCACCGGAACCATTCTCTATGGGGCAGACGGGGATTTCAAGGCAGTCATCAACAACTACGACGATGCAAAATTTGCCATCGAACGAACCAAGGCTTATGGCGCATTCAGTGTAAAAAGTTATAATCAGCCGAGAAGGGATCAGCGTCAACAAGTGATCAAGGCGGCAAGGGAATTGGAAATAATGGTCTATCCGGAAGGCGGCTCTACCTTCTTTCACAACATGACGATGATCCTTGACGGACATACGAGCATTGAACACAATGTGCCCGTAGCTCCACTCTATGATGACGTGATCCAACTTTGGGCTGCCAGCAAAACGAGTAACACCCCTACCCTTATCGTCAATTACGGAGGCCTGAATGGTGAATATTACTGGTATCAAAACACGCAAGTATGGGAAGAAGAAAAATTGTTGAAATATACACCGAGGTCAATCATCGACAGCCGGTCGAGGCACCGTACCATGGCACCGATGGAAGAATATGAAAACGGGCATATCCTCACCTCGCAGTCATGTAAAAAGCTGGTTGATTCCGGTGTGAAAGTTTGTGTCGGCGGACACGGTCAGTTACAGGGATTAGGAGTGCTCTGGGAAATGTGGAACCTTTCGCAGGGAGGCATGACGAATATGCAGGTGCTGAGGGCCGCCACCCTTCACGGAGCCGAATACATTGGTATGGGCAACCACCTGGGTTCGATCGAAACCGGTAAGCTGGCGGATATCATTATTCTGGAGGAAGATCCGTTAGAAGATATTCAAAACATGAATTCTGTGACCTACACAATCGTAAACGGACGAATGTATGAGACCGCCACAATGAATGAGACCGGTAATTACGACCAGCCTCGTGGCAAATTCTTCTGGGAGCAGGAAGGCTACAACGACAATTTTGAGTGGCACGCTGAGTCGCGTAGTTTTACGGGGATCAGATGTAGTTGTCATCATTAAGAGGCGGGGGCTATTTGAAAGTTGGCAGTTGGCAAACAGGCAGTTGGCAATTTACCTAGGTTAACTGGCGCGAACCTCCCGGTTCGTGCCCGCAATCGGAAATGTAACCGCAACTCGCGCGCATTTAATAATGTGTGCGGATTTATTTCGGCATTTGTAATGCCTCATCTTAGTGCACATTATGGCAAATGGTATGATTGATACTAAAGGCATCCCTATTGGGGAAAAAGTTCCCAAGCAAGGAGTAGCCGTTAGACAACTCCAAGTTGTCAGACGACTTAATAGACATTAGTAGGATACCAGGACAGACCAGAGGGAATGGATGAAGACATATTTACTTTCTAACATGGAAGTGTAAACTAAACTCTGTCTGGTTTTTGGTAAGTTTTCAAATTTATTGATTTTTTCTTTTCGATCAATTTTCAATGGCTGTTTTGGTCTATTGGCAGGTTCAGTCAAGGGCGGCGAAGGCACGAAGCCGTTTATATACCCTTGACGGGTTCTGACAATTGACCGATCTTTGCTGTTGGATATTGATCATATATCCAGTTTTAATCTGCCTTCAAATTTAATGCTGAGTTGTTGAACTGTTGTCGACCAGTTATGAAGTGGCTGGTTCCATTTCTTTTCAATGTTTTTTGTAGCCAGGTAAACTAACTTCATCAGGGCCATATCTGAAGGAAAAGCACCCTTGGTTTTAGTAACTTTTCTGCATTTAGCCTAAGCTATTGCCTCTATGGATTGATTGGCCACGGTTTTACAGGAGGACACACCTTTGATATGAATACATCGCAAATCATTTCGCATACCATTGCCCTTTTAGTTGTAGGATGCATTGTCGGTTTTTTTCAATATCGGTATTTACATACCTTTTTACCATTTCAAAAAATTGAAATATTACGGGTTGCACTCTTATTTTTGTCGTTTTTCTGGATCGGCTGGTATCTGGGAGGCCCACCCTTCGACAGTCTTTTTGGATTTACGGCATTAGGATGCAGTTTGTGGCTGGTCAAGGGAACCAAAGGCCTGGGGTTTGGGAGCAAAATCCTTGGTTTATTTAGTTATTTCATAGGTTCCATAGGTGGACACCTGGTTGCCATTGCATTTAGTTTGTCCACCGGTATCGATTATACCGGAGCAGAGGTCGGTCTATGGCAGGAACTATGGACCCATGGAATCATGTGGCTGATGATGGCGATACCAACAGCAATCCTGGGCGGATATCTTAGCGGAATTGTTTTAAACCGGCATCTAAATCATTCCAAAACCCAATCCGGCCAGGAAACAATCGTGCAGGAAACATTGGCAGAGTAGGTAAAATCACAATCGCGCATTTTTGAATGCGTGTGGATTTAATTTTGCATTTAAAATGCCTCCCTTTTGTACATCTTTAGTTAAATGGTACGCTTTATAAAAAAGCGCACCAGAAAATCCGGAATCAAATGTTTTTTGGTATGATAACACTCATGCTAATTGACTTAGGTTTTTAGCCCTTTTTTCAATCATAAAACTTGCAACAAACCAAAGCAATAAAGAGAATAGAAAAATAAGCATTCCATAAATCGGGCAAATCATCGTTGAATAAATTCCATCAAAAATATACTCTGTTTTAATATCGGGATGGTCACTTATTACTGAAAATGCGTTGATCAAACCGATCATCTGACCGAGAAATCCGGTTACCAGGGCAAATAAACCTATTGATTTACCATACCCCAGTTTGCGCAATATTTTTTCCTGGTTTGGTTGTTTCGAATTATATCCAACAACAAAATGATAGATAATCCATGCTGTTGCAATAACTAATAGCAGTGTTAGGATACTCATAAATCCTGGGCCTCCTGTAATAAAGAGCTTCATCATAATTGTTTTTTTTAAGTGATTAATACTGCTGTAAAACTATGGGAGACCATAAAACTCATCAAGGTCGAATCCAGCTCTAAAAGGGTTGTTTGCATACGCTGACTTTAAATTTTGATATCTTTTTCGAAATTAGCCAGAGAAATCGAACTGAATGAATAAAATAACAGCAAACCCATACTATCACATCGCCTATTGGATATTTGTCATACTTGTTTTAACACTGGTGTTTGGATTTTCCTGGGGAAACAAAAGTGCGGCATTTTTCTTCGTCAGCATGCTCCTTCCCATCGTTTTAGGTACTTCCTATTTTTTCAACTATGTACTTGTGCCTAAATACTATCTCAATAAGAGGTATGCAAGGTTTGCCTTTTATACATTCTGTACAGCCGTTATTTCATTATATCTTGAAATGATGGTTTTACTTTTTTCATTCGTCTACATGGTAAAGCTTAGATTTGATAAGCTAAACCCTAATGCTACTGAGATTCTCCTATTGGCAGTATTACTGTATTTGATTGTATTTATAGGATCATTTTTATTCATGATGAATCAAATAACAGAGAATAGAAAAGTAATTCAACAACTATTGGACGACAAAGAAAAAATGAAAAAATCGTTTCTAGAAATCGTATCCAATAGGAAACTGACAAAAATACCTTATGACGAAATTATTTACATCGAAAGCCTATCCGATTCTATTAAGGTTAACACTGTAAAAGATCAAATAGCGAGCAAAGAGAAAATCAGCAATTTAGACTCCAGATTACCCGATATTTTTTTAAGAATTCACCGTTCATTTATTGTCAATACAGAAAGAATAAAAGAAGTGTCTTATGATGAGCTTTTAGTCGATGATGTTAAACTAAATATCGGGAAAAGTTATAGGAAAATGGTTAAAGAAATCCTGAAAAGCCAAAAATAAACCCCTCCAAATCTGGCGTGAACCTCCCGGTGTCTGACCGAATTAGGTTTCACTTGCTAATTTTTCCCCTAACACACTTTACAGTTAGGCCTTTCGAAAGAGCTCCTTTTTTATTTTTATACGACGGATAATCACGTTCATTAAAGGGAACAATTCTAAAAGATTAAGTGTGATACTTTAATAACACTCAAAATTCAAAATGCAAATATCAAATAAAACCTAAGATCCAATATCCTGATTTTCATATGTTTAGATCTTTGGTATTCGTTTTTGAAATTTATTTGTCATTTGATTCATTGCCATTTAGTGCTTTCCTAATAAATCACTTCCCTCAAAGTATCCGGGCACTTTCTGCATGGTGTTTTTTTACCGAAAAGCCCTCGGATACTTTTTAAATATTTGCGTAGTATTATCGCATATATAACATGTTATTTATCGATAAGAAGTTCAGTTGATAAAAAATAAAATAATGGTGTAGATACAATCGAGGTTTTTGAATTAATCATGGTCACTATAAATAACAACCCCTAAATTTGATCGAAGAATTTCAGGGTTTAAACGAATTTCCACCTGAAATATTCAGACTAGCCCATACAAGTTAATATATTTGCAAATTAATAAAAAGTGATGGTTTACATAGGCAATTTAACCAGCAAGTAAACGATCGTAAGCGCCTAAAAACGCTAAATCTGAATACTATTAAAGACATGGAAGTAATAGTTTCTATGCATAAGAAGGTAATCATTGAATTCTACTGATCTGAAAAATCTGGTGCTATTTTATTCTATTTCTTCTGATTGGAAAACTACTTTGACAGTAGATAAAAATGCTGCATCATGTAGTTAAGATGACCAAAGACAAATCTAAATTTATCACCAGGTCGCTTCCTCCTAACGGCGGACAGTTGTTCATGAGTTTGTCCAGGCTTTCGGAAATGCAAATATTACTTATTTATTTGCCCTTAACAGCTTCATAGACATTTCTAACAAGGACTGCTGTATCTTTTTGGGGAGATTCGGAATTCAAATTGAAGATATGGAAAATATCAAATTCAAATTTTCAAATTGATTTCAGAAGCTGGTGTCAAATTAACAACCTGAATTTGAATATTTTATATTAAAAATGATATTTGCAAAATGCTGATAATCAATAATATAATTTGATATTAGTCAGAATGCTAAAAGAAATCACATTGATAAAAATATACTTTACTGATAGACAATAAGAATGCTTTTTAACTCAATTGACTTTGCGATTTTCCTGCCGATTGTCTTTTTACTCTATTGGTTTGGGACAAATAAAAATCTGAAGCTCCAAAACTTTCTGATAGTTGCAGCAAGTTATTTGTTTTATGGTTGGTGGGACTGGAGATTTTTATCGTTGATTTTATTCAGCACAATTGTTGACTATTTAGTTGGGTTGCAATTGAAGACTGAGCACAATCAATCAAAAAGAAGAGTTTTACTATGGATAAGTATTATTGTCAATCTTGGATTTCTAGGGTTCTTCAAATACTTCAACTTCTTCTTGGATAACTTTGTAAGTACTTTTTCATTTTTTGGAACTGAAATAAAAGCCAATTCGCTAAATATTATATTACCTGTTGGAATTAGTTTTTACACTTTCCAAACATTGAGTTACACTATTGATGTTTACAAACGAAAACTAGAACCAACAAAAGACTTTATAGCATTTTCAGCATTCGTTAGTTTCTTTCCACAATTAGTAGCGGGGCCTATTGAAAGAGCTACTAATTTACTCCCTCAATTTTGCAAGAAACGAACTTTTGATTATTTAAAAGCAGTTGATGGAATGCGTCAAATACTTTGGGGTTTATTCAAAAAAATCGTTATCGCAGATAACTGTGCAGAATACGCAAATCTGATTTTCAATAATTCGGCAGACTACTCAGGGAGTACGTTGGTTCTAGGTGCCATATTTTTCACATTTCAAATTTATGGTGACTTTTCCGGTTATTCGGATATTGCTATTGGAACTTCCCGACTTTTTGGTTTTGACTTAATGCAAAATTTCAACTTCCCCTATTTCTCGAGGGATATTGCAGAGTTTTGGAGACGTTGGCATATTTCACTTTCCACTTGGTTCAGAGATTACGTTTATATTCCACTAGGTGGAAGCCGTGGAGGTACATGGATGAAAGTCAGAAATACTTTTATCATTTTTATTGTAAGTGGTTTCTGGCACGGTGCAAACTGGACATTTATAGTGTGGGGAGCATTAAATGCCATTTACTTCTTACCACTATTATTAACCAACAGCAATCGTAATAATCTAAAAACAGTAGCTCAAGAGAAAATTTTGCCTAGCATACAAGAACTTTCGTTTATGTTGTTAACGTTTGGACTGACTGTTTTTGCCTGGATATTTTTTAGAGCAGAAAATTTGGGTCATGCTTTCAACTATATCTCAGGAATTTTATCAACTTCATTTTTTGAAATCCCGAAATTCCCAGGAATAAGGAGAGCTTTAATGATATTAATTTTAACAGGAATTTTCGTGTTAATTGAATGGTATGGAAGGGAACAACAGTTTGCAATACAGTATTTGGGTTTTAATTGGAAACGCCCAATAAGATATGCAATGTATTATGCCATTATCATTGCAATATTTCTATTTATCGGCAAAGAACAAGAATTTGTTTACTTTCAGTTTTAAGTAAGGTTATGAAAAAATTTGGAATAAGAATAATATTATTCAGTACGCCAGCATTGCTATTTTTTATAGCAACTTTATTATTCTATCATTTTTCAAAGATTAAGATTGATTCAAAACTAAGTGAGTTATCCGAATATCAATGCTTGCTAATGGGGGACTCTCAAATACAACGCCTTCATGGAGAATTAATAGCTGAAAAGACTATAAATATAGCAAGTTCTGGTGAACACTATTATTTTACATACAATAGATTACTTACTTTATTAGAAAATAAAAATCATAAAATAAATAAGGTGATTCTGGGAGTATCAATCCATAATTTCGCTCCCGTTTACAATAGGCTATTTAATATAGATTTCCCTGAAG
Organism: uncultured Cytophagales bacterium; assembly: GCA_913057175.1. Taxonomy (GTDB): domain Bacteria; phylum Bacteroidota; class Bacteroidia; order Cytophagales; family Cyclobacteriaceae; genus CAJXNP01. The sequence goes on from CAJXNP010000001.1 coordinate 53,973, forward strand.
GAGAGAATAGTCTTGAAAAATATATATACTTCATTCGACTATTTGACGATTCTAATTTTATTAGTCACTTTAACCAGTTACTCAATTCGAATTTTATTTCAAGTATCTATTCCGCTCCAGAATGGGGAGGGTTTTATGAGTCAAATAATTCAAACCCCACCACAGAAATAATCAACAAAACTTTCAATATACATTTTTCGATTAAACAAGACGAAGAGAAATTTAGCAGTTCTCAAAAAACCTATCTTTACAAAATTGACAGTCTATGCACCTCCAACAATATAGATTTAATACTTGTATCAACCCCCTACCATGACAAATACAAAGAACAAATTAATACTGAATATTATAATTTCTTTTCAGAAACACTCATTAAATTAAACCACAGATACCATATTAATTTTTTAGATGATAAAATAGACCCAAGTCTTATGTCAGATGCAAATCACTTAAATGTACTTGGTGCAAAATATTATTCGGAAGCTATAGGAAAAGAAATAGACAACGAACGTACAAAAGAATAAAAGGCCCTTCCAACAACAACTAACAGAACGAGCCTCTTACCAAAGTCAATCCTCCCCCTGGCTTTAAGTCAAAGAAACTCGAAGGATAAAAGAGCAACCTCCTGAAATAATTCGGTTAAGCTCATACTAATTATAGTTCCGAGTATGAGGTTTATAAACTTGTGTATGTTTAAATGGCATCAATGAATTCATTCTCCATTTGGGCAAATACCCAACTTTTGGAGGATGATCAAAACCAGGTTCACATCGATCTTCGGCTTGTTAGGTCGGGAGCTTATCCAAGTTTTCGGTAATTCAAACATTACTATTTTACTTGCTCTTTACAGCTTTAGGTACTTTTTTACAAAGACCGTTCGCACACATTTGATTAAACCAACAAGGACAACGCAATACTCACTGAATTTGTTAATTCCTTTTTATTGGGTTCGATTTTAGAAATGACCAAAATACCATTGTATGTTATAAACAAAAAAGAGGCTAATGACCATAAATCTTTAATTTCTTTTAATTGACCGCTATCCTGACCCTTTTTAAGGTATTCGTAAAACAGGTTTTCAAAATCCTGTTTGTTGCTGGATAGAATTTCTTGAAAGCTTTCATTGTTAGGGATAAGTTCTGTGGTGTTGTTCACAGCAAAACAACCTTTTCTATCTTTATCCGATACAGCTTCTTTTATGGCATGATTAAAAAGTTCGGAAAAGCCTTCTTTCACATTTGGCTGGTCATCAAATAGCTGACGAATTCTATCCATACTGTTTTTACGGTAAAGCTCAAAAGACTTTTTAAAAAGCTCCTCTTTATCGCCAAACGTATCATACAGGCTTGCCCTGTTTATTCTCAGATGAGCGACCAAATCCTGTACGGAAGTTGCAGCGTACCCCTGCTTCCAAAACAAATTCATTGCTTTGGTCAGGACTTCATTTTCATCAAATAGTTTTACTCTTGGCATAATATAAAATGTGGAAACGTATGGATACGCTTCCACAAAATTAACTTTTTGGAATTATCATTCCAAAAACAAGCAAAAAAACTATGCGGCAAATATTGGGTTAACATTAAGTCCTCCATCCACATTATATTCAGCCCCTGTAATAAAAGAAGCCTTATCAGAGGCAAGAAAAGCTACCATTTCCGCAATTTCCTCTGGTCGTCCGTACCTTTTCAGCGGGATTCGATTTTGCATCATATCCCCCATTCCTTTTAACTGCTCATCCGACATACCTGTTTTACTAAAAATCGGTGTGGCGATGGGTCCGGGGTTCAGCGCATTGACCCTGATTTTTCTGGCAGCCAATTCTGTAGCAGCTGCCCGGGTATACGAGTTTAAAGCTGCTTTTGTAGCGCCATAAACAGCTGTATTTGGCATTCCGGTATAAGCATTAATGGATGATAAATTGATAATGCTACCTCCGTCATTCAAAATGGGAAGAAATTTCTCAATAGTAAAAACTGCTCCTTTAAAATTAATGTTGATTAACGTATCAACCCCCTCTTCTGTATTCTGTCCAACCGGCATAGGAACAAAAACCCCTGCATTGACAAACAAAATATCAATACTCTCAAACTCCTTTTTAATCTGACTCACGGCTGAATCAATGGCAGATAAATCTGATACATCCGCAATGATCCCCTGGACACCAAGCTCATTTGCCGCTGTTTTTACTTTTTTGTCTGAGCGACCGGTAATGATGACGGTCGCCCCTTCCTCTTTTAACTTTTTAGCCGTAGCATAGCCGATGCCGCTGTTTCCTCCGGTTATGACGGCAACTTTTCCATTTAATGTTCTCATTTTTTCTTTTTTAGTTGTTAATAATATTGGAATGAATGTTCTGTTATACAAACCTACAAATAACTGAACGAACATTCCAAATAAAAGTCGGTTTATTATGTAAATAAAAAAACGGCATCTGACAACTAAGATTTCGGACGGCCGATCGACCTGGTCTGCCCCCACCGGAGGATAAAAAAATAGTGTTACACGAATCCGGGTTTTATATGGAAAAAGCAAAGGATTTAGTTAGTAATTTACTTGTTCATTTGAGAGGTTGTTAGTGGTCGCAGCTCAAAAAAGGGATGTTTGCTGAAACAGACTATGTTGGACAGTTGTCCGGTTTGTAATAAAGGCAGGATTACTCCTCCTCAGATGCTCTTCAATCCAAGCATCTGAAGCAGATTAACAATAAACTCAGTAATTTCTTAAACTTATAAGTAGCCATAGTTCCCATCCATACGTTGTGGTCATTAAAAAAGTCAATGACAGCTAAAGAGAATTTAGACAAGCTCGGATATAAACTACCACACGTATCCACACCAGGTGGAAGCTATGTATCGGTCAACATTCGGGGAAACGTTGCCTATATTGCCATTCAATTTCCAATTCTGAATGAAGAATTTAAATATCAGGGGAGACTGGGAAATGAACTTTCAACAGATGATGGATATAAAGCTATGGAGCTATGTGCTTTGAATGTTTTGGCACAAGTGGATAAGAAAATAGGGTTTGAAAAAATTGTAGGATTAAATCACATTGACGCCTACTTCCAATCAGGTGAAAATTGGGATGATTCACCAAAAGTCGTCAATGGAGCGTCCGATTTATTCGTGAAAATTTTGGGAGAGAAAGGCGAACATTCAAGAGCCATTTTCGGAGTTGACAGGCTTTCCAGAAATTTTAGTGTAGGACTAACAGCAACTTTCACGATAAAAAGAGAGTAAAAAACTACTTTCCTCGATTTGAAAAAATCATGTCGGATTTCCGACTTTTTCGAGTTATAAAAGTCACGACAGGTCGCCTGCCCATGTCGACCTGTTAAATCAGGTGTAAAGTTTGCTCTTCGTTGGTGGATGCTGATAATCCCCAGTAGATCCCTTTGGCGGGGTATCAAACTTAGCCGATGGATTGCTAAATCGAGGCATTGTTCAAACTTCCAACAACGCGAATATTACTATTTTGCTTGCTCTTTACAGATTCAGGTACTTTTTTTATAAGGGTCGTTGTACCACTTTAAGAGAGAATAAGAGGGAGAGTTCAAATCTTAATAATCAGAAAATCACCAATAATGAGTTTTAAAGAGCTGCAATATCTGTTTATAATTATTGTGTTTACACTTTCCAACAATAATGGTTTTTCCCAAACCAGAGACATGGTGTCTCCCCGTCATATTATATCCCTAAATGAGGCACACGCCGGAAGCCTGGAAATAGACACCATGCTACTTAATAGCTATGTGACTCCTCCTTCAAACAACAGGCAGTTTTATCTTGATGCCAGAGCAGTTTTTGAGAGGAAGAAGGTGGATTTCACGAATGCCCGGATCGTTGAGGCTGCGTTAAAAAATGATATTCATTTAATGGGAGGCCCGATGTTGGGTGATATTAAGGAGAACGCAATCAGCATTTGGTTTAGACCGTCAAATGAATGGCCGATACACATAGATGTTAAAGCTGTCAATGGTAATGAGGAGAAACATTACACATTACAACCTTTGACTGCAGGTCAGGATCAGAGAATAGTGATAGATGGTTTGTCTCCATCAATCCAATATAAATATGTCGTGACTTCTCAGGAAACCGCTTTGGCTGAGGGAACATTTAGAACAACATCGGAAAATAATGAAAATCAACAAGTAAGACTCATCTTTGGATCAGGCTTTCATAAAATTGGCTTTCATAATCCCAACCTTATCAATACGATAGTAAAAAGAGAGCCAAATGCCATGATGCTGTTAGGCGATAATGCCGTTGATGACAGAGATGCCAATACAGGCATGCACAGGTCTGATTATTTACTTCGTGATTTGTCCCTGGCATGGAAAAAACTGGCGGCAAATGTCCCTATTTATGCCAGTTGGGATGACCATGATTATTTTAACAACGATCTTAGTGGTGTTCCTGAAGGATTTACTAAGAAAGACAGGAAAAAACTTCGAACCTTGTGGCGTCAAAACTGGAACAATCCCCCACACGATGTAGAAGGAATTTACTTCCATACCCAAATAGGTCAGGTAGAGCTAATAATGCTTGACACGCGGTCATATCGTGAGATTGAAAGACGAGGGGAATACGGTTCATATCTGGGTGCAGAACAGCAAAATTGGTTAAAAGACGTGTTGAAAAATTCTACTGCAACATTTAAGATTATTTCCAGTGGAACGATGTGGAGCGATGACATCTCAAATGGCAAAGATTCGTGGGGAACCTGGGATACACTGGCACGTGAAGAAATTTACGAATTGATAGAAACGGAAAATATCAAGGGTGTGTTATTAATAAGCGGGGACAGGCATGGTGCACGAGGTTTTACGATTCTCAGACCTTCCGGCTATCGGTTATTTGAATTTGAAGCTGCTTCACTCGGTGGCGTGCCCGGACCACCGGCCATGGCATCAGACACGACAAATCAATTGTTTGGATATGAAGGATATGGATTAAAAGCCTTTGGTGAATTTACTTTTGAACAAGGTGAAAGTGAACCGAAGGTAACATTTAGGTTAATCGACGAAACTGGAAAGATCATGGAAGAATATGTATTGACATTAAGTCAGCTGACCCCTCACCACAAATGATATCTTTGGCAAATTATGTTCCGACACCAAATTCCAAAAGTTTGGCGAAATATTATTTGTTAGAACAATTTTGTAAATTTTAAACTTGCCTTTCATAGATACGAGTTATAATATAGAGGACAATTTCTTTTGAAAAGTGCTACGAAAATGATCCGTCGATTTAAACCAACTGATAAAGAAAAGCTCGTCCGGATTTTAAAGTTAAATGTTCCTAAAAACTTTGCTCCAAATGAAATAAAGGATTTTGAAAATTATCTGGGCGAGGAAATTGAGGATTATTTTGTTGTAGATAGTGACGGAGACATCATCGGTGGAGGTGGCATCAATTATTTTTATGACTCGGCAATAGCCAGGCTTTCGTGGGATATTATTCATCCGGATTACCATGGAAAAGGGATTGGCAAAGAGCTTATCAAATACAAAATGAAACATATCAAAAACAATCCCGGCATCAAATTGATTGTTGTCAGGACATCACAAATGGCCTATCGGTTTTATGAGAAATCGGGCTTCGAATTGGAAAAAGTTGAAAAGAATTTTTGGGCAAAAGGTTTCGATCTTTATCAAATGAAACAGACAATTATCAGATAAAAATAGCATAATCAATTAGGACCAATAGTAAATGGGAACCAAATCTTCAAAGAACTCATTGAAAAACTGAAAGGTGAGTTAGTCCTAACAAGGGAAAAGTAAACTGGCTAAAAAATAAAAAAAGCTGCACGAAGCAGCCCTTTTTAACACAAATTTATTCCTGTTTACATTTAGTTTAAAAAATCGATCCGTTTTTGTAACACCCTCAATGATTCTTCACATTACAAAAATTAATATCTTAATATTCTAAAAATTCAAAAACCAAATCGTTGTTTCAAAGCCAAATGTCATTCACATATGACTTAAAATAAAGAAGCAATATCAGCTAAATATTGAAATGAAATGAAATATTTAGACCAACGTTATAAGTTTCACGTTAAATTTATTCTTTGACCGGATGAATATTCAATTCAGATATATAAAAATACCCTTGTTTTATATAATTATTCATAGAGTTAATCGTCTTAATTCTACCTTATGAGAGCTACTTTCTTCACGTTAATCATTCTGATCCTTGTAATCGGCGGAGCTTTTTACTACTATTTTAACATTTTACCTGAAAGATTGAGTCATGCATTGATCACGGATGATACCTCAAAACCGCTTCCGCAGAAAATTATAAAAAAGGGTAAATCAATGGGTATAGATGTGCTGGATCAACCAGAGAAAGTCAGAGAAATATTGGTGAAAAAGAAGTTAGACACCAGGGAAGTGGTTGAGTTTGTTGATAAAATCGAATACAAACAAGTAGAAGAGTTCATGGAAAAGACAAAATCACATGAAATAGATTCGGCTGAAATGGCTTTCAATTTTTTAAAAGAAAATATTGATTTTGGTGATTTCCCAATTGATGACTTTAAAGATGAATTTCACCGGTATTATGACTCTGAAAAAATGAATGCTGCCATGGAGTTTTATGAGAAAAACAAAGAACAAATGCCTGTCCTCTACCCTGTTGTAAAACAAACCATTATTAAATATCTGGAAAAATTATCAGATTCAACGAAAGTTGAAGAATAGCTGGTCATGCATCTACAGGAACCAGCTTCACAATTTTACCATTACCCTCGACCGAAACATAAATAAATCCATCCGGTCCTTGCCTAATGGTCCTAATCCTTCCAATTCCCTCCAGCAGTTTTTCCTGATGAACGACCTTTTCACCATCTAAGACACATCGATTGACATACTGAAATTTGAGTGAGCCTACCAGCAAATTGTTTTTCCAGCCAGGATATTTATCACTTGTGACAAAATCCATCCCACATGGAGCAATCGATGGTCGCCAAAACAGGATTGGTTGCTCCATACCAGCCTTTACCGTATCCTCAGTAATGATCGTACCATTGTAGTTAATCCCATAGGTTATTTCCGGCCAGCCGTAGTTCTTTCCTTTGTGAATGATATTAATTTCATCACCCCCTCTTGGACCATGTTCCGTTTCCCAAAGCTCTCCGGTTACGGGATGGATTGCCAATCCCTGGGGATTTCGCTGTCCATATGAATAAATGGACGGCAAGGCGTTTTTTCTACTAACAAAGGGATTATCATCAGGTATAGAGCCATCATCATGCAGGCGAAATATCTTCCCATTGTAGGTATTGAGCTTCTGCGCCAGCTCCTGCTCGCCTCTTTCCCCAATTGAAAAATACAAAAAACCTTCCCGATCAAATTCTATTCGCCCGCCAAAATGCTGACCTTTGGTTGTATTGGGAATGGCTTTTAAAATAATCTTTTTATCAACCAATTCGTGGTTCTCCAGCCTTGCCCGTAATAAGGTAGTATTACCTCCTTCATGACCATCGTTAGAAGAAGAATAGGAGATGTATATCCAGTCATTTTTTTCATAATCTGGATGAAGCTCCAGGTCCAACAGTCCACCCTGACCTCTCACATAAATTTCCGGAAGACCGCGAACAGGTTCTTCCATTACTTTCCCATTTCGGATAATTCTTAATTCTCCTTTTTTTTCAGTGAATAATATGTCTCCGTTTTTCAGAAATACAAAGCTCCATGGAGACTGTAATCCGTCGGCAATAACTTCTACTTTAAACGATAACTCTTCGGAAACCTGTATTTGGGACAGGTCCAACCACTTTTTTGAGGCAAAGGCTACAATAACTAAGGTAATGGATATCACCAATAGACTAAGTATGGCTATTTTAATCCTTTTGCTCATATCAAATAAATCCTTTATCACTCTTACTTTTTTAGAATTTGAAATCGCGAAATTGATAAGTTAATCGGGATTAATAAAACATTTAACCCTTAATTTAAAAATATATTGTCGGTTTTATAGCTTACAAAAATAAAAAAGCCCTGCTGAGGATTTATCAACAGGGCTTTCATGAAGATAATTATTTATCAACCGATGGAAATTCTCTTAAACTGGCTTACAGTTAGCCCCGATTTAACTGAATCGAGGTATTTAGCAACTGTAAGTGAGTTGTCTTTTACAAAGGCTTGTTGCAAAAGTGTGTTGTCCTTGAAGAACTTATTTAGTTTTCCTTCGGCAATTTTGTCGATGATGTTTTCAGGTTTACCTTCTTGTCTTGCCTGATCACGTCCGATCTCAAGTTCTCGTTCGATGATAGTTGAGTCGACGCCATCTTTGTCGAGTGCTACAGGATTCATAGCTGCAATCTGCATCGCCACATCTTTTCCTGCATCTTCTACATCAGAACCGTTTGTATTAGACAAGGCAACTAATACACCGAGTTTGCTGTTGGAGTGGATGTAAGGAATGACTTTTTCTCCTTCTACCAGCTCGTAAGCAACAATTTCTATTTTCTCACCAATTTTACCAACCATGTCAACGATCTTTTCATTGATTGTCAAATCACCGATTTTCAGGCTTTTCAATGATTCAATGTCACTTGGCTTGTGAGAAAAAGCAACCTCTAGTATTTCATTTCCCAATTCCTGGAAACCATCATTTTTGGCTACAAAATCGGTTTCACAACCCAAAGCGATAAGTGTGGCCAATTTTCCATCATCACTTGTTTTTATGAAAACACCTCCCTCAGAAGTTTCTCGATCAGCTCTCTTTTCAGAAACTTTTTGGCCTTTTTTCCTCAAAATTTCGATGGCTTTATCGAAATCACCATCAGCTTCAACCAACGCTTTTTTACAATCCATCATGCCGGCGCCGGTCATTTGTCTTAGTTTATTGACTTCCTGTGCTGAAATTGCCATTGTAGTATTATTTGTTATTTAATGATTTAAAAAAAAATTGAACACCGGGAAGATGTTCAATTTTTAACATTTTTTGATTTAAAATTTTAATCTTCGGTTTCGTCTTTTTCTTCGGTTACAGCTTCTGGCTGCTCGTCAACCATTTTCTTCTCGTCTTCGATTTCCTGCCTTTTAGCATCTTCCTTATCTTTTCTTCTCTCCTGAAGACCTTCATCGATAGCTGAGCCGATTTCACTGATAATCAATTGAATAGATTTCCAGGCATCGTCGTTTGCGGGAATCGGATAATCAATAACATCAGGGTTACTGTTTGTATCCACCATACCAAAAACCGGGATATTTAATTTGATGGCCTCTCGAACTGCAATGTGTTCTCTTTTCACGTCGACTACAAATAAAGCAGCAGGCAAACGAGTTAATTCAGAGATACCTCCAAGGGTCTTCTCCAGCTTTTCCCTTTCCCTGGTGATCATCAATCGCTCGCGTTTTGCAAGGTTTTGATATGCTTCATCCTTCATCAACTTATCAATCGAAGCCATTTTCTTAAGTGACTTTCTGATGGTAGCAAAGTTAGTCAACATACCACCCAACCATCTTTCCGTCACGAAAGGCATCTTGTGCTTTGCAGCTTCTGTAGCTACAATGTCTTTCGCCTGTTTTTTAGTTGCTACAAACATCACTTTTCTTCCCGATCGAACGATCGTTCTGAGAGCTTCTTTTGCGCTTTCTAAAGAAACAAGAGTCTTATTTAAATCGATGATGTGAATGCCATTTTTCTCCATGAAAATGTATGGAGCCATACGCGGATCCCATTTCCTGGTCAAGTGTCCGAAGTGAACACCGGCATCCAGTAGATCTTTATATTCTATTTTACCCATTATTCTAATTTTAACGTTTACTGAATTGGAATCTTCTTCTGGCTTTTCTTCTTCCGTATTTCTTACGTTCTACCATTCTCGAATCCCTTGTCAAAAATCCTTCCTTTTTCAAAGGCGATTTATTGTCTTCGTCAAGCTCAACCAGTGCTCTGGAGATTGCCAGACGAATTGCCTCGGCTTGTCCTTTAAAACCGCCGCCATCCACATTTACCTGGATATCAAACTGACCATCTTTTTCAAGCAACACCAGCGGTTGCTTAACGATGGTTCTCATGATCTCTTCCGGAAAATAAGCTTCGAGGGATTTACCATTAACAGTAACTTCTCCTTTACCCGACTCAAAGTACACCCTTGCAATCGAGGTTTTTCTTCTTCCTATCGTGTTAATCTGATCCATGCTTAAAACTTAATTTCTTTAGGTTTCTGAGCTTCATGTGGATGCTCAGCATCATTGTAAACGTACAAATTGTTGAATAACTTCCTGCCTAATCTGTTTTTAGGCAACATTCCTCTAACTGCTCTTTCAACGAGCAGTGCCGGTGACTTGGAAAAAACCTGTCTGGGAGTCGCTGATCTCTGACCACCCGGGTACCCCGTGTGCCTGATCAAAGATTTGTCATCCCATTTTTTTCCTGTCATTCTGATCTTGCTCGCGTTGATGACAATTACTCTGTCACCACAATCTACATGGGGAGTGTAGCTGGCCTTGTGCTTTCCTCTTATAATCCGAGCAACCTGGCTGGCGAGACGTCCTAAGATCTGATCTTCAGCGTCAACCACTACCCACCCCTTTTCAACGGTAGCATCATTTGCCGAAACAGTCTTATAACTTAATGTATCCACTTATTAATTATTTATAAATTTATTTAAAATTCCGCCCTTTAAAACGGGACGCAAAGATATGAGCTTATTTTTTGAAAAACAATCCGTACGGCAAAACTATTTTGAATGAGAAAATTTTTGCATTTGACGAAGGATGGCATGTATGTCTTTAGGGTACTCGGCCTCTATATATAAGGTGTCCCCATCTGGATTTTTGAACTTGATGGAGTACGAATGCAAAGCCACCCTGTCCATTAGGGGTCTTTCTTCTTCATATTTTCCAATGTTGTATTTCGGTTTGTATTGAGAAAGAAAAAATGGTTGTCCGCCATAACTGACATCTCCAACAATGGGCCTTTCCATAGCTGATAAATGGACCCTGATCTGATGCGTTCGGCCTGTCACAGGATTGCATTCCATAAGGGAGTGAAATTTAAACACTTCAAGTGTATTAAAAACGGTGTGTGATTCTTTCCCGGAAACCGTGTCAATTTTGACGAGTCCACTATTCAATGCCTTGATGGGAGCGCTAAACATGATATATTCCAATGTATTTGTGCCGTGAACTACTGCATGATAAATCTTATTGACACTCCTGTCAGCAAATTGTTTGTTGAGATGTTTATATGCTATTTCATTTTTGGCCAAAACAAGGATTCCGCTGGTCTCTTTATCTAACCTATGACATACCTGCAGGACCGGATTATACTCTCTGGCGAGTTTTAAAATATTGGTATTGGACGCTCTATCCTCTAAAGTTGATATACCATAAGGCTTATTTATCACCACATAATCTTCGTCTTCTTTAATGATCAGTTTGTCGAATTCTATTTTTTTCATTTAATTAGAATGTATTTCTTTAAGCGCCAACCAATAACTTCCAATATTTCAAGCGTTTATAAATGTTTAATTTTTGCATTAAAAATTACATTGTACGGATAGACCGTCATAATCGCATTTGAATAGTAGAATTTTCTTGATTACTTGGTCTTATAATTTTTTAGAGGCTTAAATAATAATAATTATGTTTTTCTTAGTTTCATCTTTTTTCGTTATAGCTTTAACTATGGCCATCGGAGTAGGCTACACAGTTTCGCTTTACATTGATAAGTTATTTAAGGATAAATAATTTTTTCGGGAATTATTAAATTCTTATCGAATATCAAACAATACTAATTCCTGGGGTTACTCCTCAGGAATGACACTCTTTTTGAGGGTAAACCAAAAGGTTGACCCCTCTCCCAGGGTGCTCTTAACTTTTATCTGAGAGTTATGAGCTTCTACGATGTGCTTGACAATTGATAGTCCCAGGCCTGACCCACCCTTGTCTTTAGACCGGCTTTTATCAACCCGGTAAAACCTTTCGAAAATTCTCCTCAGATCATTTTGAGGAATACCAACACCGTTGTCTGAAACAAAGACACCCACTGAACCATTATTCTCCTTTAAATCAATTTCAACTTTACCAAGTCCCTCTTTCTTATATTTTAGAGCGTTGGAGACCAAATTGAGCAAAACCTGGTAAATCTTATGCTTATCAGCATTCACCATTACATTTTTAGGACAATTCTCACCAATTTTTAATTGAAGCTCCCTTTTTTCGGCTTTGCCTTCGAATTGATCATAGACCTCCTCCACAATCTTGTATAAGTTAAAATCTTCGAATTCCATGGAAATGGCGCCTGTCTCCATTTTAGAGATTGTCAGCAAGTCCTGAACAAGCCTATCCAGACCATCCAGACTTCTTGCGGCCTTTTTCAGAAACCTGTTTCTTACGTTCTTATCCTTAACAGCCCCGTCCAAAAGTGTATGCACAAAACCCTGTGCAGCAAAAATTGGGGTTTTTAATTCATGCGATATGTCGGCAATGAACTCTCTTCGAAATGCCTCAGCCTTCTTTAGGTTTTCAATTTCCTGTTGTTTGAGCCTGGCATAGGTGAATATCTCTTCATTGACTCTGGAAAATATGTTGCTCTTGCCATCAGGTTCCTGTGTATCCAGGGTTTTGAAATTTTCCTCTTTCAGCTTCTCCAGCTTACTTTCAATCTTATTGATCTCTGAAAAAATAAAAAAATCGAAGACAATGAAGGTAAGAATATAAGTAGAGGAAAAGGCAATGAGCAAACAAACGATCAACCCGTAATATGTCACACCATCTACAAGTGACAAAAAAGCGGTTGTGATAATTGAAATCGAAACGGCTAGTAGTAAAGCCAGATTCTTTGAGCTGGAGATCATGCCATAAAATTAGGCTAATTCAAATTTATAGCCTACTCCCTTGACGGTTTTAATGTATCCTTCACCAATTTTCTCCCGGACTTTTCTCACATGCACATCTACGGTTCTAGCCAGAACATACACGTCTGTTCCCCAAATATTTTGAAGCAGGTCATCACGGCTAAAGACTTTATTTGGATTTTGTGCCAAAAAATAAAGTAATTCAAATTCTTTTTTGGGAAGGGAAAACTGTTCGCCGCGAAGTGTTACGATATAGCTTGTTTTATCAATCGCCAGATCGCCAATGGTAATCTGGTTCATGTCCTTAGTTTTTTGCTCCCCTCTTCTGAACATGGCGCTGATCCTGCTAGTCAAAGCGCGAGGTTTAATGGGTTTGGTAATATAATCATCCGCTCCTATATCAAAAGCTGCAACCTCTGAATATTCTTCAGACCGAGCTGTCAAAAATAAAATATAGGTATCATACAATTCCGGAATATCCCGAAGCTGGCGACAGGTTTCTACTCCATCTTGGTCGGGCATCATGATATCGAGGATCACTAAATCAGGTTGAAAAGTTTTGGCAATTTCTACGGCTTTTTTACCGTTTGCTTCTGTAACAACATTAAAACCCTCCTTCTTAAGATTGTATTTTAAAAGTTCAAGAATATCAGGCTCGTCATCAACGACTAAGATCTTTTTTCCTTTGCTTGACATGGTCAGACTATCTATTAAAAATTTTAAACCGAGACAAATTAATGCGAAGCACACATAATATGAAAATAAATTTATCTCAGAATGTTAAGGATAACAATTTATTAATAAAGAGATTACCATTTGTTCATTGAAATAGGCAAAAAGGTGTCCTTATTTTCCGGAGTGATAATCCTTGATATCTATTTCCAAAGCTCCTATAAACAACTCTGCTTTCACTTTCAGGGGTATTTTTTTCTTGTCATCTGATAGCCAGGCGCGAATTGGATTCCTTCCTTTAAATAGCGAATTATCCGGCATAATCGGACTTATTACTAAGGCATCATATGTTCCAACTTTGGTTTTAAGTTCTTCCTTTCCCAAATATTCAACTTTCATGTGATATAGCGTATCATCAAAAAACCCTTCTATTTGAAAAATCTGATTCTTTCTTATGGTGTCAAAATCAAATGTCCTGAGGTAATAATAACCGCTGACAAGGTCCTGAACATTATTTGGAATGGGAAAGCTTTCTTTCTCTTTTAGTTTCCCCGAATGCTTATCCAATCGGTGCACTTCTGCTAATTCGGTATAATGATCAAAATCTACGATTTCTTTTTTTCTGTATTTCCCTTCCGCGATGTAGCGATAAAAACGATGAGGTACGATAGCAGATGTATCTATGTAAGATCCCCAATTATCCCGCACACGGAGCATCATATCAAAAAAGCCAATCGTATTTCCATAAATATCTACCTTATAACAAGGCCTGCCATTCATCCAATGGACTTTTTCATCGATCTCCATGACCCCTTCAGCTGCATTAATTAGTCCGTAATGCACCCTGTACTCAATCCTTTCCCCTCGCTTTAGACTTTGTTGTTGTAAAGACCTGTAAGAATATTTGTCAGCAAATGTAAAGGCAAACACAAAAACCAATATGATGTATATCCAAATCCTTTTCATTCAAAAAAAGTTGATCCAACACAGAAGCCAAGCAATTACTTTACCAATATCACAATGAAGGGTATCTTTGAGTATAGTCGGCCAGTAAATTTTTTATATTACCATGATATTTAATTTTCAATTCACTCTCCAATATTTCCATCTCGCCATTGTAACGAATATAAGACATAAAAAAGGTGTTGTTTATGTCCCTTTCATCCAAATATCTACGATATGCTGGCAAATTAGATAAACCGAGTGTATCAATATTTTCTAGTATCTGATTGATGGTTTCGTATTTTACTTTTTTCTTTTCCTCAATGCTCATGTCAGCAGAAAAATTAGCATAAACGGAGTCAAGTACCAGGGCACCCTTTAAAATATGATCGACATATTTTCTTCTGTCAGTCCAGTGATTGATATAATTCTGATATTCATCTGAACCTTCCCCATACTTATTCTTTAAAAATAATCTTGCCCCATGAGAACCGATAAAAGTTGCCAGATTTTCATTGAACTTAAGGCTGTCCTTTACAAACAAAGTTCCATGTGTCAATTCATGAATGATGGTTTCGGCAAGATAGCCATCTCCTCTATTCAACATTTCGGACAATATTGGATCTTTGAACCAACCTAAAGTCGACCATCCTCCTGCTGTTCGAATATTCGTGTCAAATCCCTCTTCCTTTAATTTGGTTTCTTCCTTCACAGCCCTTTCTTCTTCAAAAAACCCTTTATATGAAAATGAGCCGATAACCGGAAACTTAAATTTTTTCTGCTCGAAACTAAATGGCTGACAAGCGGAAACAACGAACATTAAGGGGCTCCCTTTCTGATCGTACATGGAAGAATAATTTTCTGAATACTTAACTCCAAGTGAATCAAAAGCAAACTTCTTAATCTCCCCAACCAATTCCAACTTTGCCTTTAAGGAATCCGGAAAATCCGGATCGGATAACCACTCTTCATTTGGTCTGGCATTCCAGACAATCTCAATCTGACCTTTTGCCTGACTAATTCCATAGTCAATCAACTTAAAATTAGCTATGACCAGAATTACTAAAATTATTACCAAAGAATAAAAAATCTTCTTTTTCATGTAGATATTTAAAAATATATTTAGGATAATGTTAATTTTTTTAGCAAATTATACTTAGTTTTAAATTACTGATTTACTGACAATTGGATATTTCATTTTAAACTTATACTCAAAAACCAACTTTTCTAACCAATAAAATTAGTATTGTTAATTGATTTTTGATATGCTAAATTCGACTTAATAATTCCCGAAAATAATTAATTATGACAGATAAAAGCGAAAAATTTAAGGCTCTTCAGCTCACCATAGACAAACTTGAAAAAACCTATGGGAAAGGTGCTGTAATGAAACTGAGTGATGAAAGAGTAATTGACATACCTGCCATACCAACTGGTTCATTAACATTAGACCTTGCACTTGGAATTGGTGGAATCCCCAGAGGAAGAATTATCGAGGTATATGGACCTGAATCTTCCGGTAAAACCACATTGGCCATGCATTGCATTGCCGAAGCTCAAAAAAACGGTGGATTAGCCGCCTTTATTGATGCAGAGCATGCATTTGACAAAACCTATGCTGAAAAACTGGGGATTGACACGGAAAACCTTTTGATTTCACAACCTGATAACGGGGAACAAGCTCTTGAAATTGCCGAACACCTGATCCGGTCGGGAGCGATTGATATAATTGTTATCGACTCAGTAGCCGCTTTGGTTCCGAAAGGTGAGTTGGAAGGCGAAATGGGTGACAGCAAAATGGGTCTGCAAGCCCGGTTAATGTCACAAGCCTTAAGAAAACTTACCGGTACAATCAATAAAACTGGTTGTTCGTGTATTTTCATCAACCAGCTAAGAGAAAAAATAGGCGTGATGTTTGGAAACCCTGAAACGACAACAGGTGGTAATGCATTGAAGTTTTATGCCTCGGTAAGACTAGATATTAGAAGAATCGGTCAGATCAAGGAAAGCGCCGACAATGTTTTAGGAAACAGAACCAGGGTAAAAGTTGTTAAAAATAAGGTTGCTCCCCCATTTAAAGTGGTAGAGTTCGACATCATGTATGGACAGGGGATTTCCAAAGTAGGTGAGATCATCGATCTGGGTGTTGAATTGGAGATTATTCAAAAGTCCGGATCGTGGTTTAGTTATGATGGAAACAAACTTGGACAAGGCCGCGATGCTGTCAAAACTTTACTCTTGGATAATCCCGAGTTGATGGAAGAGCTTGAAGCTAAAATTAAGGAGAAAGTAGCCCCACCACCCCCTAAGGAAAAAGTTAACGTCAACTCTAACGGAAAAGTAGAAGAAGAAAGTTAGAAAAAAGCCGTCGGAAGACGGTTTTTTTTTAATTCGATCGTATCGCAATAACAGGATCCATTCTTGACGCCGTTAAAGCGGGAAGAAGCCCAAAAATGACTCCAATGGAGCATACCAAAGTAAAGGCAAGAGCAATGTTCTTAGCATTTAATATGAGTTCCAATCTACCCAACTCAATGAATGTGAAAAGGTAAACCAAAAATATTCCTGTCACACCACCCAGCAAGCACAAGAATACTGATTCAAACAAAAACTGAAGTAATATAAAATAATTTTTGGCACCCAGAGATTTTTGAATCCCGATGATGCCGGTTCGCTCCTTTACGGATACAAACATGATATTTGCAATACCGAATCCCCCAATCAGTATAGCAAAAAGTCCAATTACCCAACCAACTGTACTTAGCACCTTAAATAAATCGCCGATAACATTGGCAATGGCTTCCGGCTTATTAAGTTCAAAATTATTTTCTTCAGTTGGCTTGAGTCCACGGACACTCCTCATTAATCCAAGCAACTCTCCTTCAAGTGCATTTAAATTGGTATCCTCATCCAACCCTTTGATGGCGATAACTGATTCTGTACCATCATATCTACCGGTTGTAAACATCTTCTTGAATGAAAAATAAGGGATAACGACTACTTCATCATCACTTGGTGTATCAATCAGGTTTTCTCCTTCTTCTTCGAAAAGCCCAACGACAACAAATTTCAAACCCCTGATTTTGATCTCCTCCCCAATTGCATCAGAATTTGGAAATAATTGGTTTTTAATATTGACCCCAATCAATGCCACATTCGTCGCACCAGCAATTTCCTGCATTGTGAAATAGCGTCCACTCTGAAGGTTGAATTCGAAAACATCTTTGTAGCCAAAAGTGGTACCAAACAATGTAAATTCGTTGTAGCTGTTATTTTGATGTTTCACCGTCAGGTTATCCCTAGTTGAAAAAATGCAGATCCCTTTTTGATTATTCAGATTTTCGTCCAGGAACTCGTATTCGTCATACGTAGCCATTGGTCGCTGAATGTATTTCCACCATGGAAAATCCTGGGAGCCAATAAAAGGCCACTTCTGAACATAAATAATTCCATTCCCTAAAAATGAAAAGCTGTCCTTCAATCCTTTCTCCAGCGAGTCTACCAAAGTAAGCACACCAATGATGACAAATATCCCTACAGTAACACCGGCCAGGGAAAGTGAAGTTCGAAGTGGATTGGATCTCAGGGCATTTTTAGCAAACCTGAAACTTTCAAAAATGAGTCGAAAAACGATCAAGCGATTAATATTTTTGTTTATTTTAATGATTAGTCTAAAATATCAAATCATTTTTATAGCTTTGCAATCTTTATTTAAAATACCATAATTTTTTGGTGTATTTAATACCGTAATATTAAATATGAAATTATCAGAATTCAAGTTCGAATTACCCTCTGGTTTAATTGCATTATATCCGGCTGAAAACAGGGATGAATCAAGATTGATGGTTGTGCACCGCAATAGCGGAAAGATTGAGCACAAAATCTTTAAAGATGTTATTGATTATTTTGACGAAGGTGACAGCCTGGTAATCAATGATACAGAGGTTTTCCCGGCACGTCTTTATGGGAATAAAGAAAAAACAGGTGCCAAAATTGAAGTCTTCCTCTTGAGGGAATTGAACAATGAAATGCGTCTTTGGGACGTATTAGTTGATCCTGCCAGAAAGATCAGGGTGGGTAATAAGTTGTATTTTGGTGAAGGCGACCTTGTAGCAGAAGTCATTGACAATACCACCTCTCGGGGAAGGACCATTCGATTTTTGTACGATGGTAGTGATGAAGATTTTCGCAAGATGATCGACAGCCTTGGTGAAACCCCTCTTCCAAAATATATCAAACGAAAGGCCGAACCGGAAGATCGCGAGAGATATCAGACTATTTTTGCCAAGAACGTTGGTGCAGTTGCTGCTCCAACAGCTGGATTGCACTTTACAAAGCAATTGATGAAAAGGATGGAAATAAAAGGTGTTTCCATGCCTCCCATTACTTTGCATGTTGGTCTGGGAAGTTTCCGTGCCGTTGATGTTGAGGATCTGACCAAGCATAAAATGGATTCAGAAAATTACATTGTTTATGACAACACTGTAAACTATGTAAATAAGGCGCTTGATGAGAAGAAAAAGGTCTGTGCCATTGGAACAACTACCATGCGTGCCCTGGAATCTTCAGTATCGGCAAATGGGAGACTAAAACCCAGAGAAGGTTGGACAGACAAATTTATCTTCCCGCCCTACGAGTTTAAGATTTGCAATGCACTGATCACAAATTTCCATGCTCCGGAATCTACTTTGTTGATGATGGCTTCAGCTTTTGGAGGTTATGATTTGATCATGGAGGCATACAAAACAGCCATCAAGGAAAAATACCGATTCCTTAGCTATGGTGATGCAATGTTGATTGTTTAACAGATTTCTTAACGATATTTAGGGGCATTAAGCCCCTTTTTTATTTATGAACGAATATGCAATCATTGTCGCCGGAGGTAGTGGTAGCAGAATGAAGTCAGAGGTACCTAAGCAATTTTTGAAAATTAATGGCAAACCAATTCTTTTTCATACGCTGGAAGCCTTTAACAGTTATTCAGAAAAACTGGAAATCATTTTGGTCTTACCCATGGATCAAATTGAATACTGGAAAAATCTATGTGCCACTTATGACTTCAAGGTTCCTCATAAAATTGCTACAGGAGGGAATTCCAGGTTTCAATCTGTTAAAAAAGGATTATCAGTTATCAATGATTTTGAAAGCCTGGTAGCCGTTCACGATGGCGTCCGGCCATTAATTAACCCAAGCATTATCCAGAAATCCTTCAAAATAGCTCAAACTCACGGTGCTGCAGTTGTAGCGACAAAATTAAAAGAAAGCATTCGGGAGATATTTGGAGACAAAACCATAGCCCGGGACCGTTCAAAATACTATTCCATTCAAACTCCGCAGACTTTTCAAACTAAAATTTTAAAAACTGCCTATGAGGTTGAAGAATCAGAATTGTTTACAGATGACGCCAGTGTAGTAGAGAATTATGGAGCGCCAATTTACCTGGTAGATGGCGAGTACAAAAATATCAAGATTACCACTCCTGAAGATGTGATATTCGCCGAGTCGATCCTGATGTTGGAAAAAAAGTGAGCTGAAACAACTCACTTATCAGATTTCAATTAATATTCATCTTCATTAAAGAAGAAATCTTCTTTTGTCGGATAATCAGGCCATATTTCTTCTATGTTTTCATAGGGCTGACCATCGTCCTCCAACTCCTGCAAGTTTTCAACAACTTCTAAAGGGGCACCAGATCTGATAGAATAATCTATCAACTCATCTTTAGTAGCTGGCCAAGGAGCATCCTCCAAGTAAGAAGCTAATTCTAGTGTCCAATACATAATTTATACCTGTTTTAAATAATCGTGCAAAAATAAAACATAAAATATATTTTCAAACAACTTTATTTTTTGTTGGAATTTTTATTTCAAACAAAAAAATTATAAACGAATATCTTTAAAATAGTTGTCAAAAATTAGTTTTTTTACTCATTCAAATTACTACTTACTCAATTATTCCAAATTGGTTGTACCAGTTATACATTCATCAGAATTGAGGTAACCGGATCAATATATTTTATTAATAAAAAATAATTTCATAAATCAAAATCCATGGCCGACGAAAAGATAATTTTTTCAATGGCGGGGGTAAGTAAAATCTATCCGCCAAAAAAGCAAGTGTTAAAAAATATTTACCTTTCCTTTTTCTATGGAGCCAAAATTGGAGTGATCGGTTTAAATGGATCCGGTAAATCATCGTTGCTCAGGATAATTGCCGGAATAGACAAAGATTACTTAGGTGAAGTGGTCTTTTCACCTGGTTATAGTGTAGGAATATTTGAGCAGGAGCCTCAACTGGATTCAAAAAAAACAGTTCGTGAATTGGTAGAAGAGGGAGCTGCCGAAACGGTAAAGCTACTCAAGGAGTTTGAGGAGATCAATCTCAAATTTGCCGATGAAGAAATTCTCAATAATCCGGATGCTATGGACAAACTGATCCAAAAGCAAGCTGAAGTCCAGGAGAAATTAGATCAGGTGAATGCCTGGGAATTGGAAACCAAGCTTGAAATTGCTATGGATGCATTGAATGTTCCTCCGCAAGATGCATTCATAGGAAGCTTATCTGGTGGTGAAAAACGAAGAGTAGCATTATGCAAGCTTCTTTTAGAAGAACCAGATGTGCTTTTGCTGGACGAGCCTACCAACCACCTGGATGCCGAATCTGTGCTCTGGCTGGAACATCATCTGCAACAATACAATGGCACCGTTATAGCCGTAACCCACGACCGGTATTTTCTGGATAATGTGGCCGGATGGATCCTTGAGCTTGACAGAGGCGAAGGTATCCCTTGGAAAGGAAATTATTCCTCATGGCTTGAGCAAAAACAGGAAAGATTGGCTAAGGAAGAAAAAACAGAATCTAAACGACAAAAAACCCTTCAAAGGGAATTGGAGTGGGTCAGAATGTCCCCGAAAGCCCGCCAGGCCAAATCCAAAGCCCGATTAAGCGCCTACGAAAAATTACTTGGCGAAGAGACCAAAGGGAAAATTGAGAAACTGGAACTTTTTATTCCACCGGGCCCAAGGTTAGGGAGTAAGGTCATCGATGCCTTCGATGTATCAAAAGCTTACGGCGATAGGCTCCTATTTGAAAATCTCAGCTTTTCATTACCCCAGGGTGGAATTGTAGGTGTGATCGGACCAAATGGGGCAGGAAAAACCACCCTGTTTAAATTAATCACTGAATCGATCGAACCTGATTCCGGAAAGTTTGAGATCGGCCCGACAGTTACCATATCATATGTGGATCAGGAACACGATTTCATCGATCCTGAAAAATCTGTTTGGGAAACAATCTCAGAAGGGAATGAAATTCTCGACCTGGGAGGACGTCAAATAAACTCTCGTGCTTACGTGAGCAGATTCAACTTTAGCGGAGCAGACCAGGAAAAGAAAGTAGGTAAACTATCTGGTGGAGAGCGAAACCGCGTTCATCTCGCGCTTGCCTTAAAAAAAGGAGCCAATCTGGTTTTATTAGATGAACCTACCAACGACCTTGATGTGAATACTTTACGGGCATTGGAAGAAGCACTGGAAAACTTTGGTGGCTGCGCCGTGATCATATCACACGACAGGTGGTTCCTTGACAGAGTAGCCACTCATATCTTGTCATTTGAAGGCAACTCTCTGGCGTACTGGTTTGAAGGAAATTTTAGTGATTATGAAGAAAACAAAAAGAAAAGGTTAGGTGACCAACCTACAAAATTCAAATATAAAAAGCTTCACAAGTAATAGTAGAAAAGCAAATTTTGATTTATTCATCAAATCCTTCCTTTTATTAAAAATCAATTAAAGCCGGACAATTTCTAATCTGTTTATAATTTTCAACATTTTATAAGAATATATAATGATTATTAGCATTAATTAAATTATTTTTAAATATTAGCAGCATAATTGATATCTATTGTAACAAATCCTTGATTTATAGGAATTAATAAACTTTTAACGATTGTGTAATTCTGTTAAATAATTGATTTGAGAATTGAAAAATCTTATCAAACTGCAATAGATTTACAATTTATTTATTGATATTGGTGTTTCAATTATGACTTTTAAAAAATAATTGGCATAATTTTTTATCAAATAGCTTAATATGATATTTAATTTGAATAATTCACAATTTGTCTACCATGAATAAAAATTATGATATTGACAACGTCGACTTAAAAATACTGGCGTTGTTGACGGAGGATGCGAAAATGCCTTACACCGAAGTGGCCAAGAAGGTTTTTGTCTCTGGAGGTACCGTGCATGTTCGTATGAGGAAAATGGAGGAAATGGGTATCGTAAAAGGAACAACCTTAAAAATGGATTACTCAAAAATGGGATATGATATTACCGCATTTTTAGGGATTTACCTTGAAAAAAGCTCCCTCTATGATGATGTAATCAAAAAGCTTCAACTCATTCCGGAAATAGTTAAAATACACTATACAACAGGTAATTATAATATTTTTGTAAAAATGCATTGCAAGGATACCAAACACCTGAAAGACGTTCTTCACGACAAGATCCAGACAGTCGAAGGAATTGAAAGAACTGAGACAATTATCTCCCTGGAGGAAAGCTTAAATAGACACATTCAATTCGTTGAAAAATAAAAGAGGGGTCAAAAATATGCAAAAGCCCAAATCCGTCGATTTGGGCTTTTTTATTTCAATAAATTCAAGATTTTGAATATTTTCTCTCACTAATTCCATAAAAATATTATAAACGAAACAATTTTTTCCTAAATCTGTTTTATTTTTGTAAGTAGTTTATAATAAATCTAAATAATAACAGAAATATGAGCAAAGACAATCAGATTCTCGAAGAGTTTACCTCCTCGGAATATAAATACGGATTCGAAACCAAAATTGAATCTGATTCTGCTCCAAAAGGTCTGAATGAAGATATAATCCGCCTGATTTCCCATAAAAAAAATGAACCGGAATGGTTATTGGAATGGCGGTTGAAGGCTTTTCGGCAGTGGCAGACCATGAAAGAACCAAAGTGGCCAAATGTTAAATATCCGGAAGTAAAATTCCAGGACATAATTTACTATTCTGCACCTAAGCAGAAGAAGAAATTGCAAAGTTTGAAAGATGTTGATCCGGAATTGCTGGACACTTTCAAAAGGCTTGGAATATCACTGGAAGAACAAAAAAGACTGACCGGTGTCGCAGTTGACGCAGTAATGGATAGTGTATCAGTTGCTACCACCTTCAAAGATAAACTAGCCGAGTTGGGAATCATTTTCTGCTCATTTAGCGAAGCAGTAAAGGAACATCCCAAATTGGTTAAAGAGTATTTGGGATCAGTTGTTCCAATTGGTGATAATTTTTACGCAGCGCTTAATTCAGCTGTTTTTACAGATGGGTCATTTTGCTATATTCCAAAAGGAGTGAGATGCCCAATGGAACTTTCAACGTATTTCAGAATCAATGCAGCTAATACCGGTCAATTCGAAAGAACTTTGATTATAGCTGATGAAGGGTCGTATGTTTCTTACCTCGAAGGTTGTACAGCGCCTATGCGAGACGAAAACCAACTCCATGCGGCAGTAGTTGAAATCTATTCTCATAAAGATGCTGAAGTTAAATATTCTACTGTTCAAAACTGGTATCCTGGGGACAAGCATGGAAAAGGCGGGATTTACAATTTCGTTACGAAACGAGGAATTTGTGCCGGTAGCAACTCCAAAATAAGCTGGACACAAGTAGAAACCGGTTCTGCTGTTACATGGAAATACCCTAGCTGTATTTTAAAGGGGGATAATTCCGTTGGAGAGTTTTATTCTGTTGCGGTAACGAACAATTACCAGCAGGCAGACACAGGAACAAAAATGATCCATATTGGAAAAAATACCAAAAGTAGGATTGTATCAAAAGGAGTATCTGCAGGATTTAGCCAAAACAGCTACAGAGGTTTGGTGAAAGTACAAAAAAGGGCAGAAAACGCCAGAAACTTCAGTCAGTGTGACTCACTGCTCATGGGTGACCAATGTGGCGCACATACATTTCCATATATTGAAATTCAAAACCAAACTGGTAAGGTTGAACACGAAGCAACAACTTCCAAAATCGGTGAAGATCAGATATTTTACCTCAACCAAAGAGGAATCGATACAGAAGATGCTGTTGCATTGATCGTCAATGGGTATTGCAAAGAGGTATTGAATCAACTTCCCATGGAGTTTGCCGTAGAGGCACAAAAACTACTGGCATTAACCCTGGAAGGTAGCGTAGGTTAAAAAATCATTTATTAAACAGAAATAATAAAAATAAGATATAGAATGCTTAAGGTTAAAAATCTTTGTGCAAAAATTGAGGACAACGAAATTTTAAAAGGAATAAATCTTGAAGTTAAAGCTGGAGAAGTACACGCGATCATGGGCCCAAACGGTTCCGGAAAGAGTACTTTGGCATCAGTTTTGGCAGGAAAGGAAGATTTTGAAGTAACAGGAGGATCAGTGGAATATCTTGGCAAAGATCTTTTGGATATGGCTCCTGAAGAAAGAGCCAGGGAAGGGGTTTTCCTGGCGTTCCAGTATCCTGTTGAAATTCCGGGGGTAACGACAACAAATTTTCTTAAGACTGCTTTAAACCAAATCAGAGAACACCGTGGTGAATCACCACTTGACGCTGTTTCATTTCTAAAGACCATTAAGGAAAAAATGAGCTTGGTTGAAATGGATCAATCATTATTGAACAGATCCCTTAACGAAGGTTTTTCCGGTGGTGAAAAAAAGAGAAATGAGATCTTTCAAATGGCTGTTCTCGAACCAAAACTATCTATCCTGGATGAAACTGATTCAGGTTTGGATATTGATGCGCTGAGGATTGTAGCAAATGGTGTAAACAAACTAAAATCAAAAGACAATGCTACGGTAGTTGTTACGCACTATCAAAGATTGCTTGAGTATATCGTTCCGGATTTTGTGCATGTTTTGTATAATGGCCGAATTGTTAAGTCAGGTGACAAATCCCTTGCACTGGAACTGGAAAGCAAAGGATATGATTGGATTAAGGAAGAGATTGGATCAATAGCATAACAATATGTCGGATATCAAAGAAACACTTCTTAATAAATATACGGAATTTGAGAAAAGTCTTAATGGACAAACAGGGAGCCCTTCCCATCTAGCCAGAAAAGCTGCTATTGAAAAGTTTGAAGTCCTTGGTTTACCTGGTCCAAAAACCGAAGAATACAAATACACTCATTTAACGAGATTATTAGGGAAAGAAATTGATCTGGGGCTTACAGCCCAAGAATCAAAACTTAGCCGTGAGGAAATTGAGAAGTTTCACTTCCCTCATGATGAGGCTAATGTTTTGTATTTCGTTAATGGCTATTATAAAAGTGAGCTGTCGAGGATATTGTCTCCTGAATCAGAGTTGAAAATTTCTGATCTACACTCTGCATTTAAAAACCATGAAGAAGATGTTCAGGAAATTTACGGTAAATACTTAAATCATGAAGATTCTTTTGCTGCTCTCAACACAGCTTTAAGTAATCAGGGTGTATTCATTAATGTGGAGAAGAATAAAGTCCTCTCCCACCCAATCATTATTTATAGTATTACCGATACATCTGTTGACACTCCCGTTTATTACCCAAGAAATATCTTTCAAATTGGGAAAAACAGCCAGGCAAAAATTATTGAGACTTTCCAGACACATGGAAATGGCAAAAGTTTTATCAATCATGCCAGTGAAATAATCGTAAGTGAGTCAGCAAACGTAGAATACTATAAAATACAGGAAGATTCGGAAGAAACTTTCAGGGTTGACAATACCCAGGTGATCCAATACCGGGATAGTGTCTTTAATGCATATGCATTTACATTTAATGGCAGGATCATCCGTAATAACCTGAATATCAGATTGGTAGATGAACATTGTGAGTCCCATATGTTTGGATTGTATCTGTTGAAAGGAAAAACCCACGTCGATAATCATACGGTGGTAGATCATGAAAAAGCGGATTCTTTCAGCAATGAGATATACAAAGGAATTCTTGATGAAAAATCAACCGGTGTATTCAACGGTAAAATCTATGTAAGGCCTCACGCCCAGAAAACAAATGCATTCCAGTCAAATAAAAATATACTTTTGACAGATGAAGCTACTATCAACACCAAACCTCAGTTGGAAATCTGGGCAAATGATGTGAAATGTTCGCATGGTTGTACAACCGGCCAGCTTGATGAAGAGCAGATGTTTTATTTGAGGGCAAGGGGAATTTCCAAAGAAAATGCCAGGGCAATTTTGTTGACAGCATTTGCAGAAGATGTTTTGGAAAATATTAAAATTGACTTTATTCACGAACATTTGCACGATCTTATTTATAGAAGATTAAACAATTGAAAGTAATCAGTGGAAGGAATAGCAAAAAAATTTGATATTAAAGAGATACGGGAAGATTTCCCGGTGCTACACCAGGAAATCAATGGTAAACCTCTGATCTATTTTGACAATGCCGCCACAACGCAAAAACCCAAGCCGGTAATTGAAGCCCTAATGGGTTATTATATAGGGTATAATTCAAACATTCATCGCGGAATTCACACTCTGGCGGAAAAGGCGACAAATGCCTTCGAAGAATCTCGAAAAGCTGTTCAGAAGTTTATCAATGCAGACGAGGCGGAAGAAATCATTTTCACCTATGGAACGACAGATTCCATCAACCTGGTTGCGGCCACATTTGGCCGGGCATTTATTGGAAAAGATGATGAGATCATTATTTCTGCTATGGAACATCACAGCAACATCGTTCCCTGGCAAATGCTCTGTGAGCAAAAAGAGGCCAAACTGAAAATAATTCCTATAAATGGAAAAGGTGAGCTAATCCTTGAGGAATTTGAAAAGCTATTGACCAACAGAACGAAATTGGTTTCAGTTGCTCACGTGTCCAATGCATTAGGTACAATCAATCCGATAGACAGGATTATTTCAAAGGCACATGAAGTTGGCGCCAAAGTTTTGATCGACGGAGCCCAGGCAAGTGCTCACATTGAAGTAGATGTGAAAAAATTAAAAGCCGATTTCTACAGTTTTTCTGCTCATAAATTATTTGGACCTACAGGAACCGGCATTTTATATGGAAAACGTAAGCTGCTTGAAAGCATCCCTCCTTATCGTGGTGGTGGCGAAATGATCAAGGAGGTTACATTTGAGAAAACCAGCTACAATGATATCCCTTATAAATTTGAAGCCGGGACCCCCAATATAGCAGATGTCGTTGCTTTGAAAACAGCCATTGAATATGTCAATGAGCTGGGCAAAAGAAACATTGAGGTATATGAACATGAGTTGTTACAGCACGCTACTTCATTATTGAGTGAAATACCGGAAGTAAAATTGATTGGCACGGCGGACAATAAGACCAGTGTGATCAGCTTTATAGTAGAAGGCCTACACCACCTTGATATAGGCATGATGCTCGATGCAAAAGGAATTGCTGTCCGAACCGGACACCATTGCGCTCAGCCGCTCATGAACGAATTCGGTATTGAAGGGACTGTGAGAATTTCCCTTTCAATTTACAATACAAAAGAAGAAATTGATGTATTTGTTGATGCACTGAAAAGTATCATTTCAAAATGGAAGTAGGAACCACCAAATCTATAGAAGATATCCAAAATGACATCATTGAAGAATTTTCCTTTTTGGAAAATGACAGGGAGAGTACCATCTTCTATATCATGGAATTGGGCCAGAAACTTCCTGATTTAGCTGATGAACACAAGGTTGAACAAAACATCATCA
Source organism: uncultured Cytophagales bacterium (assembly GCA_913057175.1). Classification (GTDB taxonomy): domain Bacteria; phylum Bacteroidota; class Bacteroidia; order Cytophagales; family Cyclobacteriaceae; genus CAJXNP01. The sequence continues at coordinate 82,147 of CAJXNP010000001.1, forward strand.
AAGGATGTCAATCTAAAGTGTGGTTAACAGCCGATCTCGAAGGGGATCGTGTAGCATATTGTGCAGACAGCAATACGGACATTACTAAAGGACTGATCAGTTTGCTGATTAGAATTTTCAGCAATCAGAAAGTTGATCAGATTATAGATTCAGATCTGTTTTTTATTGAAAAAATAGGAATGGGCAACATCATTGGTTCTCAGCGATCAAATGGATTGGTTGCCATGATCAAACAAATGAAATTATATGCTTTAGCTTATAAGGCAAAATTGAATAATTAGCTATGAGCGAAGAAGTAAAAAACGAAGTAACACTTAGGGACAAAGTAGTAAAAGCCATCAAAAGCGTTTACGACCCGGAAATTCCGGTTGATGTTTACGAGTTGGGCCTTATTTACGAAATTCAGGTTTATCCGGTAAACAATGTGTTTATCAAGATGACCCTGACATCACCATCCTGCCCATCAGCCGAAACCATCCCAAGTGAAGTTGAGATGAAGGTAAAGGCAATTGAAGAAGTCAACGATGTACAGGTAGAGTTGACTTTTGACCCCCCTTACACCATGGAAATGATGTCGGAAGTGGCAAAGTTAGAGTTAGGTTTTATGTAATTAAATAAGAGAAAATATGTATCCTGAAGAATTGGTAGCGCCCATGAGGGCAGAATTGTCGGAAAACGGATTCAAAGAGTTCAAAACGGCAGAACAAGTAGAAAATCATTTAAAAGAACATAAAGGAACAACACTGTTGGTTATTAATTCCGTTTGCGGTTGTGCAGCAGGTACAGCAAGACCTGGAGTTTTGCTGGCATTGGAACATAGCGAGAAAAAGCCAGATTATCTTGCCACTGTTTTTGCTGGAGTCGACCAGGAAGCCACTGCTAAAGCACGGGAATTCACACTTCCATTTCCTCCTTCTTCGCCATCAGTAGCTTTGTTTAAAGATGGCGAATTGGTTCATTTTGTGGAAAGGCACCATATAGAAGGCCGTCCTGCTCAAATGATTGGTGGGCACTTGTTGGAAGTATTTAAGGAATACTGTTAATTAGATTATTATAAACGAAAAAGCCCTGGCAGTGAAAACTACCGGGCTTTTTTATTTTACCCAAATTATGATTTGCTTTGCATACCATTTGAAGATATCGTATGTTAATATTTCATTTCTTCAAAGACTAAAACCATTTTTACTGCAAAACACGATTAAAAAACAGAAAATTATATTTTTCCAATTTGCGAATCATATAACTTGCCCGTACATTTGAAGATTTTTAAGAGGAAACTTTAATAGAAAAAATTTGAGATTTGAAGAATTAGACCTCAATCAAAAGATTTTAGAGGGGATTGAAGCAATAGGTTTCGAAGAGACCACACCTGTACAAGAACAAGCGATTCCAAAAATCCTGGAAGGAAGTGATATCATTGCCACAGCACAAACCGGTACTGGTAAAACAGCAGCATTTTTATTGCCCCTCATTCACAAAGTTTTAGAAATAGGTCACGACGATCACATTAAGGTTTTGATCATCGTTCCAACCAGAGAACTGGCCATTCAGATTGATCAGCAGCTGGAAGGTTTATCATACTACACTTCAGTAAGTTCGCTCGCAGTTTATGGTGGAAGTGACGGAGACACTTTTTCAAAGGAAAAGAAAGCCCTCACACACGGGGCCGATATTGTGGTAGGTACACCCGGACGGTTGATCGCTCATCTGAACATGGGATATGTAAAAGTTGGTGAATTGAAGTACCTGGTTTTGGATGAAGCTGACAGGATGCTGAATATGGGATTTATTGATGATATCATGAAAATCATCGGTCACCTCCCAAAAGAACGGCAAAACCTATTCTTTTCTGCTACCATGCCTCCCAAAGTAAGGGACTTGGCAAAAAAAGTATTGAAAGATCCCTATGAAGTAAGCATCGCTATCTCAAAACCTGCAGAACGTGTGACCCAGGTTGCATTTGTTGTTCACGATACCCAAAAGATACCTCTGGCGACATTTCTTTTAAGTGCAAAAAAATTGCAAAGTGTCATTGTTTTTTGTTCAACAAAACTCAGCGCCAAGGAGCTAACCAAGCAATTGAAGAAAAGCGGGGAATCGGTAGAGGAGATACACTCAGACCTGGACCAGGAAACCCGTGGCGATGTTTTAAGAAGGTTTAAAAACCGTAAAGTAAAGGTCCTTGTCGCCACAGATATTCTTTCCAGAGGAATTGATGTGGAAGATATCGATCTCGTACTGAATTTTGATGTTCCTAATGATGGAGAAGATTACATTCACCGGATCGGAAGAACCGCCAGGGCAGCCTCCAAAGGATTGGCTGTAACTTTTGTGAATCAAAAAGAACAGGATACTTTTTATAGCATCGAACAATTATTAGGTTCCCCCGTAAAAAAAGCAGCTATTCCTGCTCAATTTGGAGAGGGTCCCGAATACAATCCCCGATCATTCAAAGGAAGAAAGGACAAAAAAGGAAAGGGATTCCATAAAAAGAGGTTTAAGGCAAAGAAGTAATTACTCCTGTCTTTTAACCTTTTCCTTCACAAATGCTCTGATAATGAGGCGCGTTCCCCTATCATAGGTGAAGTAGTTCCAAATCCAGTTGCTCATGATCACAAGTTTATTACGAAACTCGATGATATAAACCAAATGAATAAACATCCAGATAAACCAGGCCAATAATCCGCCGAAATTCCTTTTGCCCGGCAGGTCTACAACAGCCCGGTTTCGACCAATCGTAGCCATTGACCCTTTGTCAAAGTAAACAAATGGTTTTAATTCCTTTCCACGGAGCATGCTTGTTAAATTTTTGCCCAAGTGTTTTCCCTGCTGCATGGCCACCGGCGCTAGCATGGGGTGTCCATTCGGAAATTCATCTGTCTTCATCGATGCAATATCTCCGATGGCAAAAATCCGGTCAAATCCTTTCACCTGATTAAATTCATTTACCAGAATTCTATTTCTTTCAATGGATGTTTCTGGTATTCCCTTAATTACATTCCCCTTCACACCTGCTGCCCAAACAAGCGTTTCACTATAGATTACTGTGTCATCATTTAAAATAACATTGTGTCCATCATAAGATTTAACAACTTTACCAAGGACTACTTCTACGCCAAATCTCTTTAAATATTTTAATGCTTTCTTGCTGGCTTTATCAGACATAGATGATAGAAGTCTATCGTGGCCTTCAATCAAAATTATTTTCATTTGATTAAAGTCAAGTTCCTTGTAATCATTAGGTAAGACCTGTTTTTTTAATTCACCGAGTGCTCCCGCAACTTCTACGCCGGTAGGACCTCCGCCAACAATTACGAAGGTCATCAGGCTTTTTGCTTTATCTTCTTCGTTGACCAGTACAGCTTTTTCGAAGTTCTGAAGGATCTGGCTACGAAGATCCAAGGCCTGGGGAATTTGCTTCAGGGGAAAGGAATTTTTTATGATCCCATCATTTCCAAAATAATTGGTTTTAGAGCCATTGGCAATCACGAGGTAATCATACTCGATATCTCCGATGGATGTCACAATCATTTTCTTTTCGGGAACTATTTCTTCAACCTGCGCATAGCGGAAGTAAAAGTTTTTCATCCCCCCAAAGAGTTTTCTTAACGGTCCGGCTATGGAATCGGGCTCCAATCCCGCCGTTGCTACCTGGTACAATAAGGGCTGAAAGGTGTGATAATTATGCCGGTCAAACATCACAATCTGAAAACCGGAATTCCTAAGTTTTTTAACCAATCTTATCCCGGCAAACCCACCGCCAATGATAACAATCCTTGGCAGATTTGATTGTGGGATTCTAATGGATGGGTGCTGAAAAACCTCTCCTGTCTTAGGCTTTTTTTCTTTGGTTATTGTTTCCTCCTGAATCAAAGTATAAAATTTTAGGCTCTCAATTTTACTACGTATTTAAATAAAAAAGTATGCCTTATGACGTAGTTTTAATAATCTGTAAGTTTTTCACCCGCTTCGTACAACACCTCCTGAATATTTGTCCTCGTATTCAAGCGAAATAACTCTTTGTTTTCACGGGTTGGGTAAACACGATTGGACAGAAAGACATATACAATTTCACTTTCGGGATCGACCCAAACAAATGTTCCGGTAAAGCCTGAATGCCCAAAACTGCTTTGACTGACCGATTTTGCTGTATTTCCATTTGCATGCGGTTGTTCCAGCGGTCTATCAAAGCCCAAAGCTCTTCTATTGTCATTTTGCACACAATACTGGCACCGGGTCCATTCACGAATGGTTTCTTCTTTTAAATATCTTTGACCGCCGTATTCGCCTCCATTGCACCACATCTGTGCCATTTTGAGCAGATCATTACCATTAGCAAATAAGCCTGCGTGGCCAGACAAACCGCCCATCATGGACGAACCTTCATCGTGCACCGTTCCATGGAGCAATTGCTTTCGAAAAAGCGAATCATATTCGGTTGGAACAATGTCATTCACTGCATAGGTTTTATATGGATTGAAGGTAAAAGAACGTGCCCCCATCGGTTGATAAAAGTTCTCCTCCAAATAATCCATAAAAGACTGTCCTGTAATATTTTCAACAATCTCGGGATACAAATAAAATGACATGTCAGAATAGACATAGACCTTGTCCCCCATCTCAGATTTTCTAATTTGCTTATAAAGCTTCTTTTTGTACTTCCGGTGAATATAAAGTTCATCGGCAACCTTGATTGGAAACCTCTTGCTTGAATCGTGTTTAAAGGTAAACCATTTAAACTTTCCGTTTTTCTTCACCGTAGTCATCCAGAATGGTATCCAGCTTTTCAATCCTGATTGATGAGCCAGCACTTCACGAAGGGTGATGTCTGATTTATTCCCTTTTTTAAAATAGGGTAAATAGTCACTCAACTTCACATCCAGATTTAATAATCCATCTTCATATAGCTTCATTAGTGCCGTTGTAGAAGCGGCTACTTTTGTAATGGAAGCCAGGTCGTAAATATCTGAGTCACGAACCGGTGTCAAACTATCATACGTGTGAAAACCATATGATTTTTGCCAAATGACTTTTCCATCTTTGGCCGCTAAAATCTGACACCCCGGAGCTGCTTTTTGAGAAATCGCCTGAGCAGCGAACGAATCAATTTTCTGAACCATTCTTGAGTCAAGCCCAACCTCTTCTGGAATAGAATATTTCAAGCGGTGAATGTTTTCAAAGGAAATACCCAATCCTTGTGGAAAATTGTAATTGATGGATACTGGAAGCTTTCCTGAAGAATTTACTGCTCCAAAAATCAATTGCGCGCTGAGGGATTGTGTATATGGAGTTTCCTGATAAGCCTCAATCACCCCTTCTGACCGGTCTAGTGATAAAAAATAGTTTAACGCATAAGGATTGCCAAAATGGACGATGATACCCTTTCCTGATTCTGATATCTGATTAATCAGATATATTTCATTTTCCTTTATCCCAAATCGATCTCCCGGATAAACCTTTACATTGTGAATACCGGCAATGATCAAATCGTACTCAAACAATCGATCCCTTAATTTCTCGTAATTTTCAAAATTATCCTCAGCGCTGATCTGAAAATGATCCATCACTAAATAATTTTCCAGCATTTCCTGGAATTCCGTTTTTTCATCAGTCCCAACAGATATGGAAGCTATTTTCAAGCCTCCTAATTCCCTGATTGGAATGACATCATTCTCATTTTTCAAAACAGTCAGGGAAGCTTCTGCTAATTGAAAGTTTAGCAATTTATCCTCCGGTGTATTCAGATCATCAACTAATCCTTCAATTTGAATGGGTTGAAAAACACTCAATCCTGACCAATACTTGGCCGCCAAAACTTTTCGGCACCTTCGATCGATCTCCGCCTCATCTATTTGCCCATTTTTCACCCCCTCCATGATCAATTCAATGGCTTTAGGAACATCCTCTGAAAAAAGCATGACATCATTTCCCGCTTTGAAAGCTAATAGGTCCACCTCTCCGGGCTGATAATATTTTGTCACCCCTTTCATATTCAAAGCATCGGTAAAAACCAATCCCTGAAAACCAAGTTCTTCTTGCAGCAGGTTTGATACAATATTTTCTGATAAAGTTGATGGAACACCCGTTGTATCCAAAGTTGGGATGTCCAAATGAGCAACCATAACTCCACTCACTCCATTATCAATGGAAAACCGAAAAGGAGATAATTCCATAGAATCCAACCTATTCCTTGTAAAACTGATAACAGGCAGATCGTGATGTGAGTCCGTATCGGTATCTCCATGACCCGGAAAGTGCTTAGCAACAGCCAACACCGTATGATCCTGAAGACCTTTCGTCAATTCAAAACCTCGCCATTTTACTTCCTCCTTGTTTTCCCCAAACGAACGGAAATTGATGACAGGATTACCTGGATTGTTATTGATATCCAGTACTGGTGAGAAACTGACCTGCACACCTAACCTTCTGCAATGCCTGGCCATAGCAACGCCTGTTTCATAGATCAAATGGGGATCGGTAATGGCTCCCAGCGCCATTTGATAGGGGAAACGAGTAGTGCTGTCTAGTCTCATCTTTAGTCCCCATTCAGCATCCATTCCCACCATCAATGGAACTTTTGAGGCCTTCTGCAAACGATTGGTGAGCATTGCCTGTCTTACGGGACCTCCCTGGAAAAAGATGACTCCACCAATGCTGTTTTCTGAAACATATTTGACCAATTCCTTTTCATAAACCGAATCTCTATTGGAATAGGCAGCAACCATAAACAATTGTGCCAGCCTCTCTTCTTGTGATAGAGAATTAAATACCGAATCAACCCATCGATGTTGCATATATGGCAGAAATGGAGGATTTTGAATATTTTGCTCAGATTGAGCGAAAACAGAATATTGTGAAAGAAATGCAAAGCAAAACAACCAAAATAGTTTTAATTTGATCCTCATGAATTGTTTCAATTTTTTTGTATGTGTAAACGGCTCAAAAATACAATTAATATTAGTTTTGAAACCTATAATTAGAATCTATTGAGAAATCATTTCCTCCTTCTTTTGTTATTGTTTTCTTTTGCCGGCTGCGTGAGTCAAAAAACCATCACTGGCAGTAAAAAATTATCCAGGGAAGTTCTTTCATCAGACCTTAATAAAAATCAATTTCTCGGAATTAAAATCATCCAAGCACAAAATGGCGAATCCATTCTTGAATACAATTCTGGCAAATATTTTACCCCGGCGTCTGTAACAAAAATCCTGACTTTTTATGTTGCCGATCAAATCATTCGGGATTCCATCCCCACATTGATTTATTGCCATACGGATGACACCCTATACATCAGGGGATTGGGTGATCCGACATTTTTACACCCGGATTTTGGAACGCAAAACGCATTTGACTTTTTACAATTGTCTGGGAAAGTAATTGCTTTGGAAAGTAGCGAAATGGAGGATGAAAAATATGGTCCCGGTTGGGCCTGGGATGATTATCCCTATTATTTTCAACCGGAAAAAAGCTCTTTCCCAATCTATGGCAACTGCCTTTGGATCGGGAAGGATTCCATGGAAAATGAAATCCGAATCATTCCAAAAAGCCTGGATCTGACATGGAATCAGTCAATTGATTACCTTAAAAAACCCAAAGCCTCAAGGATTCAGAACGCCAATCATTTTGAATATTTGTTTAGCGAGCTACCCATCGAAATTGACGAGACTGTACCTTTTATAGTCTCCGATTCATTGATGCTGGATTTGTTAAAGGACACCTTGAATAACGAGGTGGTGAATGGATATTTCCCTATGTTGTGCTCTCAGAATATCATTTGCAATTACCCCAAAGACAGTGTATTCAAAAAATTACTAGTGGACTCTGATAATTTCATTGCTGAACAACTCATCCTATCTTCGAGCCATCAAACATTCGGGCTTTTCGATTCTGAGAAAATGATGGACTTTGCTTTGGAAGAATATTTCCCGGTATGGCAAAACAAAATTAAATGGCGAGATGGTTCAGGATTATCCAGGTACAACATGGCGACTCCTGAATTTTATGCCCTTTTGTTGAAAAAAATTTATGATGAAAATGACTGGACAAGGATTACAGATCTCTTTCCCGACGGGGGATCCGAAGGCACGTTAAAAAACTTCCTTTTCAATGATCGTCCGTTTGTCATTGCCAAATCCGGTTCGATGACCGGAGTTTACAATTTGTGCGGTTATTTGTTGACCGACTCAGGAAATACATTGATTTTTAGTATTATGAATAATAATTTCAACAAACCAGTAAGAGAAGTGAAAAGGGAAGTTGAGAAGTTATTATTCTATCTGAAATCAGAATATTAAATCTATCGAAAAATCGTTCCCAAATTGATCAAAAAACTGAGGATCTCTTTAAATGAAAGTTTTACAAATTAAAATAATTCTACTTTTCCTGATATTCACTACACCAATTTTTGCCCAAAGTGAATTGAAAATAGCCAAATTAAAATACCACGGTGGGGGCGACTGGTATGCCAACAAAACTGCTTTGCCAAATCTAATTGCTTTCTGCAATAATAATCTTGGTCTCCTACTGGCTCCTGATGAGGAGATTGTGGAAGTTGGTAGTCCTGAGCTGTTTCTCTATCCATATGTCTACATGACAGGTCATGGAAATGTCGTTTTCACCAACCAGGAAGCCGAGAATTTAAGAAATTACCTGATCGGAGGTGGTTTCCTCCATATCGATGACAATTACGGACTGGACCAGTTTATCCGTCTGGAAATGAAAAAAGTTTTCCCTGATCTTGAATTCATCGAACTACCTTTTGACCACCCAATCTATCATCAGAAGTATCATTTTTCAGAAGGTCTGCCAAAAGTACACGAACACGACGGCAAGCCTCCTCTTGGACTGGCATTAATTTATGAAGGAAGAGTCGTGTGCTTTTATTCTTATGAATGTGATTTGGGGAATGGCTGGGAAGATCAAAGCATTTATAATGACCCGGAAGCCATTCGACAGGAAGCGCTGAAAACCGGAGCTAACATCATTTCTTTTGCATTTACCCAGGATTAAGTAGTTTCATTTCAAAATAATTTTATTTTTGTTAAAGGAATTCCGTGGAAAGAGTGCGAGTTAATATCCATAACTTTAAACAGACCTTAACCTAATGAGATATATACTGCTATTTGTTACAATATCCGTGGCCTGTTTATCAGGAAAAGCACAGGATAAACAAACTGAAAACACCCTAAAACTAGTAGGATCATCTCCAAAAGCAACATTATCGGATATAGCGTGGATAGAGGGAAATTGGAAAGGCGAGGCATTTGGAGGTGAATTTGAGGAAAACTGGTCTGCGCCATTTGGAGATTCTATGATAGGATCCTTTAAATTGGTGGTTGACGGAAAGACATCATTTTACGAGCTGATTGTCATTCGTCAAGTTGAAAATAGCCTGATATTACAATTGAAGCATTTTACCAATGAATTTAATGGTTGGGAAGAAAAAGAGGAAAAAATAGAATTTCCTTTTATTAAGAAAGATGGTAACAGGGTTTATTTCGATGGAATTACTTTTGAAAATATAGACAAAAAGCACATTGTAGTTTACCTGGCTTTAAAACAAAAGGATGACTCAATAAAAGAAGTTAAATTTGATTATCACAAGTAACATTGCCATTGAGTAATTCTCACTTGGAATAAATGGATAGTAAATACTTTATTTTTTGATAATGAGTAGGTACGGGCTTTTAGGTGTTGTAGTAGCGATTTTAGTTTTCTTCTCGAATTCTTTGATCGCGCAGGATGGTTTTATCCCTTCGACGTGGGCAGAAACTCAAAAAAATAAGAAGGGAGAAATTCTTATATACTGGTTTACGTCTCAGCCTTTTATTTATGAAGATGATAAAGGAAACCTTACAGGCATCGAATATGAAATTTTCCAGGCTTTTGAAGGTTATCTTAGGGAAGAATACAACATTGATCTAAAGATCAGATATCAAAAAAGCAATAGTTTTATTGATGTCTATTATGATATCAGGGACTTTGATAAAAGTGGGAGCTTCGGAGTTTCGTCTTTCTCCATAACGGACGAAAGAAAAAAAGAAGTTAACTTTGTTTCCCCCTACATGCCGGATATTTCGGTCTTAATTTCCAGCAGTGATGTCCCTCTGGTTGAAAACAAGGGAGATTTTACAGATGTTTTTTCTGGCTTAACCGCCATCACGATTAAAGGATCGACTTATGAAAGTGATCTATTCAGGGTCCGCCAGGAATGGGGTGTCGATTTTAAAATGGATTACATTAACAGTAATCATAATATTCTTGAAACCATCTCCAATAAAGAAAAAGCCTTTGGATTTGTGGACCTTCCTATTTACTTAATTCAATTGCAGAAAAGCCCAACGACTAAAGTAAAACGTCAAAATCTGCTACCTATCAAAAGAGAGGGGTATTCATTTGTCATCCCAAAAAATAGCGACTGGAGAGAACCTTTTAATCAATTCGTTCAAAGTGCTGAATTTAAAGCGACCATTGAAAATATTACGGCTCATTATTTCGACAAAAACCTTTATCAGTTCATCGAGGATTTTTACCTGAACGTTGACGATAATGTAGTTTTATTGACCAAAGAAAAAGAAATGCAGTATGAAGATTTAATAGATAAATCGAATATGCTGGAACAAGAAACCCTATTGAGAAATTTTTTGATTATAGCCATTTTCTTTATCCTGATATTTATGGCCATTATCATTCTTCTTTACAAAAGGAGGTACAAAAATAATAATACACTTCGTTTACAGGCCGAACAAATAGCTTTTCAGGCTAAAGATATTGAAAAACAAAAAGAACAACTCGAAGTGAGAAATAAAGAGTTAACTGCTCTCAATGAGGAAAAAAATACACTGATCAAAGTATTGGCGCACGATTTACGCTCACCGATCAACCAGATCCAGGGATTTTCCAATATCGTTTTGCTTGAGACAAAGAAATTATCTGGTGATCAGATCAACTATTTGGGAAAAATAAAGGAAATCACAGAGCGGGTTAACAAAATGATCGGGAAGATTCTGGATGTAGATGCGCTTGAGTCCGATCGAGTAAACATTTTCTTTGAAGAACTGGATCTTTCCCGACTGATCGAACAAGTTATTGTAACCTTTTCAAATACAGCCGAGCAAAAGGATATTCAGATTCATTATTTCAAACCAAATGATGAGGAAGAATGTATGATTGCTTTGGACAGGGTTTATATTACCCAAATCCTGGAAAACCTACTCTCCAACGCCATCAAATTTTCCAACAATCACACCCACATTACTGTCGAATTAACCGGCAAGGAAGAGAGTTTGTTGATCAGCATAAAAGATGAAGGGCCCGGGTTTACAGAAAGTGATAAAGGGAGGTTGTTTAAAAAATTTCAACAGTTATCGGCAAGACCTACGAGTGGAGAAAAATCAACAGGGTTAGGGTTATCCATTGTTAAAAAATATGTCGATTTAATGAAAGGCCAGATCTGGGTGGAATCAGAAGAAGGAAAAGGCGCAACTTTCTTTATCGAATTTGAAAAATCCGAACACCCTATTACAATTCAAAATTAAATCCTTTTTTGGTCAGATTATCATAGACTTCCTTGTCAAAACGGTACAATTTAGCTGCCCTGTGCGAAACTCCTTTTTGCTTTTCGTTGCATGAGATCAGCAAATTCATGTTCATTATCTTTCGCCTGAAATTTGGCTTGTCCAGCTTAATATCCAGAATGGCTTCATACAATTCCTGAAGTTGAAGAAGAGTAAATTTTTCAGGAAGAAGATTAAATCCTATCGGTTCATACCTGACTTTTCGCTTAAGATTTTCCAGACCGGCATTCAATATTAGTTTGTGATCATAGGGCAGTTCTCTTATTTTTTTTACATCTACCCATTTAGCATCACTGGCTGTGAATCCCGGTATCAATTGATAGTTTTCTGGTTTGGTCAGGGCAATGTAGGCTATAGTGATAACCCTCTTACCGGGATATCGCTCAACATCGCCAAAAGCATGCAATTGCTCCAGGTATAAATGATGCACACCAGTCAGTTCATTCAGGATCCGATAGGCAGCATCATCGATATTTTCATTGTACATCACCCATCCTCCGGGCAATGCCCAGCTACCTTTTATGATCCCCTCAGCGTGCTTGACTAACAAGATTTCCAATTTTGAGTCCTGGAATCCAAAAATCAGGCAATCTATGGATAATGCATCAATTATATCGTTGGTAAAATTTTGGTTCATTCCTAAAGTTTTTATTAGTAGTTTATATTTTTCAGTACACTCTTTTGCAAATATCAAAAAATTTACGATCTTGTTGTCAAATTGACTATAAGGTAGTGAAAATTATTCTATAGCTGCAAAATAACGTACAATTATCTAAAATAAAACGGTCAAAATAGAAAGATATGCTTATTGGGTATGACATAGGTAGTTCTTCAGTAAAGGCGACGCTTCTCAATTCCAGTGATGGTCAGGTAATAAGTTCGGCTACTTGCCCAAACCAGGAAATGCCAATCAAATCTGAAAAAGCTGGCTGGGCAGAACAAGATCCCGAAATGTGGTGGAAATATTTAAAAGAAGCCACACAGAAGATATTGGCTGAATCGAACGTCAATAAAAATGACATAAAGGGAATTGGTATTAGCTATCAAATGCATGGATTGGTATTGGTAGATAAAAATCAGAATGTACTCCGACCTTCAATCATTTGGTGTGATAGCCGTGCAGTAGAAATTGGAAACAAAGCTTTTGGCGAACTGGGAGAAGAGTTTTGCTTGAGCAATTACCTGAATTCTCCTGGGAATTTTACAGCATCAAAGCTCAAATGGGTAAAGGATAATGAGCCTTTCCTTTACGAAAAGATCCACAAGGCCATGCTTCCCGGTGATTATATTGCCATGAAATTATCTGGAGAGATCAACACTACTGTGTCGGGGTTGTCTGAGGGAATTTTCTGGAACTTCGAGAGAAAAGATATTGCCTCTACCCTATTGGATAATTATGGAATTGACAAGGATTTGCTACCTGAAATTGTCTCAACATTTTCTATCCAAAGCAAAATCAATTCTAAAACGGCAAATGAACTTGGTCTTGCTGAAGGCACACCCATTGCCTATCGTGCAGGTGACCAACCCAATAATGCATTTTCACTTAATGTTCTCAACGCCGGGGAGGTTGCTGCCACAGCAGGCACATCGGGTGTAGTCTATGGAATTATCGAATCTCCGGCATATGATCCACAATCAAGGGTGAATACATTTGCCCACGTCAACTATTCAAAAGAACATGAAAAGCTGGGTGTATTGCTTTGTATTAATGGTACAGGAATTCTCAACAGCTGGCTTCGAAAAAATGTCATCAACAACCTGGACTATGTGGACATCAACAAACTCGCAGCGAAAGCTCCTATCGGTTCGGAGGGATTGGTTTTTCATCCTTTCGGGAATGGCGCCGAGCGCGTGTTATGTAACAAAGATGTTGGTGCCCAGCTTCACAATTTACAACTCAACAGACATGACAAAAGTCACCTGCTCCGGGCAGGACAGGAAGGCATTGTGTATTCACTGAATTATGGCTTTGAGATCATGAAAAATATGGGAATGCAGCTAAACACCGTTCGGGCCGGATATGCCAATATGTTTTTAAGTCCGATTTTCAGTGAGGCCTTTACGAATATTACCGGAGCGGTGGTTGAGTTATACAACACGGATGGATCTCAAGGAGCTGCAAGAGGCGCGGGTGTGGGAGCCGGAATCTTTAGTGATTTTCAGGAAGCCTTTAATGGGCTGAAAACCATCGATAGAATTGAACCAAAAAGAGAATTGCAAGAGAAATACCAGGAAGCCTATGCGAACTGGTTGAAATATTTAAAAGTGTAACAAAGATTAACTAACAGAATTAAAAATATCAGACTATGAGCAAATCGTTTTTTCCAAACATTGACAAAATAAAATTTGAAGGAAAAGGTTCTGACAATCCATTTGCTTTCAAATACTATGATGAAAACCAGATGGTGGCAGGAAAATCCATGAAGGATCACTTTCGTTTTGCCATTGCCTACTGGCACACCTTCTGTGGAACGGGTAATGACCCATTCGGACCCGGTACCAAAACTTTTCCATGGGACAAATCCTCCGATGCCGTTCAAAGATCAAAAGATAAGATGGATGCAGCATTTGAATTTATTACTAAGATCGGTGCTCCATACTATTGTTTCCATGACATTGACCTGGTTGATGAAGGAGACTCTCTTGCCGAATACGAGAAAAGAATGCAAACCATTGTTGACTACGCGAAGGAAAAACAAAATGAAACTGGCGTAAAATTACTCTGGGGAACAGCCAATGTGTTTTCCAATCCACGGTACATGAATGGTGCTTCGACCAACCCGGATTTTAAAGCTGTCGCCTATGCCGGAACTCAGGTAAAAAATGCCATTGATGCGACCATTGCACTTGGAGGTGAAAACTATGTGTTCTGGGGAGGCAGAGAAGGTTACATGTCATTGCTCAACACGGACATGAATCGCGAAAAAGACCACCTCGCAAAATTTCTCACAATGGCAAAAGATTACGCGAGAAAGAATGGATTTAAAGGAACCTTTCTGATTGAACCGAAGCCAATGGAACCAACCAAGCACCAGTATGATTACGACTCTGAAACTGTGATCGGGTTTTTGAGATATCACGGTTTGGATAGGGATTTCAAACTAAACATCGAAGTGAACCATGCAACACTTGCCGGTCATACATTTCAGCATGAACTACAGGTTGCTGCGGATGCAGGAATGTTGGGAAGTATTGATGCAAACAGAGGTGACTACCAAAATGGCTGGGACACTGACCAGTTCCCGATCAATTTATTTGAATTGGCAGAATCACTTCTCGTCATTATTGAAGCAGGCGGATTTACGGCGGGAGGTGTAAACTTCGATGCAAAAACCAGGAGAAATTCAACAGACCTGGATGACATTTTCCACGCACACATCGGCGGCATGGATGCATTTGCAAGAGCTTTGCTGATCGCCAATGACATCCTGACCGAATCTCCTTACAAAAAGCTGAGAAAAGAGCGTTACGCTTCATTCGATAGCGGAAAAGGAGCAGAATTCGAAGCTGGAAAACTTTCTCTCGAAGATCTCCGGTCTTATGCTATGGAGGCAGGCGAACCGTCGTTAACCAGCGGACAGCAGGAATACTACGAAAACATTATCAATCAATATATCTAGAACTCCTCTTTTGAACTCTGAAAACCACCTTTTAACTGAGGTGGTTTTTTTGTTTAATTCGTATAATTTGGGTCAGTCATTGCATCCATACAATTACTATATTTGCCAAACTTTTCAAAATGTCAAAAGCGAAAAACCCAATAGGAATTTTTGATAGTGGTATTGGTGGATTGACCGTTGCCAGGGCAGTGAAGAATATTTTGCCCAATGAAAGCATTATCTATTTTGGTGATATTGCCCATTTACCTTATGGAGATAAATCCGCTTCAGCCATCCAGGCATATTCAATCAAGATCACGGATATCTTCCTGAAATCGCATTGCAAAGTTATCCTGATTGCCTGCAATTCGGCATCAGCTGCCGCTTATGAACTAGTTAGGGAATATGTAGGATCCAAGGCGAAAGTATTTAACGTGATAGATCCGGTCATTAATTATATTAGGGAAAATTATGTAGACATTAGCGTAGGGTTGATTGGAACAAAACAAACAGTTGGATCAAATGTTTACAAAAAGAAAATTGAAGATCTCGGTAACAATGTCCATTTCAAATCGCTCGCTACTCCCCTGTTGGTTCCGATGATCGAAGAAGGATTTATCAACGGCAGGATCAGCAATGATATCATCAATGAATACTTGTCAAACACCAATTTACAGGAGATACAGGCGTTGATTTTGGGATGCACACATTACCCACTAATCAAGGATAAAGTAGACGAATTTTACCAGGGGAAAGTAGATGTGCTTGATACATCGGAAATCGTAGCGGCTTCACTCAAAGCTTACCTTGAATACAATCTTTTGCTAAACAAAAACGATAATGCAGATCATCAATTCCTTGTTTCCGATTACACAAGTGATTTCGAAGAATTAACACGAAGATTTTTTGGAGAAAAGGTGAAACTGGAAAAGTACCCGCTTTGGGAATAATCTTTCAAGGCCGTTCGTTTTCCCCTTAAAATCAAAGCAAATATTACCTGTTTTTCATAAAAAGACATTTTAATATTAACTTAAAACCAAACCCACGATTAAATCATGAAAAGCACAATAAGTATTCTAGTAATTACCCTTGTCATTTTCTCTTGCAATCGAAAAGAAGAATTGTATGATCAGGTTATGGAAATTCATGACATTTCTATGGCAAAGATGGATAAGATCATGAGTTTAAAAAGCGATTTGAAAGAAAAGATCCAGACACTTAGTATGGATTCCGTTAATGATCACTCTGCCAAAATCAATGAAATGGAATCTATCCTGGCTGATCTCAACGAAGCCGACGAAGGCATGATGAGCTGGATGCGCGATTTTCATAGCAATTATGAAAACATGCAAAGAGATGAAATTATGGAATATTTGGAAAATCAACGGGAAAAAATCACCCAGGTTGGCCAAACCATGAATGAAGCCATCTCACAAGCAGAAGATTACCTCGAAAAAAACTGATTTCAATACAAGACTTCCAGAAAATGAAAGATTTATCCTAATTTCAGGCCATGAACAAGTTGGAATTTAAGGGAACGGAAGAGACACCAAACATTATTTTAGATAAGGATAACAACAAGTTTGAGGTTACGGGTAAATCTTTTATGGAAGATGTCCAGGCATATTATGAGCCGATCATCAATTGGCTGGAAGAATATAAGAAAGTCCCAAATCCCGAGACGGTATTCATTTTCGAAGTAGAATATATCAACACAGCCTCATCCAAAATGTTCCTGGATATCCTGAAAGAACTGGAAGATATTCATCTGGATGGTCATAAAGTCAAAATCATCTGGAGATATTTTGAAGATGATGAGGACATGGAAGATACAGGCCACGAATTCAACGAAATGTTTGAAGTTCCCTTTGAATTCAAGGTCATCTGATTGTCCATAATCATCCATTTTTTTGTTCACTACCGAACACAAAGAAGACTAAATTTCATTTCAAACATCGGAATTAAGGCCCTTTCCTACTTTTCGGATTATGGCACAGTTTTTTGGTCATTACCAGAAACAACTATATGTTATGAGAAAATATTTACTTGGTTTCATTGTTCTGTTGGTAGCTGGTTCAACCTCTTTATTTGCTCAAAAGAAAAAAGATACCGATTTCCATATTTCCATAGAAGACGACGATGTAGATATTGAAATAGTTATTGATGAGTTGGCTGAAGCTATTGAGCAGGCCTTTGAAAGCTTTGACGGCGATATGTCCTTTCACATCAATGACGATGACATCGACATCAAGGTCAATAATATCAATGTTGACTGGGATGAATTTGGAGAAAATATCGAAAGAGCAATTGAAACAGCGGTCAAGAATATGACCATTGAAATGAAAGACCTGGATCCTGAAGAAATCAAATACGGAGATTCGGAGATCTGTGATGTCGAACTGAGAGATATCATCTACGAAATCGAGGATGAATATAACCGGGAAGTTGAAAATGTGGACAGAATGGAATTAAAGTTTGACAATAAATATGTTTACCTGACATTGGATGTGACGTTGGAAAATGGCAAAGAGGTAAGAAACATCAAACGAAAAATAAGAAACGACTAAGCTTAACATACATCCTTCTGAGTTAAATTTTATATGCCAAAAAGATTGGGAAGCTTTTTCCAATCTTTTTGCTTTTATATCCTCGCCTGGTAGGTATACAAGTCAAAATACCTTCCTTTCTTTTCAATCAGTTGTTCGTGGTTTCCCCTTTCCGCAATCAGGCCATTTTCGATTACCAATATCTGATCAGCCCTTTTTATTGTACTCAACCGGTGAGCAATCACAAAAGTCGTCCTCCCTCTCAGTAAATGGCTTAAACTTTCCTGGATAAATGCCTCACTTTCATTATCAAGATTGGATGTTGCTTCATCCAGGATCAGGATTTTCGGATTAGCCAAAATAGCCCTGGCAATAGCAATACGTTGGCGTTGTCCACCGGAAAGCTTTACTCCCCTTTCTCCTATCAACGTATCCAATCCCTTTTCAAATTTATCTGCAAATTCATCCACGTGTGCGGCATGTACAGCGTCCAAAACCTGATATTCGGTAGCATCGGGACGAGGAAACAGGATATTGTCCCGGATGGTCCCTTCGAACAAGAAATCATCCTGCAAAACTACCCCAAGGTTTTTGCGATAACTATCCAGGTTGATTTCTCCAAGATCCTGTCCGTCAATTAACACCTGACCGTTTGTCGGTTGCAAAAAGGAAGCTACCAAACCCGCAATGGTTGTCTTTCCCGATCCCGAACTACCTACGAGAGCTGTAACCGTTCCCGCTCTGGCCGAAAAGTCAATTCCATGCAAAACCTCTTTCCCTTCTTCATATTCAAAATAGACATCCTTAAAATCAACATCACCATTTACATTGGAAACCGGTGTTTTATCCATATTATTTTCCTCCTCGGTTTCCATTTCCATGATCTCTTCCATCCGATCAAGTCCTGCAAAGGCTTCTGTGATCTGACTGCCGATGTTACTCATCTGAACAATTGGAGCGATCATGAAACCCAGGTAAAGCGTAAAAGCAAGGAAATCTCCCATCGTCATTTCATCGTTTATCATGAAATATCCACCCAGTCCCATAATTCCCACACTCGCCAATCCGAGTAATAACGTAGCGGAACTCGTTACCAGGCTTGTTGAGGTCAGGCTTTGTTTGACATTATTGAATAGTTTCAATACACCATCTGAAAAAGTATGAATTTCCTGATGCTCGGCATTAAACCCCTTGATCACCCGAATTCCATTCAGCGACTCTGTCAATCTTCCTGTTACCTCAGCATTGATCTCTCCCCTCTTTCTAAAAATCGGTCTTATATATGCAAAAGCCCTTAGTGAAATCAATCCAAAAATAAGAACCGGAACCAACACCATTAGGGTCATCATCGGGCTGATCTTTATCAACAAAACCAAGGCAATGATAGATGTAAGAACACCGCCAAAAAGTTGCACCAACCCGGTACCAACCAGGTTTCGTACACCTTCCACATCGGTCATGATTCTCGACACCAATTCACCAGACTTGGAATTATCAAAGAAACGAACCGGAAGTCGGATAATCTTTTGCTGGAGTTTGGAACGAAGCTGAGCAATCAAATGCTGCGCCTCGACGCTCAACAATTTGGTTAGCAGAAAGGATGTCACAGACTGGATAATTAAGGCGGCTACCACTGCAACTAGCAGCCATTTCAGCAATTCAAAATTTTTATTCTTAATGACATCATCTACCAGATATTTGCTTGCACCTGGTAAAACGAGTCCTGAAAGGCGATTAATGATGATTAAAAATAAACCTAAAAAAAGTAGTTTTCTTCGGGGCCAGACAATGGTTTTGAACACATGGCCCAGGGTTGCTTTTTTCTTCATTTGGTGGGTTTGAAATTCGAAAATTCAAATTTGGTTTACGGTTTAACAGCTGGAAAGTTCTCTATTGTATTCTGATATAAATTAAACTGGTTAAAGCATCAAGTTTCAATTTTCATTTCTTAACTTATAAAAACAAATTATCTATCAACTCTTTACAAATCCGGACAGCCATGCAAAAAACTCAAACTACCACAATGCCAGTTAGTGAAAAATGGATCGGTACAAGTAAAAGTACAAAAGAAGGAGAACAGTGGGATAAAGCCAAAGAAATGGAATTTACCTATACCAATTTGGATAAATTTATTCGATTGAGTTTGGGAGAAAACGCGCATTTTAGCAATGCCATGTGGGATGGGGATTTTACCATGACACTGGATGAAGCGCAGAAAAGAAAGTATGATTTTGTGATTGATCAATTAGGCATTAAAGAAGGCTCAAAAGTATTGGATTTGGGCTGTGGCTGGGGTGGTTTTCTAAAGTACATAAAGGATAATATCGGGGCAAAAGGAATAGGTGTCAATCTTTCCACCGGTCAGATCAATGCCTGTTTGAATAACGGTCTGGAAGTGTATAAAAAAGACGCCCGGTATGTTAAACCGAATGATTTTGGAACGTTTGATGCTGTAACTGCTTTCGGAAGCTTTGAGCATTGCGCGTCTGTTCAGGACTTTCAGGATGGTCGACAGGATGAAGTTTACGACGACTACTTTCAGCACATTTACAACCTGCTTCCAAAAGGTGGAAGGTTTTATATGCAAAGCATGGTATTCAGCAAAAATATGATCCCCTACGAAGATTTTGACATAAATGCTCCAAAGGATTCTGCGCCATACATTCTCGCTTTGCTGACCAAGCACAATCCTGATTCATGGTTGCCCTATGGGCATGAACATATTGTTCGGATAGCAGCTCCTTATTTTAAGAAGGTATTTTATAGCAGTGGCAGGTTGGATTATGTCAAGACTAACCGGGAATGGACAAAATTGTTCTATAAATTTAACCTGAAAAAATACTTGTGGTTCGCTTCTTTAATTCCCAAGTTTTTCTCGGACAAGGAATTTCGTCATCAGCTTGCAGTTTTACGTGTTCGACCTAACAGGGTCTGCTTTGAAAGGGAAATTATGGACCATGCAAGGCTGGTGTTTGAGAAGGTATGAAAAACAAAATTTCTGTCTTAGCAGGGTCTGTCTTGACAACGCAACGATAAGTCAATGTGTCAAATCGTTAATGCAGAGGAACTCTAACAAAGACCCCGCAAAGACGCTAAAAAGAACTCACTCCCAATTTATTCCCCCCTGCCTCGTCCCGGCAGGCGGGCTGCCAGCTCCCGCTTGCTTTCGCACAATCAAGTAGTTGGATGATTTCCGACCTAAAATGGGTTGACATTTTCCATAATCCAAACCGAAGCTATTCGTCCGACCAACTCCCACTTGCCTTTGCTCATTCAAGTGGTTGGACAAAGACATGAAGACACACTCTGCACTTCGCTCTCAGCACTTTGCTCCCGTTCCCTACAATACCGTCTTCAAAACTTCCCAGACATTCCCAGCGACAATTTTATGTCCCTCTGCAGTGGGATGGATACCATCAGCCTGGTTGAGCTTTGGATCTCCTGCAACTCCTTGTAACAAAAATGGAACTAAAGGGGCGTCATTCTTTTTGGCTAAATCAGGAAATATTTGTTCAAAAGTTTTCCCATAACTCTCACCCATATTAGGCGGAACTTTCATTCCTGCAATGATTATTTTTGCATCGGGATTTTTGGTTTTCACTTTATCGATAATCTTTTGCAGGTTTTCTCTGGTCTGATTCAATTCCAATCCACGCAATCCGTCATTAGCTCCCAATTCCAACACAAAGATGTCCACCGGTTGTCGCAATACCCAATCAATCCGTGCCAGCCCACCTGCGGAAGTTTCCCCGCTCAGTCCGGCATTTATTACTTCGTAATTCAAATTCTCTTCCCTAAGCTTTTGTTGAATGATATTGGGAAAAGCTTGCTCCGGGTTCAAACCATATCCAGCTGTCAGGCTATCACCATAAAAAAGGATGGCCTTCTTTTCCTGCAAAAATGAAAATAACAATGCAGTTATCGATATTAAAAGAAACAGTTTTGGGATACTTCTTTTCATATTATTCCAATAAATAATTCAGGTGTTAATTCTCTTATCGAACTTCCTAATCTAAGCAATATTTATTCCAGTATACCAAGAATTATTCTTTCAATGGGATTAATACATCTTCAATTGATTAAATTGTTCATCAACCATCTATAAAAAACCGAATCAATTCGCTTCTTTTATAGTTTAATTAGAAATAAAACCATTTTTCATGGAATATATTCTCGAGGTCGAAAATGTGACCAAATCGTTTAAGTTGGGTGATGGGAATGAATTGACAATCCTCAATGATATCAATTTCAAGGTTCAGTCCGGAAGTGGAATTTCCATTATCGGTCCATCTGGGAGTGGAAAAACTACACTGCTAGGATTATGCGCTGGATTGGACCAGCCAACGGGCGGGTCAATAACATTGAATGACATTCAATTGAACCGACTAAGTGAGGATGATCGGGCGTACGTCCGAAACCAATATGTGGGGTTTGTCTTCCAGAATTTTCAACTACTTCCAACCTTGTCTGCTTTGGAAAATGTTATGGTACCGTTAGAGCTTCGGGGTGAAAAAAATATAGAAAACCGGGCAAAAGAGCTTCTTAGCAGAGTTGGTTTAGGGGAACGAACGAAACACTTTCCCGCACAGCTTTCCGGCGGCGAGCAACAGCGTGTGGCCATTGCACGAGCCTTTATTGGGAATCCCAAAATACTATTTGCTGACGAACCAACGGGAAACCTGGATGAGGAAACAGCTGAAGGTATCACGCACCTATTATTTGAGATCAACCGTGAAATGAGTACAACGCTAGTTATGGTGACTCACAACTCTGAACTGGCTGAACAAACAGGTCGGATATTAAAATTACATGGTGGTAAACTTATAGAAGACACATTTGTTGAGAGATAATGGATTACATTATTAAAATCATCCGAAAGAAAAAGCATCCGTTTTTCTCTAAAACTACATGGAGATTGGCATGGAAAGACGCGCGGTTTAACATCGGAAGACTAATGCTTTTTATCTCGTCCATTATCATTGGCGTAGCTGGATTGGTTGCGATTAATTCCTTTAATGAAAACCTACAAAACGATATTGACGAACAGGCAAAGGACTTACTTGGCGCTGATCTGGCTATTGAAAGTGACAATTATCCATTTGCCGACAGCTTAATTCATCCAGTGGATACACTTGGTCTGGAAATTGCCAGCGATGCACGCTTTGCTTCGATGGTCTATTTTCCAAAAAACAGTGGCTCAAGATTAATCCGGGTGATTGCACTGGAAGGAATGTATCCATTCTATGGAGTAATTGAATTAACCGAAGGATCTAATATAAAGGATTTCAGAGATGGGAATTCTGTTCTAATTGATGAAAGCCTGGCATTACAATTTGAGATAAATGTTAATGATTCTCTGAAACTTGGAAATGGAGTATTTCATATCAGTGGGATAGTAATCCAGTTTCCGGGTAGCACCAGTGTAACCACCACTTTTACCCCATCAGTTTATCTTCCTTATTCGAGAGTGGAAGAGACCGGTCTGATCCAATACGGTAGTCGTGTTGAATACAACAGATATTACCGAATGGAAGAAGAGAATGTCCAAAAGGCGGTTGAATATGTTGAAACAATTGAAGATGAAAATGACTATGATTGGTCAACTGTCGAATCTCGTAAGGAGGACTTAAGCAAGGGATTTCAAAACCTTTACCGGTATTTCCGATTACTGGGATTTGTAGCCCTTATTTTGGGATGTATTGGTGTGGCCAGCTCTGTATTTGTTTACATGAGGGAAAAAAGAAATTCAGCTGCCGTCCTCCGTTGTATTGGTGCAAGCGGATGGCAGATATTCTGGATATTTTTTATCCAGGTATCCGTATTGGGAATCATCGGATCCATCCTAGGGGTCACAGCCGGAATCGGAATTCAATATTTTCTTCCATGGGTTGTAAGTGATTTTCTTCCTCTGGAGGTCAGTCTTTTTCTTAGCTGGAAATCAGTTGGCGAAGGTCTATTAGTTGGACTCATTATTTCAATTCTTTTCTCTGCATTGCCCTTGACAAATATCCGCTTTGTCGCACCTATGGAATTGATTCGTGGAAATGAAAACCCGTCCAGGATACGCTCCAAATTCCGGATATTTATTATAGCTCTGATCTTGTTGTTCCCCTGGCTTTTTGCTTATTATCAAACAGATGATCTGCTGAAAGGCTCTGCTTTTTATTTTGGGTTATTATTTGCCTTTGTCTGCCTTTACTTCATATCCAGAGGCTTGATCTTCTTTCTCCAAAAAGTAATGCCCAAAAATCTTCGGTTTATCTGGAAACAGGGATTCTCAAATCTTTTCCGTCCCAATAACCAGACATCTGTACTTGTCATTGTCATAGGACTAGGGGCTTTCCTAATTTCTACCATGAGTCTTATTCAAAATAGCTTGTTGGGCCAGGTGGAGTTTGTCGGCTCAGGCGAAAGATCGAATACGGTTTTATTCGACATACAGCCCTATCAAAAAGAAGGTGTGCTCAACCTGGTTAAAGAATATGACATTCCCATTCAGCAGGAAGTCCCTATTGTTACCATGCGATTGCAAGGGGTAAGGGGCAGGACAATTGAAGAGATCAGGGAAGATACTTCTGAACATGTAAGTGACTGGGCTCTGACCCATGAATACCGGGTAACCTATCGCGACAGCCTGATCTCTTCGGAAAAGCTTGCTGAAGGTGAATTGATGAAGGGCTCTTACAATGAAGGAGACAGCCTGTTTATCTCCATATCGGATCGGCTGGCTGAAAGACTTGACCTGAAACTGAAAGACGAGTTAGTTTTTAATGTCCAGGGATTGCCCATAACAACATATGTAGGAAGCACCCGGGAAGTTGACTGGCAACGCGTTCAAACCAATTTTATGGTAGTATTTCCAAAGGGAGTGCTGGAAACCGCTCCCCAGTTTTTTGTTGTGATTGCAAGAATTGATAATAAACAGGTAGCCGCTAATTTCCAGCAAGACCTTGTCAAAACCTATCCAAATGTATCCCTGATTGACCTAAATCTTATCCTGAATACCATCGATGATATTTTTAACAAGATTGCATTTGTGATACGATTTATGGCGTTGTTTAGCATCATTACAGGATTGTTGGTTCTTTCCGGTGCTGTTATTAATAGCAAGTACGCGAGATTGAAAGAGAATGTATTACTCAGAACCATTGGTGCCTTGCAAAAACAGATCAATGGTATGACGCTGATCGAATATGGTTATTTAGGACTTTTTTCAGGATTGGCCGGAAGTATATTAGCCTTGATTGCATCATGGGCATTGGCCGAATTCTTTTTCGATACATTGTTCTTTCCGGATTTCATTTCATTAGTCATCATCTGGATTGTCATTTCACTTCTAACTATTTTTATTGGATGGTACAATTCCCGGTCTATATTAAAAAGTTCGCCTTTGGAGGTGTTGAGAAGGGAAACGTGAATTTGTTGGGGATTGAGGGATTTCAGATTGCGGATTTCGAGTTTGTGATTGTGAATTGTGAATTGAGCATTAGTAGGGCATTGGGCAATATGGAAAACAAATATAGATTATCTGGTGATTGTTGCGAGTTGCCCGTTACCGGTTGTTGGTTTGGCCCGCAACTGGCAACTCGCAACGAATATCTCGGCTTTCATCTTCGAGCTTTTTATTTATGCCAAAAATCAATTATTTAAAAAGACCTTTTAATTATCTACCATATTTTCCAGCCACCGGAAGAGACTTTCTGTCCAATTTTCTACCTGTCCTTTTCCATACCCAAAGCCAAAGCCATGTCCACCTTCCGGATAGAGATGCATTTCGGCGCTGATTCCATGTTCCAACAACGAATCATAAAAACGAAGGCTATTTTGTACGGGTACTGCCCTATCATCCTGACAGTGGATTAGAAATGTTGGTGGAGTGTCATCGGCTACCTGAAGTTCATTGGAATATAGTTTAATAAGCTCGGGAGAAGGATTCTCCCCTACTAAGTTATTAACTGAACCACTATGTGTTATTTCCGGGTTAAAAGATATTACAGGGTAAACGAGGATCATGAAATCAGGTCGGTTGCTGAAATTTGAAACAACGTCGCCAGATTTCGTTATTTCCCTGTCAAAATGAGTTCCCAATGTACTGGCAACATGACCACCTGCTGAAAATCCCATTACTCCTACTTTTGTGGGATCGATGTTCCATTGTTCAGCATGATAACGAGTCATTTGAATGGCTCTTTTAGCATCCAAAAGTGGAGATAGGTGGGGTGTTACGCTGCTTTCCGGATTGGGCAGTCTATATTTCAGAACTATAGCGGCAATTCCTTTACTATTTAACCATTTGGCAAAATCTGTCCCTTCTTTGGTATAGGCCAGTATCCGGTACCCTCCTCCCGGGCAAATGACAACCGCTTGTCCGGTCGCAATAGATTTCGATGGCAGAAAAACCGCAATGTCGGGGACGCTTACCTGCTCAATTCGGACAATGTCCGTTGTATCATATATTTCAACAAGATTGGAAGATTTAAAATTCGGGGGATCACCTTCCCATAATCGCATTTTGTATTCCTGACAAAAAACATTTCCAATGGAGAGCAACAAAAAGGTAAAAATCGTCAGTTGTTTCATAGTGTAAATTTTTACTCTCAATTTATGGAGCTAATTTGCTAAAACAAGGATTTTTTCTTTTAAAAGCATAAATCGCTGTTAGACCAGAAAAAACCAATATTTTTTTTGATTTAGTGGTAAAAGAAGCTCATAAATGTACGTGATTCAAAAGTGAATAAATCAATTTACCTGATCTTTCACTTCAAATGTAAAGGTGCTAAATCCAGGTTGACCATTCTTTGACATTCCTTCCACAACGACCATGTATTTTCCGGACTCATCAGCTGTGAAAAAATCCACTTTGCCATTTCCTTCTGAATCTATTATCAATTCAGGGTTCCAGAAAAGTACGTTTCGAAAATCAGGAACCCTTTTGTCATTCATGACTTCATAGTTTGGTGAGTAGAATTCACGTCGTGACTGGTATCCTTCATATTCCAAAATCAGTGAATGGGAATCAATTTCAAAACCGTCCAGGTCGCCATTATAACTACGATAACTTACAATACCATCATAGGTTTGATTTCCATAGAAATACCGATTTGCGACTACTTCTATTTTTTTCACCTTCAATGGGTCCAACTTCATGATCTTATTGATATCGAATACAGGAAGCCCATCATACAGCACGAGTGGATCCGACTTGAAGACCTCATCTCTTTCTTCACTCCACACCATGTAAACAAATTGTCCCTTCTTCTCTCTTACCCAAACTTCGTAAACATATTCTCTCATTACATCCTCCATAATGGTAAAACGAGTATAGTCATCAAGAAAATAAGCCTTATCAGGTTTGGCAAAAAACATTGACGAATCCAATCTTTCATTGACAAATTGATTAAATTCATTTTTATAGTATGAATTCATAACCTGCATTCCAATATTCCTTTGATTCAATACCTCTCCATGCTCTTTGGAAATGTTTAATTCATCATAATTTAGTAAGTGAACCTCCTCATAAAATGGATTACTTAATGTCAGGTTATACGCAGAATCCACGGAACGATTTGTTTGCAAAACAAGGTCTACCTTATCGAATTCATCTCGCAACTCAAAAAAGATATTTCCATTTTTATCACTCTTACTATTATAAAAACCTGGTGTCTTACTTATGGAAGTAAGGTAGGCGCTGATATTTGAGGCAGGTTCTCCATTTTTAGAATTTGTGATTTTCCCGAAAAGCAAATGACCTCTATGCTCCGAAACATGTTTTTTATTCTTAGTATTACTCGACATTACTTCATCCCAATTGAAACTGGACCATCCTCGGGTAAGCATTACCAAATCCAATTCTTCCTTTTTAGCCTTGTTTAAGGGATATGTTAGTTTAATATCCTGTTCGTTCAATTCAGAATGAAAAAACAAATAGTCGACGATATTAGAATTGATCCCGGCATTTAATGAATCCAATTTGAAAACCGAAACTGATAAATTGGCACCACCATTATTGTCACTTTGTATATTTAAATTAACTTTTTGACGCTTCGAATAAGATTTTTCGTCCGCACCAATTTCAATTTTCAACTGACCTTTTGGATATTTATAATATTGCCTTTCAGCAACAGGCTTTTTTTCGTAATTGAATACGGTTATTCTATTTATCCCATCCTTCAAATCATTTTTCGGAATTTTTATCTGACCTATTCCACTAACAATTTCAATCATTTCAGAATCAATTATTAATTGATTGTTGTGAACAAGAATTGCCATTGTTGCTGACTGTGTAGTTGACTGCACTTCAATAGTTATGTCAGCTCCAGTTTCTGCGACATGCAAGGTAAAACCAGAACTCTCAATTTTTGGAAGTGAGAATTTTCTCGTTTGATCTTTGAAATTTACAATTGCCGTGTATTCGTCATCCATGCTCGGTTTAATGCCGAACTGACCCATTCCGTTTGTAATTGTATTAAAAGTAGAAATGGTGTCCAATTGATTTTTGACAATAAAACCCTCCACATTCAACCCATGTCCGTTTTGATCAACCGCTTCAAATGCGACCCTGCTTTCCAATCCGTTGACCAAATGACCTCCTTCAGGGAAAAATTGAATTGAGAAATCTTCATTGACAGGATTGGTTGAAGATGGAAGCTTTTTAAACGCATTAACAATCTTTATTTCTTTAGTGAAAAAACTTTCTAAGCCATAGTTTTTCATCCAGTTCGTATAGGCTCGTAGCTGATAGGAGCTGGAATTCAATGTCGTGGGAATGAAAAAACTCCCACTCCCAATTCCATCTGCGACATTTATCTTTGCTTGTAATGAAGTGGTGCTATCGGGACCAATTACCTCGACATATACTACTTTGCTTAGTAAAGAAGGTTGGTGAAGGGCATCCAAACAATAAACCTTAAACCACAATAATTCTCCAGTAAGGTAAAATTCCCGATCTGTGGTTACATATACTTTCTCCTTATAATTATTTTTATTGTATTCATTAAATTTTCCAACTATTTCTTCTTTTTGAGCTATTGCCCGATTTACCGAGAAAATTAAAAGGAATTGAAAAATACAGCTTAAATATATTAACCTCATTTACTTTAATTTTTTCCTACCAAAAATCCGGTCTTTTATTTGACCCTCGTAATGTACAATCAACACAATAAGGAAGAGTAAGATAGTAACCATCTATTACCGGGCCATTATAACGAGGCCTGGTAATTTCCCTGTACCTCCAATATAAATACAATGAATCCAGCGCTACCGGATCCTCCCTACACGTCTCATACCCGGATGTAAAATCAAAAAATCCTACCTCATCATAAGTTAGAAAAAGTCTTAGTTCATCCTCTGAAAACACGTTCAAATATCCTAGAACTTCTTCCTCCGGATTGCTAACAGACCGTATATTACCTATTATTTTTGAAGGTTGAGGATCGAATAAACTTCCTAGATTTTCAGTATTGGCTTCCAGAAGTTTGTAATAATTGTATGCTTCATTAGTCAAAGCTGCCTGCTTGACTAATATACTGTATTTCCTTGCCAATTTACCTTGTGTAGCATCAACGTATCTCAAAGGATACTCACTTATCACATCTCTTTCCAAAAAATCTGAAGTGCCCAAAATAAGATCCTCCGAATTATTTGAATCCCAACATATATACAATGTGTCTGCCTGGTTCCTGAATTCGACGGTAAAACTATCTTCGACAGGAATAAAATAATATGATGAATAGTATTGGGCTGCAAATTCCCAGGTTTCTTCATATTCCCACCTATAGTACCAGGTTTCGTCCTGATCATCATGAGTATTTACATAAACCTGAACACCGGACTGCTGAACATCATATGAAAGGCTATCAATCTTTGGAGTTTTTTTGTTTTCAACAAAATCCGATTGATATTCATTACCATCGCTTGTTCGAACGGTAAGACGAACTTTTTCGCCAATTTCTAAAAACAATCCATCCCTGTAATACCTACCTGGTCCTTGATCAACCAAGGAAACTGAATTTCCTAATTCATCCTCTAATAAAACACTGGCTCCTGACACATGTGTTATTTCACCTTCATCTGATAGGCTTTGTGTCCTGGACAGGTTTACAACAGCTTCACCAGTTGTGGAATTTACATTGGCATCTATCACCAATAAGTCATCATAATCCTCAATTTCAGGAGGACTGTAAGGGTCTATGCAACCCCAAAAAGTGATTATCAGCAGGTAAAATAAAAAAAATCCAACTACTCTCATTAGAACTTAAAGTTATAAGTGATGGTTGGAATAGGGTTTCCAAAAATGGATAATTTATATCCAATCACCTCACCATCTTGTGTGACAAAATAAACTGAGTAAGGATTTCTTCGACCTAATAAGTTATAAACCGCAAAGGTCCATGAACTGTGTGCCAGCTTCCTTACTTTATGATTTCCTTCAACGTTTATTGAATAATCCAATCGTATGTAATCAGGTATTCTAAATTGGTTTCTATCTGAATAATGAATGCGTTTGGAGTCTTCAAATGAGTATTTTGTAAGGGGAAGGGTTATCGGCCTTCCCGTGCTGTAGATGAAATTCAAACCCATATTTACCCTTTTATTAAACCGGTAATTGCCTATCAGGGTGAAATCATGTGGTTTGTCAAAATTGCTTGGATAATACTGGTTTGAATTAATTATTTCCGATAGATCCTGCCCGGTAGTCCTTTGGAATGTCCTGGAGTAAGTGTAACTCATCCATCCATTGATTTTTCCTTTTGGTTTTTTTACCATGAATTCAACCCCATATGCCTTTCCTTCCGTTCCAATGATATCTGTTTCGATGTGGTCATTTAAAATTAGTTGTGCGCCACTCTTATAATCCAAAATATTTTTCGAAATCTTATAGTATCCTTCTATTGACGTTTCAATCGCAGATGCCCTGAAATTTTTATAATATCCTACTGAAATCTGATCTCCTACCTGAGGTTTGATGTTCGGGTCGCTCAATTTCCAGATATCAGTTGGTGAGATGGCAGTAGTATTGGAAAGCATATGAATGTACTGCCTCATTCTATTGTAGCTGAGCTTAATAGAAGCATGGTTAGGAAGCAAGTACCGATACGATGCTCTTAATTCAGGACCATGATAAGTATTGATAATACCATTATCATAGTGCGCAGTATCAATAATATTTTCAACCTCTTTTGGGCTATCATCCGGATAGACAAATATATCTCGTGGCCCAAGCGATTGATAAAATGAGTATCGTAAGCCTACATACAATGACGATCGATCTGAGAGTTCGATTTTATCCCCAACATAAACAGCGCTTTCTAAGCCTTTTTCTTGTTGAATGTCAATCGGAACAACTAATGATTCGCTACCTAAAGGTTCATTATTACCCGGGAACATACTGTAGTAAATACTCGACAATCCTATATCGAAATTATGGGTAGAATTGGGAAAGTAATTCAAATCAAATTTGAAATTGATTTGATTTAGATCGTAATCAAGTTTAAAGGCATTAACTGGGTTTTGTTCACTTTCAACATTATAATTATATCCACTATAGCTCCCGGTTAATACACCATATAATTTGTTGTTAAAGATATGCTTCCACTTAATAGTGGCGGCTTGATTATTATAGTTATATAGTGTATCACTGTTTAACTTGAATTTATCATCGCTATAATAGCCAGTAATAAATAAGCTATTCTTCTCATTAATTTCATAATTAATTTGCGCGTTCAAATCATAGAAAGAAGCTTGACTGTTTTTAATTGATTCTTCAGGAATCAATCCTAAAAGCCAATCAGAATACGTAGTTCTGCCACTAAGTGTCAATGTCAGCTTATCTTTGATAATCGGGCCTTCAAGTGTTAATCGGGTGGTCAATGAGCCGATACCTCCTGAACCGGTAAATTTCTTTTTATTCCCTTCCCTGTTAGTAATTTCCAAAATTGAGGACAGACGGCCTCCATACTCTGCAGGAATCCCGCTTTTATAAAGCTCAACATTCTTTAGCACATCAGGATTAAAAGCAGAGAAAAAGCCAAATAGGTGAGATGGGTTATAAATCGTTGCGTCATTATACAATATAAGGTTTTGATCTGTTGTACCACCCCTTACGTTCAACCCTGTTGTGCTTTCTCCAACTGTTTGAACACCTGGTAAGGTCAAAGCAATTCTTAAAACATCCGTTTCTCCAAAAGCTGTCGGAACCTGTTTTAGCTCATTAATATCAAGCTTTTCAACCCCCATACTTAAACCGACGATGTTTTGATCTTTTTCAGATTCAACAATTATTTCACGTAGTGGAATAACATCTTCTTTTAATTCAATATTAAGCTTACCATTTGAAAAAAGCATGATCTGTCTTTTTGTATCTTTCATGCCAATGGTAGTAATATTAAGCTCATGACGTCCTTTTGGCAATGTAATGGAATAGTACCCGAACTGATCTGTAGCTACTCCTATTCTGGGCTCCTCAATGTAAATTACCGCTCCAATTACAGGTTCACCATTATCCATATCTCTTACGTGTCCTGCAATATTTGCAGTTCCTTCAAGCCCATTGCCACTCCTCTTACCTATTTCTATTAATTTGTTTTCATTGTTAGATTGAATTTTAGACGTCTCATCTTCTTGTAAAAAATCGGGGATTTCACTTTCTTCTTCTACTAAAAAGGACTTCTCCTCAACAAAGAAGTGAATGGGCAATTCAGTAATAATTTGTCTGTCAAGAGTTAAAAATATCGAGTTGTTAGAATGATAAGTGTACTTGATCCCACGATCATCAAAAAGATGTGCCAAAGCATTGGTCAAAGATATATTCTCAGCATTAAAGGAAAATCGCATGGTATCAACCTGTGAATTTTTATAAAAGAAAGTGTAATTAGACTGAGATTCGATTTTTTCAATAACGGTGGCTATTGTTGCGCTATCAAGATTGAGAGAAACTTTGGGGTCCGTAATCGCTGATTGTGAAAAGACCGTAGAAACGAAAAAAAAGTAAAAAATTAAAAAGTAAAGTTTCCTCATGCTTATGGATTTAAAGTATCATAATATCGCGACACCTGAAGAAGAGAGTTTTCCAATTCCTTCCTGAATTTCAACTTATTTCGTTTGATAAATTTTTTTACTTCTCGCTTTCTATCAACAAGTGTATTTAACAAGCTTCTCTTATTCTTTATATGATGAAATTGATCATTATGTAACAGATAGAATTTGTCTTTAGTAATAAACTCCTTTTTAATTTTCTGATCATCAATAACCTCATTGTATAGCTTTATTCTTTTGCTTATGGTTTCTGTTTTTCCATCATATAATATTTCATAAAACCCATCGTCCAAATCCGATCGAATTGCTAAATTCTCCTCAATTTTGACAAAATAATGACCTTCATAGAAAAATTCTTTTATCCATTCATTAGCCAATATTAAATCCTTGGAATAACCCTTGCCATCATAATGTTGAATGACAACCTGCTGCTTATAAACATCATATTTTAATTCGACACTATCAAAAAGCATATCGTTGTAAACTATCCATCCCATACTATAAAACTCAGCATCAAAACATGGATATCCGTTTATTCGGTAATCATACTCAACATACTCATCTCCATTAAAGATCTGCGAACTTGAGCCAATAAAATCCTCATATTGCCCAACAGCATTTTTGTATGCATGAGACAGGAATTCTCGTCCCGAAGATTCGCTAGTTTGTGACAATGCCTGGCTTGCAGAAAAAACTAACAGGCATATCTTGAAGTAAAAAAATAATTTTTTCATACTAATTTGACTTAAACAAAAGTATGTTCGAATGAAATATCTTTTATGAAAATATGATGGGCTGCCGTAAAATTTGATAAAAAGCCTTCTCCCACCATAAATGTATGAACTACACTTAAGACAGAAAAAACAAATCTAAATTTATTTTAATTAAGACATACATTGCGGTTTTTGACACAAATAATTAAAAGCACGTATCATCAGCCTCCTGAAAATTGCCATTTATGAAACGAAATCCGTGATCAATTTCCATTATAGCAAATGGTTTTATCAAATTCCGGTATTAATAGTAAATGACAATGAAAAAAAATTGTCACCATTTGAAACAATCAGGTGTGAAATCAGTTATGTTGTATAAACATTAATTGTGCATACATTCAAAAAATATATTATGGAAAAACAAGTTTTAACAAAGTGGTCGATAGACACTGCTCATTCAGAAGTTCAGTTTAAAGTAAAACACCTGGTCATCTCGACTGTTACCGGAAAATTTAATGATTACAGCGGGTTTATTGATGCGGAAGGAGATGATTTTGAAAATGCCTACGCGGAATTCACAGCAAAGGTAGGCTCAATCTCAACCGGTGTTGCCGACAGAGACGCTCACTTAAAATCAGACGACTTTTTCAATGCTGAGAAATATCCCGATCTAACCTTTAAGAGCACATCTTTCACCAAAGTTGATGACGAAACATATAAGTTGAAAGGAAATTTGACAATAAGAGATGTTACAAAAGAAGTTGTCCTGAATGTCACTCACGGTGGTACAGTAACCGATCCTTACGGACAAACAAAAGCAGGATTTGAAATAGCGGGTAAGATCAACAGGAAAGACTTTAACTTAAAATGGAGTGCTGTGACGGAAGCCGGTTCGGTGGTTGTTTCGGATGATGTGAAGTTGGATATGAACATTCAGTTAATTCAGCAATAATATCTTAGTTCATCATCCATTTTGAAGCCAGACAATTTGATCTGGCTTTTTTTATTACATTCCGTGACCTTTAAAATCAAAACGGTTAAATTTGGCCTCCTAATTTTCGAACATGAAAACAAGTATTGTAAAGGTTTTCACCATTTTAACCATTATTCTTTTGAATTTTGGATGTGATCAAATCACCAAATCGATTGTGCGGGATAAGGTACTAAGCCACCAAAGAATAGAAGTGCTTGGTGATTATCTGGTCCTGACAAATGTTGAAAATAAGGGTGCATTTCTTAGCCTGGGCAACGATCTGCCCTTCCTCCTTCGGGAAATACTATTGACTTATTTTCCGATCATCGTTTTGATAGTTGCGATTATCTACATCTTCCTAAAAACCGATTTACCAAAAATTACCGTTATCAGCATCAGCTTTGTCATAGGAGGTGGTATCGGCAATATTTATGACCGGTTTCTGCATGGTTCCGTGACAGATTTCCTTCATATGGATCTTATCCTTTTTAGAACCGGTATTTTCAATATGGCTGATCTATCCATTATGATCGGAACGATTATGATGCTGCTCCATTATGTATTTCATCAGCTAAACTGGAAAAAAGAAGATGCTCCGGAATTGGAAGAATGATTATTTTTTGGCACTTGGAATATTTGCCTGAAGGAACAATTCAAAAGCCGAACCCAATTTATTATTGACAGAAAAAGTGGAATAATTAGACTCGTACGCCAGACCGATTTTGTAATTCGTAAAATCCAAATTTAAAGCCAGTCCAAATGAATTATTCGCGCTCATCCAAATGTCTATATACGATTCCAGTAGAATGAATCCTGTTGTAGTATTATTTGATTCGGAAATGTAATCGCCGCTTTTCTCAAAATTCACACCGAACACAGCCCCTAAATTTGTCCTCATATTGCTCTGCTGCTGTAAATAGAGAATTTTCACACCGGTAAAATATTTCTCATTAATCGCATAATAAAGATGAGAATATGCTTTGGTTATGATTGGCAATTTCACATCATTGTTGCTCGCAACAGAAATATTGGGGCTGTTTAAATGGCCCAATGAAATTCCGGCTTCAGCGCTTTTTATACCTTTCAGCTTTAACAATTTATTTCTGAAAGCCCAAACGGCTCCAAACCCAGCATCTAAAACGGTAGTGCGATCACCATGAGGAATGGAATAAGCGGGAGTGCCTCCGTTAAAACCTTCATTATCATCATACTGTTCTCCCCAGGTATAATCTGAGAGATCTGCTGAAACCTTCATAAATCCAGCTGTCAGTCCAAAGGACACCAGGTGTTTCATATTCGGATCCAACCGCCAGTTGTATGCTGCGCTAATGCTTCCTCCCGTACATTTGTACGCTCCATTGGAAACATCATTAAAAATCGAAGCACCTAATCCACCATCGTGGTTAATTGAACTCTTCTCAGCATAATTTCCCTGCAAATAGATAGGCAGGATAAAGGTAACTTGAGAAGTATTGTATGTAGAGTTGGTTGATGATTGAAAGCGCTGATTAAAGATCGCCGCTTTTTGGCGATATCGGCCCACTTTCCCGGGATTGATGTACACTGGATTGCTTTCATAAAGACTAAATAAAGGATCCTGAGCTTCAACATTTATAATGGTCGAAGCCAAAATTATCCCAAATAGCCAAATATTCAATCCTTTCCTCATTCCCGTGTGTGTTTATCTGAAAATAGTTATCGATCCTGACCTTGTCTCAATTATATCATCATATCTTTTCACCTTTAAAACATAATTGTAAGCGCCGTTAGGAAGTATCGAACCATTTTTTGTCCCATCCCACCCTCTGTTCATGGCATTGGTCAGATCATGGGATGCATAAACCTCCTGCCCCCAACTGTTAAATATCTTCCAGATGAAATCGCCTTCAACTAATCCCTTTCCATAAACTTTTGCTGTACGGTTTTCTACATCGGATGATTGGACATAAATAGCGCTAGGAACAAACAGATCCCATCCATCAGATACTTCTATTTCCCAATTAGTATCTGATAGACATCCACTTTTGCTTACCTGTAGATTAATATTATAAAAACCTGATTCCTTATATCGATGATCTGTTTCAAAGCCTTCCGATGTGTTTCCATCACCAAATGACCAGTAATATGACTCTCCATTACCTATATCTGCTGTGAAATGCACTTCAAGAGGATCTGCTTCATTTGCCAACCAAGTAAAGGATGGTTCGAAGTCAGGAACAACCAAAACTGATTTTCGATGATTGGCTGTATCGCTATCATTCCAAACCATTAACCGTGCCCGAACAGAATCTTCAGAATTATCAATTATATATTTTGCAGTCGTCGAACCAGGCATAAGAAGGGTTCCTTTCCCTTCATCCACAAACCAGACAAAACCATCGTATTCTCCTTCCAGAGTTGCTTTAAGTTCAATGGTATCGGCCATACAATATATGTCATCCATTTGGAAGGTTACATTCGGTAAATCCACCTGAGTATCAATAACCGAAATGATAAAATCCACACTGTTTTCGCAGCTATTTTCATCCTGATAGGTGTAAGTAACTGTATGATCTCCTACTCCTACTGGGATTGGGTTAAATTGATTGTTGCTCACCCCAAATCCTGAATATAAACCTCCTGTAGGCTGCCCGCTTGTAAGGTCGATTATCCCTTCATCGAGTTCAATCTCCATATTTTGCGCAGTAACTACCGGTAATGGATTGAAGATAATTTCAACTTCATCGCTCGTATTGGAACAGCCCTGACCGTTGCTTATGGTTAATGAATAAACTCCTGGTTGGGTAATATCAATGGATTGAGATATTGAATTGTCCGACCATAAATACTGGAAGTTATCAGGGCCAGTGAGGTTAACTGACTCTCCTTCGCAAGCTTCTATGACAGGGGTTTCCGAAATTACTGGTTTTTCAATACTTTGATTGACCTGAACTTCTTTTGTTGCCGTAACCTGGCAACCGGAATTTGTCACCGTATAAGTAATTGTATGCGTTCCTTCCCCTGCGATCGAAGGATTAAATGCTCCTGATGTTTGATTAGTTATGCCGTTTCCTGACCAAACTCCTGAAGCATAATTTGATGAAAAGCGATAAATACTATTTGCCAAACAGAATGTGTTATTGCCATAAATTGTCAATCTGTTTGCGACAACTTGAACATTTATATTAAAGGAAGTTGAAACCGTATTCCCGGATGGGTCAACTCCTTCGTAAGTAACAGTATGAGCACCTACTCCAAAAGCATCTCCCGGTTGGTAATTACTTGTGAATTGTACGGAACAATTATCAGAAAATATCGGCTCCTGCCAATTCACAACAACATCGCATGACTCATCCAAAACTTCT
This sequence comes from uncultured Cytophagales bacterium, assembly GCA_913057175.1. Classification (GTDB taxonomy): domain Bacteria; phylum Bacteroidota; class Bacteroidia; order Cytophagales; family Cyclobacteriaceae; genus CAJXNP01. The sequence goes on from CAJXNP010000001.1 coordinate 119,934, forward strand.
ACAATAATATCTTTTGGTGTAGCGATAACGGTGGGCAGAATGTCATCATTTACCGTTACCTTTTGAATAGCAGTTACCGTGTTGTCCGAATTATCTACAACAGTCCAGATCACATCGGTTACTCCTACCTGAAAATTAGTTGGTGCGTCATTTGAAAGTGTTTTAATTCCGCAGTTATCGTATGTAATAGGCGTTCCCAGGTCTGCAATCGTTGCAAAACAGCTTCCTGCATTAACATTAACTGTAATGTCTTCCGGCGCTGTGATGGTAGGAATTACATCATCTACTACCGTTACGGTCTGGGTTGCAGTGGTTGTATTGCCTGATCCATCCACAACTGTCCAGGTAATGGTTGTTGTCCCTAGTGGATATGGCTCCGCTGAATTGTTCGTTACGCTTGCGACTGAACAATTATCACTTGTTGTCGGCGTGCCCAATGCCACACCAGTTGCTTCACAACTGCCCGCGTCGACATTTACTGTTACATCAGCAGGGGCTGTGATCGTTGGGTTTTCGTTGTCAATAACTGTTACGGATTGCGTGTCAGTTGCTGAATTACCTGATCCATCCGTGACCGTCCAGGTCACTGTCGTTGTTCCCAATGGAAAGTTCAGTGGAGCATTATTGCTGTAGCCCGATGAGCAATTGTCATTTGTGGTTGGCGTACCCAATGCTACTCCAGTTGCTTCACAACTTCCTGCATCTACATTCACCGTTACATTGGCTGGCGCTGTGATTGTTGGGTCTTCATTATCAACGACGGTTACCGTTTGCGTGTCAGTTGTTGTATTGCCCGATCCATCTGTTACGGTCCAGGTAACTGTCGTTGTTCCCAATGGAAAATTCGTTGGAGCATCATTGTTGTAGCTCGATGAACAGTTATCACCTGTAGTTGGTGTGCCCAATGCCACGCCCGTTGCTTCACAACTTCCTGCATCGACATTCACCGTTACATTGGTGGGTGCTGTGATCGTTGGGTTTTCATTATCGATTACCGTTACCGTTTGAGTTGCTGTGGCCGTATTTCCAGATCCATCTATCGCCGTCCAAGTCACCGTCGTCATACCCAAGGAAAATGTTACCGGAGCATCATAGTTGGATGTGGCTGAACAGTTATCTCCAACTATCGGTGTGCCCAACACAACACCTGTTGCTCCACAGGTTCCTGCGTCTACATTCACTGTCACATTCGCCGGGGCTGCGATTGTTGGATCTTCATTATCAATGACGGTTACCGTTTGAGTGGCTGTGGCGATATTGCCCGATCCGTCTGTTACGGTCCAGGTGACTGTGGTTGTTCCCAATGGAAAGTTTGTGGGGGCATTATTGCTGTAACCTGACGAACAATTGTCGCCTGTCGTTGGTGTGCCCAATGCCACGCCCGTTGCTTCACAACTTCCTGCATCCACATTTACTGTTACATCAGCAGGGGCCGTGATTGTTGGGTCTTCATTATCAATGACTGTTACCATTTGAGTGGCTGTCGCTGTATTACCTGATCCGTCTATAGCAGTCCAGGTGACTGTGGTTGTTCCCAATGGAAAGTTCAGTGGAGCATCGTTGTTGTAGCTCGATGAACAGTTATCACCTGTAGTTGGTGTGCCCAATGCTACACTTGTTGCTTCACAGCTTCCTGCGTCTATATTCACTGTAACATTTGCAGGAGATGTGATCGTGGGGTTTTCATTATCAACGACGGTCACGGTTTGGGTGTCAGTTGCTGTATTGCCCGATCCGTCTGTTACGGTCCAGGTGACTGTCGTTGTTCCCAATGGAAAGTTCGTTGGTGCGTCATTGCTGTAACCTGACGAACAATTGTCGCTTGTCGTAGGTGTGCCCAATGCCACGCCCGTTGCTTCACAACTTCCTGCATCGACATTTACTGTTACATCAGCAGGGGCCGTGATCGTGGGGTCTTCCGTATCTTCAACAGTAAGTGCAACAGGTGCTAAATCAAATGAATTGGTACCCAAATCGAATGTTACATGGTAATCTCCTGATTGATTTGCTGTGTAAGTACTGGAATTTGCTCCCGGAATTGCTGCATTATCTAAAAACCACTGAAAATTACTTGCTGAAGATGGATTAGTAGATATAGATAAGTCTGTACTAGAGCCAGGACAAAATGTATCCGGACCAGACAATTCAATAGTAAAACCACCACCGTTAAATAAATCAAATATTCCTGTTCCGGATAAATCATCCTCATTCCCGTATCCGCAATTGGTAGGATAATCATCCGGATCACTGCAACTTAAATCAGTGTATCCTGAGCCCGTTTTTATTGTTGGAGTTGTGTCAAATATAAATACATTTCCTCCATCAATATCAAATGAACCTTGATTATCAGAACCAGTCATTTCAAAATTTCCAGCGACAATGAAATATCCTCCAGCCGTAACAATCGTCTGATTACCGGAATTGTAATCTCCATAGACAATTAAAATTCCGCCATTAGTGATGCTGAGGTCTCCATTATTTGCAATGTCCAAATCACCATAGATCAATAAGGTATCCCTGACAACCAGCGTACCACTGGAAACTGTAAGATTACCATTGCGGGAAATGAATCCATAAATTTCTACTTCATCCCCCGAAACACTGATATCTGTTCCCGGATAGGTTCCTTCCCAGGAATTAACGTCCGACCATATTCCAGTATGATCATCTTTGGTTTGGTTTACTACCGCTGCAGAAACCAATTGGAAGAAGCATATCTGAAAGGTTAAAAGAAAGACGAATCTCCCGAATAAAAAATTTCTACGTAATCTACTACCAATCATAAGCAAATAGCAGCTCCTCACACTGCTACAAAAAATATTATCCTACTCGAATTGTATATAAAAAAAGAAAAAATTCTATTGTATATACATTATTAATAAGGAAAGTAACTCCATTTGAAACTCAAAATCAACCGGTTTTTTAGAGAATTTACTACATATTTTCTTTTTGAATCCTATTTATTAAATATCTATTTTGTGGACCATAAAAATACCTTATATGAAAATTTTATTTATTGGTGGGACAGGAAATATCAGTACGGCTGCAAGCAAACGCGCCGCTCAAAAAGGATTGGATTTATACCTATTGAACAGGGGGAATAATTCTGTCCAAATCAATGGCGTTCAAACAATTACAGGTGATATCAATGACCCAAAAAATATTACCCCAAAACTTAAAGGTCATACCTGGGATGTGGTGGTCAACTGGATCGCATTCACTCCACAAGACATTGAAAGGGACTATCAATTATTTAAAGACAGAACCAAACAATATATTTTTATCAGCTCTGCTTCGTGTTATCAGACTCCCCTACTCCACCCAATTATCACAGAATCCACTCCTTTGTATAACCCGTTATGGGATTATTCCAATGATAAAATAAAATGCGAAGATCTGCTCACGAAATACTACCGTGAAGAAGGTTTCCCAATCACAATCGTCCGTCCATCATTGACCTATGATACCGTTATTCCAATCGCTATAGGAGGATTTAATGAATATACAACCGCTGACAGGATCTTAAAAGGAAAGAAAATCATCGTGCATGGAGATGGAAAATCCTTGTGGACAGTTACCCATTCGGAAGACTTTGCCAAGGGCTTTATTGGACTTTTGGGTAATTATCAGACAATTGGCCATGCGTTTCACATCACTTCTGACGAGATACTCAGCTGGAATAATATTTATCAGATATTTGCCGATGCACTAGGTTGCGAGGCTAAAATAGTTCACATTGCATCTGACTTTATTTGTAAATTGTATCCGGAAAAAACAGGCACTCTATTGGCTGATAAAGCCGAAAGTGTCATTTTTGATAATTCCAAAATCAAATCATTCGTTCCTGGTTTCCAGGCCACCACTCCATTTAGGGAGGGAATTAAAAGAACATTGGCCTGGCTTGATGAAAATCCAGATAAGAAATTCATCAATCCAAAAACAAATGAAATGATGGACAAAATCATTAACACGTATGAATCGATAACGATTTGACCTTATTTTTAAAATTAAATGATATTTATTACATACTTTTTATTCGCTAACCATGGAATCCAACGAAGGGTTAAAGCGTGAAATAGGTGTTTGGGGACTGACATCCAATGCAATTAATATCACGGTCGGCGCTGGAATATTTGTCCTGCCGGTAATCGTTGCTGAGAAATTGGGACCTTCAAGTTCTTTGGCCTACATCGTCTGCGGGATCCTGGTTTTTCTCATCATGCTGTGTTTTGCGGATATTGGCAGCAAAATCGTTATAACCGGAGGTGCATACTCATACATCGAAGAAGCATTTGGAAAATATGTCGGCTTCATCACAACGAATTTATTTGTTTTCGGCTATGCACTGCTAGCCAATGCCGCTGTTTCAAACGCGCTTTTAGATACGCTCGCCTACTATTTTCCTGTGCTTGATGACCGTTTTTTCAGAAGTATTGTGTTATTAGTCATGTACTCCGGATTGGCAATCGTCAATATCCTGGGAATTAACAGTGGCATGTTCCTGGTGAAATTCAATACCATTGCCAAGCTGGTCCCACTTGTTATACTTGTATTTTTCGGCCTAACTAAAGTCTCCTCAGAGAATCTTACATTTCAATACACCAGTGAGATTTCTGATATCGGTGAAGTATCTCTTATTCTCTTTTTTGCTTTTGCTGGAATTGAAACAGCCTTGAATGTTAGCGGAGAAATTAAAAATCCGGCAAAAACTATCCCAAAAGGAATTTTTCTTAGCGTTCTGAGCATTTTAATTTTATACATTCTAATCCAGATAACAACTCAGGGGGTTTTGGGCGCATCTCTTAAAGATTATGAATCTGCGCCATTGGTCGAGGTAGCTAGCAGACTAATGGGACCTTTAGGAGCCTTAATGATAGTTATAGGATCATCCTTTTCCATGTTTGGAAACCTTAGCGGAGAAACCCTGAACATGCCCAGGGTAGTGTATGCAGCAGCAAGGGATCATGTCATTCCGCCTAAAGCACTTTCCAAAATTCATTCTAAATACCTTACTCCGCACGTTTCAATCATTGCTTACGCTTCAGTAGGTTGTCTGCTATCCATCTTCGGGGAATTCAAACAACTGGCCATGTTGTCAAGTGCTTCTATTTTATTGATCTATCTGGGCGTTGCCCTGGCAGTGATAAAATTCAGAAAAGAACATAAGTCGCTGGGATCATTTAGTTTACCGGGAGGGATTATCATACCGGCAATTTCTGCTGTTTCCATTGTGTGGTTATTGAGTAACTTATCAAAAAATGAGTTGATAGGAAGTCTGGTCTTCCTACTGATTTTAACCGTTATTCACTTGGTAATGAGAGTGTTTATGAAAGAAAAGAAATAGGATAATTATCTTTTTGGGCAACTTTTGCAACGTTTCTTTTCGGATTTCTTGTACTTCTTGCAGCATTTTTTCAATACACAATCATCCTGATCAAAAATACTTTTTCGATTTTCGATCATTGTAGAACAACTTGGGTCCGTTATGAAGTTTTCAAAATCCATTCTGCCTGTGAAAAGTTGTGACAAACTTATTTAGAATTAATCTAAATATAAAAAGAAAAGTGGAAATTTTTATTGTTGGTTCCTGTTTGCTTGATTTTGGGCTAGTCTTTGAGTATTTTATAATTATAAAAGAGTTGATCTATTATGAATGATTATAATCTATGTTAAGGCTAAATATTTACATCGACCCAAGAGAACACCTAGATTCAATAGAGTCAATTAACATCATTTATTGAAAAAACAACCATTATTCCTTAACACCTTTATAACACAGTTATACCTATTAATTTTATGCTAAAAAAGCTCATAATACTGTTTACTCAAAAAAAAAGCTTCTATTTAAGATTGACAATTCAAATTAAATATACTTTTATAACATTATGATTTAACATCTGTTTAAAAATAATCTTCAAAATAATTAAAATTGAATCTTCATAGAAAATACGTTCATAGAAATGACAAAAAGAAAAACATTTATTTATATATGAAATTTGTTAACATTTTTACTTATTATTGGAATATTAACAACAATACCATTAATTTTATAGGAATTTAATACTATCCGCTATTTGATATAAATTATAAAAAATCTAATTTTGATAGCAGGGATTGGTGAAAAAGTAATAAGGAGAAATGCTTGACTGGAAATGATTCATTGGGGAAAATAAAACAAACATTAAATAAAATTATGTAACTTGAATTACTGATTCAACCAAGGAATTCAAGCTAATACTGACCTAACCTAACAGCCTAAAAATGAGGGAGCGAACGTTAATCCTATTGTTTTTTTCTATAGATCTAGTGGTCCTGAATACGTCCGTCATGTTAATGTCCAAATTTCATTACGGAGATTTTTTTAGATTACAAGATTTTCATTACATAATCAACCTCAGTTGGATCTTAACCTATCTGATTTTTATCAACGAGAAACTATTCCTGCTGAAAAAGAAACCAGACATGGTAAAGTACCTTCTTTACAAATTCTGTGTATTCATATCCTTATCGGCTATACTGTTCGTCTTTTTGAATTTGGATGACATATCAAGATCAATGTTTGTAGGGTCATCCTTAATATTTCTAATCTTTAAATTACTGTTATTAAATCCTTACAATTACCTGATCAAAAAAAGAAAAAGAGGGCAGTATTTTAGTAAAATACTTGTTGCAGGAGCTGGAAAAGCTGGAAAATCTATATTATCATATTATCGGGAAAACAACGATCTAGGTGAGATAGTTGGTTTTTTAAGTAACGGGGAGATCAGAAGCAATGGAATCCCGGTATTGGGTCATATCAGCGAGTTTCAACAAGTTTTTGAGAAAAGAAAATTTAATGAACTGATTATTACTTTAGATATGTCACATCAAAGCGACATATCTACACTGATCCGTCAAGCAGAATACAACGGGGTACGACCCAGAGTGATAGCGGACTACAACGAAATGTTTAAAAGGCATTATGAAGTACGGAAACTTGGAAAAATCCCTGTTATAAACATTAGAGAATGTCCACTAACCAAATACTACAATAGATTTTGGAAAAGAGCATTTGACATTATTTTTGCTTCGTTAATGTTGATTATAAGCCTGCCTTTCTTTTTTCTAATAGCCATCGCCATAAAACTAGAGAGCAGAGGTCCTATTTTCTACATGCCCTTACGAGAAGGAAAAAGAGGAGAAAAATTTACTTTAATAAAGTTCCGGTCCATGAAACAAAATGACGATCCGATCAACGGAATACGTTCAACTGATATCAATGATGAACGGATCACAAAAGTTGGCAAAATAATTAGAAAACTTAATCTTGATGAATTACCACAATTTATTAATGTATTGAAAAATGAAATGTCTGTTGTTGGCCCCCGGCCACATCGTATCAAACTCAACCAAATGTTTCAAAAGGATGTTAGTAGTTACATGGTTCGATACTATGTGAAACCAGGAATAACAGGCTGGGCACAAGTAAATGGCTGGAGAGGTCCTTCTATTTCAAAATACCAGAAAAAAGCCCGGACACTTTATGACTTGTGGTATGTTGAACATTGGAATTTTGGATTGGATCTTTACATCATTTTCCTAACTGTATTTAATGTAAAGTCTTATATGAATAATAATTGAAAAGATTAGTAATTATTATGAATTTTGCATAGTTCAACTTGCTTAAGTTAGTGAATATTAAGACGGGTCTCTTGAATGCTTTAATTGACAAACTTCTGAAAATTAGCTAAGGCAATTCAACCTCATAAAGAGGAAAAGTATTAAAGTACAACACCGTACTACCATTTTAAAATGACTTTGATTTACAAGTAAAATAAATGAACCACAATCATTTAAATAATCAGCCAAACAATCAGGAAGAAGATAGGATAGATTTAGTTGATCTATTGAATAAGGTTCTTGATAAATGGTTTATTTTCTTAATCTGTGCCTTGATTGGGGTAACTGTTTCTTATTTCTATTCAAAAATATTCCAAAACAAATATCAAGTAGAAACAACAATATTAATACAAAACGAAAACCAAGCCAGTAATGTAAAAAATATATTTGAGACAAATTCATACATCAACAACAACATAAAAATTACTAATCAAATTGGAATTCTAGGGTCATTTACTCTTTGCAAGCAAGCTCTGGAAAACTTAAACTGGAAGGTTTTCTATTTTCGATCGAAATTTCTTTCTCATACCGACTTATATCAATCATCTCCATTTCAAGTCATATTGAAAGAAAGTGCAATTAATTTACCCAACGTTCCAATTTATATTGATCCCCTTTCCGATTCCACTTATTTGCTATCGGTCAATTATGACGCGAGTTTTCAGGGAAATGATTATCATTTAGAATATGAAGAAATTGTTGAGTTTGGAAAATTATATGAGAATAATTTTTTCAGTTTTATTGTCACGAAATATCCTGATTTTAAATTCAATAAAGAATTCGAATATTATTTCGTTATTTCTGATTTCATGAGTTTAGCAAAATCCTATCAGAATAAAATGGAAATAAGCTGGATTACTGAGGAATCTGATCTAATAAAGGTCAAATTAACAGGATCTCAACCAGAAAGGGATGTTGATTTTTTAAACGAGCTTTCAAAGGTATACATAGAGTCTGATCTGGACAAAAAGAATCGTAAATCTGATAACACAGTAAAATTTATAGATTCCCAGCTAAGCGGTGTAATTGATTCACTTCAAACAGCAAATAATAATTTTACTGATTTCCGTTCCAGAAATCAAATCGTCGATTTAAGTCAAGAAGGAAATATAATTGTTGAACGTCTTAAAGAACTGGAAGCTGAACGAGCCAAGACCAATTTGAAATATGAGTATTACAAAAACCTGGTAAAATATATTGACAACTCCGATGAAATGGAACAAGTAGTTGCTCCATCAGTTGTTGGAATTACCGATCCAGTATTAAATACAACTGTTACAAGACTTAGTGATCTTTATACTAGGCTCAGAATACTTTCTATGTCTGTCACAGATAGAAATCCTGCTTTAATATCCATTAAACAAGAAATTGATTATACTAAACAATTACTTGAGGAAAATTTAAAAAGCTTAACTAACAACGCCCTTTTCGAACTTGAAAACTTTCAAACCAGGGAAAGGGACCTCAGGAGGCAATTGGTAAAATTACCTCAGACTGAACAAGACCTTGTCAATATCAAAAGAGATTTTGATATCAATAATGAACTATATACTTTTTTATTACAAAAAAGAGCTGAATCTGCCATTGTAAAGGCGTCTAACCTACCAGATGCACATATTCTCGATATAGCTAGAGTCGAAACAGCTATTCCCATAGGCCCCAGTTCAAAGATATTTTTAGTTCTTGGATTTTTTGTAGGACTTATAATTCCTCTTTTTGTTTTTATTATTTTAGAATACTTGCATTTTAGATTGTCAACCAGGCAAGATGTTGAAAAAAATACGAGTCTTAATGTAATTGGCGATATCATTCACAATAAGGAAAAGGCTGAGATTCCCGTAATCAAATATCCAAAATCTCCAATAAGTGAATCTTTTCGGAAACTACGTACAAACCTTAAATATTTACTATCAGATAGTGACAAAAAAGTAGTTGCTATTCACTCTGCAGTTAAAGAAGAAGGTAAAACATTTGTTTCCGTTAATCTGGCAATAATTACAGCTATGGCTGAGAAAAAGGTTTTATTAATTGACGGCGATTTACGTAAACCTAAATTGCATAAAATCTTTAACCTTTCTAACGCAACAGGACTATCTAATTATTTAATCAATCGTTTGGAATTTGATAAATTGATTGTCCAAACTGATATTAAGAATTTAAGCATCGTATTATCAGGTCCAATCCCTCCTAATCCTGCTGAATTAATTGAAAGTCATCAATTTGAAAGGTTTATTCAAATTGCCAAAGAAAAATATGATTTTATCATCATTGATAATGCCCCTTCGCTCTTGGTTACAGATGGGGCGCTAATAAGCAAAATTGCTGATTTCAATTTATTTGTCATCCGATTGAACAAGACTTACATCGTTCATCTAAAAGCAATAAACTCTATGAGTAGTAATGGAATTGCAAGTAAAGTAGGCTTAGTGGTTAATGACATCCGATCCAATAAATTTGGTGCTTATAACGCATATGGTTCGAAATACTATTAATTAACAACAAGTAAAAATTAAATCAAAAAGAAATTAGAAATCACATAAAAAATTGAAGCAATTAGTAAATCATTACTAAAAAAGCCCTTTAGAAAACTGCTTTGTTTTTTCCTGCTTCACAAATCCAACAATAACTGGTTCCTTATTCTGATCAACCTTCGAAGTTTGATTTTTAAAAATTACCCGGACTGGATAGTATAGCTCATCACGCCTATCAATCGACTTGGGTTCATTTAATTTAAATGAAATTACCTTTGATTCATATACATCTTCGATCACATCAAGTAGATCCTCAAAATCATCAAATACTATATCATTTAAATCATTGAATAATAGCTCATCATTCCAGGTAAAAAGCATTTATAAAAATTAGGAGTTATTCTCAACTTATGTTAAACGTAATATCTGCTAAAAATTATAATCATTTCTTAAGATGTTTTTTTTATTCATACAGTTGTAAGCAAAGTTTCATAACTGGTCTAAATAAACAGATATCTCCCTTTATCTTCTTATTTAAAAACAATAATAAATGATAACTCGCTTTTGATTTAAATCGATGCTATTTTAAGATAATTATGAAATTTTCAACATGTCTGATCAACAGATGTGACGAAAGCAATATTTTAACAGATTGAATACGAAAGGCTTAATTAAAAAACTAAAGCCCTGTCGATTGGGCAAAACCTATATTAATCCCTTTGAAATTATTTTACTATAATAACTGATCTTAAACTAAATCCAATATTATCATTAATATGGTCAATTGTAGATAAAAACAACATAATGTTACACGTATATTACATCTAATCAATGTGAGAAAAATTAATATTTACATCCTTCAAAACTTTATTGATCTCATTTCCCCAAACTATATATGCACTCTCAGTAATATGGGTGCCATCTCTAGAATACTTTGACTTCAACCCTTTTTCATTAGATAGTTTTGAGTTAATATCAAGAAAATAGAGAGAATTTGTCGAACAATAGCTTTTTAAAAATTGATTTAAACTATCCACCATGATTTTGCTTTGAGGATTGTTTTCCTGGTACAAAGTCGACTGTATCACCGGAATTATATTGTTGGAAACCAGCGTATCTATTAAACATTTATAATTTAACTTAATACGTTCTATTGGTATCCCAACACCTATATCATTTATCCCTCCTTCCAAAAAACATATTTTGGGTTGATAATCAATAACATTTTCATCAATTAGCCAGACAAGATGTGATGTAGTAAATCCACCAAAACCACTAATCTGGATATCATCTCTGTTGAGTACTTTATTCCATTGACCCTTTTTTATGATCGAATCGCCAAAAAATACAATGGGAGCTTTTTTCTCATTAGAATTAAATTTTTGCAACAACCATTCACTATTTTTTATCGCCAGGAAAACAAAAATTACAACAAAAAAACCGTTTAGAATCAGCGAAAGCCTATTTATATATTTAATCAGCGACATTAATGAAATCCATTTACTTTAAGCCAAGACTTTAAAATATAGAAATTTTAGTTTTCTAATTGCATTTCCAATTACCTTCTAATTAAAGTATCTCAAAAATTGGTTTGTTCTATGAAGGATAAAACAATTTAATCAAATAAAATTCTCAATTGCCTAAAATAGAAAATGAAATTTGTATTTACCGTGTAAAAAATACTCATCCAAAATCTTAATAAAAGGTACAAACTTTAATTTTTCAAAAACAAACTAATAAGAATAGAAATGTTAAATGAGACTACTTCCATTCTCAGCAATAAAAGACCTATTAGTCACACCCCTTCATTAATTAAATGAATAAGTTATCCATTTGAAGTATCTATATATTTGATTAACTTATAAGTAAAGGAATATATAATTGCGAGTGTATTTAGTTTGAATTAAAACATTTATATTAAGGGGAATTACACTATCTAATCATTTATTGCATATCTGATATTTTTTTGACCTTAATTGATCAAAAAATTGTAATATTTTAATTGTTATTTAGAGTTAATTTATTGAACTTTAAGAAGATATTGTATAATAATTCAAATACCAATCTCGAACCAAATAATCAGTGCTACAACCTAAGAATTATTATCAAATACTTGTCCCTTATTTATTAAAAATAAGTAGTAATGATGGTACGTTTAAATGTACATATTTGAACAGAATACTTCTATTTTTAGTTCTTATTATTTTTTTCACTTCTCCCATGTTTTCTCAACCATCCGGGTTTATCGTTCAGGAAATTTCAACTAATTGGAATCAGGCAGTTGGTATAACATTTGACGAAAATGGCAGACGATATGTCTGGGAAAAGGGTGGCAAAGTTTACATTGATGATGGATCAGCCAATCCTGATCTCTTTATTGACATTTCAGAAGAGGTCGGAAATAAGTCAGATCATGGCCTGGTTGGCTTCGCATTAGATCCAAGTTTTTTGACCAATGGATACATATATCTTTTATATGCTGTAGACAGACATCACTTACACTATTTTGGAACCCCCAATTATGATCCTTTTGTAAATGATAATGGTGGGGCAACAATCGGTAGATTGACAAGGTATACCGCTCAATCGAGTACCAATTTTACTACTGTAGACTATAATAGCAGAACGATCTTATTAGGCGCAACAATTGATGATGGAATACCAATAATGTCTTCAACTCATGGTGTAGGATCCGTTATTTTTGGCACGGATGGATCGCTTTTAGTAAGCATGGGAGATGGTGCCAGTCCCAGTTCCAATCCATTGGACGAGGGTTCCAATTCAACCTCCACGTGGGAACAAGCCCTGTCGGAAGGTATCATTAGGGAAGATGAAAATGTTGGCGCTTATCGTTCACAAATGTTAGACTCCTACAATGGGAAAATTCTACGTATTAATCCACAAAATGGAGAAGGTTATTCAAGCAATCCCTATTATGTCCCAGGTAATCCGGATTCTATAAGATCAAAAGTATGGGCTTTGGGTTTAAGAAATCCATACAGAATGATATTGAAACCTAATACGGGTGATCATAATATTAATGCCGGAAATCCGGGGGTTATCTATTTTGGTGATGTAGGATCTCACATTAGAGAAGAATTAAATGTTTGCACAGGACCAGGTCAAAATTTTGGATGGCCCATTTATGAAGGTATAACTAATCAACCTGGGTATGACGACCCTTCTTTCGCTCCGGCAACCTGGATATCCCCTCATAAACCACCTTCAGTGGAATGGCGAAATTCTACCCCAAGAGCTTCTGTAAATGGAACGATCTATAATGTAGGATCTCCTCAGGTACCTGGTCCCTTTTTTATAGGGAATGCATCTACTGGGGGAGTCTGGTATACAGGAGATGATTTTCCTGAACAGTATAAAAACACCTACTTCCATGCTGACTATGGAGGTCTTTGGATCCATAATTTTGAATTTGATGCTAATCATCAACCAACAAATGTCAATTTCTTTGAAGAGGAACTAGGAGCTATCGTATTTGTTACCACCCATCCTAATGAAGGAGGATTATATTATATCAATTACCTGGCCAATGCCATAAATAAAATTTCATATTCACCATCTGGTAATCAGCCTCCTATGGCTATTGCTGAAGCAGATGTACATTATGGCCCCGCAGATTTGGTGGTTCATTTTGATGCTTCTGCTTCACATGATCCGGAAGGAAGCCATCTTATGTACACCTGGGATTTCGGAGATGGATCTCCTTTCAGCAACCAAGCCCACACAAGTCATACATTTACTGCACCTGCGGGGGTGCCAACCAGTTATACCGTTACTTTAACGGTCATGGATGATGAATCTAATATAGATGTTGCCCAATTGAATATTTCTGTCAATAACACTCCTCCTAGTATAAATAGCACAAGTATTGACAATATTAACACATATTCAATCAATGAAAACACCATTCTTGAACTCAGTGCTAATGTGACAGATGCTGAACACAGCAGTAATGAATTGAATTATAAATGGGAAACTTCCCTATACCACGACAATCATTACCATCCCGATCCTCCTGATTTCAATGCCTCCACCACAACCTTACTTTCACCGGTAGGGTGCGACGGCCCTGTATATTGGTACCGAATCACACTTACAGTAACAGATGCTGCTGGCTTATCATCGACATTTATAAAGGATATTTACCCGGATTGTGGTGGGCCGGTCGCCGTAAATGATTTAGCAACTTTCCCTCTGATTAATGAAAACATATCAATTGACATATTAGCTAATGATACCGGTGAAATTGACCCTTCCAGTGTATCCATTGTAAAGTATCCAAATTTAGGGACTGTTCAGGTCAATCCAACGACAGGAATAGTTACCTATACAAGAACCTTATCTGGTACTTCAGATAATTTTTCTTATACGGTTTCAGATTTTTCTCAAAATATATCTAATTATGCACAAGTTTCAATATCTGAGCCGGGACCACCTGCAGTCATTATTTTAAAGCCAATTAACAATAGTGTTCAGGCCGGTAATACAATTGCAGTAGAATATGAGCTCTCAGGCAATATTGCACCAGGCACCCACCTACACTTGACTCTGGATAATAATCCCCATATTACTATTCATAATTTAAGTGGGACTTATACCCTTAATGATGTGCCTAATGGAAACCATACACTGATTGCTCAACTAGCAAACGTGCACCACAATCCACTTACCAATCCGGAAGCAACACATCAGGTTCAATTCCAAAATTGTGCTCCTACTAACCTTGCATTGAATGGGACAGCAACGCAATCCAGCACCTATGGTGATGGTGTCCCTGGTCTGGCGATAGATGGCAATACAAATGGTTCCGGCGGACCTTGGGGTTCCAATGCTAGTATTTCGCATACCCAAAGTGAAGCAAATGCCTGGTGGCAAGTTGATCTTGGTGAAATAATTGATATTGGCAATATAAATATTTGGAATAGAACAGATTGCTGCGGAAATCGGCTAAACAATTATCATGTTTTTGTATCAGATGTACCCTTTACCAGCACTGATCCGATCGCTACCAATAATCAGATGGGAGTTTCTGATTTTTTACAATCTCAAACGGCTGGCTCACCCTCCAACATATCAATCGGGCGAACGGGACGATATATTAGGGTTCAACGAATTGGTGTTGGAATTTTACATATGGCCGAAGTACAAGTGTTTGGATGTGCATCTAATAGAATTGATCAAACAATTTCTTTTGATTCTATCCCTGATAAATTAATCAGCGATCCTCCTTTTATTCTCTCTGCTACCGCTACCTCAGGTTTGCCGGTGAATTTTACAATTCTTTCAGGCCCAGCTACCTTAGGAGGTACGGGTGGAAATGAAGTCACGACAACAGGAGCTGGAATGGTAACAATTAGAGCCAGTCAATTAGGTAATTTAGAATACAATGCTGCACCGGTTATTGATCAAAGTTTTGAAGTAGTAAATCCTGCTTTTCAGTCCATTTCATTTGACCCAATCCCCGATAAATTAACTACTGACGCTCCGTTTACCGTTACTGCCTCTGCTTCGTCCGGACTACCCGTTTCCTTTTCTGTAGTTTCCGGACCCGCTACCATCAATGGCAACCTGGTTACACTCAGCGGCTCGGAAGGAACGGTCGTCATACGGGCCAGCCAACCGGGAAATGCTTCGTACGATCCCGCTCCCAATGTCGATCAATCTTTCCTTATAAATGCTCCTAGTTCTTGTGACATACCTTCCAACCTCGCCCTAAACGGTTCAGCTTCTCAATCCAGCACCTATGGTGATGGGGTTGCCAGTATTGGAATTGATGGAAACACCGATGGTTCCGGTGGTCCCTGGGGGGCTAACGCTACCATTACTCATACTCAAAATCAAGCTAATTCCTGGTGGATGGTGGACTTGGGTGATGTCGCTGAAATTGAATACATCAATATCTGGAACCGAACCGGCTCCAATGCCAGTCGCCTTACCAATTACTATGTATTTGTTTCAGATGTGCCTTTTATTAGCACTAACCCGGTGACCACGACTAACCAGTCAGGGGTTTCTGTCTTTCAACAATCCCAGACTGCCGGATCCCCAACAACCATACCTGTCGACCGAACCGGAAGATACATTCGTGTACAGTTGGTTGGAAGTGGTTTTCTTCATATGGCGGAAGTCCAGGTCTTTGGCTGTACTTCTGATAAAATCGATCAAACCATTACATTCAATCCTATTCTTGATAAGTTGATCAGTGACCCTCCGTTTACTATCTCTGCTTCAGCTACTTCTGGACTGCCAGTGAGTTTTAACGTTTTGTCTGGACCCGCCACTATTAATGGTGATCTGATCACACTTAACGGAATATCCGGTACAGTAACCATTAGGGCAAGCCAGCTAGGTAATGAACAATTCAATGCTGCACCGGTTGTTGATCAAAGTTTTGAAGTAGTAAATCCTGCTTTGCAGACCATTTCATTTGACCCAATCCCCGATAAATTAACTACCGATGCCCCGTTTACCGTTACTGCCTCTGCTTCGTCCGGACTACCCGTTTCATTTTCTGTAGTTTCCGGACCTGCTACCATCAATGGTAACCTGGTTACACTCAGCGGCACGGAAGGAACGGTCGTCATACGGGCCAGCCAACCGGGAAATGCTTCGTACGATCCCGCTCCCAATGTCGATCAGAGTTTTGATGTAAACGCCCCCGGTTCTTGTATTACTCCAACCAACCTGGCTCTAAATGGGGCAGCTACTCAATCAAGTCTCTATGAAGAAGGCTATGCCACAATCGCTATTGATGGTGACACAGATGGATCCAGGGGCCCAAATGGTAGCAATGCTTCTGTTACACATACTCAAAATGAAGCCAATGCCTGGTGGATGGTCGATTTGGGGGATATCGCTGAAATTGAAGCCATCAATATCTGGAACCGAACGGATTGTTGTGCCAATCGCCTTACCAATTACTATGTATTTGTTTCAGATGTGCCTTTTATTAGCACTAATCCGGTGACTACAACTAACCAGTCAGGGGTTTCTGTTTTTCAACAATCCCAAACAGCTGGTTCTCCTACTACTATTCCCATTGACCGCACGGGAAGATTTGTCCGGGTGCAACTGGTGGGAAGTGGCATCATCCATATGGCAGAAGTGGAAGTGATGGGATGTACGTCAAATAAAATTGATCAGACCATTACCTTTGATCCAATTGCTGATAAACTGACTAGTGATGCATCATTTACCGTTTCTGCTTCGGCTTCATCCGGTTTGCCGGTCTCCTTCTCGGTCGTCTCCGGACCTGCATCCATCAGTGGAGATCTTGTTACACTCGATGGTACCGAAGGAACGGTCGTTATTAGGGCTAGTCAGCCAGGGGATGCTTCTTTCGATCCCGCTCCTGATGTCGATCAGAGTTTCGATGTTACGGTTCCTACTTTAGCTCAAACCATTACTTTTGATCCTATTGATGATAAACTAACGACTGATGCACCATTTACTGTCTCAGCTTCGGCTAGTTCCGGTTTGCCCGTTTCTTTCTCGGTTGTCTCCGGACCTGCATCCATCAGTGGAGATCTTGTCACGCTCGATGGTACCGAAGGAACGGTTGTTATTCGCGCCAGTCAACCAGGAGATGCTTCTTTCGATCCCGCTCCTGATGTCGATCAGTTCTTTGTTGTGATCAATCCAACATCCCCGCAGACCATAACTTTTGATCCTATTGATGATAAACTAACAACTGATGCGCCATTCACTGTCTCAGCTTCGGCTTCTTCCGGTTTGCCTGTCTCCTTCTCGGTTGTCTCGGGACCTGCTTCCATCAGTGGAGATCTTGTCACGCTCGATGGTACCGAAGGAACGGTCGTTATTCGCGCCAGTCAGCCGGGGGATGCTTCTTTCGACCCTGCTCCTGATGTTGATCAGTTCTTTGTTGTGATCAATCCAACATCTCCACAGACCATAATTTTTGACCCAATTGATGATAAACTAACGACTGATGCACCATTTACTGTCTCAGCTTCGGCTTCTTCCGGTTTGCCTGTCTCCTTCTCGGTTGTCTCCGGACCTGCATCCATCAGTGGAGATCTTGTCACGCTCGATGGTACCGAAGGAACGGTTGTTATTCGCGCCAGTCAACCAGGAGATGCTTCTTTCGATCCCGCTCCTGATGTCGATCAGTTCTTTGTTGTGATCAATCCAACATCCCCGCAGACCATAACTTTTGATCCTATTGATGATAAACTAACAACTGATGCGCCATTCACTGTCTCAGCTTCGGCTTCTTCCGGTTTGCCTGTCTCCTTCTCGGTTGTCTCGGGACCTGCTTCCATCAGTGGAGATCTTGTCACGCTCGATGGTACCGAAGGAACGGTCGTTATTCGCGCCAGTCAGCCGGGGGATGCTTCTTTCGACCCTGCTCCTGATGTTGATCAGTTCTTTGTTGTGATCAATCCAACATCTCCACAGACCATTACTTTTGATCCTATTGATGATAAACTAACGACTGATGCGCCATTTACTGTCTCAGCTTCGGCTTCTTCCGGTTTGCCTGTCTCCTTCTCGGTTGTCTCGGGACCTGCTTCCATCAGTGGCGATCTTGTCACACTCGATGGTACCGAAGGAACGGTTGTTATTCGGGCCAGTCAGCCAGGGGATGCCTCATTCGATCCTGCTCCTGATGTCGATCAGGGTTTCAACGTAAATACACCATTGGCACAACAATTAAATATATCTGAACCTTCGGCCAGGATAGGAGCTACAATCAAGGATTATGCTCTTGAAATAAACAAAGAAAATGATAGAAACATTGATATTAAGATATATCCTAATCCTGTTTATGATGAGTTCACAATTGAGATAAATACACAAATGGAAGATATTGTCGGAATAACGATGTTTGACCTCATCGGTCATGAATTCCAAATTGGACATTATCAGGTTAAAACAGGAATATCAAAAGTAACTGTAAATGTAAAAAATTATAAATTAGCTGCAGGCACATATTATCTTGGATTAGAGTTCAATAAACTTAAAACTCATTTTTATAAAGTATATGTTGAATAGCCGAAGAATAATTAGAGTTGAAATATAATTTGTATAAAATAATATTACATATTAATAACGATTGAATCTATCATTTAAAAATTCAGTCTATTTGAGAGTTTATGAAAGAAGCAAAGCGATTATTTTTGAAACGAAAACACTGTCAAAAAACACAATTAATCAATATCCAATTACCTCATTATTGAAATTGGATTTCAAACTCAATAAAAGAATATAATGATAGAGGAATGACAAAGAAATGGCCAAAATATATTTTTATAAGCTATATTTTATGAAAATCAATACACAGTTTGACTGAAATCGACATCTTTTTTAGACCAAAATTCAGAAGTTATCAAATTTTAACGGGAACAATTTCAACATAATTTTTAGGGCATTACAAAATTTTATATATGAAGGTATTATGGTTTTCAAACACACCAGGACTAGCTGCTGAGTTCATTAACAAACCTACTCATAAGGGAGGTTGGATTAATGCAATTCAAATGGAAATAGAAAAGAGGGAAGATTTCGAGCTTGGTTTTGTATTCTATGAAGACAATGTGAAAGATGAATTTAAACTTGGAAAAACCACTTACTTTCCAGTTAGAAGTATTAGAAAAAAGAATAAACTCTTGAGACTTGTTCAAAGACTAAATGTAGAGGTTGAATATGACGAAAATCTGGACTTGTTCTTAGGAATAGTTGAAAAATTCGAACCCGATGTAATCCATATTTTTGGAACCGAAAATCCATTCGGTCTTATTATTAATAAAATTGCGAATATACCAGTAGTGATTTGGATCCAGGGGAATTTAAATGTATACAAACACAAGTTCTTTTCAGGAATAGCTATTAAAAATTCATTTGGTTTATCAGGCAGTGTAAATAATGACGTAAAACAAAACTATTTTCGGTTAGCTAAAAAGGCTAATACTGAGAAAGAAATCCTGAAAAATTGCTCATATATTATGGGGCGAACCGATTGGGACAGAAAAATCACTAAAATCCTTGCTCCGAAAGCTGAATACTTTTACGTAAATGAGCTTGCCAGGCCATCTTTTTATAATCACAAATGGAAATACACACCAAGCTCTAATGCCACTTTATTTACTACATCCGGACCAGGTCATTATAAAGGATTTGAAACAATACTCGATTGTGCCACTCAATTGAAAAATATCGATTTTCAATTTCGATGGATAGTTGCAGGATTGTCACAAGACGACAATATTGTAAAACTGAGCATGAACTTGAGAAATGTGAAAGACCTGGACTTATTGAATATTAAATTAATTGGAAAGGTTACCGAAGAGAAGCTAGTCGATAAAATGCTTGAATCATCAATGTATATTCAAGTTTCACATATCGAAAATAGTCCAAACAGCTTATTTGAAGCTATGTTGTTAGGAATGCCAATTATAGCAAGTGATGTTGGAGGGACAGCAAGTCTGATTCAAAACAATCAAGACGGAGTATTGGTTCAGGACGGTGATCCCTTTGTACTTGCTGGTGCTATTGTAGAGTTAACAGAGGAAAAGCATATGCTTAAAGCTCTGGGAGAAAAGGCTTATGAAGTTTCACACAAAAGGCACAATCCCAAATTAGTCGTTGATCAATTACTAAAAGCGTATCTGGCAATCATAAAACTCAATAAATCTTCAATTTAAGTAGACTGTATAATATTTTTAATTATCCACTTTTATTTACTAATTATCAAATTTTAAACGTGCGTAATAAAAAATTATTTGAAGAACACATTTTTGACATATTCCTGTTATTATTTTCATTATTTACATAGTTTTTCACATAATTCAATTTTTATATAATTATTCATATATTTTATGTCATTTAAATAATACACAATTTTATTGCCCTTGAGCAATAAAATTGTGTATTATTAATTATTACAACCTCACAAGTCCATTAATGAATTTAACTTACATATTTTTTATCTAATAAAAAAAAATACGAACCTTTGACGCTCAATTAGTTAACATTAAAAAATTCTATTTAGAATGTTAACTGATTTTATTGCGCGGCTTTTCAAATAATAGTAACATTTGAGAATAATTGATTCATACACATTCTCAAAATACGTTCTGCATTTCTTAAAGATCTTTTAGACTTGGAACACACCTATTTCTAAGTAAATAATTATTAACAGCTAACTAAAACTTATCATTATGAGAAAATTAATTATTGGATTAATTGTACTTTTTACTTTTCAAAGATGTACAAATGAGTTATCGGAAACCGAAAACCCTAATCAACAAAGTACTGATGCCGAAGTTTTTAACGGAGATAATATATCTCTTCCTACCGAATCGTTTTTAGTTCAATACTTTTCAAATGAAGACAACAGAACTATCTCTTATAATATAGAGAACGAAATCAAGCATGATTTTAATCGCCCACAAACCAAAAGTATCCAACCTGGCCAACTAAGTGCCCGATGGTCCGGGAAATTTAATTTTGAAAAAGGAGAATACGAGTTTAATCTTAAATCCGACAAGGGAATTGAGGTCAAAATTGATGGGGAAACTGTTCTGAGTGATTTGGAGAATAGAAAATCTCAAGATTTCAAAATCCTCCACAAGATGGATGGGACACATCAATTGGATATCATTTACAATCCCAGCTCGACAAATACATATGCAATGGACAGCATACAAATTGAGAAGTTGGGAGGTATTCATGGTGTCCCCGTCGTAAATATAAGTGATCAATCTTCAACCATTGCATTTAATTGGGCAATTTCAAAGAATGATAAAAACGCCAGGGTTGCTTATGCAGACCAAGCTAAACTAGTACCTATGGGATGGGCAGCTTCAACCACTACAGGTGGAAAAGGTGGAAAAATCATTAAGGTAACTAATCTAAAAAAAGATGGTGCGGGTTCATTAAAGGCTGCAATAGCAGCATCCGGAAAAAGAATCATTGTGTTTGAGGTTGGAGGCATAATTGATTTGGCAGGAACTAAGCTCGATATTAAGAACGACAATGTCACAATTATGGGCCAAACGGCGCCTAATCCTGGAATTACGTTGATCAGAGGACCATTACAGGTAAAGGCAAATAATGTAATTTTAGAACATATTCGGGTAAGAGTTGGTAATGCAGGTAAAACAAGCAATTGGGCTCCCGACGGAATTTGTGTATTGAATGCACACAATGTAATCATCGATCATTGCTCTGTAGCATGGTCAATAGACGAAGGATTGACCGTTACCGGATCAGACTTTAAAGGAAGCTCTGTTAGTGAATGGAGAAAAAATACTTCTGGAACAGTTACAATTAGTAACAGTATTATTGGTGAACCACTACATAAAAGTACTCATTCACAGGGTAGCCACGGTTATGGAACACTAATAGGAAGAAACGTTAGAGAGTTAGCCATTCTAAGAAATTTATATGTAAATAACACATATAGAAACCCTTTAGCCACTGGTGGTACTTCTGTAGCTATTGTCAACAATTATATATACAATCCTAAAAAGTGGTTTTTTCAATATGAATTGAAATCTAGTAAATGGGGATCACGTACCAAAGTACCGGGATCAATAAGTATTGTGGAAAATAATGCTAAAATCGGACCCAATACAAAAGATGCACTGTTCTTTCTTCATGATGGCGGAGATATAGCGCTTCATTGGAAGGACAATAGGACTATTGGGAAATCCATAAGTTCAAGCAGAATAATTAAAAGTGTATCAGGAGGAAAATTATCCTTAATAAGTTCTCCCAAAAGTGATGCATGGCATTCTTCCATACAAAAGCTAGGTGCACAAAATGCGGAATCTCACGTTTTAGCAAATGCCGGTGCCAGACCGTGGGATAGAGATCAAGTAGATATCAGAATTATTAATGGAGTAAAAAATGGTACTATAAAAAATATAGATAGTCAAAATCAGGTAGGTGGTTATCCTTCAGCAACTCCAACTTATCGAAAGTTTGATCCTAGCGAATGGAATCTGTGAAACAATTAAGTTTTTTCGGATTTCGATGATGAAGACTAATAATTATTGATGCCCACTCTGACAATACAAAGCCACATGAATGCGGCTTTGTATTGTCAGATATAAATTTTACCTCCAAGATTTATCTTATTATTTTGCTTTCTTAAAACCAAATTCATCCACAACATCTAAAAACCTTCAAATAGTTATATTAAATCATGTTCAAATTATGTTTTACTAACTCCTTAGCGATCATTGTCTTTTGAACCAAATGTGTTTATGGCAGATTTTTATCATATTTTTTTTTGAAAAATATGAAATAATGCCAAAAGTCTTTTCCCAGTAATTCGTTTCAACCAAATTACATTTAAAGGAATTCATCCTTTAGGTCCAACCAAAAATCTATTCGCACGCCCCAAAAATATTCTTTTTTAGTTCAAATACTAACTAACTAACTTTACGATAAGCCTCTACTCCCTTCAAAAAAGAAGAAAATTCTTACGTTCAATTATTTACGAAGCACATTAAGAAAAATCAGATTAATTAAATGTCAATCTTTGACCATTGACTTTATGCATTGCGCAACTGTATAAGAAAAATTCTATTTTTTATTCTTCGAGGAATACTTTTTAGGAATCAGTCAACCATTACCACTCCAACCTGTGAAATCATAACCCCCGCCTATGAAATCATAATTTATTGATTTGAAAACAGCTAACTAAATATTATTATTATGAAAAAGATAATGCTACTTGTAATTCTAATTACAACACTTTTTTCCTGTACTGAACTTCTGGAAGACTTGAATCTGGATGGGAATATGACTCTCGATTCACTTGGAAACATAACACTTGATTCGCTCAATTCCATCCAAAAACCTGATACTATTATCATAAATGACACTGTAATTGTAAATGATACTGTATTTGTCGATTTAGAGGATACCGTAACAGACGAATCTGTTGTTGACCATCCCTCTATGAAGCTTAAATCTATGGGTTGGGCTTCAGCTACCACTACAGGTGGAAAAGGTGGAAAAATCATCAAAGTCACTAACCTCAACAGAGACGGAGCAGGTTCACTTCAGGAAGCCCTCAATACTTCTGGTCCAAGAATCATTGTATTTGAAGTAGGGGGTATTATTGATTTGGAAGGTTCAAAACTAGCAATAAGAGAACCCAATGTAACCATTTTGGGTCAGACCGCGCCAAGTCCTGGAATTACCCTAATCAAAGGACCGTTTGAAATTTTCGCGGACAACGTTATTGTTCAACATTTAAGAATCCGGGTTGGTGATGCTGGAAAAACCACTACTTGGGAACCTGATGGAATATGTGTGAATTCAGCTCATAATGTAATCATAGACCATTGTTCAGTTGCTTGGTCGATTGATGAGTCACTATCTGTAACCGGACCGTATTTCAAGGGTGAAACAGTATCAGACTGGCGAAAAAATATTGCCGGAACAGTGACTATAAGTAATTGTATAATCGGAGAACCTCTTCACAAAAGCCTCCATTCAAAAGGATCGCATGGGTTGGGCACGTTGATTGGACGAAACGTCAGGGAATTAGCCATTATTAGAAATATCTATGTAAACAATGCTAATAGAAATCCTTTGGCAACGGGTGGTACAGCTACAGCAATAGTCAATAATTACGTTTATAATCCAAGAAGGTGGTTTTTTGAATATGAATTTGACTCAGAAAGATGGGCAGGCTTGACTGAAGTTCCGGGATCATTGGGTATTGTAGGCAATAACGCAAAATCTGGACCTGAAACTTATAACGAAGGTGACGGTCCCCTATTCTTTCTTCACGATGGTGGAAATGCTACACTTTATTGGAAGGATAATAGGTCTGTTGGAACGCCTTTCAAATCCAATAGAATTTTCAAAGAAATGTCAGGAAAACTTACTGTTGTTGACGCCCCATTATCTGATTCATGGCATTCTTCAATTGAAGTTATGAGTTCTCAAGAAGCTGAATCATTCGTATTAGAAAATGCTGGAGCAAGACCTTGGGAAAGAGATGAGGTAGATATAAGAATTATCAACGGAATTAAAGACGGGACGCTACATTACATTGACAGCCAGGAGGAAGTAGGTGGATATCCAAAAGCGACTCCAACTTATCAACCATTTGATATAAATAAATGGAATCTATAAGAGTGTCTCAAAATTAGAAAATAAAAAAGGTTGCCGATATGGCAACCTTTTTTATTTGCAGCTAATTAACATTACTTTCTTGATGAATATGGGTCGATTTATTGTAGAAATACAAACTTCTTTCTTGTAGTAAAATTGAATACCGCCACAATTAAGGTGACCAATGATTTGGAGATGACATACCAAATTGGCAAATAGTGTGTCATTAGATACATCAATAAAATATTTAATAGCAGACCTAAAGTCGAAAAAAAATAAAATGCTAAAATCTCCTTTTTCCTATTGTAGCGTCCACCTTTGAAAACAAATCTTACGTTTAACAGGTAACAAACAAAAATAGTGATGATAGAGGAAATAACATTAGCCAAATTCACTTCCAGCTTTATTAACTCTACCAGAAACATCAACAATAATATCCCAATGAAATAACAAAGCACCCCTACAGATACAAACGATATTATTTGTCTGTTTACAATATTTGATATTTTATATTCAGGCATTATTTTTCTTAAATTCCGGAGATTTTATTTTAATGTTTAAGATATTAAAGAAAGCGTAACAGATAAACAAAACCATGAAGGGAACGACCTCAATAAAATTCCTTCCTCTCCCATCTAACAAGATCAATCCCGACATATAAATCAAGGCGAAGGCCATCAAAAATAAAATTTCGAAGGGAAGGTTAAATCTAATCTTAAAAGCAGCATATAAGCTAAGTATCCAAAACACTATCAAAAACATATTTGGGATCATATATCCATATGCATCAAGATTTTGCTCCCGATATGAAAATGGATAATGAAATAATAAACGACCAACGTTTGCAGTCGTATTAATTAAATATTTTTTGGGATTCGCAGTCATATTTTCGATTGCCCTGGCTTCAAAAGCACTGTCCCTCTCGATAGATGACATACCCTCTAACTTTTTATAAAAATCAATATGATTTTTCGACAAAGTAGTTAAATCAAAATAAAGTCCAGTATGTCCTTCACTAGACTTTCCTCGTAAATAAACATCATCAGTTGCAAACCAATTCCCATATTCATTTTCAAAAGGCGTTGATCGATAATACAAAATTTCTCCACCAACCGTACCTAAATAAAATGGTTTTCCGGTTGCCATAAAGGCATAAATCAAATATGGAAAAATCAAAACAAATCCCCCCATCAGAATGTATAATGAAATTAACTTAGCTTTTCTTACCTTCTTAACCATTGTAATGCTAAGTATGACCAGGCTCACGGAAATTACTTGAAGAAAAACTACTTTAGTTAACACTAAATAGCCGACATAAAGTGAGGCCAATAAAATCTGTTTACTGTATTGTTTTTCAATATGGTATACATTGCAAGTATGGTAAATAAAACCACAGATTAAGAAAAAAGTAAATGGCTCTGAATAAAGTAAAATACTCCATCTAATCAGAGGCGGATAAAACCCTAAAATATAACTTATCTTTATTGAGTGACCAGTTGTTAGATAAATGCTAAGTGTATTTTTAAAATACACGATACCTAAAAAGACAAACAGAGCATTTAATAATTTTGGGACAATCGGATTGATATCTAATCCTACAAAAGGTGCTAGAATTAATGGATATCCTGGTCCATTTTCCAATGTGGGATTATCGGATTCGATAAAATACCCTTGTGTTAAATATTTTGCATATCTAACATATCTGGTTTCATCTCCTCCTAATTCGTTTTTGGAAAAAGTTAAAATCAAAACAATATAAATACATAATAGGGGAAGAAAAGTAATAAAATCCCTGGAAAGCGGTTTCTTTTGCATACATTTTTAAATTATCCCAATAGCTTTTTGAGTATACCAGAGTTTAAATGAAATAATTCATCAAAATATCTTTTTTTCTGAAGGGAAAGAAATCCTAAACCCAAAATCTGAATTGAAATAATTAAAGTTGTGCTCCCAACGATAAATGAATAAGGCCTTTGATTAAATACCTTAGAAACAGAAAGCCCAAACCTTTCTTCGAAGCCCTCGGCAAGTGATGCAGTTTCCGGATAAATGTGAAAAGTATTAATGAATATCCATATGATTATATAAAGGGAAATCAATAGCAATATCCCTCCTGCAAACCAAAAAAATACATATGGCCTGAAAATGAAGCTGGTAAACAATCCATTGATTATACCTTTAAAAATGCGGAGATTGGAGGTACGGGTTTTACCTAGCTTTTTTTGTTCCGTCCAATCAAGATGTGCGGGTATCTCCACAATTCTTGACCTAAGTATTTTGGTTTTAAGTATTAACTCCGGATTAATATCATAAGTACTGGATTTTGTATTGAGTGATCGGACAAAAGAACCATTGTATACCCTTACCATGCTGGTAAAAGTAAAAATTCTTTGTCCAGATGCTACTCTCATCATCCAGTTTACGGTCTTACTCATCATCAACCTCATGAAGGGAACATTCGTATTTTTACCACCTTTCATATATGGAGATGCAATCACCATATCAGCATCAGTCTCAACAATGGTTGTCAACAAGCGTTCTATGTGATCAGGAGAATAGCTCATATCAATGTCCATGACAATAACATAGTCTCCCTTGCTATTACTAAAACCTGTTCGCATGGCAACTCCCAAATTCCTGTTTGTTTTGTGATGGATCACCCGCATGCTTTTTTTGGATTTTGCAATTTCCTCAGCTAGTTCTCCAGTGTGGTCTTTACTGCCATCATTGACTAAAAGCACTTCCCAATCATAATTAAGTGAAAGAGTGTCCAGGTATTTATAAAGAATATTTACATTTTTCTCAACTAAGGCTTCTTCATTATATGCTGGTAAAATGATTGAAACTAGAGGCTTATTCAACTGTTCTTTGCTTTTCTCTTTGATCATAACTCATTTTCAGATGTTCCAGGTTTTTATTTATCTGGTTAAATTCAGTAATATCCAACTTAATTTTATTTGATACAGGGTAAGGTTTTAGTTCCTCCTTAAGTTTTTGAACATCAAGAGATGCACCCAATACTTTTTCTGAGATTATATTTACCCACTTTGCGGGTTCCCGGCAAAAATCCTCATACGGAATAATTATAAATCTTTTCTCACCTATAAGATTTTGCTGCTTCACCATCATTTCCTTGTGTCGAATTACACTATTACTAACGTGCTTTATCGGATCAATACCGTCACCCTTCCTGACCTTCTTAGGAAAATTAAATTTAACACCATAAGGTACCGAATCATCATCGTGAATGAATCTCCTCGCTATAAGAAGTGATTGTGCCAAATAAACCGGATCCCTATCCAGACAAATAAAATAAGCCGTGTCCATAGCATTTGAAACAAGGTGGGCATAGGTATTAAGTTTATTATTCTTATTTAGTAAAGGTTTGTTCGAATACTTTTCCACCGCAGCAAAAAAGCTTACCATTTTTCTCTCATTTTGTGGACTTATGCTTTTTGGAATTAGGTCTCGATCTACGCCTGTCCACCTGTCCCACAAATACAGGGCATCATTTGGCTCCCAAATACCATAAGTCCTTCCATAAAAACTCTTTATCAACAAGCTCTTATTTTTTGTTATATTAAATCTTCTAAATACTTTATTGGCGATGATTGGAGAATTTGGAAATATACTGGTCAGGTTATTAAAATAATATACCGGTAAATACTTTATAAGTGTTTGAGCCACCAAAGTTGTTCCACTTCTGGGAGGTCCACATACGAATATTTGCGGTAGAATCGGTTTAGAATCTTTTTGATATAAACGTTTTTCAAAAATGTTGAAAATCCCATCTAAAGGGATCATAAGAATTCCCATTATCGTATAAAATATCGCAGCTTTCCCAATTGGATTTCTAGAAACCAAAATCTTTTTTGCCAAAGCAGTTCTGTTGTTAAAATTGGCAGGTATTATTTTATAAAATGGATTTCTCAATTGTATATCATTATATACTTTTAATCATATAGTAGCAGTTTTTAATAATTTCTCATTTTTAATTAATTCAACATATTCTCCCATATTGACTAAGGTAAAATGTTGATTCAGCATGCTTATTACTCTTTTGAAGATGAAAACTTTCCTCTCACTTGAAATATTCATTCCTGGAAAGAAGGCTAAACTTTTAATTTGGTCTCCTCCAATCAAGTCTAAAGGATGAAGTAAAAAACTTGGATATGTATTGGTTAATTTACATAAAAAGATTGCCTTTTTCAGATAAATGGTCATCAATGCGAAAGAATAATTACTAATGTATAATAGGTAGCTCAAGTGAAATGGGATTTTCAATACGGGCATGGTAGTCACTGGAATCTCCATTAATTTACTATTGTCTTTCAATTTCCAATAGTATGGCTTTAAGCTTCTAAAACCATCAGAAAATTTTCCGAATATTTCCTTTCGATCTTCCCTCTCTTCTTTTGTTAAATTTGATGTTTTAAAATAATACAATCGTGCAAGAGGCCCAATAAATGTTGGCAGTGTGGAAGCATCGTAAGTATACCCTAATCTGGCCAGTACTTCAATCAGATCAAAACTCCAACTAAATCCTGGCCCTCTAAATCCTGTTGGCGATTTCCCCGTAACTTTTTCAATTACATTATGAGCTTGTGTTATTTCCTCCACCAACTGCTCCCTGGAATATAAATGTAGCCATGTCTCATGCTTAAATGAATGATTACCTATATCATGACCATGATCAGCGATACTTCTTAGAGCATTGTGATTTTTATCAAGAGCGGCATCCTGGCCAACAATAAAAAAGGTGATTTTTTGATCCAATTCATTCAGGACATCAAGAATATGTGGTACGAAAATATCCAGATAAGATGGATAGTCTTCCCAACCTTTTTCACCATGAATTTTCATGTATGACCATTGGTTATCAAGATCCAAAGAAATATTGGCTAGTGGTTTTGTCATTATATTCCTGAGTTAAACTAGTACCGAATCAACCACACTTTGAAATTTCTCCATGAATCGACTCACATGTTTGGTTACAGTATTATTATTCAAAGTATCATTTACAAATTGAGAAGTATTCAGCACATAAAAATCGGGGTGATTTGTCTGAATTTCAGGTATCGTTTTAGAATAATCGATTACCTGCAAAGGCTGAACTTTCATGGCCTTGTTTATGTGAATAGAAACAATATCATTATCGCTTAACTGTGGATATAGCAATTTGGCACCTTTTATAAACAATTGCTTTAACTCATCCTCTGTTTTTGACCAAATGGGATCATCGGAGGTTATATATTTTGGGAAGTAGGTTAGAAATTCCCCAGAGGTCTGGTCAAGGTCCACCAGGGAACTCATACCGATAACCCCTGTAAACGGTATCTGATTGTCTGAAATATTAAGTACATAATATGGTGAGACAGGCTTCCTGGTGATCAAAACCATGCAAATCACCCCTAAATACTCAACCTCCTTTTCTCCTTTCGATAGTTCATATAAATTTGCAGAAGCAACTTTTTTGAGAACCTTTAGCGGGGCGGTAAAAATAACCTTATCAAAATGCTCCACTTTTCCATTATAGTTAATCATTAAACCTCCAGCCGGATCAGCAACAATGCTTTTCACATCAGCATTCAAAATTATTTCAGAACCTCTGGCTTGGATGTTATCTGTCATTCTCTCTAAAATAGTCTTATATCCTCCTTTCACATAACCCATGTGCTCCTTTCGCGAAGAGGCATCACGTGCATGAAATAGTCTTTTTATGTAAGTCCAGATAAAGACCGCAGATACCTTACTATAGTTGTCTCCCAATTTTGCTAGAAGGAGTGGTTTCCAAAATTTCTGAAACGTTTTTTTCCCTCCAATTTTTATCAACCAATCAACAACTGAAATTGTCTCCAACCTTTTCCAGTTATTTATTTTTGAACCATAGTATAGCGTTATGGCTAATCTAATTTTATCGATAATATTTAATGGAGGGAATAGTAGAAACTCTTTTAGGTTACTTACTGAATAAAAATTGCCCTTTTCATAGTATCCCGTATAGGTTCTTTGCCAGCACAATTCACTTCCCAATCCAAGCTCTTCAATTAAATCAATTAAATACTCATCAGTTGGTAATATCACATGATAAAATCTATCCCAGTAAAATTTCCCGTAATTGTGATAAGTAGCCAATCCCCCTACCTGACCATCACGTTCTATCACCTTAGCTACCACATTAATCCTGGATAATTTATGCGCCAGGGTGAGCCCCATAAAGCCGCCCCCGACAATTGCAACCTTCATGAAACTGCATTTAATCTTTGATAAACATTTTTTTGCCATTCAAATGTTGTGCGCATTCCATCTTCCAATGTAGTTTTTGCTTTGACACCCAGCATTCTTTCGGCTTTTGTAGTATCAGGCACCCGGCGCATCACATCCTGATATTTTCTTCCTTTGGAAATTTGATCATAAGGAATCATCGTGATTTTTGAGCCTGAAGTACCATTGGATATTTTAATTAGCAAATTTGCTAATTCAAGAATGGTAATTTCCTTGTTTGCCCCTATATTAAATATTTCTCCATTAGCTTCCGGCATCATAGCTGCTGCATATATTCCTGCAACCGTATCATCCACGTAGGTAAAAGTCCTCGTTTGCGTACCATCTCCATGGATTGGAATGGGTTTGTTATTCAAAATGCAATCGATGAAGACAGATTGAGGTCCTCCCCACCAGGAGAGATGCTGATTGGGACCATAAGACCCAAAAAATCTAAGGAGAACTACAGGAAAATTATAATCCTCCATATAAGCCAGTGCTAAATGTTCATCAAATAATTTGGATACTGCATAGGCCCAGCGAGGAACCTTTGAATTTCCAATTACACAGTTTCCATCCTCAACAAAAGGTAGGTCTGGACTCATCCCATAAACATCAGAAGTTGAAGCCAAAACACATTTACATGAGATCTTCCTGGCAAATTCGAGTACATTTTCGCAACCTTTTGAATTAGTCTGGAGCGTTGCAACAGCGTTTCCATATCTGGGGATTTTGAAAGCTGCCAGGTGTATAATTACATCAAAGTCTTCATCTAATGAATCAAAAGTAGATTGGTAAAGAATGTCATTTTTGATCAAAAGAAAATGTTCATGATCATTGGATTCAGAGATATTTTCCATTCTACCCATGGAAAAATTATCAATACCGACCACTTTATGACCATTTAACAGTAGTTTTTTCAAAAGATTGGATCCCAAAAAACCCGCCACACCTGTGACCAGCATTTTTTTTGGCTCGTTGTTCATAGGTTGTTGATTTAAAAACAAAAATTTTAATTCCCGATTATGATTATTATTGTAGTTACAAAATAATTAACAAAATAGCCATAAATTTTCATTATAAAATACTAAAATTTCAAAAATTAAGAAACCAAAAGCTGAATTTATAATTCATTTATTTTCACAAACTTCTTAAATGGACTTTGAATTTTTAAATATCAATAGTTCTTCTATTATTTTGTTGGCAGCAAATCCATTTCCGTATACACCATCATCCGCCGATATCTCGGTTTGAAAAGCTAATCGCAAAACCTCTTTTATATTAGCCGCGTTTGCAAGAAAGTTAAATCCTTTTTCTACCAATTCCACCCATTCGGTCTCTTCCCGAAGAGTGATACAAGGAACCTTATGAAAGTATGCCTCTTTTTGAACACCTCCTGAATCTGTTATGATCAGTTTAGCGTTCCTTTCGAGCATAACCATATCCAGATATCCCAATGGTTCTATAAATTTAATACTTGACTTATCGAAAGAATAATTCATTTTATCAAGAGCCATTTTTGTCCTTGGATGAATGGGAAAAACCATTTTATGATTATTAGCGATTTCTTCCAGGCTATTAAATATCCCGGAAAGTATTTGATCATCGTTTGTATTTTCTGCCCGATGTATAGTGGCAAGAATATATTCTTTCTCCCTTAAACCAAGATTTGTGAGAATTGAGGTTTTACCTTCGGCTTTTTGGAGGTAGTATAATGAAGCATCATACATTACATCTCCAACATTGATGATTTTAGTTTTTGATATCCCTTCTTTTTCCAGGTTTCGTATGGCTGTTTCGGTTGGTGCAAATAATAAATCAGCAGAGTGATCCGTCATGACCCTGTTTATTTCTTCCGGCATTTTTTTGTTGAAAGATCTCAAGCCTGCTTCTACATGAGCAATTGGAATATGCAATTTTACGGCGGCTAGTGAACCGGCGAGTGTTGAATTCGTATCACCATAAACCAAAACCATATCGGGTTTTTCGGAAATTAACACTTCCTCGATTTTTTCCAACATTAGCCCTGTTTGTTTACCATGACCGCCACCCGCTATCCCCAGGTTATATTTTGGAACAGGTATATCCAATTCATTAAAAAATATATGAGACATATTTTCGTCAAAGTGTTGCCCGGTATGCAAAAGAACTTCATCAATTTCATTCACACCGCTTACGACCCTGGAAACCGTCGCAGCTTTAATAAATTGAGGCCTTGCTCCTATTACTGTGACTATTTTCATATTCTCTTCGATTTACAAATACAATTAACTGATATTCCCAAAAGGGTGCTTGGTTAGTTTTTTTGTTGCAAACGGATGATAGTCACCTTTTAACCCTGCTGGTTTTGCGTGCCTGATTTTATGAACTATTTCAATTGAAGAATGAGTTTCCTCGATCCCAAACCCATTCCCATTAATGATTTCCTCATATGCTCTGGTGTGTAAATCCGTAAATCCCCCACTAAACTCAAATTCCTCTCCTTCAATGGTTATTGAACGATAGGTTCGTTGCCCCGTCTTCTTAATTTCTTCTGGCAGAACGTCATAATTTATTGAAAGGAACCACCGGACTCTTGCCAGTTCTAACTCTAGATACCCCGCAGCTCTATCGTGTGTATGAACATTAATAATGTTCTTTTTTACTTTTCCAAAAATCCATGTCAACATGTCAAAAAAATGAACGCCAATGTTCGTTGCTATTCCACCGGATTTACTTATATCTCCCTTCCAGGAAGTATAATACCAATTTCCTCTACTCGTCAAATAGGTCAGGTCGATATCATATATCTTATCTTTAGGTCCGTTTTTCACTCTTTCCCTAAGTGAAACGATGCTTGGATGTATTCTTAGCTGTAAAATATTCCAGATTCTTTTTCCTGTTTCTTCTTCTACATTAGCCAGTTTATCAATATTCCAGGGGTTTAAGACGAGTGGCTTTTCACAAATAGCATCTGCCCCTTGTCTTAAAGAAAATCGTACATGCGCATCGTGCATGTAGTTGGGGGTGCAAATACTGATATATTCCAGCATCAGTTTTTTTTCATGTTTCAGCTTCTCCAAATGCCTGTCAAACCTTTCAAATTCAATAAAAAAATCAGCATCAGGGAAGTAGCTGTCAATAATTCCAACACTATCAAATTTGTCGACTGCCGCCAAAAGGTTGTTACCTGTATCTTTGATTGCCTTCATATGACGTGGGGCGATATAACCAGCCGAACCTATTAATCCAAAATTAAGCATATCTATAATTTTTTGACTAAACCATTTTTCAATTCATATTTTTCATTGCTTTCAGGACAAAATGCAAAACCACTTTTATCAAAAGACAATCGATGTCCATATTCGCTCATCCAGCCTATCTGCCGGGCCGGATTTCCTACTATCAAAGAATAAGGAGTGACGTCTTTAGTAATTACTACTCCGGCTCCAAGAAAAGCAAACTCGCCAATATCATTTCCACAAATTATGGTAACATTAGCACCGATACTAGCCCCACGCTTAACAATTGTTTTACTGTATTGTCCCCTTCGGTTAACCGCACTCCTCGGATTTATCACATTTGTAAAAACCATTGAAGCTACCTGGAGGGCGTCTGTTCCATTTGCACAGGTAACTACATAGGGCACATCAAGGTACTGAGCCAGATCTTGTGAAAAACGTTTAACTTCGGGTCCGTTAATGAAAGCGGTACTATCAAATACCTGCTGAATGGCAAGATCTATTTCCTGCTTTATTTTCAGGTATTGTCGCTTTAAGTCAACCATTTGGATCTTGTAAATATCCATTTACAATTGATTGTAAGTTGATATAGTAGGTTTAATGTTAATTCAAATTTGATTTTTAATATATTTCGCTAAGCCAGTTCAATGAAAAATTCGCTTTTCCCGATTAAATTAGTTCCAGTTGTAGACGTAAGTTGAAACTCCTCTTCTTTAAATTCAAATAAAGTCAATCAATATTTCCTATCCTATTATCTTGAAACCTCTTCTTTTTATTGAAAGTGAATTTAAACATGACAATATACTTTTTTGGTTAACACAAAATGAAACCCCAAATCTCTATTCCAAAATTGAAAAACTACCTTTTATATAAGAAAAGCAGATTTCATCCCTATAATTCCCCCCTTTAATTTAATAAAGAAATTTTTGAATGCACTAATATTTAGCTTTATTTCCGATTAAATATAATTTAATTATAATTAATTATTTTTACGAATATCACTTAAATAATGAATAATTAATATTATTTTAACAAATCCCTGTGAAGGATATTGTATTTTTCGCAAAAAGGATAAAATCTTTAACACATATACTTTTCCCAATAGTTTAATTTTAAAGTTTTCAAAAATGTGACTGACATGGCGAAGCTTTATCCAATTATGAAATATTAGAAGAGGCAAATTGAAAGAAGCTTAGGAATATTTAATTTAGACGCGCTGATCTTTACATTATCAGAAAATATTTAAATAATAATCAACTCAATCCATAACCAAGAGATTCTTGACAAATTCAATAAACATCTATTTAAAAAAAATCCTCTCAAGTAATAACAAGA
The DNA here is from genome assembly GCA_913057175.1 of uncultured Cytophagales bacterium. Classification (GTDB taxonomy): domain Bacteria; phylum Bacteroidota; class Bacteroidia; order Cytophagales; family Cyclobacteriaceae; genus CAJXNP01. The sequence continues at coordinate 156,001 of CAJXNP010000001.1, forward strand.
GGTCATCAATGGCTAAAAAAAATATAATTGGCTCATTTGGTGTAAAAGGGCTAAGCATTATCAATGGATTTCTTCTCGTATCCGTAACCCTTAATTATTTGGATAAAGAACGATACGGAATATGGCTCGTTTTTGCTTCATTTATTAGCTGGATTGGTTTTTTTGAGGTCGGATTAGGAAAGGGCTTGAGAAATAAATTAACAGCTGCCATTGCTGTCAAAGATTATGAACTAGGGAAAAAATTGGTAAGCACAACTTATTCTCTGCTTGCCATAATACTTTTTTCTTTAAATCTGGTTTTCATATTTGCAAATCAGTTCATCAACTGGCATTCCGTTTTAAATATTTCTGATTCTAATATTTCTGATCTGAACCTAATAGCTCTAATTGCTATTTCGGGATTTTTCGTTCGGTTTTATGTTCAAATAATAAATAATGTTTTATATGCTGATCAAAGGCCCGCCATAGCCAATGCGATTAGTCCAATTGCCAATTTAATTTCCCTGATAATTATTTATATTCTTCAATTCTACGACCCAGATGGTAATTTATTGACTCTCACCTGGATTATGGTTCTAAGTCCAATTTTACTTTTAACCATAGCTTCAATTATCGCCTTTAGCGGTAAATATAGAATGATTTCACCAAGTATCAGGGCCATTGATTTTTCTCTCTCAAATGAATTACTTTCACTTGGTATTAAATTTTTCATTATTTCTATCAGTGGACTGATTCTATATCAGACATCCAATATCCTTATTGCCCAATATTTTGGTCCTGAAGAGGTAACAACTTACAACATCGCTTATAAATTTTTTAAAACTATTCAAATGATCTTTACCATTATGATAACACCTTTCTGGGCAGCATTCACTGATGCCTGGACAATGAAGGATATAAAATGGATAAGGAACGTGGTCAAAAAAGTAAATAAAGTTTGGTTGTTCGTGACAATTATTGGCATAGGAGCACTTTTAGCAAGCAATACAATCTATAAATTTTGGGTAGGAAGTGAAATTCAAGTTCCATTTGTTTTATCTCTGTTTGTATTTCTCTTTTTCATCTATATGTCATACGGAGCTATTTATTGCCAGTTTGTCAATGGATTAGGAAAACTAAAACTTCAAATTGTAGCTTCAATTATTGGGGCTTTAATCTTTATACCATTAAATTACATCTTAATTAAGAAATTCCATATGGGAATTGAAGGGATTGTTATTAGTTCAATTGTTTGCAATTTTTATGGTCCAATCCTTGGGCCAATTCAATATAAAAAATTGATAAATGGAAAAGCAAAAGGGATTTGGGATAAGTGAAACAGCTAATTGTATTTTCAATCCCTATTATTAATTCTGCCCATCATTAAAATGCGCCATTTATATAAACAGATAATATATCGAGAAGAATTACTATATAGAAAACTATTTTTTAGGAATTATTATCCAAGACGGTTTCAACATTTATAATATTTAGGAATTTATACATTAGAATGAGAAACATGATTTAATAATGAAATTTAGAAAAATATTTTCTCTTGATTTTATTCTAACTACGTGCTTCATCATGATCATTTCTGGTGTTAGTGCTTTCTTGAATGACCTTAATCAATTAACCTTCTTTACAACTTTGTTAATTATTGTCTTTGTATACAAAAGAATGTATTTGGACCTCGAATTTATTTTGATAGTCCTTCTTTGGATATTAATCAATTTTCTCTCGGTCTTCTTTATCAATTATGGACAGGAAGGATCTATGGTGACTGTATTTACAAGAGCAATGAAGTTTGCCATAGTTTATTTCATTCTTAAAATAGTAGGTGTTAAATTTTTTGAAAAGCTTAATAGCTACCTTTTTATTCTGGTAATCATAAGTCTGATTATTTTTCCACTTCAGGTCATTAATCTTTCAATGATGCGAAGCCTGGCAAAATTGTTTGGCCCACTCACGCATCCAGACTTTCTACAACATGGCAACTGGTATGGATTTATTTATGTATTCAGTAATTGGCAACCCTATCGTAATTGCGGATTCATGTGGGAACCAGGTGCATTTGCCGGCATGCTAATACTTTTGATGGCATATCGGTTGGCAATCACCAACTTCAAAATAGATAAATATATCTATGTATATTTTATAGCTCTTTTAACGACTTTATCTACGGCAGGATACCTTGCTTTTTCAATGATTTTAGTTGCATTTTTTATCATAAATGGTAGAAAATATGCGTATATTATAATTCTACTTCCTGTCATAATTTATGGGGGATATGAATTATTCATGTCTTCAGATTTTTTGCATGGTAAGATAAATAGATATTTGGAGCTGGGAACTGAAGCGTGGGGCGAAAACAAAGATGGTTCCTTGCGTACTTCTCGCCTGGGATTTTTTTTAATTGTTCTTGATGAGTCTTTTCATTGGCCGTTTGGCCATGGGGTCATAAGATACCCTAATCATTTGATCCAAACTTATGGGAAAATTTACGGGCCAGGTTTGCTTTCCTCTATATTACTTCAGTGGGGATGGATAGGTTTAATAGCTATCTTTACATATATATTTAAATTCTTCAGGGCTCATAGCACCAGCCTGATAAGTTTATTATTTACAGTAAGTCTCGGAATTATCCTTTTTTCAAACCCGGATAGTTTTTATAATGTTGTATTTTCTATAATTTTTTATTCCATTATCACACGAAAAAGTGGCGAAGTCAGTCAAGAGTATGTGCCACTTTCAAGACATAATTTCTCGCATGTCAATAATTAACAACCCAAGCAAAATTCGCAATTGATACTGTTTACCAGATGACACCTAACTATTTTTTACAGACCTTTGTTCCATGATAAGAGAAATGCTTAATTTTTAATTATTCGGATATATGAGTATCGTTCAAAAAATATATTTCTCGTCATATAAAAACACCAGGTTTTACTTTACAAAACTTAGTAATATTGTCCTTACATCTTTCTTAAAAATCCATTATAGGCTATATGGGATACAATTAGGCAAGAATTGCAAGTTCTTTGGACTGCCAAAGATTGTTAAAAAGGGAAATGGAAGAATTAAAATTGGAAATAATTGCACATTTCGATCTAATTCAACCAGTAATCTGATTGGTATTAATCATAAATGCATAATTTCAACGCTTAAAGTTGGTGCCCAAATAATTATCGGTGACGGGTGTGGTTTTAGCGGTACTGTAATCGGATCTGAAAAAAGGGTGATATTGGGCAATCATGTAAGATGTGGAGCAAATACGATCATAAGCGACAGCGATTACCATTCTGATGACCCAAGAAGCGGCCCACCAAAAGAAGTAGTTATTGAAGACAACGTTTGGCTTGGTGTTAATACTGTTGTATTGAAGGGGGTTACGATCGGTAAAAACTCATTGATTGGCGCCAATAGTGTTGTTACAAAAAATATACCTGAAAATGTAATTGCAGCAGGAAACCCCTGCAAAGTAATACGAATAATCAAATGATATGAATGCCATTGTTTTAACCTATGATAAGTATAAGATTTTTGCCCAACATATGCTTCAGGCATATCAAAATTTATGGCCCGATAATCCTTTTATTTTTAGAGTACCTTATCAGGAAAAGGACTGTTATACCGATTACAAAGACAAGTTTGGTGAAAAGGTAAACCTTATTAAATCACCCAGCAGCATTGCCTCAACCATGAAATCGCTATTGGCAGGCCTTGATGATGACGAGTGGGTATACTGGTGCATGGATGACCGCTACCCCATCACGCTGCAAACCGACGAGATCAACAATATATATAAGTGGGTAACTACGATAGAGGATCCGGAAATATCAGCAGTTATGTTCTTGAATTCGAGAAAAGGGCAAAAGCCAGAAAACTTGTATTACGGAAAATTCTCAATTAAAGACTCAAACGAGAATATATATCGCAGAAGAAAAAATTATACCATGATATGGATGCATCAGTTTATGCGAGTTAAAGTAATCAGACATTTATTCAACCATTTCCCTGAAGATTTAAAAAGTGCTAAGGAGATGGACTATATTATGTTTAAATTATCGTTACCCGATACACAAAAACTATATGTTCTCAATAACAATCTTGGCGTATTCGGTGAAAGCACCAGCCGGGGAAAATTGACAAAAAACTGTCATGAGAGCCTTTTGAAAAATAAAATACCCATTACAGAGAGGTTTGAAGTATCAAATAAAACAATCGTTATTGGAGAACAAACAAGCAAAACTGAAGATCTAATTTTTTGGATAAAAACAAGTATCAGAACTTTCCTGCCTAACAAAAATTAATCAACCCAATGTTCCTATTTAATCCTTATAGAAATGCCCGTCAGGCATATTCGTGTGGTAGTGAAATAATTAAAGTAAACTGGAAAACAAATCTAAATACATCTCCCGATTTTGGTGCTGAGTCAACAGCTGTAATTGATAAAGAAGGGAATATCTATTTTGGGTCACATAGTGGGAACTTTTACTCTTTGTCTAAAGCGGGTAAAATCAGATGGGTGTTCACAACAAAAACAAAAATATATTCTTCTCCTGTTTTATATTTTGACAGTGTGTTTTTTGCAGGTGGCGATGGTTTTCTCTATTCCCTTTCTGCTGATAACGGACAGTTACGTTGGAAGAGAGAATTATCAAAAAGTCTTGGGCTTTCAAGAAAGCAAAAGGCCCTGTCCGTTATCAGACATATACCTTATACGTTTGACTTTAACAGGAAAAAAAACATTACCTACAAGTCATGGGCATCGCCAAATATGATCGGCCAGAAAATTTTAGTTACCGGATATGGCAAAGGTCTGTATTGTTATAATGAAAATGGTGCATTGGAATGGGAGTATGATTTGGGATTTCCAAGATATCAGCTTACCGGAGTAGTAATCGATAGGTCAAACAAGATATATTGTACTTCAAGAAAAGGATTTATTCATTGCCTTAACCAAAATGGAAAACTAATTTGGGAGAAGAAAATCAAATCAAAATGGGAACCATGGGGAAATCCGGTCTTTTGTGACCAAAAAAACACAATATATTTCAGCTTTTCATATAAAGAAAAATCCGGTTTTGTTTATGCCATAACCACGGACGGTAATTTATTGTGGAATTTGAAAACCGGAGCAATCAGAGGATCGATTGCGATAAGTTCAAATGCTCAAATATTGTATGGCTGTGATTTAGACGGATACCTTTACAAAATAGAAGCTGCATCTGGTAAGGTATTGATTAAGAAAAAAATCACTGATTGTCCAAGAGGCTTGTGGATAACACCTACTCTTGATGCTGAGGAAAATATTTTGCTTTCAACAAAGGATAGTTCCAATACGGGTCGGGTAATTAAACTTGATCCGGATTTCAATTTTCAATGGACTTTCAAAACCAATAAAGTACTATCAGTCCCTGTAGTCCTATCAAATGGTGACGTATTATTTGGCAGCTGGGATGGTTGCTATTATTCACTTAAAACTAAAAAATGAAAATCGGAATATTAACATTTCATTATACTATCAATCAAGGTTCAGTTTTACAGGCCTATTGCGTTGAAAACCTTCTGCAAGAGCAATTTCCAGGCGCACGGGTAGAGGTAGTAAATATAGTTCCGATGATGAGGGAAAAATATGAATTAAGGTTTGTCAAAGGAAATTTTCCCTTTATTAGTGTAAAGAAGGTCCAGAAATATCGATCATTAAGAAAATTTGTCAGGGAGCATTTGAGTTTATCCCAAAGAGTGTATCACAATTCATTGGAGAAACAAATTCAATACATCAATAATCAAAAATATGATTTGGTGTGTACCGGAAGCGATACGGTTTGGTTCAATTCCGTCAAACTCAAAAATCTCATCCCAAACATCTATTTCTTGCCTAACGAAATCAATTCGAAAAAAATTTCGATCGCTGCTTCTGTTGATCCTCTAATAAATGAAGAATGTTATACCAGCAAACATGAAAAGCTTAGTCAAATTTTCGATGATTATGAATTAATAACGGTAAGAGATGATACTACCAGAAAATTGATTTCGAAATTTACCCATAACAAGGTTGAGATGATAGCAGACCCAACCATCTTATTTGACTTTGAAAAAAAACTAAAGCTGGACAATTCAGGAAGAAAAAGACCTTTTCGAAAAAAAACAATTGGTATAGGAATAACCGACAGCAAACTAAATGAAATATTAGTCAAAGAACTGTCAACTGATTATCAGGTTACAAATTTGTATGACCATCAGTCATTAAATTTTGATTTCATTTTTGACGAGCTAAACTTCTATCCAAATTTTGATATAATTATTACTGATCGCTTCCATATATCAATCTTTTCATTAAAGCTTAGCAATGCATTGGTAATTAATGTGGAACGAAGTAACAAGAACAAAGCAAAAAACAGCAAAGGCCGTTTTCTTTTTCAAAACATTGGATTAAGTGAATATTTCATAAGATGGGAAACTTCTGAAAATCAGTTATTTATGGATTCCTTAAAAAACATAATTAGTGAATGGGATGAAGATTCTTTCATAAAAAGAAATGAGAAATTTCAAGAATACATAAAAAAAGAAAAAGCCATATGGAAAAGATTAATACAATCAGTGAAAATTTAGTTCTTTTGACGCCAATTTATCTTAAGCTACCTCTTTAATTTAAAGTATAGAATGACAATCATATTTTTTATTGAGTCACTTCGATCAGGTGGTAAAGAAAGAAGGCTGGTTGAATTATTGTCTTATTTAAAAAAGAACACTGCATTTAATTTGATTTTAGTTATCACCAAAAATGAAATTCATTATAGCGAGTTTAATGCATTACAAATACCTTATTATATCATCAAAAAAAAATCTAAAAAAGATCCTTTCCTATTTTTCAAATTCTTGAAAATCTGCCTATCGTTAAAACCAAATATGATTCATACATGGGGCGGAATGGTTACATTTTATAGTATTCCCTCTTCACTATTACTACAAATACCGTTGATAGACAATGAAATTACTCGTGCACATGAGAGGCTAAACAAAATGAATTTTTACTTTTTAGTCTCAAAAGTAAATTTTTTCTTTTCCAAAAGGATTTTATCCAATTCTTATGAAGGCTTAAAGACCTATAACATTAAATCAAAAAAAGCTGGTGTTATCTACAATGGAATCAATCTTGACAGATTTCAAACTCTTGATACAATTGACGATATCAAAAATAAATTTAATATATCTACAGATTTTACAGTAGGAATGGTAGCATCATTTTCAAAGAAGAAAAATTATTCTTTGTATTTTGAAATTGCAGAAGAGATTTTAAAAACAAGAAAAGACATTACTTTTCTGGCCATAGGGGGACCCGATAAAGATGATCCTTCTTACTACGAGTTTATAGGGAAATATGAAAACCATCCTAACATTTTGATTTTGGGACCGATAAATTCCGGATTGGAATCCATCATGAATGTATGTGATTGCGGCATATTGCTCACGAACAAACTGAATCATGGTGAAGGGATTTCGAATGCAATTCTAGAGTTTTTTGCCCTTAAAAAGCCTGTTATTGCCAATGATTCCGGCGGAACAAAGGAAATCATCTTAAATCATGAAAACGGGATACTGATTGAAAAAGACGACCGGGATCTGATAGAAAAGGAATTAGTTAATATACTCGATGATAAACACTATGCGGAAAAATTAGGTAAATCGGCCTATGAAACCCTACTGGAAAAGTTCACAGTTCAGAGAATGGGGCGTGAATACATTAAACTTTATCAATCTTTTCAATAAAATGGGGCTGAAATTATTTTTAAAATTTTTGACTCCGCGGATTATCCTTTTAGTATTTTGTTTGTTTTTTTGGATTGACCTATTCTTTCCTCTCCATTGAAAAACCAGGGCATCAAAAACATTTGCATTCTTTTAAAAGATTTACCAGCAGGTGGCGCAGAAAAACAAGCCATTTTGTTAGCCAAGGAATTGACAGCATATCACAAAGTCACATTTGTCCTCTTTAACAACAGGATAGACGAAAAGCTGGATAGACTAATTCAGCAATACCAGATCAACTTAGTTATTCTAAAAGGCAATAAAGCAACAAAGCTTTTTCAGTTTTTTAAACTACTTAGATCAAATAAAATAGACATAATATTTTCATTCTTATTAACAGCAAATGTTATAGGGTCATTAGTAGGTGGTCTTGCTGGAATAAAAAACAGAATAGGTGGTATAAGAAATGCATTATTAGATCCAAAGAAGGAAAAACCTGAAAAGCTGATACATAATTTTTTTAGCAGCTTGACCATATTTAATAATCATAATGGTGCTGAATACTATGGATCAAGAGGATTCGAAAAAAATAAAATCCGGGTTATTACAAATTGCATCACTTTGCCCAAGGATCAGCACACTAAAAATATAGATTTGAATCTTATTAAAATACTAACAGTAGGAAGGTTTGTTGAGCAAAAGGATCATTTTACTGCAATTCTGACAATAAAAAACCTGGTAAATTTGGGATATAAAAATATTCAATATACAATTGTCGGATATGGTGTATTAGAAAACAAGATAAGGCAATATATTCATCAGCATAAGCTAAATGAAGTGATCAATGTATCTATCAACCCTGCCAACATCAATGATTATTACAATCAAGCCAATATTTATTTATGTACCTCTCTCTTCGAGGGAATTTCCAATACTATTTTGGAAGCAATGAGTTTCCATCTTCCAATTATTGCTACGAATGTTGGTGATAATAAATACCTGGTAGAAAATGGTCACAATGGATACCTGGTAGAAAAACAAAATATTGATCAAACAACTCATTCGATCATAAAGTTGATTGATCAACCTAAATTAATGACCTTGTTTGGCGAAAAAAGCTATGCAAAAGTAAAGGCGGAATTTTCACCAACTAGATTTACAGACAATTATCTTCAGCTAATTAAGGAATTAGATCGAACCAAATGACAAATAAATCTGTAGTTCAATTCGATGGATTAGATAGACAACAAAAGAATGAGCAAGTTAACAGTACATTTTTATCTGAAAGCCCTTTGGCAAGTAATCAGCGAAAAAAAGTAGTTTACTTTGGAATAAAATATTTTCCCTCAAGAGGCGGTACAAGCCGTGTAGTGGAAAATATGATCCTGCAGCTCAAAAATGAATATGACATTACTATTTATTGTTATAAAAATGCTCAAGCTAAAAACTATATAGAGGGAGTCAATGTCATTCAGTTTCCGGAATTTAGTTTTGGGAGTTTTGGAGTTTTCATTTACTATTTAATATGCTTCTTCCATCTTCGACTTTTTGGAAAGTATGATATCATACATGCACACAAGATTGATAGTTTTCTTTTTTTAAATGCATTTACCAAAAAAAGCAAAGTAATTGCAACCGTTCATGAATTGCCATATAAAAGAGATAAATGGAATTTCATCGCAAAATGGTTCTTTAAAATAAATGAAAAACAATTCATCAAATTTAAAGGTATAAAAACCTCTATTTCAAAGCCTCTAAGTGAATATTATAAAGAGCAACATAATCTTGACGTGGAATTTATTCAAAATGGCATCAATCCACCTACAAGTGAAAATTCGACTCAAATTGACAAATTTTGGCCAAAGAATGTACCACAAAACACTAAGTATGTATTTTTCGCTGCAAGAAGAATCATGGGAACAAAAGGGCTCCATACGATGATCGATGCATATAAAAGGTTGAATTATAAAGGAAATATATTCGTTGCGGGTGAAATAGATAATTTACCATCGTATATGAAAAAAATACAGCAGAAAAGTAAAGGACTGAACATTTATTTTTTAGGGTACGTTCACCCGCTTACGACATTATTACAATTCGTTAAACAGAGTTATTATTTCGTCTTTCCATCGGAAACCGAAGGAATGTCCATTATGCTGTTGGAGGTTGCCAGTATGGGTAAACCCATCATTGCAAGTGATATTCCCGAAAACAAACAAATTTTTAGTGATAGCGAAGTCCTTTATTTTGAAAACAAAAATTCTTTTGATCTTCAGAAAAAAATCGAATGGGCCGAAAACAATAAAATGGATTTTATGAATGTTGGAAAGAGTGCTCAAAAAAAGGTGTTAGAAGACTATACATGGGATAAAATTGTCAATAAATACAGAGAATTATACAATCAATAGAACAAATATAAATAATTCGGTATTTATGAATGGAAAGTTTTGTAGCTACAATCCTATTACATGAAATAATTTAGATAATTCAATCAGAATATGGCAAATATTCTTTTCTCAGCATATTGGTGCAACCCATTTGGCTTTTCTGAACATGTTGGTTCTTTTAAATGGCTTGAAATATTACGTTCGAAACACAATATTGTCATATTTACAAGTACTTACTCAGAAGAGGGTTTGCTGACGTACTACGAAAATAAGATACCACATAATGTTAAAGTAATTACATTTAGTGACGATAACTTTCTTAAGAAAAGCTTATCCATTGATATTCATTTTGGCTTCTATACTTTTAATAATAATGTAAACAAATTCATAAAAGAAAACAGGGGGTTTTTCGATCAATTCGATATCATTCTACATAAAAGTCCATCCAGCTTCAGGTATGCCACTGCCTTATATAAAGTTGAAAAACCACTTATCCTAGGTCCACTAAATGGTGGGCTTCAGGTGCCTAAACCACTGAAAAGTTACTTCAAAAGTGAAAGCTGGGTGAAAAACCTTCGAAAATTAGATAAATTCTTATTTTACTTTCCAACGCATAGAAAATTATACGCCAAAGCAAGTATAATTTTAATCACACTGGATTACCTAAGAAACTCGCTTCCCAACCGATTCCACTTTAAGACTTTTACTTTTTTTCATAATGCGGTTGCAATTAAAGACAATCTGATAAAAAGGAATAAAACAAAAGAAGATACGATCAGATTTCTTTTCGTTGGTAGACTAGCCAGGTTCAAGGGTGCCGAATTGGCTATAAGAGCCTTATCTCAAATAGATTTCGAAAATTTCCACTTTGACATTATTGGCGGAGATGGTGAAATTGAACATTTAAAAAAACTTACTTTAGATCTTAAATTGACAAATAAGATCACTTTTCATGGAAAATTGCCACGAGACCAGATTGATGATTTTTATAGAAAATCTGATATTTTTCTCTTTCCTTCGATAAAGGAAGCGACAGGAAATGTTTTCTTAGAAGCTATGAGTTTCAGCCTTCCAATAATATCTGTAAATAACGGCGGGCCTAAATATATCTTACCAAATGAGGGAACACTTAGGGTTGAAATCAATAATTCTGATACAATGATTAAAAATATAGCTGCTCATTCGATTAAACTTTTAAATTCGGGTGAGTTAAGAAATAAAATGGGGGAAATTAATTATGATTATTGCCGATCACATTATACCTGGGAAATAATTCAAGAAAAAATTCTGCGATTTATCGATAAAATTACAGCGAATGAAATTATAATCGATTCAAAATTGACTGATAAAAAAATAATTTTATGAAATCATATTTGCCTTATTTATTTCCATGAGAAATTGGATAAGAGAATTATCAATGCTTATTGTTTTTATTGGAGTATTGGTTTCACTCCTAACAACTAATTTGTGGTATGATGAGCTATGTACCACACCGCTGATTTTAGGCTATAATATTAATGGAATAATCTGTCAATTAGTGTATGATGCACACGGTCCCGCCTACTTCATATTGCTAAAATTATTTGCGGAAATATTAGGAAATTCTATCATCGTAATGAAAACCTTCAACATTGTGATATCAATTATCATGGTTTTGGTTTGCTATTTTACAGCATTAAAGATGGTCGATAGAAAATATGCGCTTATAGTTTCCTTTTTGTTATGTTTTCTTCCAACGATCTATAATGAGGTATATCAAATACGAATGTACTCTATTGCCCCATTATTTTTATTTCTGGTTGCAAAGTATGCTTATAAATTATATTCGGAACCAAGAAAATTAAGTAGTTCAATATTATTTATCTTTTTTTCCATTTTGACAATTTATACACATCTATTTGCATTAGTAGGTGTTGCTTTTATACACTTGATTCTCTACATCGGCCTGATTAAAGAAAATAAGACATACATTAAAAGAGCTCTCACCATTGCAATAATAACGGCATTAACATTCGTTCCCTGGATTCCTGTATTAATTCAACAAACCCAAAGGAAAAAGATCACTATTGAAACCAAAGGTGATGATTCAAGTGCAATAGGTAGAATTCTTAAAAATTTAATGTATCCTTTCTACACCGGGAATTATGCTGTTAGGGATGATAAATTAAATTATTTGTTAACACTTGTTCTATTGATTGCTACTGCAATAATTACCTATTTATACCTTCGTATCCCCAAAAATAATTTAAGGTTAAAAGAAAACAGATCGCTAATGATGCTATCACTGACAATCCCGATCAGTATCATTATCCTACTTACTATATATTCAATATTAGCAACTCCTATTTGGTATAGTCGTTATATGGTAATCTTTTTTCCAATGATGGTTTTTGGTTTCGGATACATGATCTACAATCTTAATTCGAGGATACAGTATATTTATTTAACTATAATCTTTATTTGTTTTTTACAAAAAATAAAATGTATACATCAAATAACTTCTGATAGAGGATTACAAAAATATTCCGCTCTTTATGACTCTAAGATTAATAAGAATGATATTATAATTGATGCAAATCTTTACACATCTACCTACTTTAGTTCAATTAAACAATATGCTTTAAAAGAAAATCAATCAAATAACTGTGAACAACATTCATATTGGAACATTGAATTAATAGAGGGCTATCAAAAAGTTGTTGAGAATAATTCGTTTTTTTGGTCTCCCACTTTTCATGAGGATTCAATATTTGAAATTGGAAATAAAAAATATTTTTTAATCCAAGCATTTAATTATAATTATAAATATCAACACGAAGGAAATATAGCTATTTATAAATATGAGAAGAGTAATGACTGAGGGAAACAAATCATTAGCATTCGTTTCTTCGTAAAAAAAAGTGATTGCTGTTTGATAATATAATTATTGAAGTAAGAATAAAATTAAGGAACCGTAGTTATAAGATCATAAAGAAATAAGCTCTTCATATTTGTTACTTCCATATTTATATAAATATTTGAAGGTCTTATTTGTTCGTTCTATTTAGTCTTATGAGGCCGCTTAAAAAAGTAATTTCCCTTTAGCTATATATTATTCTTTAATCGACTTGTGTTCACATCTTTATTAGTCAAGACTTACGAATTAATTGTACTTGTATTTACCAAACAAGTTTGAATAAATGTATCAATAGCTTCTATATTTTATAGAGTGTCAATTAAAAACAGTTAATTGTAATAACCATTAAAATGATATCACAGTTAATTAAAAGTCGAGTATCCAGGAATTAAAACCAGGATAATTCAATTCATATTAGACTTTATTCCACAAATAACAAGAGCATCTACTTGTTTTGTCATGCCTGAAGAGCAGGAATTTTAAGAATAACATTCCTTCTGGACCTTATTTATAATGAACATATATGATTAAGCTAGCTAAGAAAATCATAAATAAAAAAGTTAAAAGAATTATGCTAAAATTTATTGTATATCCTTATTTGTGGAAATACAGAATTTTAAAAAAAGCTAAAATCTCTATAAGAAAGAATTCATCTGATATAAATGTTTTGTATCATATATTGATTGAAAAAGAATATAAAATTCCATTTTTTATAGATAACCCCAAAGTCATTATTGATGCTGGCGCTAATATAGGCTTGACTTCTTTTTATTTCGCAATTAAATACCCAAATGCTAAAGTATTTGCAATTGAACCAGAGTCCTCGAATTTCGACTTTCTACTAAAAAATGCCAAAAATTATAAAAATATTATCCCTCTGCAATATGGTATTTGGAGTAAAGATAGAAAATTGGTGGTAGAAAATCCAAAGGGAGAAAACTGGTCTTTTATGACAAAGCAAGTAGAAAATATGAGCCAATATGATATTGATGGTATTTCGGTTAAGACATTAATGTCAAATTACAATATAGAAACTATAGATATATTTAAAATTGATATTGAGGGAGCAGAGGAAGAATTATTTTCAAAAAATGAAAAATTTTGGCTAGAAAAGACCAAATGCATTGTACTGGAAATTCACAATAAAAAATGCAGAAGTGCTGTTGAAAATGCCATGCAAAAGTATGGGTTTGTCCTTATAAGTATAAGTGGCGAAAATGAATATTATAAGAATACTAGACTTGTAAAATAATCGCTAGCAAAACTATATGGTGTTACATTTTGTGATCCATAAAATTCAATTCTCTTAATAAATTAACTTTACCTCAAGGTTCAGGACAGTTTTTCGTATCACTAAGGCTTACTTCATCTAAATTTTAGGGTTAAAATCCGGTTAATCTTCCATCGAAGGTTATTCAAAAATTTAAAACATCCACAAAGATGAAGTCAATCACATTGCTATTTCTTTTTATTGGTCTGACCTCCTTTTCCATTGAAAAACTGAACGATAAAAAAAATAAACCCACCCTATGGATCATCGGCGACTCGACTGTTAAAAATGGCAGTGGAAAGGGGGAAGACGGCCTTTGGGGTTGGGGAGACTTTACAAACCTATATTTTGATACCACAAAAATAAGCATTCAAAACCGTGCTCGCGGTGGCCGGAGCAGCCGCACCTATCAGACAGAAGGACTTTGGGATGAGGTGTTAAAAAATATCAAACCAGGTGATTTCGTGTTGATCCAGTTTGGGCACAACGATGGCGGCAACATCAACGACAACCATCGGGCACGGGGCACCATTAAGGGCAACGGTGATGAGACAGAAGAAATTGACAACATGCTGACCGGCAAACACGAGATTGTCCATTCATTTGGCTGGTATATCCGCAAATACATTGATGACACCAAAGCCAAAGGGGCAACTCCCATTGTACTTTCACTGGTTGCCAGAAACATTTGGGAAGATGGTAAGGTCTTGAGGGCAACTGATTCCTACACAGGATGGTCAAAAGAAGCTGCACAAAATAAGGATGCCTGCTTTATTGATTTAAATGATCTTTCAGCATCTGCCTATGAAAAACTTGGGCAGGAATTCGTGAGCAATAATTTATTCCAGAAAGATCACACCCATACCAATAAGGATGGAGCGATTTTAAATGCAAAAATGATTGCGGAGGGAATCATGGAAACGGCTGATTGCCCTCTGAAAAAATACATAAACAAATCGGTTAAGAAAGAACTAAACACAAGAAAATGAGTCTGTTAAAATCTTTTTCATTAGCAGTTTTAGTTTGCTTCATACAATTAATGACTTTCCAAAGCTCAATTGCCCAAAGGCAAATGGAATACCTGGACCGGGGACTAATCGCCGTGAAAATCGATGACAAATCCAACCTCATCAGTTGGCGATTTCTGGGTGATGAGCCTGATAACATCGCATTCAATTTATATCGAAGTGAGGATGAAGGTGATTTTAGAAAACTTAATCCCTCCCCTATTACTGACCGGACTAATTTTGTAGACGACAACATCGATCAGTCTAAAACCTATCAGTATCAAGTACGACCTGTCATAGATGGAAAGGAAGGAAAACCATCCTCCGTGTCCAACGTCTGGCAACAAAATTATCACACGATACCTCTTCAGACACCCGAAGGTTACCGGCCCAATGACGCGTCTGTTGCCGACCTTGACGGCGACGGGCAATACGAAATTGTCCTTCACCAGACAGGCCACAGTCATGATAATTCCCATACGGGATTGACAGACCCTCCTATTCTGGAGGCGTACGAGCTGAATGGCACCTTGCTTTGGAGAATTAACCTGGGGGTGAACATTCGTGAAGGAGCACATTACACACAATTCATGGTATATGATCTCGATGGCGATGGCCGGGCAGAAATTGCCTGCAAAACAGCCGATGGCACAACAGATGGTGCTGGGAAAGTCATCGGAAACCGGGATTCGGTATATGTATATCCAGAAAATACGGTGATACAAGTGGCGGGTAGAAATGGAAGAATGTCGGATAGGAAAATGGATGGGTACATTTTAAAAGGCCCCGAATACCTGACGATATTTGATGGCCTTACCGGTAAGGAAATTACCACAACAGACTATATCCCACCCAGGTATCCCGATACCGATTACCCTACTTCCGAACAAATGGCAGAAATATGGGGAGACGGATATGGCAACCGTGGCGATCGATTTCTTGCTTGTATTGCCTACCTGGACGGAATCCACCCTAGCCTTGTTATGTGCAGGGGATACTATACGCGAACAGTTCTGGCAGCCTGGGATCTTAAAGATGGCAAGCTTGTCCATCGATGGACCTTCGACAGCGAGGATGGCACTCCCGGAAATGATAAATACAGCGGACAGGGAAACCACAATCTTTCTGTGGGCGATGTGGACAATGATGGCAAAGATGAGATCATGTATGGCGCTTGTGCCATTGATGATGACGGAACAGGTCTGTATTCTACTGGTTTTGGCCATGGAGATGCTCTTCATCTATCAGACCTTGACCCTACCCGTCCTGGAATGGAGGTTTTCAACATCCAGGAGCGATTCGATGATGCCGGAGCTAATTTCAGATCGGCAGGAAGTGGTGAAGTTTTGTGGAAAAAACCTTCCGTCAAAGCCGGTGAAGACGGCGAAGGCCCCGGCAGAGGAGTGGCATTTAACGTTGATCCAAGGTATCCGGGCAATGAATGCTGGGTTTTTGGGGCAAACATTGAAGGAATGTTCAATGCCAAAGGCGAGCTGATTTCAGAGCAGAAACCTACGTCTTGTAATTTCGCCGTTTGGTGGGACGGTGATTTACTGAGGGAGATCCTTGACAAAAACACGATTTCAAAATGGGACTGGGAGAATAGTGAATTGAATACCCTTTTTACAGCGGAGGGCTGTTCATCCAACAATGGGACAAAAGCCACACCCACGCTCAGCGCGGATTTATTTGGCGACTGGCGTGAAGAGGTGATCTTCAGGACAGATGATAATCAATCATTGAGAATCTACACAACGACCATTCCAACAGAATACAGGTTCAGGACACTGATGCACGACCCGGTCTACCGGTTGGGAATCGCCTGGCAGAATGTCGCCTATAACCAGCCACCACATACTTCCTTTTACGTCGGCGATGAGATGGATAAACCGAACAAACCGGATATTGAGGTGGTAAAGCCACAAAAATAATCTTAATTTCAGGTTGAAAATTCCGAGTCCAAATATATTCCTTCCAATCTTAAATCAAAATCCAGTAATTATCGGCCTTTACAAAATATCTTCCTCCTATGCCTCAAAATGAATAAATTAGAAATGATTTACTCCTAAATTTTGCCACTCTAACTCTGTAAGTGAAAAATTACCCCCCTATTAACAAGAAAAATCCAACAATCTTACCATTCAACAAATCCTTTTTCAGAAAGTTTTGATAAGTACATTTTCCCAGGCAGACACGAGTGTCTTAAGGGAACCTTTATCAGAAACCCCACGACTACGTCACTAGCCTGACAATACGCAAATAGGCTTTCTCCCCCTTAGAAGTTTCTCATGGTTTGAATGTTATCAGCCCGGTTCTGTCAATCTTGTCAATTTAGCATTCTACACATCCGTTTTTCGCTAATTTTTTTCAAATGAATATTTTTTTTCAATTCCATTTAGGGAATTTTTAATTTTCATACGTCCCTTAACAAATAGCATAAAACGAATGACCGATTCCCACGATATCTATAGATATATTTTTCTTCACCTATCCGGGGAGGCAAATCTTGAAGAAATTCAGGAATTAAGAAAATGGTTGAATAGTGATCCTCAAAACAAAGAGATATTTGAAAACATTGCTGAGTTTTGGGAACACAGTAAAATTGAGGTTGAAGCCAAAGATAAGGATGAAGCCTTTTCACTTTTGTTAAGCAGGATAAAACCAAATAACCATCGAAACAATAAGGTGAAGGAGATCAGGAGATCGCCTTCACCAAATAAAAAATGGAGGGGCTTTCAACTCGTAGCGGCCGCTATCCTTTTTGTTTCAATTGCTGTTTTCGTGGTAGAGATGACGGCGGACAGGAGTGTAGAAGAAACAGAGACACATAAAATGGCGATCGTTCAGAAACAAAATCAGAATGGCCAAAAATCCATTATCAAACTCCCGGATGGCTCCACAGTCTGGCTGAATGCAGGATCCTCAATTTCCTACCCCGAAATTTTTGATAGCGTTGAGCGAAGTGTCGCACTGGAAGGCGAGGCATATTTTGACATACAAAGAGATGAAAAAAAGCCCTTCATCGTAAAGGTCGGACAAATGAATGTTTCCGTGCTCGGCACCCAGTTTAATGTAAAAGCTTTCCCTAATGACAATGTCGCAAATGTATCATTGGTGTCCGGTAAAGTAAAAGTCGATAAGCATGAAAGTACAGATAAATACGAATCTTATTTTCTGGAACCTGGAGAAGAAATAAAATATAATAAAGAGAGCGGGCAAATCGAGAAGCAAAAGTTTGATGTCGGCTTTGTGACGGCTTGGAAAGATGGGATCCTGATTTTTGACAATGATTCGTTTGATTCATTTATCCGGAAGTTAAAGCGCTGGTATGGAGTTGATGTGAATGTGACAGACCCTCCTGACAAAAAATGGCATGTAAACGGACACTTTGAGAATGAGTCGTTAGAGGAGGTCTTAATTGGTGTTCAGTTCACTCATGATATTGAATTTAAAATTGAAAATAAAACAGTCACCCTTAAATGTAAATAATATGGAGAAAGCCATTACCTGAATTGCATAAAAAAAGGAAGATTAAAAGTTAACCTTCCTTTTCGAAAATTTTCACTCTCACAATAGAATACCAGCAGATCTGGAAAATCACAAGTATTTATCGTGAAAGTGCTTAATCAATTGTTAAATATTGACTTTCAAAACTATGAAAAAAACATTACAACTAATCAAGCTAATGTCGAAGTTTCTATTCTACGGATTGCTACTACAGGGAATATTCTTTGGCGTACTGTTTGCTCATGAAGGCGATGCTCAAAATAACCTGAATAAAAATGAAGTATCGCTTAACCTCAAGGAAGTCCATTTGGATATGCAGCTTAAGCGTGCCTCTCTGGAAGACCTTTTTTCTGAAATAGAAAAAGAGACGGGTTATAAGTTCTTTTACGACAAAGAAATATTAGTGTCTGATGGTAAATATTCATTTAAAGGAGAACTTTCTCTTTATGATTTGCTGCTTGAGGTGTCAAAAGAATCCGATCTTCACTTCAAGCAGGTGAATAAAAACATCAATGTCAAAAAAGTTCTGACTAAAGCAGATGATATCCTTCCGCAGGAACCGCTTCAGGACGTGTCCGTATCGGGGAAAATAACTTCGGAAGATGCCCCGGATGGTTTACCAGGGGTAAACATATACGTCAAAGGTACCACAGAAGGAACAGTAACGGATTTGAGTGGAAATTATCAGATAAATGTTCCATCCACGAATTCAATTCTGGTTTACAGTTCGATTGGCTATGTTACGGAAGAAATTACTGTAGGAGACCGATCGGTGATTGATATCGTGTTGGCATCTGATGTAACGGCTCTGGAAGAAATTGTTGTGGTTGGTTATGGAGAACAGCGATCGAGCGACATTTCCGGGTCGGTTTCAACTGTTCCCATTTCTGAAATAAAAGAAAGTCCGGTTGCAAACCTGAGCAATACCCTAGCAGGTCGCGCTGCAGGTGTTATTGCCACCCAGCCTACCGGTGAGCCGGGGAATGACAATGCAGTTATAAGAATCCGTGGGGCAGCAACAACCGGAGGGGCTGATCCAATTTATGTAATTGATGGGATTGTTCGTTCATCGAGCGACTTCTTCCAGTTGAATTCCAATGAAATTGAATCGGTAACGGTATTGAAAGACGCAGCAAGTGCGGCAGTATTTGGTATGAGGGCAGGAAATGGTGTAATATTGGTCAATACCAAAAGAGGAGGAGCAGGAAAGATGCAAATCTCATTTTCGGGGAATTTCGGCATCCAGGAGCGCACCAGGGAACCCGAATTCCTCAATTCCTTCGAATATGCGTCATTGAGAAACGAGGCATTGGCAAATTCCAATTTACCTCCGGAATTTACAGATGAGGATCTGCAAAAATACCAGGATGGAAGCAGCCCGGATACCCACCCGGATACCGATTGGTTTGATTTGATCAAAAAATCAGCCCCGATGCAGCAATACAATTTATCGGCTGTAGGTGGTACAGAGAGAATCCAGTATGCCGCTTCATTAAGTTACCTTAATCAGCAAGGTATTACGCCTTCTGATGATTTCAACCGGTACAATTTCAGATCAAATATTGATGCTGATGTTACTAACTCTACCAGATTATCCTTTGATATTTCCTACAGAAAGCAAAAAAGGGAAAGTCTGGGTAAAGGGGATGAACTTTTCAGGTGGTTAAATACGCAACCTAATAAAGCGCCATTGGAGTTTTCGAATGGTGGCGTAGCAAGCGGACCGGCCTACATCGCTTTGACAGAAAACGGATACAGAAGAAATGAAGTAGAAGCGTTAAGGACCAGAATTGAACTGAAACAGCAAATACCTTTTGTCCCCGGATTATCTGCCAGATTGATCGGGGCTTTTGATGATACCCAAACGGATAACAAAAACTGGTACTACCCGGTTGTGCCTTTCTACACAGTAGATGCAAATGGCAATTTAATGGAAGAGCCCCTTCCGGCCAATTACCTGGATGAAAATACAGATGACAACCAGGCCGTAACCCTTCAGGCACACTTAAATTATGAAAAGTCGTTTGGGAAATTAAACCTTTCAGCGTTAGCGCTTTATACCCAGACAGAGACTACATGGGAATACCTTAGCGCCCACAGGGAAGGCTATACCATTGGTATTGATGAGATAAATTTTGGCGGCGCAGTTAACAGAAACAACAGTGGATTTTCGGGAGCTAGCGGTCGCCAGGGATTTGTAGGGCGTATCAACCTTGCCTACAACGACAAATACCTGTTTGAGACTTCCATGCGGGTAGATGGATCAGAACAGTTTGCGCCCGATCAACGATGGGGTACATTCCCTTCTGTTTCCGGAGCTTACATCATTTCTAAGGAATCATTTATGAGCGATGTTTCATTCCTCGATTTCCTTAAGATCAGAGCTTCCTACGGAGTTCTGGGAAATGACCAGATTAGCAATGATCCAAATGATCGGTTTCTTTATTTACAGTCATTTAATATTAATGGTGGAAGATATCCGAATGCCATTTTTGGGAATGATAATGTTTATCAAATAATTAAAGAGGGAACTCTGGCCAATCCTAATGTAACATGGGAAACAGTAGCTAAAACAGACATTGGTTTTGATGCCTATTTTATTGATGCAAAATTCTCGTTTACGTTTGATTATTTCTATGAAAAAAGGACAGACATTCTGGGCACAAGGTTCAGGACAGTACCTGATTTCTTCGGTATTGCCTCTATAGTTCCTGTTGAAAATCTTAACCGGATTGATAACAAAGGTTTTGAAATCAGTTTAGGATACCAGGACGACGTAACTGATGACTTTTTTGTTTCTATCAACGCGAATGTTACACATGCGGTAAATGAGGTGGTAGAATTAGATGAACCGGATGATATCAATCCAAATATCAGTCGAATAGGACATCCACTTGGAATGTCATTTGGATATAATGCCTTAGGCATATTCCAAACCCAGGAAGAAGTAGACAATTGGGCAACTCAATTAGGAGATACGGCTCCCGGTGATATTAAAATGGAAGATGTGAATGGAGATGGGGAAATCAATGAATTGGATCACGTAGCGATAGGCGTATCAAGTGGAGATTCCAATATGCCAAGATATATTTTTGGTTTAAATGGCATGTTTAAATACAAAAGGTTCTCATTATCGTTTCTTTTGCAAGGGGCGACAGGTGTAAACCAATACACGTGCTGCGAAGGCGTTTGGCCATTTTACGGCGATGCTTCTACGGTTAAGTCCAACCTGGACTATTGGACACCGGATAATACGGATGCGCCCAACCCAAGGATCTTAGTTTACCCAACAGGCAATTTGAACCACTCGAGTTCAAATTTCTGGATGAACGATGCCTCTTATATTAGGCTTAAGAATATTGAGATAGCTTATACGGCTCCTCAAGGGTTTTTTGGAAACAATTTCATTCAGGGGTTGCGGATCTATGTGAATGCGAACAATGTGGCGACCTGGACCAAGCTGGAAAACTGGGATCCTGAGTATGCGGATGACCGGTACTGGAGTTACCCCCAGTTGAGGATTTGGAATGCCGGTTTTGAATTACAATTCTAAAAGTTAGTGCAATGAATAAGACATTTAAAATCATGAAAAATATAAATAAGAGATTGTCAAAGTATGCTTATGCTTTATTCACCCTTGCGTTAATTTGGGGATGTGATGATGACATACTTAATAAGGTCCCTAAAGATTCGCTGACAGAAGAAGTTGTGTGGACCGATCCCAACGCAGCAAGTCAGTTTGTTTATGGTATTTACGGCGCTGTGCCTTCTGGTTTCGACCGGAATTACGATGATTGGGCCAAAGGACTTTACATCCTTGATGCAGGTTCGGATGATGCTGAAAATGCCATAAACTGGACATCTGCAGACTTGCTCAATACAGGGGATTTTCTGCCAGGCTATATTCCATTCTGGACGATATGGCGTGATTGTTATGAGCAGATTAGAGCCGCTAATTCAGCTCTCGAAAACCTTGATCGATTAGAAGATGAAGAGTTGATAACTGAATTGAAAGCTGATGCCCATTTTCTTAGAGCTTATTTGCATTTTGAAGTATTGCGCTATTACGGAATGAAATCAGAAGGTGGTGAGCCAACGGGTATTCCCATTATTAACCGTACATTAACCCCTGACGATGATATCAACATAGCAAGGGATACGTATGATGACGTTGTAGATTTCATCATCGCCGATTTGGATACAGCCTTTCAGATATTACCAAACAAGGCAGATGTGGAAATAGGACGGGCAACGAAGGGTGCTGCCCAAGCTTTGAAAGGCAGGGTGTTGCTTTATGCAGAAAGATGGGCGGAGTCAGCAGCTGCTTCCAAAGCCGTGATGGATGGTGGGGAATATTCCCTCTATCCGGATTACAGGACCATCTGGCTGGATGAAAACAACGATGAGATTGTGTGGGTGAAAAAATTTCAGAATCCGGATAAGCACCACCAAAGTAATGCAGGAGGTACTGCCGGAGCTGGATGGGACGTTTACAACAGCCCGCGAACCTTTGCCGGTCCGAATGATGCCGGATGGGTAGGAAATTGCCCGACACAAAATTTTGTCGATTCGTATGAAATGGTGGATGGCGAACCACAATCATCTTCTCCTCTTTTCGACCCGGCCAATCCATTCGACAACCTGGATCCCCGATTTGAGGCAACCGTCGTACATGATGGATCTACCTTCCGCGGTGTAGAGATGCAAATGTATCCGGGAGGAGCCCAGGATCTTCCTGGCGCCAATACACCAACCGGATACTATACCCGAAAGTTTCATCGGGAAGATGTGCCTGTTTATACCTTACCGGGAGATCAGGATTGGATCTACATCAGATACGCCGAGGTGCTCCTGAACTATGCTGAAGCACAGAACGAAGCTTCCGGACCGGATGCCTCGGTTTACGATGCCGTTAACCAGGTACGTTCGCGGGCAAGTGTGGACATGCCGGATTTACCTGCCGGATTGGATCAAATGGCTATGCGGGAAAGGATCAGAAATGAACGTCGTGTTGAATTGGTTTACGAAGAACACCGGTTCTATGACATCAGACGATGGGGAATAGCGGAAGAATTATTGAATGGCCCAATGGAGGGGATCGAAATGACGGTTGATGATGGAACGGGGGATGTTATCTATTCAAGGTTTGTCTTCGAGGAGAGGACTTTCCCTTCAAAACTGAATGTTCTGCCAATTAGTCAAAGTGAAATGGATAAAAGTCCCGGTTTGACGCAAATTGCCGGCTGGTAATAGTTCATTTGTTATCAGCTTCATGAAAAACTACTCAACACTGGGAATTGATGCTAGAGTTGAGTAGTTTTTTTCATTAATGACATTTTTTATAGTTTATGAGCATACGCACCCAAATACTGTTATTGGCCTGTGGCCTGGGACTCTTAACTGCCTGTGGAAAAAGAAATAGCGGCCTCTTTACCAAACTTGGTAAAGAGGAAACCAACATATCCTTCATCAACGAGATCATAGAAACCAGGGATATAAACGTGATGCAGTATGAATATACCTACAATGGTGGCGGGGTTGGAATCGGGGATTTCAATGGAGACACCCTGCCCGACATTTATTTTACCGGAAACCTGGTCGACAACAAGCTTTATTTAAATATAAGTGATTTGCAATTTGAAGATATAACTTCCGTTGCAGGTGTTGCCGGAAAAGATGCCTGGACCTCAGGGGTAAGTGTTGCTGATGTAAATGCAGACGGATTGTTAGATCTATATGTGTGCTACTCAGGCATTGGCAATAATGAAAGCCGTGCCAACCAGCTCTTCATCAACCAGGGAAATGATGAAAATGGAATTCCGGTTTTTAAAGACGAGGCAAAAGAATATGGTCTTGATGCTCCGGGTTCGTATTCTTCACATGCTGCCTTTTTTGACTATGACAGGGACGGAGACCTCGATCTTTTTCTACTTAATCATGCAACGACCTTTTATTCTCCATTCATCAATACCGAAAAATTAAGAAACTCCCGCCACCCCTATTTCGGCAACCGCCTTTACAGAAATAATACACTACATTTACTTCCTCATAATGAAACGGACACTACTTTAATTCCCCCCTTGAGGGGGGCAAGGGGGGTGTCCTCCCCCAGCGTGTTCACCGATGTCAGCGATGAAGCGGGTATTCACGGAAGCGGACTGAACTTCGGCCTTGGCGTTGTAATAAGTGACTTCAATACAGATGGATTTCCGGATATATACGTTTCCAACGATTACGAAGAGCAGGATTTTCTCTACATCAACCAGGGAAACGGCACCTTTCGCGAAAGCTCGCATCAGTCCCTGGGTCATCTTTCCAAATCTTCTATGGGCACCGATGCTGCCGATTTAAACAACGACGGCTGGGTAGATATTGTCTCACTCGACATGTTGCCTGAAGATAACTTTCGGCAAAAAGTATTGAAAGGACCTCATGACTTTGATCGCCATCAAATGGCCATGGATAGTGGTTTTCATTACCAGCAGATGCGAAACATGCTTCATTATAACAGGGGTATAAACGAACAGTCAACCCCGGTTTTTAGTGAGATCGGACAGTTTTCAGGCATTTACGCCACCGACTGGAGCTGGGCGGTTTTAATGGCCGATTATGACAATGATGGCCGAAAGGATATTTTTATCACCAATGGCTACCTGAAAGACTTCACCAATATGGATTTTGTGAAGACCCATATGGTTGAAGCGATCAAACTGGCGCGTTCCAGGGGAAAAAACCTGTTCAGCGATGAAGGTAAAAAGGAATACAAGGATCTGATTTTTGAACTTGCGGAAAAAATCCCCTCCACCAAATTGCCAAATTATGCCTTCAGGAATACAGGCAATTTCCATTTTGATGATGTAAGCTCCACCTGGGGACTGGATGATCCAAACGTTTCAACAGGCGCAGCTTACGCAGACCTTGATCTGGATGGTGACCTGGACCTGGTCGTAGCACTTACCAATGAACCGCCGGCTGTTTATCAGAATAGAACAGAAGAAAACCCTGCCAACAACTTTTTGAAAATTCATCTACATGGATCTGGTGAAAACACTTACGCCATTGGTGCTAGGGTTGTATTGGAGACCGATTCATCCATTCAGGTGATAGAAAATTATCCATCCAGGGGATACCAGTCGTCTGTCGACCCAATCCTGCATTTCGGGCTGGGACAAACATCCCCGACATCTTTAAAAATCACCTGGCCGGATGGAACTGTTTCACAGGTTGATCATCCGAAATCCGGTAAACTCCTTCACTTCTATCAAAAAGATGCCACTTTGCCCGAGAATGAAATCAAAACAGAGGGGCATTCGCAGGCTTTTTTCACAGATATTTCAAGAGGCAATAGCATTCGGTATGCACACATGGAGAATGGTTTTTCTGATTTCCTGATCGATCCTCTGGCATTGAAAGAATACTCCAAATCAGGACCTCAAATGTCAGCTGGCGATTTGAATTCCGATGGATTGGACGATCTGTTCATTGGCGGTGCTTCCGGTCAGCCGGATGTGTTATTCCTTTCTCAAAAAAGTGGTTCTTTCATGAAAAGTAATCAACCTGCTTTCGAAGAAAACAAAGCCTGTGAAACCACCGGATCTGTATTTTTTGACGCAGATGGCGATGGAGACCTGGATATTTATGCCGTCAGTGGTGGAACAGATTTCAGGATTGGCGCCGAAGAACTCCGGGATGTTTTGTACATCAATGATGGGAAAGGTCTGTTCGCGAAAGTCAGGGAAGGATCCATGCCGGTTGAGTATTCCAACGGAAGTTGCGTCGCTGCGGGTGACTTTGACAAGGATGGCGATGCGGATTTATTCATTGGTGGAAGCAGTATTTCCGGCAATTATCCATTGAACTCACTTGGTGGTATTTTGATCAATGAAAGTGATGCAAATGGTATAAAGTTTACTCTGGGAACAGATAGGATAAACGAAGACCTAAGACAGCCGGGAATCCTTAACGATGCAATATGGATGGATATCAATGAAGACAGTTTTCCGGATTTGGTTTTGGCCGGGGAATGGATTCCGGTTAGGATCTTTATCAATGAAAATGGAAAAAGGCTAGTTGAAAAAACCAGGGAAATGAAACTTGGAAATACACATGGCCTCTGGCAGTGCATCGAAGCTGCAGATATTGATGAAGACGGTGATGTAGATTTCATTGCAGGCAATGTCGGAACAAACCTGCCATTTAAACCCTCTGCCGATCATCCCCTCAAATTGTATGCGATCGATTACCTCAATGACGGTAACATAACCCCGGTTTTGTGTAGATATGACCAGGGTAAATATTATCCAACGATTTCCTTGGATGAATTGCTAATTGTACTGCCAGATCTGGAAAAGAAATTTCCCAAATACCAGGACTATGCAGTAGCCACAATTGAAAATATTTTCTCACCTGAAATATTGGCCAGAAGTGAGGTTTACCAGGCAAACATGCTGGAAAGTGTCTATTTGATCAACAACGGAAATGGCTCCTTCGAACTGAAACCACTTCCGCAGGAAGCACAATTTTCAACTGTACAGGCAATTATTATCGATGATTTGACAGGAGATAACATCCATGACATTCTATTAACCGGTAATTATTTTCCATTCAAAGCCCAATACGGTCCGGTAGATGCCTCAATTGGCACACTCTTAATTGGTTTGGGAAGAGGGGAATTCCGCACTGCTACACAGGCCGAAACAGGTGTTTGGATTCGCGGTGATATTCGCGATGCCAAACTGCTTCGGACTTCAAACGCTAAACAAATTGTGGTATCAAAAAACAGGGACAATATTCAGGTCCTTAGGATAAATAATTCAGGTCCTAGGTCTGTCTCTCTGGATCCGAGGTCTGTCCCTCTGGATCCGCGGTCTGTCCCCCGACAGACCGCTCATAAAAGGTAGGATAGGAATGAAAAATTTATATTGATGAAAACTAAAATTACATATATGAAACTCATTACCAGGAAAGGTTGGGGAAGAGTTTGTTGTGTTACATGGCTCTGTCCGGGGACAGACCTTGGAATTGGATGAACCAGACCTTGAAGACAATAGATAAGAATTTAACTAAAAACACCATGAATCATAGAATTACCAAAACCACACCTGACCCTTTCATTCGCTTATTTTTCACAGGACTGTTTTTCCTGCTTTTTTCCTGCCAGACAAATAATAATGACAATGAAATGGTAGCCTATCTGTTTGCCTATTTTGTGGGAAATGGGCCCGGACAAGAGCAGGTTCACTATGCCATCAGCACAGATGGATACAATTACCGCGCACTTAACGGCAACAAGCCAGTGATTGATTCCAAAGACATCAGCACTTCAGGAGGTGTAAGGGATCCACATATTCTTCGTGGGGAAGATGGTAATTTTTACATGGTGCTGACCGATCTCTACGTACCCGAAATGGGCTGGGAAAATACGGCGATGGTTTTGTTGAAATCACCGGATTTGATCAATTGGAAACATACCGTAATCGACATCCCTCAAACGTATCCTGAGAATTTTAGTGATGTAAACCGGGTATGGGCTCCCCAATCCATTTATGATCCTCAGGCAGGTAAATACATGATCTACTGGTCAATGCGTCACAATCAGGATGCTGATATCATTTATTATGCATACGCCAATGCCGATTTTACAGGGTTGGAAAGTGAGCCAAAACAGCTTCTGTTCAAAGAAGGTGCGTGTATCGATGGAGACATAGTCTTTAAAGATGGGAAATATCATCTGTTTTTCAAGAATGAAGATGAAGGAGCCAAAGGTATTTTGAAAGCCGTTTCTGATAAGATCAATGAAGGATATGTGGTTGGCGAGGAGTATGTGGACCAAACCGATGACCAGGTAGAAGGATCGGGGACGTTCAAATTGATCAATTCCGATAAATATATTTTGATGTACGATGTGTACACCATGGGAAAATACCAGTTTTGCGAATCGACCGATCTGGAGAATTTCGAAGTGATTGATTCTGATATCTCCATGGATTTTCATCCACGTCATGGCTCTGTGATTCAAATTACCCAAAAAGAACTGGATGCTCTTTTGGACAAATGGGGACAATTAGGTAACCTGGTCTTAGGCGTAAATGCTCCGAGTATCAAGCAGAATAATGTAGTTATCGATGATCAAAACAGCTCCATTTACCTGCCATTAAAAACTGGTGCATCGCTTTCAGGATTAAATCTACAGTTCACTTTGTTCAAAGATGTGGCGATAGACAAATCCGGCCCACACGATTTTTCCGATGACCCGGTCAGTTATACTCTTACATTAGGAGATCAAACCAGGGAAATTCAGATTTCAGCTCATATAGACCATAATCCGATACTGGAAGGGTATTATGCCGATCCGGAAATCATTTATTCTGAAAAAGATGAAAAGTATTATTTATATCCTACCAGCGATGGTTTTCACAACTGGTCGGGTAAATATTTTGAAACATTTTCCTCCAATGACCTGATTAACTGGAAGCCGGAAGGAAAGGTCCTCGACCTCACATCCGATGTGTCGTGGGCAGACCGGAATGCCTGGGCGCCTGCAGCGGTGGAGAGAAAAATCAATGGTACGTACAAGTATTTCTATTATTTCACGGCAGCACAGCAGATTGGCGTGGCTGTTTCCGATAATCCGGCAGGACCATTTGTAGACAGCGGAAAGCCCCTGATCGATTTCAAGCCGGAAGGTATCAATCGTGGACAGGAAATCGACCCCGACGTGTTCATTGATCCCGTTTCGGGCAAACCCTATTTGTACTGGGGAAATGGCTATATGGCTGTCGCCGAATTGAATGACGATATGGTTTCCATCAAAAAGGAGACTTTAAAGGTGTTGACGCCTGATGAAACCTACCGCGAAGGAACGGACATATTTTACCGGGATGGAAAGTACTATTTCCTTTGGTCGGAAGATGATACTCGAAGCCCGGACTATCGCGTGAGGTATGCGTTCATGGATTCGCCGACCGGTCCGTTGACCATTCCCGAAGAAAACCTCGTCATTGCCAGGGATGATGAAAAAGGCATTTTTGGAACGGGCCATAATTCGGTGATCAACAAAAAGGGAACGGATGAATGGTACATTATTTATCACCGGTTTACCCGGCCAAAAGGCATTGACATGGGCAGATCGGCTGGTTTCCACCGGGAAGTCTGCATCGACAGAATGGAGTTTGGGGATGATGGGAGTATTCAGAAAGTCACCCCAACTTTAGAAGGGATTGGTTAATGAAACCTGTTGTTCAAATTAAAAATTTAATGGTATGAAAAAAAAAAACAAAAAATAATTTGTAATACCCCTCCTTGGAAGGGAAGTCACTCCATGAACATCCCCCTAACCCCCTTCAAAGGGGGAATATTACAGATCAACTTTTAAAACAATGATTCACTTTAATCTAAACTAGATGGTCATATGTACGAAATTTTAATCTGCAAAAAAACTCAAATATTCTCCACCAGCCGTCTGATGAAGGGCATTGCTATTTAGTAAAGGAAATTTAACGAAAAATTGTAATCATGAAATACCAATTGAAAACTCAGGCGATAGCCATCCTTTTGGAAAATTCCCCTCCTTGGAGGGGTAGGGGTGGGTTCTCAATGAACATCCTAAACCGTTGCTTCCTCCTGCAGACAGAACTTCAAAGAAGGAATGCATTCAATCAACACCTATTCGCTATGAGAATTCTCAAAAATCTAATCGTAACAACACTATTCATTGTCTTTTCCAGCCCGGTATTTTCCCAGTCGCTTGAATTCGACAATCCCATTGCAGAGCAACGGGCAGACCCCTGGATGTACAAAACAGATAACGGGACTTACTACCTGATCGCCACCGTGCCGGAATACGACCGAATTGTGTTGCGAAAAGCCGAAAGTATAAATGGCCTGAAGGATGCTGAAGAAAAGGTGCTTTGGCGCAAACATGAAAAGGGTGTGATGGGGCACCATATCTGGGCTCCGGAGTTACACAGGATAGATGGAATTTGGTATATCTATTTTGCCGCCGGTGAAGTAGAAAATATATGGAACATCAGAATGTGGGCTTTGTCTAACCCATCGGCAGACCCAATGGAAGGCGAGTGGACAGAGGAGGGGCAGATCAAAACCGATATCGAATCTTTCTCATTGGACGCTACAACATTTGAACACAAAGGCAAAAGATACCTGATTTGGGCGCAAAATGTAAGAGGTGGAGAACATGGCACGGCATTGGTCTTATCGGAAATGGAGGATGCCACAACCCTGACTGGTCCGGAGGTGGTGCTCACTGAACCGGAGTTTAGCTGGGAAAGGGTAAAATACAATGTGAATGAAGGCCCAGCGGTGATCAAAAAAGATAGGAGGATCTTCGTTACCTATTCTACCAGCGCAACAAACCACAACTACTGTATGGGTTTGTTGTGGATTGATGAGGAAGCTGATTTGCTGGAATCGGCCAACTGGAATAAGTCTCCCGGTCCGGTCTTTTACACGAATGAAGAATTGGGTCGTTATGGCCCCGGTCACAATTCTTTCACAACTGCTGAAGATGGTGAAACTGTCATTATGATTTACCATGCCCGTGATTATAAGGAAATCCAGGGGCATGAGTTGTCCGATCCCAACCGCGCCACAAGGGCACGGGTTATCCGTTGGACAGAGAGTGGCTTTCCGGATTTTATGCAAAAAGTGAAAGATTAAGACTTCGTGGCTTTGTGGCTTTGCGTCATTTAAAATGATGGCTACAAAAGCATGAACAATTATCAAGTCCATCAGCGCAAATACAATCGAGTTTAATTTAAATCAATTAAAATTCATCTTATGAGTTATTTAAAAATATTTACAGGTTTAATCCTTACCTTAACCCTCACTCCTGCCCTTTCCCAAAACTGGAAGCCGAAGTTTAAAGAAAATATACCGCTTGATTCCATTCGATTAAGCGATCCCTGCATCCTGGCAGATAAAAAAACCTCTACCTATTACATGACGGGTACAGGTGGTTTGTTGTGGAAAAGCAAAGACCTGAGGAAATGGACAGGCCCTTATGAAGTGGCAAAAACGGATCCCGACTCCTGGATGGGTCCTAACCCCATGATCTGGGCTGCCGAATTGCATCAATACAAGGACAAGTACTACTACTTCGCAACCTTCACCAACAGGGATGTGATGATCGATACGGTAAAAGGCAATGTGATAGAACGTCGGGCCAGTCACGTACTGGTCAGCGATCAACCCGATGGGCCATATGTCCCTATGAAAGACCCAACCTACCTTCCTGCTAATATGCCTACCCTTGACGGCACATTTTGGGTCGATAAGGATGGAAAGCCCTACATGGTTTATTGCTACGAATGGCTTCAAAACTGGAATGGAACCATTGAAAAAATTGAATTGAAACCCGATTTGAGCGGGTCGATTGGGGAAGGAAAGGTATTATTTCGTGCCCACGATTCTCCCTGGAACAGGGAACGAAATGATGAAGGAGAGATCATCCCCAATAAAGTAACGGATGGCCCATGGCTCTTCCATACTCAAACCGGAAAATTGGGCATGCTCTGGACGAGCTGGGTTTTCGATGTTTACACGCAGGGTGTGGCGTATTCGGAAAGCGGCACGCTCGATGGCCCCTGGGCGCAGGAACCGGAACCCATCACCCCACCGAATTTCGGGCATGGCATGATGTTCCGTACTTTTGACGGACAGCTATTAATGTGTCTCCATAGCCATTATGAAAATGCTGAAGGAAGATATATTCGCGTTCCACACCTGTTTGAAGTTGATGATTCCGGTGATAAAATTACTTTAGGAGAACCGTATTAAAATCGTCCCCATTTCCGATGAGAATACCAGAGAACCCGGGGTCTTCTACAAAGACCCTATGTATTCTCTTGCCATCCTAATATCAACAGGTTTGCTGATGATTTATCTTCATTCCCACTGAGGTAAAACCTTGTAAGCGAAACATTGTCATCTGGTGTAACAACCCAACAGGCAAATATTGTGTCCATATAAAACATCTGAAGCAGGTAGCGTATGAAAAGTAAATTTCCTGGGTTACCTATAAGGATTTATTCACTAAAGATGTGTTTAATAATGCTGAATAAAATTTCCAAACATGAAAAGGTTTTATTATATCAAATATGCCTTCTTACTCCTCTGGATGATAATATCCGTTTCAGCATTGATCATATTATCAAACTCCAATCATAAAGAAAGAGGCTCCAAAGGAGTGGATGGTCATACCCAAAAAAGTATTACGATCGCAAACAACCCATAAACTTTTGACCTTCGCCATGGTCCCCACTTATAACAAACGTTGTCGAAAAGTCAAAAAGTTTTTGGGCTAAAACGCATGTAAAATTCCACAACCACCTATTGTCTTTGTGAACTTAGATTTATCTACTTTTTTTCGCAGACCTTCATCAATTGTGATTTAAGGTATATCTCGAAAAAGACTCAAAAGTTGCTGAGACAAATACGCTCCTGCCTTGTAGCGGTATCAAACGAACTCCCTGTTTGAATTTCGTAGGTAATCGTTTGAATTTCGTTAAAAAAACTTTGATTAATTAGCTTCATTCGCTACTGGAAAACTTCTATAAATACCCAAAAGAAGAGTTATGGAAAAAGTGAATTTAATTGTGTTTCGTAACGGAAGATTATTTAGCAAGCATGTTTAAGATGAACACATTTAAAAATTATTCACATCCATTAAGGGCTGGAATGTTTTTGCTATTTGAATATTGTAAATTAACCATTATGGATAAAATAGAGAAAATAGAGGAATTCTATAAAAGAAAATTTAACTGGGTTCCTGAAAATATCCAGAAAGACATTGGACATTTCAATGTTTTTCACCTGGATCCCTATGTCGGCAAAAACGCCAAGCCTGTTCCCTATCGACGCCGGGATTATTACAAAATTATGTTGGTAAAAGGTTCAGGTAGCATTTTCTATGCAGACCAGGTGATAGAGGTAGAAAAACAAGCGCTTTCATTTTCAAACCCCAATATTCCATATAAATGGGAAAATACGGAAAACATCGATAGTGGTGAGTTTTGTGTGTTCACGGATGCCTTTTTTCATCAGTTTGGGGATTTGAGCCAGTACCCGGTTTTTCAACCGGAAGGCACACATATCTTTGAATTGACCGATGAGCAGGCAGGTAGAATTAAAAACATATATGATCGGATGTTTGATGAGATCGAATCTGAATATGAATTTAAGTATGATGCCCTTCGAAATTTAGTTTTCGAGTTGATCCATTTTGCAATGAAAATGCAACCGGCAGTCAAATCCAACAAGTCTCAATTAAATGCTAACCAGAGGATCAGCGCTATGTTTTTTGAATTGCTCGAACGCCAATTCCCGATTGATGAAAACCACCAGCAGGTAAAACTGAGATCGGCTGCGGATTTTGCCGATCAACTCAATATACATGTCAATCATTTGAATAGAGCAGTTAAAGAAACCACTCAAAAAACCACATCCCAGGTCATTGCAGAGAGGATCCTTCGTGAGTCCAAAATATTGCTAAAACACGGCTCCTGGAATGTATCGGAAATTGCCTTTGCCCTGGGGTTTACCGAGGCAACCCACTTTAACAACTTCTTCAAAAAGCATGTACAGCTGAGCCCGATGAAATTCAGAAATACATAAGAAAGAAATTTGTCACAAACAGAAAAAACCATGAAAAAGCCTTCAACAAATATGAAAGATTCCAAATACCTCAACAGGCGACATTTTCTCACCAAATCAGCATTGGCCGGTATTGGACTTGGATCCATTTCACTTTCGTGGGCAAAAAACACTAATGGCTCCCATAAAAATTACAGCCCGAAATCCAATCAGGCTACAATTGAAAAACGGAAATTAGGCTCACTCGAAGTCTCCGCAATTGGTCTTGGCTGCATGAGCATGACCAGCGGCAGCTACAATCCTCCCAGGACAATGAAGCAGATGGTTCCGGTGATCCGCGGAGCCGTTGATTTGGGGGTAACTTTCTTTGATACAGCCGAAGTATACGGGCCATTTACGGACGAAGAAATCGTTGGTGAAGCCTTAAAACCGGTTAGAAATGACATAGTCATTGCCAGTAAATTCGGATTCAGTTTTGAAAACGGACAAAGGGCTGGTCGTGATGCTCGTCCGGAGAGCCTTCGAAAGGCAGTGGAAGGGATGCTCAAGCGTTTACAAACGGATCGAATAGACTTATTGTACCTGCACCGGGCAGATTCCAATGTTCCCATTGAGGAAGTTGCCGGAACGGTGAAAGACTTGATTAAAGAAGGCAAAGCACGGCACTTTGGTTTGTCGGAAGTATCCCCCGAAACCATTCGAAGGGCGCATAAAGAGCAAAAAGTCACAGCCCTGCAAAGTGAGTATTCACTGATGGAAAGGGCGATGGAAAATCAAATCCTGGATACCTGCGAAGAACTTGGGATCGGGTTTGTACCATGGGGACCTGTTGTACGTGGATTCCTGGGTGATAAATTCAATGAGTACAGCCGTTTCCGTGATGATTCACGATTCGCATCGGTTCCTTATTTCACGCCGGAGGCCATTGAAAAACACATGGAATTCCTGTTTTTGGTTCGTGAATGGGCGATGAAAAAAGATGCCACCCCTGCTCAAATTGCTTTGGCATGGGTACTGGCACAGAAACCATTTATCGTCCCAATTCCCGGAACGACAAAACTCCATCACATGAAGGAAAACCTGGGTGCATTGAATGTTTCATTTACATCGGATGAATTGAAAGAATTCCGTGAGGTATTTTCAAAGATCGAATTGGTGGGCATGAGAACACCTGAATCTGTATTGGAAAATGCATAGAATAGCGAAACATTCGCTATTCTCAGAAATCCTCGTTGGAAACAAGGACTATTGAAATTATTTCCCCAGTCGTAAATTGACATCCATGCTGCATCCTTCATCATTTGTTTGATTTTTGTAACTATTTGTTTGACAATCGTTATTTCTGAAAATAAGTCCTGCCTAGCTTTGTAACTCACAATCCGGAATTAAACAAATTCATTGTATGGAATTGAGCATTGTGAGTCTGATTTTTTAAGAACTATGATCAAAGTAGTATAGGGTTCAATTTTTATACAATCTAAAGTTTAATCAGGGAATTGTTTGAAAAAATAAATTCCATGAATCACTTAAAACTCAACGAATTGTCTTTTGTGCAATTAAAAAGAAGCACTTCAACTTATTTTTGGCTTCTTTGTCTGAGCGTTTTGATGGCAACTGGTTTGCCCATTAATACAATAGCTCAGGATATACCTCATATCACGGCACATTACATTGAAACTGAGATCAACCTGGATGGGGCACTGGATGAACCGGAGTGGCAGGAGGCCATGGCTGGAGATAATTTCTGGCAATTTTTTCCGACAGACTCCGTCCGGCGTAAAAACCCCACTGAATTCAGAATCCTTTACAATGAACATACTTTGTACGTTGGCATTTACGCAGAAGCAGTAGGAGACGACTACGCTGTCACCAGCCTTCGTCGCGATTTTAGTGGAAGTACCAATGACAACGTTTCCCTGATGTTTGACACGTTCAGTGATGGGAATAATGCATTTCTGTTCGGAGCTACACCTTATGGGGTACAGCGCGAAGTCCTGATTTCGGAAGGCGGCATCGAGCGTGGCTTCAACCCAACCTGGGATATGAAATGGAAAGCGGAAAGCAATATTTACGAAGGTTATTATGTCATCGAAATGGCCATTCCTTTTACCTCAATAAAATTCAAAGAAGGAGGCACGTCATGGCGTTTGCAATGCTATAGGTGGGATTTCCAAACCAATGAGCAGAGCGCCTGGGCGAGGGTGCCACAAAATCAACTCTTATCAAACCTCGCCTTCATGGGGGAATTGCATTTTGAACAACCTTTGGGGAAATCCAGGACTCCTTTTGCGGTCATCCCTTACATCAACGGCCTTTCTCAAAAGGATTTTATTAAGGACAAGGTTGATAATGATTTTGAATTTGGCGGCGATACTAAAATTGCTATTGGTGATGGTTTGAACCTGGACCTTACCGTTAATCCCGATTTTTCAACAGTGGAAGTCGATGATATTTTCACCAATTTAACCAGGTTTGAAATCCAGTTACCTGAAAAGCGTCAGTTTTTCATCGATAACAGTGACCTGTTTTCCAGCTTTGGCAATTATTTTAATGAAGCGAGACCGTTCTGGTCCAGGCGAATTGGACTGGCACGTGATACCTCGGGGAACCTGATCGAAAACAGGATCATTGCCGGGGCACGACTAAGTGGGAAGTTAAATTCGGATTTACGCATTGGCTTTCTGAATATTCAAACCGATGAGGACCTGGATAACAACATCCCATCCAACAATAACATGATGGTTGCTTTGCAGCAAAAGGTCTTTTCAAGATCCAATATTGGCGTTTTCATGATTAATCGCCAGACATTTAAGGATTATGAATTTCAGGACAGCACCGACCGGTACAATCGGGTAATTGGCATGGATTATAATTTACTTTCCAAAAACAATGTTTGGAATGGAAAATTTTACCTGCACAAATCCTTTCAGCCAGGTGACCATGCAGGCAACCTCTCCTCACAGGCAACATTGTTGTATAATACAAGGTATTGGGAGTTTATTACCGATTGGGTATATGTAGACAATGATTTTCGTTCAGATCTGGGATTCATACCCCGTACCGATATATTCAAATCCGGAAACAGTGTAACCCGGAACTTCTATCCCTCAAAAAGCAAGATCAACCGGCACGGATTGCGTTTGCTTTCCGTAATTTATTGGCGGCCTACCCTCGATTTAAAAAAGACCGATCACCGGTTCAGCGTCATTTGGGATGCAGAATTAAAAGATCAGTCTACCATGGAGGTGAATGTAACGAACAACTATATTAATCTCACCCAGGAATTTGACCCCACACGAACCCCGAGAGCAGAACCCTTGCCTGCAAACACAGGATATTATTTTAACCAGTTAAATGCCATCTATATGTCCAACCAGGCAAAAAAACTGATATACAACTTTGAAACGATTGTCGGTGGGTTCTTCAACGGAAACGCCTACTCTTTCATCGGTGGAGTAACAGCAAGAATACAACCGTGGGGAAATTTTGGGTTGGACGTTAGGTATGATGGTATTCGATTGCCGGACCCATATCCGGATGCAGACCTTTGGCTGCTTACACCAAAAATGGAAATCACCTTCAGTAAATCTGTATTTTGGTCAACGTTGGTGCAGTACAGCAATCAACGGGATAACCTGGGAATCAACTCCCGACTACAGTGGAGGTATGCTCCCTTATCAGATCTATACCTTGTTTACAATGACAATTACTACACCAATATTTTCGGACCCAAATACCGGTCGATTAATTTGAAAGTGACGTATTGGCTGAATATTTAAACCCAAAATTGTCATTAGAAAGTCCCTGCCTAGCCGGCAGGCTGGTATTC
Organism: uncultured Cytophagales bacterium; assembly: GCA_913057175.1. Classification (GTDB taxonomy): domain Bacteria; phylum Bacteroidota; class Bacteroidia; order Cytophagales; family Cyclobacteriaceae; genus CAJXNP01. The sequence continues at coordinate 194,240 of CAJXNP010000001.1, forward strand.
CGAGCATAATTCACTACAAACAACTTAAAAAATTACGTTATAACTCAACACCAAATACCACATTATTGTATTAATTTACTCCCATTAGCCAGATTAAACAACTAATAAACCTCTATAAAAATAAATTTTAACATGTTAGTAATTATAACATAGTTTATGATTATTTTTAGGTAGCATTTCTCTCTCCCCCTTATCTTTTATGAAAAAATTTCTGTTCAAGGCATTGATTGTCAAATGGAATTTTGAAAATCAATCTGTTGGTAGTCAGCTACTTTGCAGCTTACTATCTGGTTTGGCTACTCAAGCCGATCGCGTACCAGGCACACCTTCCGGAACCTGGTGGATACAAAATTTAAAAATTATAAATAATGGCAACTCAAGAAATTTCTAAACCAAAAACACCTGCCGAAAGTCATGATTTGAATAATACTGGTCGTTCAGACATTTCTGAAATGCATCAGCTGTTGAATCTCGATGAAATCAGGCTATCAGAGCAACCGACAATCTCGGCAATTTTCGCTTCCCCTGTTCTGCCGATTGAAATGCATAAACAGATAGTGGAAAGATCCATCGCTGAAGCAATACGGTTAGACAGATTGACACCGCTGGGACCTCCTGCCCTTACAGAACCTGTAAACGGCGTTTTCACGCTGGCTCAGAGGCAATCTCCTTTCAAACAACAAAATGATCGTGGAACCTGTTGGTCATTTGCCGGATCCGCCGCCCTGGAGGCTGCCTACCGACGAAAGTTTAATATGGCGATCGACGTATCTGAGGAATATGTCTTCCATATGGGCAAGTCATTCGCTCTCAACAAGGATGACCAGCAAGTTGTATTTACACCTGTTGAAAATAATTCATCGCTAACCGGGTTTCAGGGATGTGGAGATATTGTAAAAAAACTATCTGAAAATGCTGCGCCACCGGAATGGTCCGCTCCTTACATTCAAACCCAGCAGAACCTTCTGAATATTCTCCCGGTACTTGGACTGCCAAATCAACAGGCGGTTAACACCCAGGAAGAATATGATGCTATTGAATTTTGCGAACAACACATACCCCTGCTGGCACGTGTGAATGCACGCTATAGGGCAACCGGTTGGAAGTCTCTGGGTGCAAATCCAAGTGTTCAGGCATTGGAAAACACCTTGCTGGCAGAGCATGAGGTGGTATGCGACGTTACAACTCCCGGCGGAGGGCATGTGCTTGTTCTTATTGGATTTGATCAAAACCGGAAAGTCTTCTTCGCCAAGAACAGCTGGGGAGAAAACAGGTTTATTGAAATTCAATACGCCAATGACCCCAATTGGACGATTGATTCAGGATGGTATTTTGAAGATGTTGTTGACCCAACATTCGTTCAGAACGAAGCATGCTGGTTGGGCAATTGGTGGGTGAGCATAGGAGATAATTCTTTCAGGATGCTTTTGAGAAGATCGGAAGATTTTGCTGCTCCGGGAACAGCTACGAAACTCGGCACAGCATACCTCCATGACGGTGGACACGATGTGAATGGATATTTTATGGATAACGGGTCTCGCATTCGCCTGTATGTAGCCCCTACCACCGCAGCAATTCCTCCGGGAACTTTGTCAGGAATGGAAATTGACGCCCGGCTGAATTTTTCAGACATTTATAACGCTTCGGGAGTATCCGACCATTACCGTGTTTTCTTGTCTCGGTTTCTTACACGGTTTGCAGCTATTTTCGAAGAGAATGACGGGACACCATGGCAAGCCCGGCATGGCATGGATGCGGGAACTTATCAGGCGACATTCGATTCATTGGTGCAGGAGGGCTATCGCCTAACCAACGTGTGCGGCTACAGCGAAGGGTTGGAAGCCCGGTACAATGCGATCTGGCACAAACGAGGTGGTCCGGCATGGCAGGCCCGACATGGACTGACATCCGCTGATTATCAAGCCACTTTTGATAATTTGGTACAGCAAGGCTACAGGCTCACAAATGTTAGTGGATATGCTGAAAACGGAGAAGCCCGATATGCTGCGATATGGGAGCTGAAAGACGGCCCTGAATGGCAGGCACGTCATGGGATGAACCGCGACCAGTACCAGCGAACCTTCGATGAAATGGCTGCCAGGGGTTTTGTACTCACACAAGTTTGCGGATACAGGGTAAATGTAAACGTGTTATTTGCCGCTATCTGGGAAAAACAGGACAGTGTCTCCTGGCAAGCTCGCCACGGTTTGACATCAGGCAAATACCAGGAAACATTTGACCAAATGGTTGCTGCAGGTATGAAACTTTCCTGGGTAAGTGGATACAGTGACACAGGTATCGCCCGCTATGCCGCCATCTGGCGCATGGAAGCATCCGGAAGGTGGCAGGCAAGGCATGGCCTCGATGCTACGAGTTACCAACGAGTATTCGATGAACTTAACAGCCAGGGCTTCAGACCGGTCATGGTATCGGGTTATGGAGATGGCTTTTACCCGGCTTAACACTTAATGCAAAGCCGGACGATCGTTTGAACCTCAAATCATCAAGTCATGGCATGACTGAGTTGTTTTCAGCAATTTATCAGCTATAAAAATGAGTTATGCCATGACTAACCCACTTTGTCCCACTGCCATAAATCGTGTCCTCACGGCCCAACGGTAACCTGGTAATAGGTTCTTAGGGTTGGATTATTTGATACAAGAAGACGGGGATTATTGCGTCATAGGGTTAATGGAGAATGCTCTCTGCACGACGCTCGCAGTGGACACCCGCCTGACCGGACGAGGCAGGCTGTTACTTTTTCTTCTATTCAATATTGGCACAAGGACCGTAAAACTCTCTTGCTAAAGAAATAAAAAAAAGTGAGCCGGAAAACCCGGCCCACTTCTGCTTTAGAATCACCCTTCAACTATGTGTTTCTTTGATATCTTAAAATGAAGTTTTTGCTAATACTTCACCGTTTTGTACAATTTCAAATGTGATGTCTTTGCCAAGGGATTTTGACATGTCATATACTTTTGAAAACCCTTTGTTGATGTCGATAAAATCACCGTAAACAAGGCCACCGTTTTTGTCATAGATGTTCACAGCAATCGGATCTACGATTTCACCGATAACTTTTACTGAAAATTTTTCGCCATCTTCTTTAATTACACTAGCTCTAAGGAATGCGGGTTTTTCTATTTCAGTACGAACCGTCTCTGATACTACATTGTCCTGATCTATGATTTCAAACTCATATTCGCCGACAGGTAATTTTGATAAATCATAAGCCTTTTTGAAAGATTTAGGATTAGAGATCTTTTCAGAGAAAACCTTTGAACCAGCTTCATCATAGATATTCACTTTCACTTTACACTCACCCTGACTAAAATAAGTAAGTTCAACTTTGCCCGATTCAACTGATGCTACCCTTACATCTTTCTTTGCTACCGCATCTCCTGCGTATACTGTAGAGCCTGTTGCTATTCCAAGCGCTACAAGTGTTGTTAATGTTAATTTTTTCATTTCTATTTTGTATTTGACCGTGTTGTTTTTAATTAACTACACTGCAAATATACGGCAATATAATTTAAATGTTTTCAATAAAATAGGATTTTACCATTACATTTTATTAAAAAATGGCATTTTTTTAATTAATTTAATAATGCCCTGTTTACTCATGCCTTTTTTTACAATATTTGAATAATTGGGCTGCTTATTGTAATTTTCACAATTAGCCTGAAATCATGGTAACTTTTCAATAATATTCCCTTGAAAAAGGAAGCACATATTCCTAAAACCTTACACTGTTCGCTATTAAAACACCAGGTTTTTTTGATGAATTCATTTCAACTAAAATCAATTAAACCATTAAAATCATTAATGAAAATTGATTTTCATTAAGAAGAAATCAATGAAATATTAATATTCATGAATTGTTCATAATCTGAGAAAGCACTGATAACTTATGTTGTTTTCATTGTTTGAAGCAAATAGCGAATACCGTGTGTGGTGTCAACATAATAAGCATGTGGGCAGCCCGGATTGCTAGTGTGGAGAATAATTATGTTGCGATCATTCGCCTGATCTATTTGTACACCTTCTTTTTTTGATAGAGAAAGGAAATCTGGTCTCCAACCTTATCTGAATTTCACCCTCTAAAAAATAGTAAGCTCAGAGTGATTGGTAAATTCTTCCAGGAATTTCATGCCTTTGAATGAGTTCCCCTTGGGATTTAACCGCGGACTCCAGGCAGCAATGGTAAAATGGCGAGGGTAAAGCGCCACAATGCCACCTCCCACCCCACTTTTCCCTGGCAGGCCCACCTTAAAGGCAAACTCGCCGGACTCATCATAAAAACCACAGGTTAGCATGAGGGCATTGATCCTTTTGGACATGTTGGTGGAAATAATTTCTTTTTGGTCCGAAACCTTCACTCCTCCATTGGCCAGAAATGAAAATGTGCGGGAAAGTTCCCGGCAATTCATTTCAAGCGAACACATATCAAAGTAAAAATCGAGTACTTCGGCTGGCTTGTTTTGAATATTTCCCAGTGACTTAATGAAATTGCAAAGGGCGACATTTCTGTGGCCATGGGCTTTTTCGGAATCAGCGATGGTATCTGAGTAGGCGAGATCCGGCAGATCGCTCAAATCCCTGACGAAATCCAGGAATTCCATACGGGCATTGATCAAATGAGATACCAGTATGTCGCAAACTACCATGGCCCCTGCATTGATGAAGGGGTTGCGGGGAATGCCGTTGTTAATTTCCAGCAATAAAAGGGAGTCGAATTTGGTACCGGAGGGCTCCACGTCGATTCGTTCCCATATTTTTTCTCCTACCATTTTGTATGCCAGGGTGAGCGACAGGACCTTGGCGATGCTCTGGATGGAAAACCTGACCTGGTTATCTCCCATGCCAAAATCCGCCCCATCCAGGTTGGTGTAGTGCACTCCAAATTGACCTGGATCGACATTGGCGAGCTCCGGGATGTAGTCGGCCAGTTTCCCCGGATCTTTCAAGGGTTGGGTTTGCCGGTAAGCTTTTTCAATGATGTTTTGGTAATCTATTTGCATGAAACCGAAGTTTATCCCCTAAAGATATTCGAATTGAATGAAATTTCTTCATGGGATTAGTGGGATCTTAATCCTATATCCCACGGTAACGAAGGTACTGCCAATTAATTGATCACGCCCCGCAAAACAAATATTGTTTAACTAGCGCTGAGGGATTATTTACCTTTTTTGTACGACCCCGTTTTTAATGACTGTGTTTATCTTCAGTGTGTTGCTTATTGAAGTCAATGGATCTGCATCCAGTAATATCAAATCAGCCAGTTTACCTGGTTCTATTGAACCCAGGCTATCCTGAACATGCATCATACGAGCCGCATTGAATGTTCCCATTTTAAGAATGTCCATAGTAGGTAAACCACCCATTTCCAGTAGCTGCATTTCTTCATGAAGGCTGTATCCGTGAAAATTAAATAAATTACCTGCATCCGTTCCTAAAGTTACATTCATTTCCTGATCCAGTAGTTGCTGAATATCCTGTACCTGTGGTAAGAATATTTTTTCCATTGCTATCTCATCCAGGCCATAATCCTGCTTTATCATCTCAGCTATTCTTTCAGCCCGACTAATTGCCTGAGGCGTAATCATTTCATGAAGTTCATCGACAGGATATGCTTCATTCAGTGCAGGCACTTCCAGCCATTCCGGATGCAACGGATAAAGAAATGATTTGTCAATCACAAGCGTTGTAACAATGGTAGCATCCCTGTCCAGCAAGGCATTGACTGCTGATAGATGCTCTTCATTCGTCCAGTCCAGATCGATTCCAACATAGTGGATAATATTTTGAGCTCCGGCATTCACAGCCATGAGAAATTCTACATTGTCACTGGCATGTGCAAATACTTCCAGTTCATACTTCTCAGCTTCCACAACAATTTTATCAACAAACCCCTGTGGTATTCGCTCAACAAAGGGAGGCGCCGGACCATCTTCAATGGTCACTTTTATTCCCATAATCGGATATTGTGCTACCTGCTTTACCAATCTTGCAATTTGGGCGGTGTCTGTAAGGAAAAACACCGTTTCTCCGTCTCGCCAGTTGCTGCTGCCGTATGTTTTCACCGGGTGCCGACCTTCCATCGTAAAATGCTGGCTCGTATGGAATACCCTGGGCGCAGGGACAGAATCCTGATTTCCTATGGATCTCATGGCAGCAAAATATTCGTTTGTACAGAGGCTCCCACCGGGAATAAACACGGAAGTCACTCCATAGTGAATCAGGTTCGAAAAGTCCTGCAGGTAGTTGGTAGTATGGATATGGCAATCAAATAAACCGGGAATAAGATACTTATCCGTACCGTCAATGACACTCTCAGTCTGTTCAATTTGCACAGAATCAATTTTTTCAACCCTTCCATTGTTGATATAGACATTCACCCCCCTTTGCATGGGTTTTCCTGTACCATCAATGAGGTTAACATTGGAGATCAGGAGCTCATAATCAATTGATTGATTAGAACAACCAAGACTGATCAGGCAAAGAATGACAATAACAGATTTATTCATAGGTCAGTGGTTTCACAGGTTAATAAAGTAATATAGCGAAACATTCCCTATTCTCTGAAATTCTCATTTTAAACGAGGATCATGGGATCAATTTTAGTCATTCTACTCCATTTACAAAAAGGGGCCCCATCCTGTGGTCGGAGGATGCCCTTCCTACGTCCCGGGGATGCCCGTCCTACATGCCGAAGATGCCCATCCTAACCCCGGAAGATGCCCGCCTATTTACTCTTCCTCAGATTTTCTCCAAAAGAGCTCTCGGTGACCGCTTTTGATTGTTAACGTTTTCACCAACAATGTCAGGAGGGTTCAATCTTTCACCATATTTTTTTAACTTTAATAGAGATCAATCCCGGCTAACTATGAAAATCGAATTTATTCTTAATGGAGAAAAGGTAGCAATTGAGGCCCCGGAAGATGCGATGCTGCTATGGACCCTTCGTGAGCGGTTGAACCTTACCGGTACCAAGTACAGCTGTGGCATTTCTGTGTGTGGCGCCTGCACGGTACACCTGGATGGAAACGCCATTCGCTCCTGCACGACACCTGTTTCGGCTATTGTCGGACGGGAGGTCACCACCATTGAAGGCCTTAGTAAAAACAATGAACACCCCTTGCAGCTGGCTTTCCAGGAGGAGCAGGTGCCCCAGTGCGGGTATTGCCAGTCGGGCCAGATCATGCAGGCCGCTTCCCTGCTCAAGGAAAATCCGACACCTACAGATGAGCAGATCATCCAATACATGGATGGCAATTTGTGCAGGTGCGGAACCTATACCCGAATATTGAAAGCCATCAAAAAAGTAGTCAGGGAGGGACAATCATAATGGAAAACAGCACAAAAGGTATATCAAGACGAAAGTTTCTCGCCACAGCTGGCGGGGCAACCATCATGATCGGTGGATTTTACTTGTTTCCCGGTTGCAGGCAGAATGTCGGGAAAGCGCTGGATGAGTCGGAGCCGATCGAAAAAGAAGTTACCGTTTGGGTTCGCCTGATGTCTGACGGCCAGGTGATCATCTACACCCCTGCTGCCGAGATGGGACAGGGATCCATGACCTCGGTGCCTTTGATCCTTGCGGAAGAAATGGATGCCGACTGGAGCAAGGTGAAGATCCTGAGCAGTCCGGTGGAAGCGGAAATTTATGGTGTAGGCTGGTATCCCGGAGGTGCAAAGAACATGACTACCGCTGGCAGCCGAACCATCAGAAGCTATTACCAACTCATGAGGGAAGCCGGGGGACAGATCCGAAGGGCTCTGCTTCAACATGCAGCTGAAAAATGGGAGGTGGATATTCAGGAACTAACCACTCAACCCGGGATGGTCGTACACGCAGCGTCTGACCGGAAAATGACCTTTGGCGAGATTGCTGATTTTGGGAATTTCGAAAAGTTGCCCGACATGTCAGAGGTGGTTTTGAAGGACCGGAAAGATTTCAGGCTCATCGGGAAAGTGATGCCGCGTTACGATATTCCTGCCAAGACAGATGGCTCGGCCATTTATGGAATGGATGTCCAATTGCCGGGAATGATGTATGGCTTCATCAACCGGTCACCTGTTCACGGTGCAAAACCGGAGTTAACCAATGAAGAGGAAATCATGAACATGGAAGGGGTGAAATCCATTGTCAAACTCGATCATGGCATTGGGGTTGTCGCTTCTTCGGTTGAGGCGGGATTGAAAGCCAAAGGGAAAATGCAGATCAAATGGAGCAAAGCATTGGCATCCTCGCACAATAGCGATGAAGACCTGTCAGCCTATACCCCCAATGGAGCACAGGAAGAAAACCAGGAAGGCAATGTGGAAAGTGCGCTGAAAACCTCTGATAAGATTCATGAAGCCATCCTGACCAACAAATATGTCTATCATGCGCAAATGGAGCCATTGAATGCGGTCGTTTCCGTTGCTCCGGATAAGCAAAGTGCAGAACTGTGGATCGGTTCGCAGGCTCCTGACGGTGCGAAAGCGGTTGTGGCTGAAACCCTGGGCATTGATCAGAAAAATGTGAAAGCCAACCAGCTATTCCTGGGAGGAGGATTTGGCCGCAGATCGTTATCGGGCTATGCTGCTGAATGCGCTGCCCTGGCAAAGAGTGTGGATGGACCGGTGAAATTGATCTGGACCCGTGAAGACGATGTGAGCTATGGAGCTTTCCGGCCACAGGTCAAGCATTTCTTAAAAGCCGGTGTGGACAGGAATGGCCGCATTACGGCGTGGGAGCATACGGCGGTGGGACCAGGCGGAGGATTGTCTTCCGGTGGAGCAGGGATTTCCCATTACGATATCCCGAATATCCGCTTTAATCGAAAAGACATCGATCATGGGATCCGCACCAAGCACTGGCGTGCGGTCGGTCATGGTCCCAATAAATACGCTGTTGAAACTTTTATAGATCAGCTCGCCCGCAACTACAACAAAGATCCGTTTCTCTATCGGCGGGAAATGATGCAGGGGAATGAACGCGCAAGGAAAGTGCTGGAAAGAGCGGCTGAAATGTCCAATTGGGATCCCAATCCAAAAGATGGGAAAGCGATGGGAATGGCCTTTGCAGATCGGGACGCCTTTTCCTGTGGCGTGGCCCAAATATCACTGGATCGTGCTAGCGGAGTGATCCGTGTTCACCAATACTGGTGTGCGCTGGACAGTGGAGTTGTCGTTCAGCCTGATAATGCTGTGGCCCAGGTGGAAGGCTCTGTGATCATGGGAATTTCGTGTGCCTTAAAAGAACAAATAGACTTCCAGGGAGGCCAGGTGGCGCAGTCCAATTATAACCAATACCCGTTGCTGCGGATGTCAGAAGCCCCTGAAACCATCGAGGTGGATTTCATCGATTCGGATGAAGCTCCGGATGGATTAGGTGAAGCAGGACTTCCGGCAGTGGGAGGAGCCATCGCCTCAGCATTTGCGGCGCTGACCGGCAAGTATTTGTACGATATGCCTTTTACGCCAGAGCGAGTGTTGAAGGTGCTGAAAACATGATTTTATTGTCTTTGTCTGGAATAGGTTTTGGCGGAATATCTCATAAGGTCTTGTTGGTAGACGAACATCCGCAATAAAGGAGTTTGTTGTCAAATCAAAAAGCTTTCGCAACCCCCGTCATTCCGGAAAATTTTATTCTATTTTATTTTAAAAGAATAAAATTTGTCCGGAATCTATAAACCAGTCAACATGATATCCAGGAAAAACAGGAATTCTTGATACAGGAGTAAGAGACAAAAACTATTTTTTCCCTTTTGATTCATATTCAGCGAGCATTTGGTTGAGTTTTTTTGTGTCTTCTTTGGTTGTTAATCCAACCTGTTCAGCAACGACTATCATGTCCGTTACATAATCATATTCGATCCTACCCCTGATTTTGCCTCTGGTTAGTATTTTTTCCAGCTTATTCTCACGTTGATAATCGAGACCTTCTTCATCTATTCTTTTCCAGAAATATTCAACAATGTCACCGGTACCTTCCTGAAAATAAGTGAAAACAGCTTCAACGTCATATTTCAGAGATGCCAGATTCATAAAACTTTTTTCTGCGCTTAGTCTGCCTATTTTATCCTTTTCCAGGTTTGTTGTAACCATTTTGACAATCTCAGGAGTCCAGTCTTTTGGTGGATACTTTTTATAAGATTCAATAGAAATATCAATTGCTTTCAATAGTTTTTCAACCTCCGTTTGATAGGATTTTTTATTTGCCATATTATTCTATATCAATTTCTAAAAAGTAGCTTGGTCCTATGTGATAGGTTCATGAGTGGCACATATTTTTAATATCATGTTATCCTTTTTTTACTAATCAGACTGATGGACCCATCTATAACTTCCGTTTTTATAGGTGATTATCCCTCCCCCAGCTTCTTCCTTTCTTAGAATAATGGAAGGATTTTTTAATAGGTATTTTTCTGTTCCAATTATTTCCGAATCAATAATGATTACCTCATAAGTTTCTTTGTCATGAGTAATCCCCCAATTATCTACCCAACTAAAATCATCTCGTCCATCATCATAACTATTACCTCCACCAATAATTATTTTTTCACCGGATTTCCCATTAGTAATTGAGACACTACCTTTATTGTTTATTGTGACGAATTCAGCTGTATCCAGTTTATGATCTCCATTGAAATCATCAACAATCAATTGATTTAATTCAAATTGTTGATAATCAAGAAATTCATATTTTAAATCTAATTCAGATTCATATTCAAAGACGTCCTTTTGTTGGTATTCAATGATAGTCTTAATTCCTGGAATCCACGTCTTTCCTGCCAGATTATACATTTGAGAGCCAATCATTACCAATGATTTGCCAGTATAGATATAGTAATCATCTCTGGATTTAATTTTTTTCATTTCAGGGTTGTCAACACGCGGCGTATCATATCGCTCAATATGCAAGGTGTCTGATTCGATGCGATATATAATCTCATATTCATCCGGAATCTCACAGTCATAATATTTTCCTTTGCCAGTATATGTAAACTTGATTTGGCTAAAACAATTTTCATAAGGATTATATATCCATACGGATTGAACTAAAACATCGGTATTAAGGGGCTGAATGCTAATGGTGTCTTTAATCGCTGCAAATAATTCCTCCCCTTCTAAATTTATGTTTAATGTACTTTCATGAATAACTTCTCTTTTGATTTCAGTTACAGTCGAGTCATTATATGAACTACCCTGATTCTGAGTAGTATTTTTGTCCTGAATACAAGAATTAAATAAGAGGCTAAAAAATATAATCTTTAATATGTTGTTCATTTTTTTATTCAATGCAGGCAACCCATGTAAAGACTGGCCTGAACGATGTATGCACTGGGAATGTATTTTTTAATTTTTGTCAATGTCTTGTCAGCTTTCTCTTTCTCATCTGTAATGGTCGTAACCAATGCAATTGTCTCTCCTGTCGGTTTTGCACCATCCATGTAAACGGCAAGATATTCCAAACTCAATTGATCCGATGGGTAGCGTCTTGGAGCATAGTCGCCGGCGTAGATCTCATCTTCATTATCTTCCGGAAGACAGATCAGGTTTTTCGATTTATCAAAACCCCTGCCCATGGTGTCAATTTCGAGTTGAAGTATATCAGCCAGGTCAAACATTTTGTCTCTGAGTTCATAATAGTCCTGCGACGTGTCAGCAATGACAATGTAAGCATCCATGTACTGGTCGTCCGGCATTTCTTGTGCAAACAAGGTTGTGGATGATATGAGAAATGTAAGTATGATTATTAGTTGTTTCATTTTTCTTTTGGTAGCTATGAGCTCGTATTTGTTATCGTAGTTATCCCTATAGATGGCTATGCACAACGCGCCTTGTTGTCATTTCTACTTTTCAATTAAAAATTTCATTCTCTAATTCTTGATAAACTTTTGTGTCTTCTGTGACCAATGGAGTCATTGTATCTCGTATAAAAGCACATTTGTTATTGCCGCACTGAGTTAGTCCAAGTATTCTTTTTATTTCTAAAAAAATGTTTCCGCTAGAAGATTTTACATCATCGGTTGGATTACCGCGTCCTATACTATCTTGAATTGCCCGATTTTTTGCATCTAAGCAAGTTTGAGTTAATTCGGGTTTTCCAACAGAATTACATAGTTTCGTAATTAATTCATCATCAAAAAGGTAACTCTCAATATGCCTACGCTTCGAAGTTTTAATACCTTTGTCGGCATTTTCTTGAACTTCTTGTACACTTTTATCATCTCTATCAACGAATTTAATAATAGTGGAAGATTTTAGAATGTTTGCAACAATTTTCACAGATTGATTTTCTATGTTTTCTAATTCAGAACTAGAACCAATAGAAATAAACTTTGTGTCGTGGTATTTTTGCTCAAAAATTTTACCATAAACCTGAGCGTCAAAGTCTTTATATTTTCTTCCTTGAGTAGTTCCTTCACAGAAAACAATTCTACTTGGTGCAATAAGTTGTGAAAAATCTGCAAAAGCCAAGTCAAAAAATCTATCCCATATTGCTCTGTCTATTTTTGCAGGTTTCATTGTTTCTGTCAAATCAAAATCTCTATTGTCAAAGTCTAAGAAAACAACTGTATTGGGATTTGTCTTTTCAATTTCTTCTGCTTCTTTAAGCATTCCAATAGAATGAGTGGAAATCCACAATTGTGAATTATCAGGTGTAAGGCGATAAAGTTCTTTTAATACTTTTGATTGAAGTCTTGTATGCATATGTGCTTCTGGTTCGTCTATACAAACTATTGCTTCAGGGTAATAAATAGCCTTAATTATGATATCTAGAATTAAATCGAAAACTGATTTTTCACCTGCGGATAAGTTTTTATAATGGAAATCTATTGAGATACCTTTTTCAAAGAAGAAGCTTCCATTTGATAACGGGTCACCAATTGAGGTCATATTCAAATCTTCGAAAATATTTGATAATGACGTCTTGATTTTCCCAATCAATTCTTCCCTTAACTGTTCTACAGTTTTACTATCATTACCTTGGTTATAAACGCCGGCTAAAGTTTGTGCTATAAGTCTTTGGTAATTTTCAGAAACCGTAACGTCATTTTGCATTAGATTTTCCAACCTAACTGATTTAGATGGGTCATTCTGTTTATTTAGATTGGTTACCGTAAAATCAGGTTCGTTACGGTAAGCTGTTCTGAAATAAAATTTCCCCTGAATTGAATCTTTATTTATGTAGGGATTACCATAAAAAGTAATATTCACTTTGTTTTGATACCACCTATCGTCTGAAGTCTGACCATCTTTTTTCTCTAAATAGTCTTTTTGTCCACGAGTATTAAAACCTTTGAATCTATAGAAGTGATAAAAAGCTTCAAATAATGATGTTTTTCCACTTCCATTTGGTCCGACTAGAACTACGAGTTTAGCAGTTTCAGGGATATCAGTTACGGTTAAATCTGTGAATCTTTTAAATCGATTTATTTTTATTTTTTGAATTTTCATTTTTCAGTATGAATTGTAACATACTTGAATATGTACTGATTACAATTATTTAATAATAACCTAAGTTTTTTTTCAGTTACTAAACATTTACAATTGAATCAAAAAATCCAATTCCCATTTTACTCCCATTTAAAAGAATGAATATACAAAACTGTGGTTAAAAACGAGATAGAAATTCGCATTTTCAGTATAACAAATGCCAGGGAGGTTTGGGTTCCCGTCAAGATAAGCTAAGTTGTGGAACCTCTGCTAGTAGCTAGAGATTATCACGTCGCAGGAGCATTGGAATCCACCTGGTCGTTTACTGTACGCTCCCTGCCTCGACCGGCAGGCGGGCTCATAATAACGTAGTTAATTAAAATCAGTCGTCTGACCACTTAAAGTGGTCGGACGACTAAAATGTAGCGCCTATGTGGATCCCTCATCAGGGATACCCACGCTCGTCAAAACACTTTGAGGAAAATGTCCGGATACTTCGCAGGAAGTATCGCGACACTTTGAGGAAAGTGTTTGGAGGCCTTGCGGTAAATAAATAGAGTTTTCAAAAGTTAGACACCTATGACTGGTTCAAGCCTGACTGATTGGATGAGGCAGACCCCCTTAAACAAAAAACTACTTGTCAACCCGACCGATAGGGAGAGGTCTGCTACATGATCTTAGGGGTAGTTTTCATCAGAGACACCCGATTAAACAAAAGAATTAATAAATAACATCCTTAGAATTGATCCATGAAAGCTATGAAATCGTTAACTTTGACAAAAAGCGAAAACATGAACACGCAAGTAGCTAAGAAGACACTGCATGAATTGATCGATCAAATTGAAGACAATGAATTATTGTCATTGTATGTGAAATTGTTAGAGCGAGAGATCAGGAAAGTGTCTTCCCATGATTTTTTTAATACATCTGAAAGCGATTTAATAGTCCGGGCTAAAGCATCCTTAAAATCAATCGAAAAAGGAAAGACCAGGGACATTAAAGACTTTAAAAAAGACGTAGAAGCGTGGAAGAAGAATCGGTCTATAAAGTAGATATTACTCCGGAAGCGGAGATCTATTACCTTCAATTTTTAGAATACCTTTATAAAACCCACTCCAGGGAAAGTGCCGAAAGAAAAGCTGATGAGCTTTTAGATATGGCCATGAATTTAGATAAGAACCCTTATCGTGGCCGGATAGAAGATATCCTGGCTTTTTTAAATAAAGAGCTCGGTTTATCTTATACAACTTTACTTCCCGTAAAACTATCAAGATCATATATTTTATTGATGAGCCGATGAAAAAGGTTTACGTGACAGATTTTTTTGGAACTGAAATGGACGATCGTAAAATAGCAAAGAGGATTAAATAACAATCATTGCAAAAAATCCCGAATCGCTTTGAGGGACATATTAACCTACCGCGCGGGTTAACGTCTTAGTGGGGTCTTCGCAAGAGCCCCCGAGTATTCTTCAATATGTTATAAATTGTGATCTATCTCAGGGTCGACAGGGCAGACCCCGCTTAAACAACAAACTATCTGTCACCTCGACCGATAGGGAGAGGTCTGCTACATGATCTTAGGGGTAGTTTTCATCAAATCCTCCCGTTCATCAAAACCCTTATGTCTCAGTAGTGTCTTTGCAAGAGACCCCACACATTCTTCAACATGATATCGTTTTTCTCCTATGGATTTTTAGCACGGATTTCATCTCGTACCATATGTCCGGAACGGGTAATTTGGTCCATTGTCCATCCTCCACTGCTAGGTGCTCCGGGGTATAAGATCGAGGAGATTTCCTCCTTATCACCTACCGACCATTTGCAATGGCTGATATGGTTCTCATCCAGGAATGCCCACCAGAGCCTGGATTCTTTTTCATTAATCGTATTTAGCGATGGTGCATTGCTCAATCCATATTCTGTAACAAAAAGTGCTGCTCCATTATCCAATGCATCCCGGGCTTCTTTACGCAATGAAGCCTGGTGACCAGGAGTCGCGGCATAATAGTGCAGTGTATAGGCAACGTTTACGTCTGATATCGGATCAAGAGATGCTTGTTTTACTTTCTGAGACCAATTTCTTGTGCCGCAAACGATCAAATTATCCTTATCATGCTGCCTGATAACCCTGATGATTTCCTCATGATAAGGTTTTATAACCCAATTCCAACTGACATTAACTGGCTCATTCCAAGGCTCATAGATAACATTGGGTAGATGGCCGTACCGCTGGGCCATTTCTGTAAAGAAAACTTTTGCTTCTTCTTCGTAATCATCTGCATGATGTGCATGAAAATCAATGATGACGTAAATACCCAGGTCGATGGCTGCTTCAACGACTGTTATTACTTTCGATTTTTCAAGCTGAGGATTTGAAGCATAACCGCCATGATCAACAGCCATGGCTACTCGTATGACATTGATTTTCCAGTCATCGCGTAGCCATTTAACGGCATCATAATTATAGTATTTTCCAATCCATTGACTCCAAAAGAGTGACAATCCTCTTAATTGAACCGGTTCGCCATTAGAACCTATTATGCGATTCCCATCTACCTGCAAATGGCCGAACATTTCTATGGCGGTCTTTTTATTCGTCCCAACTGTATCAATCACCTTAGGCACATATGGTTCCTTATGAATGGAGGATAAATCAGCCCTCTTTGATTTCTTTTCAAATATCCACCAGGAAGTTTCCTGTGACATTTGGATGCCAACAATCAGAACTGATGCAAGTGCCATTGCACCCACAAGTCCCACGAATACTTTCAATAAACTCTTTGGTTGTTCATTAAGTGCTTCCTCAGGATTTTCCTTTAATTCCTCAGAAAAATTCTTCGCGTATAACAGAAAAACCAGGTTGGCTACAATTCCAATCCATTGATGTGCATCCTGAAGATTGAATTCAGCCGATAATCTCAATAACAAAGTCAGGAGCAATGAACTAGTTGAAACAAGGTGGAATATTCCCGCAATTTTCAGCCAGGATCTTTTTCCGGCTTTTGAAAAGATGAGACCAAATCCATAAGGGATCCCGGAAAGTAAATAAAGTATCGAGGCAGGCAAAATGTATTCAGAAGAATTGCCGGTATTCAGGAAATTGAACACAAAAAAGAAATTAGCCGTCCCTGCCAGTAGAACAAATAGGGCACTATATAATGCAAATTGAAACTTTTTAATATGAAAGTACCTGAGTAGTACGATTGACGCCAGGGTATTGAGGATGAAGGAGACGACGTAGTATTGACGAAAGGCATTCATTCCATAGAGCGAGACATCCATTTGGTAGTATATGATGGCATAGAAGGAAACGAACACCAGTAAAAGGATGAAAAGGTAAATTCCAAAATAATATAAGCTTCGGGTCATGATGGGTTTGAGTCTAATTGGAGCCTTTGTTTGAGACCCCATGTATTCTTTAATTTGATACTCGTTTATGTTCTATCGCGGGGGTCGCTTTGGCAGACCCCGCTTAAATAAAAACGCTTAATCTTTGTTCCATATGGAATTCATCAGTTCATGATGCTCTCTTCTTGTCATGCCATGTTCAATGCTCGCCTTTATCGTCCAAAAATCCCTCTTTTTTAATGCAGGGATAGGGATCCATAACCCTGGCAAACTTGAACTTTTGATGATCCCTTCTTTGTCTGGTTTTATTTTCTTGAATTTGTTGCCATCCAAACGGTTCCATTCAATCCTGGTAAGTTGCTGATTTATGACCAGGTATTCTTCAACCCCTGCGGATGAATACAAATGTTTCCTTTCCTTGATCAATGTTGCATCGTCAATTACATCCAGAACAAAATTTGGTGGTCCAATGAAATAATTGTTTTCAAAGTCAGGCGTACACTGTTTTCTTATGCCTGAGTTTATGGTTATGATCATATCAGGATATACCAACTCATCATTGAGCTTCACGCCTATGTTAATGCATGCAAACAAACCCACTGTATTCAGGCGGTACAGATTGAGACACATTCCCAAATCTGTTAGAATTGCTGATTTACCTATAGACCATTTTTCATTGACTATCATACGCAATATCGTTTTTAATTTAAGTCATTGTGATGTCTTCAAATGATACTTCGTCCAACCTAAATATTTGGGTGAAGGCGATAGAATGTTTGAGTGTAAATGCCTCAGAGTTTCCTGCGGATAACTCTGAGGGAGTTTAAAAAAACCCACCCCTAACCCCTCCAAGGAGGGGAATTTCCTTTTTTTCTGGATTCCGATATAGGCGGTGTTTTTCTGATTTCAATTATAATCTCCTTAAATTTAATGTAAAGGCTGATTTTTGACTTTGTTTAAGTTTAGTCGGATGACAGTAATTTGAAATAAGTATTTCCACAAACTCAACTCTGTATCTCCTCCAGGGAGGAAAAAGATCCTAGTCATGGCACCACTCAAAGTGGTGCCATGACTTGAGGTCAATAACCTCAGAAGTATTTAAAACACCCGATCACTTTACCAAATCCTTAAAAGCTGATCCGAAAATTAAATAGCTTGTATTGCCGCCAATGGTGCCTTCGTTTTGTCCCCACAGAAACGGCCAGTCGTCATAGTTTTCAAAATGGTCGGGTTGCCTGAACAATAATCCCGGAGCAACATTTCCCGGAATAAAGGAAAAATCTGCCCGGTTATTACCATAAAAGACCTCCTTGGGACGCGCGGCACCTACCGTCGCTACCAACGAGTAATTGTGATACGGATGGCAGCCAAACAGCCAGTTGGTGGCCTTATACGCATGACTGGCATCGACAATATCAGGGAAATATTTGTTGGCAAAACAAATGGTCGTACCAAAGCGCACGATAAATCCGCCACCTGCCCAGTTGCCAAGGGTAATGGGTACGCCATATGGATTGTCCGCTTTAAGCCCGTCGATGTATTCTTTGTATTGTAGGACATACGGCCGCAGCTTTTCTTTGTATGCTTCGTCCATATGCGGAATGCCATGCAATGCAGTCAAAATGATGAAATTGACATTGCGATCCAGCGCAGGCCATAGAAGCTCCAGGTATTTATCTGCATACTGCTGCTCCCCGGTGGAGATATACAGTTGCAAGTTGGTGGAAACATCCCCTAACCGACGCCAGCCAAAACCGTCCTCTTCCTCCGGCTGATCGGCCAATAATTCTGTCCCTTCCTTCAATAGTCTTCTGGACTGCAGCAAAGCCCTATCCGCAAGATCGTCGTTATATCCCTTCAATGCCCGGCTTGCGGAGGCAAACATGGCTGCTGCCCGTAAGTCCCTGTTTGGGTCACGGCTAGTAAAAGCCCACATGTCGTCTTTCACGCCACTCGAAAGACCATCGGGCGCTATTTCGTAGGGGCCAAGTTCAGGATTATAGGGAAGGCCATCTGTGATGGATGCGGCATCACCCAGGTGATGGTAATTGTCGAGAACGGCGTTGGATAGCGTTTGTGCCATGTGGCCGAGTATCTCCGCCTGGGCGACCAGGTTCATGGTTCCGTGTTCGATGTACTGCAATAAATCAGGTGTGCCATCCGGGCGGTGAAGGTCCACATAGCGTTGCTCCTCATCAACGAACGTTTGATCACGTTGTGGTTTAAAGTACTCCCAGGCCTGCACCAGGTTGTCAACAACGAAAATGTTTGACCCTGTTTCGATGTCAAAATCCCCGGCATCGAAATAGCCGCCTATGTTTAAACCGGGAATGGTTTTAAGCGCTTCATATTTTGTATCGGTTGTGGGACCCTGACTATGGAGGTCAAAGTGATCGGTGTTGGGTGGCGCCTGGAGATAACCTTCTTTAAAAGGCTCGCCGTGCCACACCCTGTATGCCTCATTGACGAACATGTGGTTCATATGTATGGGGATCCAAACATCATTGGTGGCATCAGTGATGTGATCGTAAACATTACTGCCAATTAAAAAATGATTGGTTTTTAAATTGCCATACTGAATGTAGTAAATACCGGGCGTGTTAACGGAAGAGAAGTCGAATTTCACATAGTGATATTTATAATAGTTGCCCCAGTTTTCGGTATCGCCACTGAATACTTCGGTCGTTGTACCGTTCTCGTTTATTTTATGGATTGATGCTGTTGTAAGCGGTTGATCGTTCTTGTCGAGTTCAATAACCGATACTTTTGGTTGCGAAGGGAGGTAGCCCACCTGGGAGAAACCGATGTTGGGCTCTCTTATCCATCCATCAATGGCATGGGGTTCGACGGTCCAGGTTAACACCTTTCCGGTCTTTCCTGCCGGTAACAAACTGCGAACTACATACCAGCCATTTTGGGCTAAGATACGACCGTCAAACAGCATTAGATCGGCATCTGAAGAAGTGATTTTCACCATCCTTTCGGGATCATCGGGTGCAAGTATCATGGTATGGCCGGTTTCAAGTGGAAGAGGGTCGATAAACCTGCCCGTTCCCCGGTCGTCGGAGGTGACGTAGCCTTTAAATTGTTTTAATTTTTCACTGTTGGGCTTGGTAATGGTGTTGCTAACGGCATAGCGCGGAAACAGATTGGGGCGCCCATCCATCAGATAAGTCTTTCCCCAGTATTGAGAGGGGAGAAACTCCAGGTTAAATCCGGCATCCCCTTCCAATTCTTCAGGGACAGGTTGATCCAGGTAAACGGAAATTTCCACACCCTTACCCTTAGCCGAGACAATCACCCGCGACTCAAAATCGTAGTCTTCATATCGTAGTGTAGCCTCAATGGTATGAGCGATGCTGTCAACTTTTCGGGTAGATATGTCCGGGACCAGGTCCCACTGCTCGGGTGTGTTGGAAAGTCTCACTGCCCCACCTTGGGCGGTTCTGACACCATGGTGGATCAACTCAATGCCGGCGTTCTTTTCATCGTTAAAGCCTCCGGTAAAAAGGTTGCTGTACACCAGGACATTGACTCCTTGTGCCTCAAAATATTCCAGATCATTGAGTTTCAAATCCTGACTGAAAGCATCATTACATGCTAAAAATAGAAGTGCTACCAATGATAAAAAGGTTGTTTTTTTCATAGTGATTCAAAAGTTATAAAATAGTTGACCCATTAAATTTGTAATAGTTAATCATTCTGAAATTAACAGAATGTTTTACTCCAATTCGTGCCTCATCCAGTGTTGTGTCAAGTATGATCTTACGTATTTGCAAAAAGTCGAATTTTTTGAAAAACACGCCCCTTCGCCCCTCTCGAGATGGGAATAATGGTTGACTTTTTGCAAACCTAAGCGTCTCAGTATGCTTGACACGACACTAGCGTATTGTTCATTTGATTTTCTTCCAATTAGTGCACGAATGATTCCCATAATTATAAAAAGATTTTTCTTTTCACTCGTATAATTTATCCCAATGAACGCCTACTGTCTTAGAGGGGTCTTTGTCAGGGACCTGGTATTCACAGGAAATGACAGATACTATTTGTTAAAGTCTTCACAAGAGACCCACGTATTCATCACCATCCGGATATTAACAAGGAAGCAGATAATTTTTCTTATTTTAAACCAAAATATTATACAGAATCGTGATCTATCGCGGGGTCGCCAGGGCAGACCCCGCTAAGACAAAAGGCTTTATGGTAGACCCTGGCGTCTAAGTGGGGTCTTCACAAGAGACCCCACGTGTTAACAAATTTAAAATGGCAATCAAATTAAATCATTCCTCTGAACCACTCTATTTTATTACATTCACGTGCTATCAATGGTTAAATCTCATTGAAATAACAAATGCGCATGAAAATGTTTATAAGTGGTTTACTTATCTGAAAGAAAGTAAAAATATTGATGTAGTTGCATTTGTTATTATGCCAAATCACGTACATGCTATTCTATATTTTCCAACTTCTGATTTTGATTTAAACAAGATCATAGGGAATGCGAAACGGATTATTGCCTATGAAATCATCAGAAGGCTAAAAAGTACTGAGCGTCTTGATCTATTAGCTTTACTACGGAAGGGATTGACTAAGAGAGAAATTGCAAAAGGTCAAAAGCATAAGGCATTTGAGAGTTCATTTGATGCTAAAGCAATATATACCGAAGAATTTTTCTTTCAAAAGCTGGATTATATTCATAAGAATCCTGTATCGGGAAAATGGACCCTTGTTGAGGATTATGCTAAGTATCCTCATAGCAGTGCTGGTTTTTATGAAATTGGTGAAGTTTTTCATTTTGAACCGAAACATTATAATGAGTTGTGAATTATCGCGGGGTCGCTTTGGCAGACCCCGCTAAGACAAGATATCCTCTTCCCGTCTGCTAAAGTCTTGTACGGAGGACAGGCAAGAGGAGAATATTGGCATAATTCAGATCAAAATTTGAGTTTTCTGTCGACACACATTAGTTAAGTTTTATTTTGTTGCATAAAAATCTTAAAAGCGATTTCACTAATCCCCGTACGGATTTCAACAAGGAAGAAAGTAATTTTTCTTAATTTAAGCCAAAATACATTATTGTGTTGCAATTTTTAGCAGGGTCGTCAAGGCAGGCCCTCTTGAATCAGTAAATTTAAAATCAAAAATCCCTGGTCATGGAAAAGAAAAATATTTCCCTGTTAATAAAACTGAATATGTTGTTCATTGTTATTGTATTAGTTGCCGGCATGCAAACTGCCCATGCACAGACCTTTTGTCTTCAGGATGGTTCTGATCAGGTAACCGGCCTGGAAGATGGTTATCGCTATGAACTGTGGAATCAAAACTCACAGGGCAAGGCCTGCATGACCATTGGGGAGGGTGCTTTATTCAGTGGCGAATGGAATGGGATTCTGAACTACCTGGCTCGTCGCGGTCTCGACTACGATACTTCCCGGCATCATCAGGAAATAGGCAGATTCTCCACTACGTATAATTGTCAATATAATCCTGTCAAAAATTCAGGAATGTCATACTTGTCCGTTTATGGCTGGACAGTTGATCCGCTGATAGAATACTACATTGTAGAGGACTGGCGCGACTGGATTCCATCCATGGCGGAGGGGTCAACCTTAAAAGGCACTATTGAAGTTGATGGCAGCATTTACGACATATATGAAAACACCCGTGTCAACCAACCTTCCATTGTTGGGATGACTACCTTTCAGCAATACTTCAGTATTCGACGGGATACAAGAAATAGTGGAACGATTGATGTTTCTGCCCATTTTGACAAATGGGAGTCCCTGGGAATGCCGCTAGGCAAACTGGATGAAGTATCATTTGTCGTTGAAGGTTACAAAAGCAAAGGTAAGTTTGAATTCACTAATTTAGAGGTAACTGTTGAAGAAGCGCCTTAACCAGCCTCGAACGAATAACCCCACCGTATTTCAAACTCATGTGGTTTATGTTCTGGGCTAATGGATCGACAGGGCAGACCACCGCTGAGACAAAGGGGCTCTATGGTAGTCCAAGCATAGGCAAAATATTTATAACCTGATCGACATGTCCCGAACCCTTTATTTTTTCATAACAGAAAATGTCCATTTGCTTGATCTGAGTGGAATGTTGCAGGTCTTTCAGGAATCTTCGCAATATGGTCTTGAATATGAGATAGAGTATCTTTCCACGCAGCCCAGGGTAATGACCTCTTCGGGATTAGAGTTTTCCAACCTGAAAGACTTCCAACTGTTTTTACCCAGTGAGAATGATATTGTTTGTGTCCCGGGAAGTAAATCACCAGTATCTGCCGGAGAAGAATTTCAACATTTTTTCCGTTGGCTAAAAACTGCCCATGAACGGGGTGCAAAAATTTGTTCCATATGCAGTGGTGCTTTCATGCTGGCTGAATCAGGGCTACTGGATCATAGATCATGTACTACTCACTGGGCCCTGACCGATCAATTGGAAAAGCAGTTCCCGAAACTCCTGGTCAAAAAAAATGTCCTATTTATCGCAGACCAAAACATCTACACCAGCGCAGGTTTTACCACTGGCGTTGACCTTGCCCTATACCTGATCGAAGAGCAACATGGTAGTGAACTGGCGGCCAAATTAGCTCGTGAGTTGGTTGTTTATATCCGTAGGGATGGAGGAGAGCAACAGTTGAGCATCTACATGCAATTCCGTTCACATCAGGATGAAAAAGTGCATGCTATTCAGGATTGGATCGTCCAAAACATCGACAAGAAAACCAGCATCGAAGCCTTAGCTGACAGGGTCCATACCAGTCCCCGTAACCTTACCCGTATTTTTAAAGAAAAAACGGGAATCACCCTTACGGACTATCGGAACAAGGTCAGACTGGAGAAGGCAAAAAGCCTGATGAAAAACACGGGTTACAAAATGGACCACGTGGCGAAATTGTGCGGTTACACCAATTCCAGGCAGCTGAGAAGCCTGCTACAAAAGAACTCCATTTAGAATTTGTCCTGAAAACTCCCCTTGTTGTCCCATATGGTCCATTAGATGATGGTATGTTTGCATCAAACATAATTATGTCCTGTGAACCGCCACTAATAACCCCTGACATTTTAAAAAATGAAAGAAAAAATTGAAGTAGGAATATTCGTATTTAATGAAGCTGATGTGCTGGATTTTTCCGGGCCATTTGAAGTATTTTCATTGGCAAAAAAGAATGACCGGAAGTTATTTAATGTTTCCCTGATCAGCGAAAATGGAAGCGCAACCATTGCAAGAAATGGATTTCAGGTTGTCCCAAAATATAATTTTTCCAATCATCCGAAGTTGGATATGCTCATCATACCGGGAGGATACGGAGCGGAAGAGGTTGAAATAAAGAATGAAAAGGCTTTGACATGGATAAAAGCTCAGCATGATAAAGTCCGGATTTTAGCATCCGTCTGCACCGGAGCCCTGCTATTGGCAGAATGTGGAATATTAGATGACAAAAACGCCACTACGCATTGGATGGATCTGGATCGCTTAGAACGTGAATACCCAAAAGTTAACGTCATACGGGGTGTCAAATTTGTGGATGAAGGGAACGTGCTCACATCCGGGGGAATTTCAGCCGGTATAAACATGTCCTTTCATCTGATCAAGAGATTGTTTGATTCGGAAGTAGCCCAATACACCGCCAAAAGGATGGAATATGATATTGAGGTTTAAGTCTTCTAAATTTTAGCTAGTTGAAAGCAATAAAGCTGGTTGTTTCCCCAATTTAAACCAAAATATTATCATGCACATTGATTTATAGCATAGCAGGGTCGCCATGGCAGACCCTGCTAAGGCACTAACCATCTTCCGCATAGCATTGTCATTTGATCGATCAAACCCAAACTCAAAAAACCATCAAAAAAACCTATTTTTGGCAAAACACTTTTCCTTAAATTCTCAATAAATGAAAAAAGTAGTGATTCCGCTTTTGGCGCTGTCCTTCTTCTGCAAACCCTTATTAGCTCAAAATAAACCATCATACGATAAGTTTAAGGAATACATTCAATCCGCTTATGATGCTCATCGCTTCCAGGGCGCAGTATTGGTTGCAAAAGAAGGGGAAATCATTTATAAGGATGCGATCGGCTTATGCCATTTTGAACGCAACCAGGAATGCGATGTAAACACCCGATTTCCTATTCTTAGCATCACCAAAACCTTTACTGCGGCTGTAATACTCGACTTGATGGAAGAAGGACAGTTATCGCTCGACATGCCCATCAGTACCTGGCTACCCGATTTTCCTAATGGAGAAAATATCGAAATAAAACATTTGCTGACGCATTCATCAGGGATCTTCAATTATACAGATGCCATAGACATTGAAGATTCGATTTACACCAATCAACCAACTGACAAGATATCCTGGTACGACTTCATCAAGGAAAATTCAGGAAACGAGGGGCCTTACAAATACAGTGTTTACAATAACTCAGGCTTTTATTTGCTTGGAATGATTATTGAGAAAATTACCGGAAAGCCTTACGAAACAGTCGTTCGGGAACGCATATTTGAACCTCTTGGGATGGTACATTCCGGGTTTGACTACCTGGGTTTGCCTGATTCATTAACCGCCACAGGCCTCCAATTCTGGACGGATTCAACTAAGACGGCATATCATTTTTTTGATTCAACTTATGCTTATTCAGCAGGATCCATTTACAGCACAGTGGATGATCTTTATCAATGGGGATTGGCCCTCTCCGACCACAAAATTCTGAACAAAAAGACATGGGATGCTGCATTAAAGCGTCAATTGACCCAATTTGGATATGCCTGGCGACTGGGAAAATATTTCGATCATAAATATGTGAGACACCCGGGCGGTTATCCGGGATATTCGAGTGAATTCATTTATTATCCAAAGGAGAAGGTTTTGATCATTCTGCTTTCAAATTATGGAAATTATGGAATTGATTGCTGGCCAATTGCTATGGGTCTTTCTTCCCTGGCATTAGACGAACCTTACGATCTCTGGGTACCTGTCAAAGACCTGCCCCTGACAAAAGAACAACTTGAAAATTGGGTAGGTATGTATACTTACAAGGGAAAAAAAGCAGACCTATCGCTACAAAATGATCATGAATTGATGTTGACCATCCAGGGACTTCCACCCTTCAGGCTGTATGCACAATCTGAAAATGTTTTCCTGGTCAAAACATTTAACACCAAGCTGATATTTGATGAAAACAAAGTGATTTTTCATGAACACGGTGAGGAGACCGAATGGCAGAAAAAAGACAGCAATCACTCATCATATTAATGGGCGAGTATATTCGCAATTCGCGATGGTCATCGTTAAATACGAGAATTATAAGCCAAAATTCTGATCTAGAACATTTTAACGATTGAATCGAATGACAAGGTTCAAGTTTATTCAGGCGCCTCCCCTACAATTGGCGGAATATTATATTTTGCTGTTCGGTCATCTTTTATCGCACCTGACCAATTCAATCCATAGGCAAAATCGTAGGTATTGCCATCGCTGTCCATATAACATTCCATATCCCGGGGCACATCTTCCAATTGCGCCTCCACGGTCTCCATATTGGTTGGCATTTGAATTGGCAATAGCCCGGAGGGTTCTACCTGACCGGTAATAACTTCGAGAAAGGCTTTGTCGGGCACATTGTCCGACCTGTTACCCCCAAATCCAACCAGGATTGCATCCACTTCACTTTCGAATTCCCCGAAAACCATCGGGTTCGCTACGTCTAACACAACAATAACTTTGTTTACCGCAGAGACGGTGTTCAGCACCAGGTCCAGGTGGCTTTCATTCGTAATGATCCCTGTCTGGCCAAAATAGGAACGATTCTCCTTTACCAGTTTCTCCGTATCATTTTCTGTCACTTCGATCATATCGCCACCTATAGACTCCCGGCGAACAAACTCTGAGTCAGCGGTATATGGACGATATTGTAAGGAAATGGGAAGGTAGGTAAATTCCTCCCGATCTGTTATACTTCCTACAGATCCCGGACCGCCATCCCTCATGCCTCCGGATTCCATAAAAGTTGGGTTACCATTTTTAGGGTTTGATATCCTGACAAGCGCAAAATCACATTGGGCAATTTCTTCTTTGGGGGCGCGTATGATATCATCAGGAACCAGCGTAGGATTACCTTCCCCATCAGCGGGACCAGTGAATGTATCGGCTAGTTTATCCGTTAGCACATCGTAATATTCTCTTGCTATTTCGAGATCGAATCCTGGCTCAGCAGATGCCGGTGTTCTCCTCCACCCACCGGTTGCCGCTACATATACCCTGGGGATATATACCCTGGGCTTTTCGCCTTCCGTCGATGCCTCGTGAATCATTCCGTTACTGTTCTTGAGCATCACGATGGATTTGAGATAGGCCTGGTGTCCTGCGGCATTGTGCTCTGCATTGTTAGCGACGGTCTCGGCCTCTTCGAGATTGAGGTAGGGATTGTCGACAATACCGATATTGAAGTGGGTTCTTAGTATCCTCTCTGTCGATTTCTTCATGATTTCATCCATTTCTGTTTGACCTAGACTCGTAACACCAAGCTCGTACGCCTCCATCGCTAAATCTACACTTTCCTGTCCGTCACTGCCCTCACCACCAAAAGCATCACATCCAGCTTCGAGGGTAGCCAACATCTTTTCAACCATCGTTAAATTTTCAACCCCATAATTCTTGCTGGTAAGAATACCAAAGTCCGTCAGGATATAACCATCCCAACCATACTTATCTCTCAATAATTGATTGATTTTGTATGGACTAAAGCTGGTACCTAAACGTTCACCGCCAACCGGCGATCCATCTGCTTCCAGACCGATGGAATAGTTCGTCATAGCAGCAGTTACCGTTTTGGTTTTCCCCGGCAAGTTCATGCAGGCAATGAATGGCAGTACATGAGTGAAAAACTGACCACCAGGGAATACATTATATTCCCCATCACGAGTATGCGATTCGCGACCACCTTCGGCTGCCCCATCTCCCGGAAAGTGTTTCATCTGGTTGTTTACACTGTGTTTGCCCCATCCCAGATCATTTCCTTCATCGTCATAGGTAGATTGCCACCCATTGATTACTGCCTGGGCCATATCCATTGACAGGGCAGGGTCTTCTCCGAATGTACCGGGAATGCGTCTCCACCGCGGTTCTGTTGCCAGATCCATTTGAGTTGCTACCTGCATGGAGATGCCCATAACCCGCCACTCTTCTGACATCATTCTACCGTATTGAGCACCGATTGCAGGGTCAAAGGTGGCCGCCAAACCAAGATTGCCTGGCCAGTTGGAAACATCTCCTGATCTGGGATCATCGATCCAGACCGCTGGAATACATACAATACTGTCAAGACCCTCAATGTACGCCTGAACCATGTTGTTCCAATTAACTTTTGTCCTGTTATCAGTTGAACCACCCCGGGGCGCTCTCAACTGTCTGTAACCTAAGTCCAGGGAAGTCTTCATGATGGTATCAAGTGTATCAGGATTCACTGTCCAGCTACCAAAAGGATTCATCTTCATGCCCATCATCTGCTCGACCGGGATCTCATCCACCATGGTACTCGCTCTTGTTTCGAAATCAACACGCCAGTCTTCAAATTGGTCTAAAAGATTATTACGATTGAGGTCTTTGAATGCAAATCCGTCTACCTGAATAAGTTGAAGTCCGGAACTCTTTGAATATCCGAGGGTCGTCCCTTCTTCATTTGTTACCATTGTCCATCCGTCAGGGGTCAATGATTCCTGCCACTTAACGTTGCCGGATCCAAAAGTATCAGGTTCAATGGGATAATTTTCTATTTGACTACAGGAAAAAAATAAAGTAGCAGCTCCGGTCAGAATTGCTATTACAAAATGGATTCTTTTGGAAGTAGTAGATTCTTTAAGCACATACATTGGTTTACCTCTATTTTAATGACAGTTTTTTATTTTATTTTTCTTAACAACAAAAGGGTATCATTGCAAGTTAAGTTAATCAATTTCTGTAATCCATTGTGCTAAACACTGGATTAAGTTGCTTGAGAAACCGGATGATAACGAGGTTATTTTTCATGAACATTCTGAGGAGACCGAATGGCAGAAAAAAACGATAACCATTGATCATAGCTAAAAGCGAGGCATTTACTAACTTCAGATATCCCTCAGAAACTACCTCAATGTTGACCTGATAAAGGATTATTAATCTCAGGGATGCAACACATTCGGATGATGAACGTCTGAATGTTTTAGTAATTAAAACGATGAGCAACTCGACTACTCTGTTTTGCTTACTAAACTTCTGATTCCAAAACCTTAAAATTAAACCTGTTAAATGACTGAATACCATCTCGCACAAATCAACATTGCCCGTATGAAAGGCACCAACATCGACGATCCCATGATGAAGGAGTTCGTAGATAACCTGGAACCTATTAATTCCCTTGCGGAAAAAAGTGAAGGGTTTGTCTGGCGACTGAAAGATGACAGCAACAATGCCACTCACCTTAATCCCTATGACAATGAACAGATCATCGTCAATTATTCCATCTGGAAAGATGTTAAATCCCTCGAGAATTTTGTATTCCGGACCATGCATGCTGAGTTTCTTCGCAGAAGAAAAGAGTGGTTCCAAAAACTGGAGCAGCCCTCCACGGCCATGTGGTGGGTTCCGAAAGGCACCGTTCCAACCTTGGCAGAAGCAGTAGATAAATTAGATCAGTTGCAAAAAAATGGTGCTTCAGAGAGGATTTTTGATTTTAAAAATAAGTACTCTCCTCCTATCGACATTGCCTCCTAGTGTTGTGTCAAGTATGGTCTAACGTATTTGCAAAAAGTCGAATTTTTTAAAAACACACCCCTTCGCCCCTCTCCAATACTATTAAGTTAAGAAGGGTTTTTACGACCTCTCCCTAACCCTCTCCAAGAGAGGGAAATAGTATTGTCTTAACTTAATAGCATTGCATCCCTCTCGAGAAATGTATGTGAGTTCGAGGTATGAAGCATATATAATTAAGAATTCAACTTGCTGATACTTAGAGTATTCGCGTCTTCATGAGAAGAAAAATTAATGCTACAAAGGCTCAAAGTCACAAAGTATAAAAAAGGGGAAATCCTATTGAATAAACATAAATAATTGATTTTCAATTGATACTATGTCGAAATGACGTTAATTTATTGCTGCAATTGATAATAACTTTCTTCTGTTCCCATGGAAATGGATGATCAATTACTGGAAAAGTGTAAAAAACG
Organism: uncultured Cytophagales bacterium; assembly: GCA_913057175.1. Taxonomy (GTDB): domain Bacteria; phylum Bacteroidota; class Bacteroidia; order Cytophagales; family Cyclobacteriaceae; genus CAJXNP01. The sequence continues at coordinate 224,227 of CAJXNP010000001.1, forward strand.
TATCGAGGCAAAACTCGGATGGGGAGGAAGCGAGATCTGGACCCATCAGGATTTTGAAAAACTCAGCGATGTTATTGATGAGGCAACCGGTGTAAGGCTGAGCACAGCAACGTTGAAACGTATATGGGGAAAAGTAAAATATACCAGCAAACCCACAGTAACTACGCTGGATACCCTGGCTCGATTTATCGGATTCGATAACTGGAGGGTTTTTAAACTTAACAACAAGGAAGCTGAAGATGAAAGTCTCACCACAAAAGCCAAAGGATTTAACAATTTAACCGAACAACGTGATTTCTCCAGTAAGAAAAGCTACAAACAGCAATGGAAGTCCTGGTATTGGGCACTTGCACTTGGAATTATTGCCATTACCTCTTCATTCTTATATTTCAACCAAAAATCATCATTGGAAAACAAGGAAGATCTTTTCTTTGAGAATTTTTCCTTTGAAAGCAGACGTGTTGTTTCGGTAGGAGTCCCTAATTCTGTCATTTTCAAATACAATGCTTCCGCCGCAAGGGATGAAGATTCCCTGTTTATTCAGCAGTCCTGGAACAAGGACCTGAGACAACGGATCCGGAAGGAAGAAAACACGGCAACTTCTATTTACTATTACCCCGGATTTTTTCTGGCCAAACTGGTGGTGAATGATCAGATTGTTAAGGAAGACAGCGTATACATACAGACAGAGGGGTGGCTTCCTCTCGTAGTACAACCTAACGTACCAGTATACTATGAGAAGAAAGATATTTTTAATGAGGGTGTGATGCACTTGCCCATTCATAAGATCAAAGAGAATTCCATAGAGCTACAGCCGGAAACGCCATGGGTGGAGTTTTATAACGTTCGTAATTTCGGAGGTCTGAAAAGTGACAATTTTATTTTGGAGACCGAAATTAAAAATGACTTTAAGAAAGGATCGGGAATTTGTCAGAATACGGAAATCCATATCCGGCTCGCAGGTGGAGTTCTTATTCTTCCTCTTTCCATAAAAGGCTGTGTCTCCAATTTGAAAATGCTGGATGTCGATGGGATAAGGGAAGACGTATCAGCTTTGGGATGTGATCTGAGTAATTGGGTAAGGGTCCGGTACGAGGTGAAAGACAGAAAGGGCAGGATCTTTATCAATGACGAAAAGGCTGTAGAGTTAAACCTGGATTTTAATCCGAAGGAATTGAAAGGATTACTTTTTCGATTTCAGGGAACCGGTAGTGTTAATTATGTAAGGCTGTCGTCAACTGACGGCCAGATTTTATACGAGGATAATTTTGACCAAAACACGTCATCCCTTCAATGAGCAACCAAATGTGAATGGCTTTGAATAAGCTTGAACACTTTTGAACAACTTTAGATTCCTAAAATTTCACTTCTTACGCTTTAAAGTAATCCTGATGATTGGATAGGATGGTCATTCTACTCTTCCGCCAATATCAGGGAAATCGCTTTTAAGAATTTCACCCATTAAAAAACTCAACTTATGTGAGTCGATGAAAACTCAACTTATGTAAGTTGTGAAAACTCAAATTTTGACTTGAATTATGTGGTTTTTATATAACACACCTCTGAATCTCCTCTTTCCGATAGCTATCGGAAGAGAATAATTGTATAATTCAAGTCAAAATTTCTTCAATCTCAACGTTAAAAGTGATTTCCTTTTTTCGATCTGAAGACATCCGGATTACCTCGCTGAATTAACTACATTTTAAACCCAAGGCTCATGAAATGCTTACCTTTTGTACTGCTGTTTATCCTTTCAACTTCTTTTTCCCAATCCTACGGAATTGACAATCCCAAAGTAAGATGGAAATTTAAAACCCAGGGTCCCATACGAAGTGGTGGGGCACTTCACAACGATAAGATCTTTTTCGGAAGCGCCGATGGATCGCTATATGCAGTGAACAAATTGGACGGAAGTCTTACCTGGAAATTTCAAACGCAGGGCGCTTTGACAGGATCACCAACGATTGATGGATCTTCTGTCTACGTTGCCAGCCGGGATAATTACCTGTACGCCATCAACATCACTTCCGGAAGCCTCAATTGGAAATATAAAACGGAACCCATTTTGCCCGACGAGACAGCCGGCTGGGAGTACTTTTCCGCAGCTCCGTTGGTTTCACAAGACATGGTTTTTATCGGTTCGGGGGATGGATATTTATATGCTTTGGACAAGGGAAAGGGGAAACTCGAATGGAAGTTTAGAACGCAGGGGAGAATAAGGGCAACTCCATTGATCAAAGATGGAGTCATTTACCAACCCAGCAATGACGGCTATGTATATGCACTGGATGTTCAAAGCGGAAGTTTGCTCTGGAAGTTTGAAACCCGTGGTGCTACGTACGATCCTCAACAATTCGGATTTGACCGAAATTCCATCAACACCCAAGCGATCATCAAAGACAACCTGCTTGTGTTCGGTTCGCGAGATGGAAATGTGTATGCTGTTAACCTGGATTCGCATCTGGAAAAGTGGAGCTTTACCTATGGCACCACATGGGCGATGGCTACCACGGTTTCTGACAACAGCGTGTATGTTGGATGGTCTACCAACAACCTCATCTGTGCCATTGATCTCTCAACGGGAAAGGAAATCTGGAAATATCAGGCCGGCGCCCATAATTATGCCAAACCATTAATACTGGACTCCGGGCTTTATGTTGGTTCTGCCGATGGGAATATGTACCGGTTTGATAAATATACAGGCGAAAAGATTTGGGAATATGCAATCGGAAGCGAAATTTTTTCACCGGCATTCGAAGATTCCGGCATACTCTATTTCGGAAGTGATGACGGATGTTTTTATGCTTTGGAAGAAGGAGAAAACGCCTACAAAGCCGTTTATCAACCGTTGACGATCAGGGGAAATGCCAGGTTCCTTGTGGTAGATCCAAAGCTGACCCCTTACCTGTGTGAAAGGGGATTTGAACGCCTCGATTCCGCAGGCCTTTTCACTTTTCTGAATGACAGGATCAATGATGGGAACCCCAGTGTGGTGGTATTTTCTCTTCCACTAATTCCATCTAATATGGTTGGTGATGTACCCGGTGAAGGGATGATCAGAAAATACCTGGAATCCGGTGGGAAGATTGTCTGGATGGGAGATATCCCCAATTTTTATGAACCTGATCAATCGGGTAATTTCAAACGCGATGCATCAGTTGGATCACAGCTTTTAGAAGTTGATTTTAATTCCCCACGTGAATCGGGTAACTATTATAGTAAAGTCACACAAGAGGGCCTCGATTGGGGTTTGCCTCCATGGATAACAACTACCAATTCCACCGTTTCTCCGGATGATGAAATTATTCCGTTTGCATATGATGAATATGGGAGGATTAGTCTTTGGAAAAAGAGTTTTCACACCAGGCCGGGTTCCGGATTTGTTTCAATTCGTACCTGGGGTTGGAATGTGCCGATAAAAGACAAAGACCTTGAATTTATCTACAGTATGGCGATCTATGGTTTACAATAGGTAAACCCTGTGTATTAGCGGGGTCTTCACAAGAGACCCCGGGTATACATCAATACACACATATAAATAAGAAACAGGTGATTTATTTTATTTGAAATCAATCGCAGGATCGCAATAGCAGACCCAGCTAAAACCAAATTTCACCCCCTTAAACAAAAGAAAATGGACAGTGCAAGATTATCGTCCCATCCATCCGCCATCGACCAGCATGGTCGTGCCGGACATGTAGTCTGAAGCCGGTGATGCCAGAAAAACAACCGGTCCCTTGAAGTCTTCGGGCTCTCCCCATCGTCCTGCAGGGATTCTGCCCAGGATAGACTTGCTTCTTTCAGGATCATTACGCAAAGCTTCCGTATTGTCTGTCGAGATGTAGCCCGGCGCGATCGCATTGACCTGTACGCCTTTGGATGCCCATTCATTTGATAAGGCCATGGTTAATTGACCAATTGCTCCCTTGGAGGCTGCATATCCCGGAACGGTGATCCCTCCCTGGAAAGTCAGCAGTGAAGCAGTAAAGATGATCTTTCCACTGCCCCTGGAAATCATATCTTTCCCGATCTCCCGTGACAATATGAATTGTGCATTTTGATTCACTTCGATTACCTTGTCCCAGTAATCGTCGGGATGTTCGGCAGCTGGTTTTCGTAAGATGGTTCCGGCATTGTTTACCAGGATATCAGGAGTGGAATTTTCCGACTTGAAGAGCTCAATAAAACTATATAGTGATTTTCGATTGCTGAAATCACAGCGATAGGCTTTGAAATTTCGTCCCAGTTTGTTAACAGCCTCCTCAATATGAGAGCCTGAGGATTCCAAAGATGCCGAAACGCCGATGATGTCTGCGCCAGCTTCGGCCAATGCCTCGGCCATTGCGAACCCTATTCCTCGTTTACATCCGGTTACTAATGCTGTTTTTCCTGAAAGGTTAAATTTATCTAATATCATTCCTGATGATTTATTTTTAGGTTTAAAATCGATTCGTATTTGTTTTGATCAATCGAATATAGAATAAATAATTCCGGCCGCCAAGTACGTAAAACTCCTCTAAGAATCGAGCCATTAAAAAATACCATAAATCCCCTTTTGAAAGGGGTAAGGGGAATGTTCATTTAAAAACATCATTTTTTAATGGCCAAAATTCAATAATACAAGACTTCCCAATATTAAGTACTATTTTCCTGCTGCGAAATAAGGCAAATTTGTTCCATAACATTCTTCAATTTTTAACATCCTCAATCCTTTAAAAATTTGCTTTTCAGCTCTTCCAGTTCCGTATCTTTTATGGGACTCAGGCTGCCGATTCCCATGCTATCAATGAGGGACGCGGCACTGAATTCTGCAACTTCCAACCGGTCAAATGTTTCCAGGATCGACTTACCGGTGACTAAAATCGAATCATTTTTCAGTAATGCAATGGGAACATGCTTGCCCAATACTTTGACAATTTCCTCCCCTTCACTGAACTGGCTTCCAAAATCCATCAAGGGAATATCTTCCAATAAAATGTAACTTTCCGGTATGGTCCGTGTATCCAGCTTTTTATTTGCCACACAAAATGCAGTCACATTTGGTGACTGCGTAGAGATAATGCAGTTGACCTCAGGATGATTGCGATAAATATTCTGATGGAGTTTCACAGCCCGGCTTGGGGTTTTCCCCTTCTCCCGCTGACCGTTTTTGATCTTCACCAGATCGCGGAGTTCGACATACCTCCTGTTGAAGTTGGTGGGATTGATGATAAATTCATTTTCGTTGATCCTTGCCGATATGGTGCCGTACGAGCTGATCATCAACCTTTGGTCACAGGCCCGCCTGATGACATCGCAAACCTGGTGTCTGATCTTCCTTTCTTCGGCGCTATGCTCTTCACTTTCAAATTCAGGAAGCATATTGTCCCGGTGTTCAAAAGCCCTGATCTTTTCGTCATCCAGCCCATGAACATCTCCCAGTATCTTAGCGCGAATAATGGTCCGGGCACAGAACTCTAATGTTTCAAAACGCATAAATGCCTCCATCAGGTCCTTCCCTCCTACGACTGTTCCGTGATTTTCCATGATGATGGCATTGTATCCTTTCTCAAACTCATCAGCGATACTTTTCCCTAATTCTTCGCTTCCCGGCAACTTGTAGGGAGCATACCCCACTTTGCCACACAGGTATTCCGCCTGGGGAATGATGGATGTGTCCGGCAATTGTCTGACAATGCTGAATGAAACCAATGCCGGTGGATGTGCATGGATTACCGCTCCTATATCCGGTCTTTTTTTATAAATCGCCTGGTGAAAGGGTAGCTCACTGGAAGGCCTGTGCAATCCTTCGGTTGCTCCGTCCGGCTTCACTTTCACAATATCCTTGTCGGTCAGGCTTCCTTTGTCGACAGCAGCAGGTGTGATCCAGACATTATCGTGATCACCTTTCATTGAGATATTACCACCTGAGGTGGTCGTGAGGCGTGAAGTGTAAATCTGCTTCAGAACTTCCGAGATCTGAACACTGGGGTGGGTGTATTTTATATCCATGATTGATGTTGCTCTTTGGTTTTTGGAATAGGGTTTTAAGCAATAGCAATCTTAGGAATTATTAACAGCCTATCAATCCTGTTGCATCCTATTTTGTACACCACCCTATTAATTGTATGACAAAAATTAAGAAAACAGGAAGCCCGATGTCATAATTATTAAATTTATACCTACAGTTTGGCCGTTGTTACTACAAAGCTGAATGAATAGAACGCTGATAAAACAGATCAGCAAGATATACGCAGATAAAAAATGAGTATATTGATTTCAATCAAAGAAACCGTTTTATAAAAATGAAGTGAATTCAAAAAATAGATGCTTTTCAAATTAATACATAACAAAACATAATTTTAAACTAAATTTCATCATCATTGATCGTAAAGATCAGCATTATCTGCGTTCTATACTAATTTACCTGCAAAGTAGATACTGGCTGTATAATATTCACTACAAAACTATGAGATACCCTTCTTTTAAGTTTTCCAGGTTAATTCTATTTTGTTTTAGTGTACTTCTTTCTGGCAATTCAGATGCCCAACAAATGGACAGTACTCTCGAAAAAGGTTTCCAAACCCCTCCTTTTTCTGCTAAACCACGAACCTGGTGGCACTGGACCCGGGGAAACATCTCCATGGAAGGAATTACGAAAGATCTGGAGTGGATGGATCGCGTGGGAATTGGAGGTTTTCAAATCGCCGATGTGAATTTCGGAACAGGTCAGGAAGTAGAAGAAAAGATCTTGTTTGGCTCATCCGAATGGCTGGATGCAGTCAATCATGCATCTAAAGAAGCAGAACGCCTCGACCTCGAAATGGCTGTATTCAGCTCTGCAGGATGGAGCCTTGCAGGAGGGCCTTGGGTCAAACCAGGGCAAGCGATGAAAAAACTCGTTTGGAATGAAACATTCGTTGAAGGTCCAAAGACATTTTCAGAGAAAATTGATTCTCCACCAACAGTAAATGGCCCCATTCGGAACATGTCGCGAAGTAGTCAGCCAAATGAAGACCCCGAATTTTATGGTGATTTTGCAGTTATTGCCTACCCTACTTCGGTTTATAAACATGATCTAGATGATATCGAACCCGAAGTGACCCTAAATGGAAAAATAATCGATAGCAAGGCATTGCTAGATGATGACCTGAACAGCTTTCTTTCAGCTCCAGTGGATGATTTGTCCGGGAAAATCATCATAGAATTTACATATCCTGAACCCGTAACAATTCGCGCTGCTTCTATCGCTTCTCGCGAAGGCATTCCTATCGGACAACTTTCAGCAAGCATGGATCAGGAAAAATATGTGACACTTACTGCACTTCCCGGCCCACAGCTATACCGGCCCGGAAAAGTCCGCACCTATTCTTTTCCCAAACAAAAAGCAAAATATTTTCGCCTGGAGATTACAAATGCGCCTCCTTCACCTGCACAGGTTATGCACCAACATCCTCCCGAAACCTTATCCGATACGCTTAATCTGACAGAATTCAAGCTACACAGTGGTGCTCGGGTGCATCGATGGGAAGACAAAGCTGGGTTTAGCTTTCTATTCGACTATTCCTCTGTTAACTCTCCTGAATTCGCTGAATCAAATGCCATTGATCCTGAAAAGATCATCGATCTGACCGGTAAATTGGACAAAGATGGAAACCTGAATTGGGAAGTCCCGGAAGGGAACTGGACCATTTTGCGGGCAGGATATTCATTAACTGGTGCTAAAAACCGTCCGGCTGTTCCGGCCGGACTCGGATACGAAGTGGATAAACTTAGCAGGGAACATACATTGGCGTACATTCAAAATTATATTGAACCAATCAAGGACAAGCTTGGTCTGTTGTTTGGTGAGCGATTGCAATATGTAATGATGGACAGCTGGGAGGCAGGAATGCAAAACTGGACAGAAAAAATGGGGGAAGAATTCCACAAGAGAAGAGGATACAGCCTCTTGCCTTATCTCCCGGTGTTGACCGGACAGGTTGTTGAAAATGCCGAAATGAGCGACCGCTTTCTTTGGGATTTTCGAAGGACTCTGGCAGATATGTTTGCAGAGAATTTCTATGCCGTTATGACGGAATACCTTAATGAAATTGGGTTAAAAACATATAGTGAGGCCTCAGGAGTATCTCTTGAAATTCTGGAAGATGCCCTTTTATGCAAAAAGTATGTGGACATACCCATGGGGGAATTTTGGGTGAGGGACCTCCATCCATCTGCTATGTACCATGTCGATGTTCGCGGAGCAGCATCTGCCGCTCATGCTTATGGAAAACCCCTGGTAGCTGCCGAAGCTTTTACCGGCGGTGGATTTGAATCACCACAAACTTTAAAAAATGTAAGCGATTACTGGTTTACCCAGGGTGTAAACAGGATTGTTTTTCATACCTCGACCCATCAGCCGTTGGACACCAAACCCGGGAATGCGATGGTGGGTGCCCACCTCCACCGTAACATCACCTGGGCAGAACAGGCAGCGCCTTTTATGACCTACATTGCCCGAAATTCTTTCATGCTTCAGAAGGGAAAGTTCGTAGCAGATATTGCCTATTTACTCAAGGAAGGCGCTCCTTCTACGATGCCGTTCTGGGGTGATGGTCCGGAACCTTCGCCACCAGATGGGTATGACTATGATTATGTTAATACAGACATTCTCATTAATCGCATGTCGGTGGACAACAATGGCAGGATTGTATTGCCTGATGGAATGAGTTACCAGCTTTTGGTACTACCACAATCATCCACCATGACATTGAAAACACTGAAGAAGATCTATAGTTTGGTAAATAAAGGCGCCACGATATTTGGGCCCAAGCCAAGGACTACACCCGGTTTGGAAAGTTATCCGGATGCAGTGGAAGAGTTTCATCAATTGGCCAATGACCTTTGGAAAGACCTGGACGGAATCAGCCGGACAAAAGGTTATGTCGGCAAAGGAAGGATTTTTTGGGGAGAGCGTTTGAATGATGTTTTGAAAGAAATGAAAATTGATAAAGATGTCGACCATAGTCGTGGATTGAATACCAACATCAGTTGGATCCATAGGCGACAAAATGATACGGACATCTATTTCATTTCCAACCAGTCAGACACTGCGGAAAACATCAATTTCAGCTTTCGCCTTAGCGGAAAACAACCCGGACTTTGGTATGCTGATGATGGTAGCATGGAAGAAGCTTCCTACATGATGGGTGAAACCAGAACGATGGTACCCATCCACCTTGATCCGTACGAAGCCGTTTTTGTCGTTTTCAGAAAAGACACAAATGAGAAAGAAAAACAAGTCGCAGGTTACCGGGAATCTACAATAACAGAAATAACCGGACCCTGGACCCTTCATTTTCCGGAAGGATGGGAAGCGTCGGAAAGTGCGAAATATCAGGAGCTGCAGTCATGGACGAAATCTTCCGAAACAGGTATTAAATACTTCTCAGGAACTGCCAGCTACCTCAACAGTGTCAAAATCTCAAAGAAAACACTGAAAGAAAACGCTACCATCTGGCTGGATCTTGGAAAAGTAAAGGATCTTGCACAAGTGTATATCAACGGGACAAAAGCAGAACTTTTGTGGAAAGAACCTTATAAAGTTGATATTAGCAAATTGATACAGTCCGATGAAAACGAAATTCGGATCGATGTGACTAACCAATGGACCAACCGATTGGCCGGTGACCAGAACCTTACCGATGATGCAAGAATTCTCGATAGTTTCATACCAAGGTTCAGGAGTCCATGGGAAGTTGAAGAATCCGGACTTATGGGTCCCATTAAAATAATCATACAATCTCCCGAAACAGAAAATGAAAAACCCTGAATCTATGTCCATTCATTTTATAAAATCAATCATAATCCTGGCAGTATTTGCTGCTACCCATTCATCCGTATTGGCACAAGCTCCGGACACGGTCGCCGGCATCCTCGTCAATTATGATGAATCCAAAGTTGGAACTTATACCCTCCCCGATCCATTGAAATTGAACAATGGAAAGAAAGTCACGAGTAAGGATGTGTGGATGAAGAAGAGAAGGCCGGAAATCCTGGAGATGTATAAGGAATATCAATTTGGCCAAGCGCCAAGCAACATACCGGAACCAGCCTATGATGTATTTGATAAGGGAACATTGGCCTACAATGAAACGGTCATCCGAAAGCAGGTTAGGATCTTCTTTTCCAAGGCTTCCCAGGATCATTACATGGATGTCCTGATCTACCTTCCCAAAGATGCTGAAGGTCCGGTTCCTGTGATGCAGATGATCAACTTTACGGCCAACTCAGCTATGGTAGATGATCCAGGAGTAAGACAGGGTACGATTTGGAATCGTGAACTTGAACAAAAAGAACCCGCACCGGAAAAATCCAGGTTTGGTAGTTTTGATATCAAACCCTTCACCGATCAGGGAATTGGCATTGCCATGGTGTACTACGGCGATATCTCTCCCGACTTTGACGGAGGGGCACAATACGGGGTCCAGGCTCTTTTCAAAAAGGATGGCATAGAAAACAGGAACCCGGACGAATGGGGCGCCATTGCATCCTGGTCCTGGGGATTAAGTCGAATTATGGATTACTTCGAAACGGATGATCAGGTGGATGCCAACCGTGTCGCCCTGTTCGGCATTTCCAGACTAGGAAAAACCGTTTTGTGGACAGGCGCCCGTGACGATCGTTTCGCCATGGTTATTGCCAGCTGTTCGGGACAGGGAGGCGCTGCGCTCAATCGTCGAAATTATGGAGAGGCAATTGCCCATATCACGGCGCCATCGAGGTATGATTACCAGTTTGCGGTGAATTACCAGAAGTTTGGGGAAGATCCCAACAAACTTCCATTCGACTCACATATGCTAATTTCATTGATGGCTCCACGATCGCTCTTACTTCAAACAGGCGATGAAGACCTATGGTCAGATCCAAAAGGAGAATTCCTCGCAGCAGTTGCCGCAGAACCGGTCTATGAACTTTTTGGCGAGAAGGGGCTAGAAACCGATCAAATGCCTTCAGCAGACGAAGCGCTGATCGACAACCCACTTGGCTACTACATGCATGAGGGCGGACATGGCACTGTTCCGTCAGATTACGAGGTTATTCTGGAGTTTATTCAGAAGCATTTGTGAGAAGATTACTTATGACACTTTTGTCCCTTTATATCAACAAAATTTTGAAAACCACTTTATTCAACCTTACATTTAATTCCTATTATAAACAGAAGGTGGTTTTCCAAACTGTTCTTTAAAGCTTCTTGTAAAATAGGAAGGCGAACTGAAACCGGCCTGGTAAGCTATTTCGGCCAACGTATATTTACGAGTCTCCATTAGTTTCAAGGCATATTTGAGTCGTATATCTCTAATAAACTCTATTCCAGTCTTGCCTGTCAGCGCTTTGATTTTCTTATAAAACTGACTGTTGCTGAGGTTGAGAGGCCCCGCGATAGATTCAATGTTTAACTGATCATTTAAAATGTTTTCATGGATCAGGTCAATAACCTGCTTAAGAAATTTTTCATCGATCTCATTGTTGGTGAGCTGATGGGGTAATAAATAGGCATCCTGGCTAAAATGAGCATATAATTTTTTCCTTGATATAATAATTTGTTTCACCTGTGATTTTAATAATCTGATGCTAAATGGTTTCGTGATATACAAATCCGCGTCACTTTCTACACCCGCTACCTGATCGTCAATCTCAGCTTTGGCAGTAAGTAAAATCACTGGAATATGACTGGTTCTAAGGTCTGATTTTATTGTTGTACACAGATCAAACCCCGTTTTTTGTGGCATTATTACATCACTAATGATTAAATCCGGAGATTTTTCGACTGCTTTGTCGATACCATCCTGTCCATTTACCGATTCAATCACAGTATATTCCGGGGTAAACTCAGTAACCAGTAGTTTACTCAGTTCATCATTATCTTCGACAATCAGTATCGTGGATCTTTCTTGATCACAATCAGCATTGCTCTCCTGAATGTTTTCATGCTCAACATCTGTTTCATTTAAAACATCAATGGGTGTGTCAATTATTTCATCCTCCTGATAGGCCTCACGGTCAATCGGAAATATTACGGTAAAAGCAGAGCCTATGTTTTCGGTACTTTCAACGTTGATAGACCCGTGATGTAATTCAAGTAATTCTTTTGCCAGAGAAAGTCCGATACCTGTTCCGGGGCTCTCCTTGTGACCCGAAGATTTTGACTGATAAAACCTGGTAAAAATACGGGGTAGATCGTTAGAATTAATTCCTACACCAGAATCAATAACCGTTACGCTTAATAACCGAGAAAAAGTAGACTTACCTTGCGTTGATTGCTGATTGATTATCTCTATGTTTATCCTGACCTGTCCATCTGCTTGAGTGAATTTGAAAGCATTAGAAAGAATGTTTAAAAGAATGGTTTTTATCTTTTCACTGTCAAACCATCCATTAATTTTAGATTCATTGGAATCTATTGTGAGATTAATATTTTTCTTCTTTCTAATGCTGGCAAACGTTGCCGCAACATCAGAAATAAAATTTACCAGTTCACCATTACGTACCTGAAGCCGAAGCTGGGCATTATCCATTTTGCTGAAATCCATCAATTGATTGACAAGGCGGATCAGATATTGAAGGTTTTTATGTGCTACAATCATTGACTTTCTTGCTTCTTTAGGGATATTGATGGATGACACCAGGTTTTCTACAGGGATCAATATGGCACTTAACGGAGTTCTCAGTTCATGCGAAATATTTGTAAAGAATCTCGTTTTTGAAAGTGTAAGCTCATGTTCTTTTTCCCTCGCCATTTTTTCAAAATTAAGCTGGGTCATGATCTTGAGTCTTTCAATTCTTATTTTGTAAATAATAAATAAAATAGAAGCTATTACCATGACATAGATCAAAATTGCCCACCAGGATCGCCAATGTGGGGCACGAATGCTTATTTCAAGCCTCGCGGGTGTGTCAGACCATACCCCATCATTATTTTTCCCCTTAGCCAGGAAAACATAGTTGCCAGGATCTAGGTTTGTATAGACTGCATTATGATTTTGGCCGATGCAATTCCATTCCTTATCAAATCCTTCCAGCATATAGCAGTATTGATTCTCCGCGGCGAGTCCATAATTTATTCCGATAAAATCTATGGAAAATGATCTTTGGGCATAGGAAAGAGACACATGCTGTGTAAGCCCGATATGTTTCGTCAATGGTGAATTCTTATCCCCTATTACTACTTCCTGATTGTTGATTTTAAAATCAGACAACCACATTTTGGGCGGATTTGGATTATCCGTGACACTATCAGGATGAAAAAGGATAAATCCATTGTTTCCGCCAAAAAACACCCTTCCTGATTTGAGCTTAAGGTTTGAATTTATGTTGAAATTATTAGAAGTAAGTCCATTTAACTTAGTATACCGTTTAGCAACTCCCGCTTCGGGGTTATATTTATACAGTCCATTTGTTGAGCTTACCCAAAGATTATTACGATCATCTTCGATGATTCCTCTTATTGAAGTGATCGTTTCATCATTTTCTGGTTGGATTGATCTAAAACCCTCTTGCTCGCTAACCCATAAATTTAATCCGTTGTCAAATGTTCCAAACCACAACCTCCCCTTTGAATCCTCATGTATTTCCTGAATGCTATAACTGCTTAAGTTGTTCGGAGCTACATCTCCGTTAAAAAAGCTTGAATAATTGAATTCATCACCTTTAGCTCTTTTTAAACTATATAAACCATATCCCGTTCCAACCCAAATGGTGCTATCCGAATCCTCAAAAATGGAATAGATAAAAGCGCGATCATGCAGGTAATTACTTTTTTCTTTTTCATTTAGCAAAATGAATTGTTTGCTATCAGGTTTGTAGTAAAACAATCCACTTCCATAAGTCCCCACCCAGATTTTTTTCTTTTTATCTTCAAAGATGGTTAAGACATTATTATTGCCGGTTCCTGATGAAACTACATTAAAACGATCAACTTCCCTGGTAGTGAGATTGACACTAAAGACACCTTCATTTTTAGTACCCACCCAAATTCTATTATGAGAATCATACAATACAGCAATAACTTCACTATCTGTAAATAGACGTAAGACGGGATCATCAATAAAGCTGTTGCTATCTATATCAAACTTATTTAAACCTTCCCCTGTAGCAATCCAAATGTACCGGTTATCCTGTATGGTAAATCCATTAACTGAATTACTCATTAGTGTTGCGTGTTTATAGGGATTTTTTTGAAAAACCTGAAAGTTGTTCGATTGCTTATCAAGAAAATATACCCCTTTATTATAAGTCCCAAACCACAATAGACCCTGGTTATCAACGTACAGAGAACGAATAGAAATACTGGGAATGCTATAGGGGTCTCCTTCAGATTCCCGGTAATGTGTTAAATTATTAGTGGGTAAATCCAACGATTTTAGTCCGGAACTGTTTGTGGTGATCCAAAGTTTATTTGCTCCTTCAAATGCTAAATTCTTAATGTAGGACGGGGCTCCGTTTTTTTGTTTTATCTTAACCTTCTTTTCTAATAAGTATCTGTTGTTATGATATTCAAGCAGGTAAACCTCTCCATCGATGGTAGATAACCAAATATTATTTTTTTCATCCTTAATAATATTCGTTATTTCTTTTTCAATTGGCGCGCTTTCCAAGAAATTAACCGAGATAGGTTGAAGAGTTTTATTATCATAAACTTTTAAACCAGCACTTGAGGCTACCCATGTTTTGCCTCCATCAATTAACACATCAAGCACATGATCAGATGCTACGTAATTACCTTTATCATTTCCACCATAAAAAAAAGTGAACTTATTTAATCTCTTATGATAAATGTTTACTCCGCCACCCCTTGTACCTGCCCAAATGTGGTCATTTTCATCTGCTCCAAGACAGGTGATATATGCATTTACAAATTCATTAGATGAAAATGAATTTATATCAATAAAATTATCATATTCCCTGTTGTATAACGCAACTCCTGCAGATGTGCCAATCCATAAATTACCCTGATGGTCTTCAATTATATCACTAATATTATTGTGACAAATGCTTGTGCTGTCGTCTGGTAAATGTCTATATGTTTTAATATTCGTACCGTCATAGCGGTAGAGACCATCGGTTGTTCCAAACCACATAAACCCCTGGCTGTCTTTGGCGATGCACCAAACAAATTTATCCGATAGTTCATCGTGTTGAACCTGATAAAAATTGGTATTTAAATTTTGATTGTAGGCGTAAGTACTTGAAAAGATGGCTAAGGAAATAGCTACAAAAAAATTTATTATGACATTATGATATTTGAAGCTATTCAAGACCGACCCTTTATCTAACCCTTTGTTTCTCATCCTGCCAGAAGTTTAAAGAATATTATAAAAATACAAAATGATGGTTAATGTTAAATCCTTTTCATGGACTAAAAAATTATGTCCAAACAATGGGTCTTTCAATATTCACTATTAAAAAATGAAATTTTTAATTCAATTTCTGAAAGTTACCCATACTTGAAAAATCTATTTTACCAGTCAAATTGATGAACGAATTGGATCATCATAAATTTCGCTGAATCCTGCTGAATATGATAAAAAAGGAAGTTACTATTTATGATATTGCCCACGAATTGAATGTTTCTCCATCTACAGTTTCACGGGCGCTAAGAGACCTCCCAAACATTTCCAAAAGTACTAAAAGAAAAATCAAAATACTTGCTGATTTACGAGGGTATGTATTTGAAACCGAATGGCGAAGGCAAAAATTAGGCGTCATAGGTTTAATTGTTCCTCATATCGACACCCCCCTAACCGCACCCATAATTAGTGGAATCGAACAGGTGACCAGTGTAAATGGATTTAGCATTACCATTATGGAAACGCACGATTGTTTAGAAAATGAAATAACTTTTGCAAAATCTCTTTTGGAAGCTCATGTTGATGGACTTATTATTTCACCGTCAAAAGAGACGACAAATTTGGCCCACTTTAAGCATTTCATAAATAGCGATACCCCAATTATTTTTTTGAATCCTTTACTTGAGAAATACAATTCCAGTGCGATAATAATCGATTATTATACCGCAGGTTATCTGGCTACCTCACATCTTATTGATCAGGGGTGCCATAGAATTGCTTTCATCGGAGAAACGCCGATGGAAAAAACCTGTTCAAAAAAACTCAAAGGGTACTTAAAGGCCCTGAGTGATCATAATATACTAAAGGATGAAAACCTGATCGTTACCTGTGAATCCCTTGATGTCAAAGAAGGCTATGAATGTGCCGGACAATTGCTAAATCTTTCAGAACCACCCGATGCCGTTTTTACAGAAAATGACGATGCAGCGGTCGGGATTATCCAATATGCCATAAATGCAGGATTGAACGTGCCGCATGATCTGGCAGTCATGGGCTTTAACAATGATCCTATTTCACAGAAGATCGATCCTCCCTTATCAACTGTAACATTCCCAACCATAGAAATGGGAAAAATTGCGGCGCAGGAAGTAGTTGATCAAACTAACTTTTCAGGAATCAGGTACGCCAAAATTATCAATCTCAACGCAAATCTTGTCATACGCAATTCAACTCTAAAAATATCAAATCCATAAAAGAGCATTCGTTTTCAGGCAGTTCACGATGATTTTTTCAAAAATTGAAAGATTTTATTCGATTTGTGAAAGTGCTCAAGAGGCTAAAATTTCATTTTTGAAGTGTTCTACGCAATCGATTGTGTAATAGCTATTTTTTACATTTTCCTTTGATCAATCAATTGCAAGGTTTATTCCTGAATTGTGCAATTGTTTTTGCTCTAAGGTTAATGGTCTCGAGATTCAAAAAGGGAAGATTGACATCATTTGAAATTGCTCTTCGAGTTGTCTTCAACCAGTTAAATAAGGCAAGATTTAAACCTTCCCTTTTGAATGAAGAATGAATTAGTAAAGAAAAAATGTCTTAAAAAAAACGTATGAAAAATGAAGTTTTACTAAGAAATCGAATTACGACAAAGTATTCGTCCAAGCTCTTCTGGGTGTTGGCGCTAATGGTACTCATTGGCGGAACAGCATTTAATTCAAGTGCTCAGACAATAACTGGAAAGGTTGTTTCTGAGGAGGACTCTGAAGGATTACCTGGTGTCAATGTCATTATCAAAGGAACAACCCAGGGAACTGTTACCGATTTGAATGGTGATTATCAGATTGATGTCCCTTCAAATGAAACAGTCCTGGTTTTTAGTTCTGTGGGATTTGTATCGGAAGAGATCCAGGTTGCTCAGCAATCGGTCATTAATGTAAATCTGATTCCTGACCTAACCGCTCTGGAGGAGGTCGTGGTAGTTGGATATGGCTCCATGGAAAGATCCAATGTAACGGGAGCGATAACAACTGTTGATGTGGATGAAGTACAAAAGGTCCCCGTTCCAAATGCAATCGAAGCATTAAGAGGTCAGGTCGCGGGTCTTCAGGTAATCCGCACTTCCGGCCAACCAGGTTCACCGGTGACTTTTAAAATTCGCGGAAATAATTCACTGGGAGCCTCTTCTGAAATCGGCGATAGTCAGGTTGATGAAGTGAATCAGCCGATTATTGTAATTGATGGTGTGCCCATGATAGACGCTAACATGTCTGAATTGAACACCGCCGATATCGAAAGCATCAATGTTCTGAAAGATGCTGCTTCGGCGTCTATTTATGGTTCCAGCGGCGCCAACGGTGTGGTTCTGATCACTACCAAAAAAGGTAAATCCGGTAAAGCCAGGGTGACCTTAAACGCTTCAACAGGTCCGGTTGATCTGGTTCAACGACCAGACGTGATGAATGGAGATCAATTTCTGAAATTCAAATTTGATGTATTTAAAAACGGTGATCCAAATATATCCGATCCAACCGTTAGTAGTGTTTTAGATGCAGTTGAATATGAAAATTTCATTGCAGGACAAGAAGTAGATTGGCTGGATGAAGTTCTGAGAACCGGAATGCAAACCAACGTAGGCGCTACCGTATCAGGAGGTTCGGAGTTGGGCAATTTTTACATATCGGGAAATTTTTATGATGAAACCGGCCCCATCGAAGCATCGGATTTTCGACGGTATTCTTTCCGGTTTAATGGGGATATACGTGCTACGGAATGGATGACGGTTGGTGCAAGGGTTCAGTATTCAACCAGCATGTCCGATCAAAGAACGAGAATAGTCGGTTTCGAAAATGATGCCGTTCCTTCTTTATCTGCTTTGGTTGGAACAAGTCCCTACGGTAATTTATATGATGAAGAAGGCAATTACTCCAAGTTTGCCACGGAGGATTTGTTTGCGGTCAATCCTTTGCACAAGTTTAACGAAAGTGAATTCGATGTAAACGTGGAAAGAACGTACGTAAACCCTTACATCAACATTGACATCATAGACGGATTAACCTACACATTAAACACGTTTGCAGAAAGCAGAACGGAGTTTATGGGTCGGTTTCAGAGTAGTAATTTCACAGATGATGCCCTTAGTCTGGCCAATATCCGTGAGACAAAATCAGTCAACTATCTCCTGGATAATATCCTGGGCTATAAGAAGGTTTTCGGCAAACACGGGCTTGACATCACAGCCGTTTACGGTTTCCAAAAAAGAAATTGGACTCAGCTTGATACAGAGGGCCGCAACACTGCAGCAGACCAGCTTGGTTACTGGGGGATACGTTCGGCGCCGGCAGCTCAGCAAACGATAGATAACAATTCAAGTGACTGGGCCAAATATTATATCGCCGGTAGAGTGGGTTATAATTATGCCGGTAAGTACAATGCAACATTTACACTTAGACGAGATGCGTCATCCAGGTTTTTGGGAGACAATCGATTTGGGCTATTCCCATCAGCGGCTTTAGCGTGGAATGTCGAAGATGAAAATTGGTGGTTTGGTGGAAACACTTTCAACATGTTGAAAATACGTGCCAGTTATGGTGAAATGGGTAATGATAATATCAATCCGTTTTCCTATCAGGCAGGAACTTACCCAACTACCATTCCCGGCACCAGTGATACCGGGTTCAGACCTGGCACCGTTGCCGGAAATAAAGATCTTAAATGGGAAACGAGTAAGCAATTCAATTTAGGCTTGGATTTTGGATTGTTTTCCAGCAGGGTCAGCGGATCACTGGAGATATATCGCACCCGGACAGAGGATGTTTTGCTCTACCAGGAAATCCAGGCTGCCCTGAACAATGGATATGAAAGATATCCTTCCAACATTGGTGAGACTGAAAATAAAGGGATAGAAGCTTCTTTAAAAGGAGTGATCATAGAAAACAATGATTTCAGCTGGACTGCCAGCGTTAATATGGCTGCCAACAGAAGCACCATCATCAGATTAAATCAGACAGGCGCAAATGGCGAACCACTGGATGATCCTACCAACGGCTGGTTTATTGGCGAAGACTTCCAGGAAATATATGATTTCAAATACCTTGGAGTCTATACTACCGAACAAGCGGGGTCAGAAGACTTGACCATATTTGGCACCCCTGTTCAACCGGGAGATCCCAAAATCCAGGATTTTAACGGTGATGGCAACATCGATTTCGATGACCGGGCCTTTATTGGCAATCCTACTCCGAATTGGTATGGAGGAATTAACAACGTGTTAAACTACAAAGGCCTGACTTTATCAGTATTGATAGAATGGGTAGATGGTGTTACGCGGTATAACTCAATCTATGGAAGGTATGACAATGCCAGGGGCAACACCGTTGCCATTGACTATTGGACACCTGAAAATGAAAATTCAAAATATCCTCGCGTAGGTGAAAGCAGCCCGATGTCAGGCGCCGGAGGTGCCTTTGGTGAAGCCATATTTACGGAAGATGCCAGCTTTGTTTCTTTAAGGAATGTTTCCCTGTCCTATGCACTTCCAAAGAAATGGTTAGATGGAATATTTATCGAGGATGTTTCTCTGACTGCCAGCGGTTACAACCTGTACTATTGGACCGATTATACGAATGCCTATTCGCCAGAGATCACCAATACCGATCAATACCCACCTACACGAAATATCACATTCGGAGCTAAAGTCACATTTTAAAGAAGGAAAAAATGAGAAAAATTAGAAATATAATATTGACGATCATTGGCCTTACAACAATGTGGGGCTGTAATGAGATGTTAGACAATGTAGAGCTGAGACATTCACTCTCTGCAGAGGAAGCAGCTCAGACAGTTAAAGGAAGTCAGGTAATTCTTTCAGGCGCTCTTTTGGCAGCACGCTCTACCTTCCAAAGTCCGGCCATTTCGGTTTACAAAGCTTGTGGTACAGATATCGTTCGAAACGGTACAAACCTGACGGATGAGAATGCAGACCTGATGCCTGCTTTGAATACCTACAATAATTCACTTACTGCCAACAGTACGGCTTTGCAGGATATCTGGGACACCTATTACAATGGGGTCAATTTTGCCAATCAGGTAATCAGCGGGTTTGCCGATTCCCCGATTGATGAACTCGATCCTGAAGTTAAGGATCAGCTAGGTCAGGCCTATGCCATGCGGGCTTTCCTTTACCTGGAATTGGTTCGCAGATATGAGAATATTCCCATCGTAGAAACGGCTGATCTGGATCAGGGACCGGTTTTTGAAACTCAGCAAAACACTGCCGCTGAGGTCTATGATTTAATTATTTCAGATCTGGAAGCCGGTATTCCATTATTACTGACAAGATCGGCAGGTACCAATAGTGTACTAACTCCTTCAAAAGGATTAGCCCAATTACTTCTTGCGGAAGCAAGTTTGGATATCGGTGAATATCAAAAGGCAGCCGATGCAGCCGATGCCTTGATTGCCGATCCTTCCTATGCTTTACAACCAGTAGACGGTGTATTTGGCTTGGATGGAGGAAAAACCGGTGAGGAGAATAATGAGGAAATCATATTTTCTGTTGGATTTACCCCTGATGTGCCAGATGAGGTACAATGGACATCTCAGCAGTTTATGCCCTTATACGATCGTTTAAACGGAGTGCTGAGAACCATGGAAACCGGAGGAAGGCCTTGGTCAAGATTGTCTCCCTCCGAATATTACTGGTCACTGTTTGAAGAAGACGACGGAAGGCTGGAAGCCTGGCATAAATTGAATTGGGTGTTTGACGACGCTGAAAATTTGCCGGATGGCAGGGAATTAGGAGATATCGTTACCGTTGAGGATGCACAAAACCAATTTGGCGATAACCCTGTCAACTTGCGATACATCGAAGCTACTACCTGGAAATACGCGGAGGACGATACTTATGATCGGACTACCGCTTTGGCTGAAGGATGGAGGAATATCATTATGTTCCGGTATTCTCATGCTTTTATTGCCGGTGCAGAGGCTTATTTTAATCTTGGAAATGATGCGAAAGCAATGGAATACCTCAATGTCCTTAGGGAGCGAGCCTATGGAAATGCAACAGGTAATTTTTCAAGCATTACATTCGAAGACATTGTCGAAGAACACGCCCGAGAACTGGGACATGAGGGTCACAGATGGGCCTTTTTGAAGAGGAATGATCTTTTGGTGGAGCGTGTAGGCATGTATAATGTGGATGCCGCGTCTAATATTCAGGACAAACACGTTCGCTGGCCCATTCCATTGTCATTCATAGATCAAACAGGAAGTGATCAAAATCCTGGTTATTAAATCAAAATATAGAGATATGATGAAAAATTTAAAATATATAATAAGCTGTGTTGCAATAGTTGCATCCCTATTTTTTATGACTGGTTGTGAGGATGAGTTTACTGAAACAGTTTTAATTGACGGTAGCAGCGCCGAATCGATCTTTCAGGGAGAACCCATATCCATAACCGGAGAAGGCTTTGATGAAGTGATGTTCGTTTTCGTGGGAAAATCCCAGGTTAACTTCACCCAGGATGGCAGTACACTTACCTTTACCGTTCCGGATGATGAGGCTGTAGGTGGGACGATGATTACCCTTGCGATGAGAGACAATCGCAGGGTAACCTATCCACTTGAGGTTTTATTAGCCCCAAGGCCAGTGATCCAGGGTTTTACTCCTTTTGTTGCAATAGGTGAAGATTTGGTCATTACCGGTACCAGTCTGGATAACAATACTTCCATTACCATTGATGGAGTTGATGCAACCGTTGTCTCTGCAAGTGACACGGAATTGATCGCAACTGTTCCTGATGGTGTAAATGATGGTGGACCTATTAGCTTTGAGATAACGACAGATTACGGTACTACGGAACCTACTACTGCTTTTTATGCCCGTGAAAATGAATTAGCAAATTCAGACATGGAATCAGGAGAAGGTGATGAATTTACTGATTGGGAAAAATTAAACGGAGGTGATGGGATGACTGCTGTTACAGGAGATGACGGATATGGAGGAACTCGTTCCATGCATGTTGTTCCTGCCAATAGTAATCCCTGGAATTCACAATTTGCCAGCACCAGCGTTCCTTTGATATTTGGTGAAACGTATACGATCGTATTGTGGGCAAAAGCAGAGGCTGCCGGAGCCATTATGAGAGTATCTGTTTCCCAATGGGACGGAAACGGAGCAGATTACTTTTATGGTGAAACAGTAGAACTCTCAACTTCCTGGGAACAATATACCTGGACTTTTGAGGTAACCAACGACCTGCCCACACATAGAGTTGTACTTGATATGGGAGAAGGAAATGTCCCGTTTGTCATTGACCATATTGGATTGGTTCCCGGAGTTTTAGGTTCTGCAGGCCCGCCCGAATTATTAACAAACAGCGACTTTGAAGATGGTTTAACCGGTTGGGAAACACTCAATGGGGCACATGATGTTTCTACAGCAGAATTTTACTGCGGGACTTCATCCATGACAGCAACAGGCGCTGGGGCGAATCCCTGGGATACCCAATTAGCTTCCACTCCTATGGTTTTGGAAGTTGGTACCGATTATGAAATCAGTTTCTGGGCGAAAGCAGCTGGACCGGACGGTGTATTCCGGGTATCCATGTCACAATTCGCCAGTGGCCAGTCTGACGACTTCTTCTATTCGCCAGATCTTGAAATACCTGAGGAATGGACCTATTTTTCGTTTGTCACTACTGCACAGGCAACATCAACAGGAGATCAAAGATTGTTGTTTGATATGGGCGCTACGACTCAGACATTTTTTGTGGATGGCGTAAGCGTAAAAGAGTATGTGTCACCTGCCAGTATCTATGCAAACGGCGGCTTTGAAGATGGCCTGACCGGATGGGAAACCCTTAACGGTGCTCACGATGTTTCTACTGCTGAGTTCTATTCAGGAACAAGTTCTATGACGGCTACCGGTGCGGGAGCGAATCCCTGGGATACTCAATTGGCTTCAGATCCAATTGCACTAACTGTTGGCCAGGATTATAAAATCAGTTTCTGGGCAAAGGCAGCCGGACCGGACGGGGTGTTTAGAATATCAATGTCGCAATTTGCCAGCGGTCAATCCGATGATTTCTTTTACTCAAGTGATCTGGAGATTCCTGAAGACTGGACATATTTTTCATTTGTTACTACTGCCGAAGCTACCTCAACGGGTGTTCATAGACTGCTATTTGATATGGGTGCTACGACCCAGACATTCTTTGTCGACGATGTTGTTGTAGTCGAATATGACGGATGTGAATAATTAAGTAAATGAGGAGCTGTGATACATACATGGTTCATAGGCAAAGATCATTCAGTATTTGCTTCTCATAGTATATGTTTCATATAAAAAAGCCGTCAGCTATATTATGCTGGCGGTTTTTCATTTTAAACTTATAATTACAGTTTGATATAAATGATAAATTTGACAGAAATGATAAGAGTTAATTTTTTGAATTTAATATTGACAGTGGTTCTGCTAGCTCCTATAGTTGCCTGCAAAAGTGACATTGAGATCCCTGACAGAAGCACTCCCAAAAAAAATGTGACAATAGACCCGGGCCAGACCTATCAAACAATTTCAGGTTTTGGTGGGGCCAATCAAATGTGGGGCACAACATTTCCCAATGCATCCGATATCAAAAAAGCTTACGGACCGGACGAAGCGGATTTGGGTTTCAGTATTTTCAGGGTAAGGATATCTTCTAATCCTGATGAATGGCCCCTAATCGTCGATGTGGCCAAAGAAGCTCAAAAGTATGGTGCAAAGATAATGGCATCTCCATGGTCCCCTCCCCCAGCCTTGAAAAGTAACGAAAGCGATGTTGGTGGAGAATTGCTGGAAGAAAATTACCAGGCTTATGCAGACCATATAAATGAATTTATTGACCTGATGTCTTCCGAAGTGGTGGACATTTATGCCATTTCTATCCAAAACGAACCGGACATCCAGGTTTCCTATGAATCCTGCGACTGGACGTCTGCTCAAATAAGGAACTTCATCAAAAACCATGGAGACCAAATCACAGGTTCAAAATTGGCCGCACCGGAGTCTTTCAATTTTAACCAAACATTTACCAATGTCATTTTAAATGATGATGACGCTGTAGCGAATCTGGACATTGTTGCCGGCCATATTTATGGTGGAGGTTTAGGTCCCTATACAACGGCAGAATCAAAAGGTAAAGAGATCTGGATGACAGAATATTTGTTGAACCTGGATGTAGGAGATTGGGAGAATGCCTCAGAAGAACAAAAATGGGAAGAAACCATGACGATGCTGGGAACCATTCATGATGCCATGAGATATAACTGGAATGCCTACATCTGGTGGTACCTAAAACGTTACTATTCGTTTATCGGGGATGGAACGGAAGGAACGACTGATGGGGAAATATTAAAAAGAGGATATGCCTTTTCCCAATTTTCTAAATTTATCCGACCAGGCTTTACCAGAATTGATATAGAGGATGATGGGACAGGCCTTGATTTTACGGCTTACGAGGGGAATGGTCAAATCGTGGTTGTCATGATCAATGACAGCAATTCTTCGGTAACAGGTTTCAATCTCACGATCGATGGTTCAGCCATTACTTCTGCCAGATCCTTTACCACATCATTGACATCAAACAGACAGGAGAATCAATTGAATGTGGAAGATGGAAAAGTGGAAATCACCATCCCTTCAAGAAGCGTTTCAACGATTGTTCTTGAATAAGCACCAACATGCTTTTTAAGAATATATTATTCTGACCTCTCAAGAGCACGGGTGTCGCACTAAAGAATTTTAACATGCAAAAAACGATCTTTTTTAATAGACCTTCACCCCTTTTCCCGATAGCTATCGGGAGGGAATATATGTGTTTTTTGCAGGTTAAAATTTTATCTATAGTACACCTTACCTTAGAATGTAACAGCCCTGCTCGCAAGAGGGGAATAATTGTGTTTTCTTTTGGTTTTTTTCACAATAGAGAATGCAAATTTCGAACTCATATTAAATTAATTCAATTAGAAAAAACCAATCTGATCATAAATAACCATTTTAATTATTGAAAGAATGAAGAAAAAAATCATTGGAACAATATTATTGGCGCTATCGTCGCTCTATTTCGCCGCAGCTCAAACAGGTGGACAGCATTCTATCCCACATCTCGAAAAGACCGGAAAAACTACCCGGTTAATTGTTGAAGATCAGCCGTTCATCATACTCGGTGGAGAGCTGGGCAATTCTACCTTTACAAGTGTTGAAAACATGGAACCCGTTTGGCCAAAGCTAAAAGCGCTAAACCTCAATACGATTTTAGCGCCAGTATATTGGGAGCTTATCGAACCTGAAGAAGGAAAATTTGATTTTAGCCTTTATGATAAACTTATAAAAGAAGCCCGTGAACAGGACCTGAAATTAGTCCTGCTATGGTTTGGTTCGTGGAAAAACAGTATGTCGAGCCATGCGCCGGTGTGGGTAAAAACCAATCAGAAAAAATACCCGCGTGTTAAGGATGACAAAGGGAAAAGTCACGAAATTTTAACTCCCTTTAGTAAGAACAACCTTGAAGCAGATAAAAACGCCTTTGAAGCCCTTATGCGATTTGTTGAGGAAATAGATGGAGAAGAACACACCGTTATCATGATCCAGCCGGAAAATGAAATCGGTATGTTGCCCGTTGCCAGGGACTACAGTTCTTTTGCCAATGAAAAATTCGATGCCTCAGTTCCGGAAGCGTTCACTGATTATTTGGTTGAAAATAAAGACAAGTTGGTTCCTGAATTCCATGCTGTATGGGAAAAAAACGGATTCAGGACAGAAGGAACCTGGGAGGAAATTTTTGGAAAGGGAAACCATACCGATGAAATATTCATGGCATGGTATTACGCCCAATTTACCAATGAGATCATCGAAGCGGGAAAAGAGATCTATCCACTCCCAATGTTTGTCAATGCCGCATTAAATCGTCCTAACAAAGAACCGGGTGAAGGTTATCCAAGCGCGGGACCCCTTCCGCATATCATGGATGTCTGGCTGGCCGGCGGACCTGCTATTGATTTTCTGGCCCCGGATATTTATTTCCCCAATATGGAACATTGGTGTGATTTGTATGTACGTCGGGAAAACCCACTGCTTATTCCTGAAACCAGAGCAAGCGTCAGTTTTGGCGGTCCTGCTAAGGCATTGTTTGCTTACGGACGATATGAAGCCATTGGCTTTTCACCATTTTCTATTGAGTCTGCCGAAGATCCGGAAACGCATGAGCTGGGAAAAGCCTATGACCTTATCGATCAGCTTACCCCTTTAATATCTGCCAATCAGGGCAAAGGTAAAATAAACGGGGTTTTGCTGGACAAAGAAAAACAGGATACCACCCTGATATTTGGAGATTACAAATTTACCTTCAAGCATAGCCATACACTGGGATGGGAATCAGAGGCCGATGACGAAAACTGGGTTCACGGAGGGGCGATCATCATTCAAACCGGTGACAATGAATTT
Source organism: uncultured Cytophagales bacterium (assembly GCA_913057175.1). Lineage (GTDB taxonomy): Bacteria > Bacteroidota > Bacteroidia > Cytophagales > Cyclobacteriaceae > CAJXNP01. Next base: position 251,026 of record CAJXNP010000001.1, read on the forward strand.
TACTTAGGAGGATCCGGTGTGGTGATTACCTTTGAAAGTGTAGATAATCCTGATCTAAACATAGGTATTCTCAAAACGGATGAGGGATATTTCAAAGACGGTGAGTGGCATGTTTTAAGGCACCTGAATGGAGACCAAACCCATCAGGGTAGACACATTCGGATATTTAGAAATGATTTTGGTATTCAGCGTTTTGAACTGTACGAATATAAATAAACTTAACCCGAATCCTTCATTGAAAGATTCGGGTTAGTATCCACGCCTATGAATTTACATCATCGGCCCCTGCCTCCGTACTGCATGGCCTCTCCTTTTCCAAACCCATAGCTAAACCCAAATGTGACAAACCGGCCTCGCTGTCCTCTGTCATACAGGTAAAAGTCCGGTTGATCGATCACGCTTTCTTCTACCCTGGATGCAAATACATCCCTTACACTCAGGTTTAAAACTCCCTTGCCATTCATTATTTTCTTTCTCACACCCAGATCTGCGAATACTATGCTCGAAATTTCACTTTGCACCGTCTGGTAGGCAGATTGGTAGTTCCCCGATACTTCGATATCAAAATCCGCCGGCAACTTAATTTTTGTATTTAACCGGGTGAACCACTGATCGGAGCTGAAGTCCAACACAGTTCCTTCATAGCTGGCATTTCTGGTGAAATAATTATAATTGAAATCTGCCCCTAGTGATAACCAGTTGGTAGGGTCGTATTTTCCATTCACTTCTACTCCGGTTGAATTATTCGTTCCAATATTTTCCGGACGATAGATGTTGACATTGTCTTCGAAGGTAGAGATCATCTCAATGACACCTGTTGTGTACCTGTGATATACTGCTGTACTTAAGGATACAACACCCTGGTTGTAAACGGTACCAATTTCGTAGGAGTCAGTCAGTTCCGGCATGAGGTCGGGATTACCCTGTCTGATGCTGTAATTATTCCGGATATTGAAGAATGGATTCAGGTCCCACAAACGCGGGCGGTAAATCCTGCTGGAATATCCTGCCTGCAGCGAAAGGAAATCATTGATCTTATAAGAAGTATGAACCGTAGGGAAAAAATTGGTATAGTTCTGTTTGTTTGTTTCATTCGTATTGGCCAGATAGGTATCCAAATCTGTATTTTCCATTCTCAAGCCAAGCTTGAAACCCCACTTATTAATATCATAAGCTGCCGTACCATAAATACCCAAAACATTCTGGTTAAACTCAAAAAGATTGGTTTGAGTAGAATCTACTACCCAGTTACCATTGATCAGATTATGGACGGAGTAGTCATTCCCCACATTATTAATCATGAATTGTGACCCAACTTCGAGGGTAAACCGGTCTGAAAATGGCTTTGTATAGTCGAGCTTAAAGGTATATTTCCCTTCCTGAAAGTCTGCTGCAGTTTTTTGTTGAGAATCTTCATCCGTCTCGCCATAAACTGTAGTGTCAGTAAAATCGGATGACTGGTCTTTTCCAAAAAATCCACCAATAGCAGAAAACAACAAGCTGTGATCCTCATGATCCTTAAAATCCCTCTTGTATTGAACTTCAAACTGGTACTTCGGATTGACAGCCTCCGTTACCTCCTCTCGTTGCCACTCCGACATAAGGGAGGTCGCATTTTCCGTATAAAGCGAGTAATGGGTGTTGGATGGCTGGTCTTCGATTTCCAGCGTGTAGTTACCCGTAATGGTCAGCACATTATAATCGTTGATATGGTAGTCAGCTCCTAAGATAAAATTGTAATACTGTTCATTGCGGTATTCCGTTCCGGTAGAGGTAATGGTGGTGTCGGTCAATTTATCGTGGTTAATGATCTCAATGTCTTTCGGCAACTCAGAATAACCAATTCCTACCTGAGAAAACAGGTTGAATTTTTCCGTCCGGTGGTTGAGACTCAGCCCCAGGCTATGGTTGTGCGGAACACCTGTATTCAGGGAAACTGAACCATTTGTGCCTCTTCTTTCTTCTTTTTTCAATATGATGTTGATGATCCCTGAGGTTCCCTCGGCTTCGTATTTGGCCGATGGGTTGGTGATTACTTCGATGCTTTCGATCATGTCAGCTGTGATGGTGCCGAGGGCATTGCTTTCATCGGTTGCCAATACGGACGGCTTGCCATTGATCAATATCTGAACTCCTGAATTTCCCCGCAGTTTGATTTGCCCTTCCAGGTTGACCGTCACAGATGGTACGTTGTTCAATACTTCCAGGGCATTGGCTCCTGTTGAGGTAAGGTCCTGACCAACATTAAAAACACGCTTATCGAGTTCAAAGGTGGTCTGAGACTTTTCACCACGAACGACGATTTCTTCCAGTGTTTCTGCATCTTCCGATAAGGAAATGACGCCGGCATTGACCTTTCCGTTGACTACTTTGATATCAGTGATCCTTTTACTTTTAAAACCGATGAATCCTATTTCAAGGATAAAATCCGTTGCATCGGTTTCCATTGAAAATGTTCCGTCAAGCCCGGTGGTAGCCCCCGTGATCAATTGCTCACTCGAGGCATCCAGGAGCTTTACTGTTGCAAATTCCAACGGTTGCTGGCTGGCGCTCTCCTGGACTTCGCCGGAAACGACTATGGGCTTACTCTGGGCCAACACCAAAATTTGGCTTGCAAACATTAAAAGAAAGGTTGATACTAGCATTTTCATGATTAAATATTTTTTTCAGTCAACAACATCACAAAAGAAGCTCTCATTTATTGATTGAAAAAATAAGTTCTTTGAACGACCAAACTATTACTGTGAACGACAATGAAACCCTTAAAGGCAGCAAATTGTTGGTCAAGGGGTTAAATATGTCGTTGACCGAATTTATTTTTATCTACCACTATTAAATATTTATCTTCGTTTAATGGTGCAAAAAGCAAAACAGGTTATAATTTCATCAAGAGAGGTTATTTTTCAATTGGTCCTGCATGGGTTGGTTTTTACATTTTATGTGTTTGACAGCGACCATCCCGACAATCAGTTTAGCATTCAGCCATATCACTTTGTATTTTTTCTCAATTACGCTGCCGCGAATGCGCTTATCAGCTATGTGTTCCTTCCACAGTTTTACTACAAAAAGAAATACTGGGAGTTTATCGGGTTTACTTTGTTGATAATTGCCAGCGTTATCTTTGTCGAAGAATTCTTTCTGGAAAAAATATTCTTTCCAACATCCAGGGGAGCCAGCTTCCCCGGGGTACTGTTCACATTGGCCCAGGTCTTGCCCATTATCGTCATTCTTTCCGGATTTAAATTTGCATGGGATGCACTCACAAAACAACGGCAGGTGGATGAACTACAGGCTATTATCAAGGAAAGTGAATTGCAGTTTTTAAAGTCGCAAATCAATCCTCATTTCCTCTTTAACAACCTGAACAACCTGTATTCCTACGCAGTAGAAAATTCACCTAAAACCCCAACCATCATCCTGGAACTGAGCTCGGTTTTGCGCTACATGCTCTATGAATGCAGGGAGAAATATGTTTCTTTATCCAAAGAAATTGAGCAATTGAAAAGTTTCACCGAATTGTACGAGTTGCAGATTGAAGATCGCGGTGAGGTAAAATTCAATGTCCAAAATATAAATGGCGAATACATGATCGCCCCGCTTATCCTGAGTGTTTTTGTGGAAAACGCATTTAAACACAGCCAGACCGGGCAAACTGACCACATCAAAATTAATATCGATATTCAATTAACGGATGACGGGCAGCTAGCCTTTCAATGTAAAAACAATTTCCTGCCCATGATGAATGAAAATAATGATTCAAAAGGAATTGGCCTGGAAAATGTGAAAAAGAGACTTGAGCTGCTTTACCCTAATGCTCACAAACTTTCCATCAAACAAACAGATCAGCAATATGATGTGTACCTTACCATGAAATTGAAAAAAGCTGTTTGACATGACTTGCATCATCGTAGAAGACCAGCCACCAGCTCAGCGAATCCTCAAAAAATACATTGAGGACATTGGCTCGCTGCAATTAAAAGCCACTTTTGCCGATGCCATCCAGGCAATGGATTATTTAAAAAGCGAGCAGGTGGACCTGATCTTCCTTGATATCAACTTGCCCAAAATATCAGGGATAGATTGGCTAAAAACCATGCCTCAGCTTCCTCCGGTCATTTTGACTACTGCCTACCAGGACTATGCCTTGGAAAGTTACGAATTTGATGTGGTGGACTATTTGCTGAAGCCCTTCTCGTTCCAACGATTTGTCAAAGCAGTGTCAAAGGTTCCCTCAAATGAAGTTGGAAAAGAAAAAGGGAAAGTTGATGGCCCTCATGAGGAAAGAAAAGAAATATTTATCAAGTCAGGGTATGAGCACATCAAAGTAAGGGTCGATGACATCCTGTACATCAAATCGGATGCCGACTACAGCGAGATCTATTTGGAAGGAAAGAAACTGTTGACTTCGGAGCCTCTCCGGAAATGGCTGGAAAACCTGGACCAGCGTCAGTTTACCAGGATCCATAAATCATTCATCATCAACACCAGGAAAGTTGTCAAGGTAACAGGAAACCAGGTCTACCTCGTCAACAAAGAAGTCATTCCCATTGGCAGGGCCTACAAGGATGATTTTACTGAAAGGTTTTTGGGCTAATTTACTTCAAATTTAATGTAAGGTTAGAAAAACTTATTATGAGGTTAGAAATAACAACTGCATGAATAGTCATCCTAAAAGAACCAAGAAAGCTGTAGTATCGTGGACAAATATTGATGAATCTTTAAAAGCAGATGAAGTACTGCTAAAAGTCCAACGGGTAGGTATCTGTGGGACGGATATGCATGCCTTCCGTGGTAAGCAGTCATTTTTCAGTTGGTGGACAGGTTTGAAAAACTGCTAAAACCTGGATCCAAAGTGATAAAGGTGATGGTTGAATTTTAATTTTAGTAAATATTTCTAACATATATCAATGGGTCTTCGTCGAAAACTCTTTGTATTCGCCTCTGTCTATATCAACAAGGAAACAGGCGATTTTTCTTAACTTAAGCCAAAATATAATGATGAGTTGCAATCTATCATCGGAGTTCGTCCTGATGACCCAGGTAAAATAAAATATCGCTGCTTATGAAAAACTTTAGCTTTTATTCATTAATAATGGCGCTAACCTACTTGCTCATTTCTTGTAAAGAGAATTCCTCATTAAAAATTAAAGAAGTACTGGTAGATGCCCCATTCAATATGCCTTCCATCATTATTCCGGATTTCACTGATATCAAAAAGTTTTCGATTACGGATTTTGGAGCAGTAGCAGGAGACAAAGTAAAAAATACACTGGCAATTAAAAAGGCAATGGAAGAAGCCAACCAGGCAGGTGGCGGATCGATCGTTGTTCCTGCCGGAGAATGGCTAACCGGAAAAATACATTTTAAAAGCAATGTCAACCTGCACCTGGAAAAAGGTTCTACTTTGCTATTCTCAGATGATCCTGATGATTACTTACCACCTGTCCATACCACCTGGGAGGGAATGGAGTGCTATAACTACTCGCCACTGATCTATGCCTATGAATGTGAGAACATCGCCATTACGGGAGAAGGGGAATTGAAAGCCAAAATGGATGTCTGGGAAACCTGGTTTTCCCGTCCTCCGGCACATATGAACAGCCTGAAAAGGCTCTATACGTTAGCTTCAGAAAATTCACCGGTTGAGGAAAGGCAAATGGTGAATGACTCTTCCCATCTTCGGCCTCAGTTTATCCAGTTTAACCGGTGTGAAAATGTGTTGTTGGAAGGTGTATCGATCAGGAACAGTCCGTTTTGGGTCATCCATCCTTTTTTATCAAAAAATGTGGTGATCAGAAAGGTAAATGTTTTTGCTCATGGGCACAACAATGATGGTGTTGATCCGGAAATGAGCCAGAATATGCTGATTGAAGACTGTGTATTTGATCAGGGGGATGATGCCATTGCCGTTAAGTCCGGACGGAATCAGGATGCCTGGCGGTTAAACACTCCTTCTAAAAATATCGTGATTAGAAATTGTCACGTGAAAAACGGCCATCAATTGCTTGCGATAGGTAGCGAGCTTTCCGGGGGGGTTGAGAATGTGTTTATGGACAATTGTACCGTCCAGGATGATGCCAGTATGTTCCACCTGGTATTCATTAAAACCAATGAACGCAGGGGTGGCTATGTTAAAAACATCCATGTGCAAAACATCAAAGCAGATAAAATGAGGGAAGGAATAATGGGCATTGAAACAGACGTTTTGTACCAATGGAGGGACCTGGTGCCTACTTATGAAGTCAGATTAACACCCATCAAAGACATTTACCTGACAAACATAAAAGCGTCAAAAGCCAATTTTATTTCAAGGATTGATGGACAGGAGGAACTACCGGTTGAGAATGTATTCCTGGAAAATATCACTCTAGACTCCCTTTTGGGAGAAAAATACAACCATGGGAATGTAAATAACTTTAAGCATGACGAGCAAAACATGAGATGAAATTATAGCAAATTAATTTTTGCATCTCACACCTTAAAGGCAAATAAATATTTGTATTATTTTCATTTACATATAAGAAAGACCAGTGTCTTAAAGTCTTCATCAGAGACTCTATGTTAACGAAAATTAGCAATGCATAGACAAACTGCAGTTGTCATTAAATCGAGTTGCTCAACTCATTCGATCGAGTTGCGGATGTCGTTTGATCGAGTTGCTCAACTCATTCGATCGAGTTGCTCAACTCGTTTTACGGAAATGCGAATAAAGTTTAACAAATAGCTTGAACGAAATGGGGAAAGCATTGAATGAAAGAGAAGTGGATTTACCAGGAAGGCATGGAACATAAAAAAGGCTGCTCTTTCGAACAGCCTACTCTCTACGGGATAATCCATTAAATGAACTCAATCCGCGTAAATTTTAATGAGCCCAAAAGGGTTTTAATACTGCCAGAGGGTCTGAACTTTACGTTGACCTTTTTAACAGCTTCCGGGCTTACATCATCCTGATTTTCATACCCTTTGCTATTAACATTCAAAAAGAACGTACCCAATTTGCCAAGATTCACCGTTCTTCCCATTGACAATTCCTTGGGAACAAGGTCGATCAGGTTAGTAACAATAGACATGACATCCCCCTTGCTGATCGATGACTTGGTAGCCAATTCATTGGCAATATATTCCAGATCAATGGTCTGAACGCGGTTTAAGGTGGCATAGAACTTAGGAGCTGCGTTTTGATCCCTTGGATCTTTACGCTGAACAATATTAAACTTTAACATTTTTGTAGGATTTAGAAATTTGATTAATCACATTAAGTAATTCACTCTGGGTGAACAATGACCGGACTTATGACCGGTACCGAAAGCAAATCAGCAGTGGATTTTAGCAGGGATAATCTGTTGTGTAGGAGAGTTTGAACAAAACATTTATTCAGTTTAGCTGTCTCATACGTTTGAGCTAATGCCCGGTCCCTTAAAATTCAAGTGCTGAATCCGTCAAGGATAAACTGGAAAGGCTTGTAAAAGAATCTATTCCGGAAGGATTTTTATAATTACCTTTTGAGTTAATATTAAACAAATTTTATACCGAAAAGATAAACGATAACAAATATTATTCGGGTTAGTTGTTAAAAAACGTTAAAAAATATGGACTTACTGACCTATGGCCACATATTTACTTCCGAAAAAGGTAATTATCCGACCAAAAGCTTTTTGTTCTGAAACTCACCTGTTTGACAACCAGATGCATCCGCTCTGGCTGCTGGATCCATGGGTTGAACATGCGGTGGACTAAATGAAGACATTTTTGAATAAAGTGTTCAAGAATTAGAAATCGATGCTGAAATACTTTATTTCATAGCGAGATTTCTACTAAGTTTAGCCATGAAAATATTTTTCTTCTTTGTTCTGACTTTATTTTCAACAGTCGGCTATCCCAAATCCGACATTGAGATTTACGACTTGACAACTGAATACAAAACAAATCCCATTGGAATAGGAGAACTACAACCACGCCTATCCTGGAAGATCAAAAGTGAGGCACGAAATGTCAGACAGCTTTCCTATCAGATCATCGCTGCCCGATCCGAAGAGGATTTAAAACGAAAGAAAAACCTTTTGTGGGATTCCGGGGTTATCAAATCTTCCCAATCCATTCATATCACCTACTCCGGAACATCACTGAAAAGTCGGGGTAGGGTTTATTGGCAGGCAATCATTGAAACCAATGCCGGAAAGGCTAAAAGTGAAATTGCCTTTTTTGAATTGGGACTTCTTTCTGAATCCGAATGGAAAGCGGATTGGATAGAAGCTGATTTCCCTCACAATGAAATGACAGACCCCCTGCCCTACCTGCGGAAGGAATTCAAGCTGGAAAAACCAATCAAACAAGCCAGGTTGTATGCTTCGGCTATTGGAGTCTACTCCGTACAAATAAACGGACAACTCGTTGGAAATGAATACCTTACCCCCTACTGGACGAGCTACCACAACCGGATCCAATATCAGGTTTATGACATTACTCAAATGTTAGATGAAGGAGAAAACATCATAGGCATGCTCCTTGGAAATGGTTGGTCCAGGTTTTTCAGGTCTGTTCGAACCAGACGTAGCTCTGAAAATTATTTCAATTTTCTGGCAGGGATAGCTCAACTGGAAATAACTCATGAGGATGGAACGCAGTCCATCATTACAACGAATGATTCCTGGAAATCAAACTCAGGGGCCTTATTATATTCCACTATTTACAGTGGGGAAATGTATGATGCTCGAAAGGAAATGCCTGGCTGGGATCAACCTGGATATGACGATTCGGACTGGAAGGAAGTAAAAGTTATTGATCACCCAAAAAGAGTATTGGTTTCAACCGATGGAGAACCGGTTGTTACTCATGAAGAAATTTCGCCAATAAGCATCTTTAAAACCCCAAAGGGAGAAGTGATAGCAGACATGGGTCAAAATATGGTTGGGTGGATACGACTAAAAGTGAAAGGATCCCGTGGTGACACAGTCACCTTAAATCATGCAGAAGTTTTGGACAGAAACGGAAATTTTTACACGGAAAATCTCCGCGCTGCCAAACAGGAGATGAAATACATACTGAAAGATGATAATGAACAGATTTTTCAACCGATGTTTTCTTTTCAGGGGTTCCGTTATGTGAAAATTGAAGGTTTGGAGGAACCGCCCACTGAAGAACAGCTAACCGGGGTGGTAGTGCACTCCAGGATTCCTGAAACGGGTGGGTTTACATGTTCTGATTCGCTGATCAATCAGCTTCAGCAAAACATTGTCTGGGGACAAAAAGGAAATTTTGTCGACATCCCTACCGACTGCCCGCAGCGCGATGAGCGGCTGGGCTGGACAGGCGATGCACAGGTTTTTGCCTCAACCGCTTGTTTTAACCGGTATTCCCCTGCCTTCTTCACAAAATGGCTAAAAGATCTGGCGATCGAACAGGATAGTAGTGGCATGGTAAAATATTGTGTGCCCAACGTTCATGGTCAATCCGGTGGCGCATCGGGTTGGGCCGATGCAGCGCTGATCGTCCCATGGAATCTTTATCAATACTATGGCGATGAAAGGATCCTGGAAAGGCAATACGCAAGCATGAAAGCATGGGTGGAGTTTATGCACAAAGAAGCTAAAAACGGTTTGTGGTATCCTGAACATCGCCAATTCGGAGACTGGTTGTCATTTTCTTCCGACAGACCGGATTATCCCGGGGCTTACACGGAAAAGGTTCTCATTAGCAATGCATTTTATGCCCATTCGACAAAATTACTAAGTAAATCTGCGGAAGTTCTCAAATACGAAGAAGATGCTAAAAAATACAACCAGCTCTTTCAAAATATCCGAGAAAAATACATCCGGGAATTTATCACACCGGCTGGAAGGATAGCTTCCGAAACCCAAACAGCCTACGTATTATCCTTATACTTTAACCTGGTTCCTGAGGACCTGATTTCTGTTGCAGCTCAGCATCTTGCCGATGATGTAAACAACTTTGGACATATCACAACCGGATTCTTAGGAACAAATCTTATTTGTCATGTTTTGTCTGAAAATGGATATACCGATGAGGCTTACATGCTGTTAAACAGAAAGGATTACCCCTCCTGGCTCTATCCCGTTACGATGGGCGCCACGACGATCTGGGAGCGATGGGACGGCATCAAACCGGATGGCAATTTTCAGGATCCAGCTATGAATTCTTTTAATCACTATGCCTATGGCGCCATTGGGGACTGGCTGTACAAGACGGTTGCCGGTATCGACCAGTTGTCTTCCGGGTATCAAAATATTGTCATCAAACCGAAACCTGGCGGTGGATTGACCCATACAAAAGCGTGGCACGAATCGATGTACGGACGAATAGAAAGCCGCTGGGAAATAAAAGGCAATGAAATGCAATTACAGGTGAAGATCCCTCCGAATACGACAGCGGAAGTGTACATTCATGCAGAAACTGATGTGATCAGTGAATCCGATGAAAAACTTAATGATTTAAATTACATACAAAATATAAATGAAGTTGATGATTATACTGTAGTCCGTGTGGGGTCGGGTACATATAATTTTTCCTACCCCTTTAGATGAGTTTCCTATGGATAACTCATCTGAAGGTTGAAAGATTAAGAACTTCTCTACCCCCTCAGAGTTATCCGCAGGAAACTCTGAGGCATCAAAATCTTTTAGCATTAGACGATTAAGAAAGAAATAATTAATTAAAAACATTATTTTAGGTCTATGCCAACACACTTTATTCACGAAAAACGAAACACTTTTTATTTTGTAACTTTCACCTGTTACAAATGGCTCAGGTTAATAGATAAAACTGCTGCCTATGATTTTTTTCCGAAATGGATAAGGGAAATTAATAAAAGAGGAGTGCTCAATTGCGGATATGTATTTATGCCGAATCATATTCATTTAATTGTTTATGTGATGGAGAATTCTAAGGGAGTAAATCATGTAATAGGAGAGGCCAAACGTTTTCTGGCATATGAATTAGTAAACAGACTTAAAATTCAAAATGAGTCTAGGTTGTTAGGAATTCTTGAAAAAGGTGTTCGGGAGAAAGAGAAACAGAATGGAAAGAAGCATCAGGTTTTTCGTTTATCTTTTGACGCAGAGGAAATATTTGATGAAGAACAATTTTATAAAACATTAGATTATATTCATCACAACCCAGTAAGTAAAAAATGGAACCTGGTGGATAATTACCTTGATTATGAGCATTCAAGTGCCAGGTTTTATGAATACGGGGAAATTGGGAACATACAGGTATATCACTATCAGGAGGTTACGGAACTTCAAAGTATGAAAAGTACAAATGATACTAATAGGAAAAGAGGCTAAAGAAACTCCATAACTCCATGCCTCAGAGTTTCCTGCGGATAACTCTGAGGGGTTGTGGGGGCGTGGGGTTTAATGTGAAATGACAGAGTTAAGAAATTCAGTATGAAATCGAATAAAATCAAGGATATGATCAGGAACAAAAACTATTCACAGGTAATGTTTTCAATATTACTCATATTTTGTCTTAGCTCATCAAACTATGTAATGGGCCAAAACTCGAGTATTATCAAAAATGAGTTTATATATACCGAAGCTCCATTCAAGGAATGCCATGCGTCAACCATCGTATCAACGCCGGATGGGTTGATGGCCGCCTGGTTTGGAGGAACGGAAGAAAGAAATAAGGACGTAGAAATATGGATAAGCAGAAAGACAGATAAGGGATGGTCAACACCTGTCTCCGTTGCCGATGGGGTTCAGCACAAGGATAAGAGATACCCTACCTGGAATCCGGTCCTTTTTCAAATGCCGGATGGCCCACTTTTATTATTTTACAAAGTCGGACCAAATCCAAGGGAATGGTGGGGCATGCTAAAAACTTCAGAGGATGGCGGACAAACCTGGTCAAAAGGATACCGGTTACCGGAAGACATTTTGGGACCCATCAAAAACAAACCCATTTTACTTGATCCGCAAACTTTGATTTGTCCATCGAGTACCGAACATGATGGCTGGCGTATTCATTTTGAAGTCACCAGGGATATGGGTGAAACCTGGGAAATCATTGGACCCATCAATACAGCAGAAAAATTTAATGTCATTCAGCCAAGTATTTTGACTTATGGTAAAGAAACCCTGCAAATCCTTGCAAGAAGCAAGGAAAACAAAGTAATATCCAGCTGGTCTTATGATAATGGTAAGACCTGGAGTGAATTGGAGGCTACTGATCTGCCAAACCCCAATTCAGGGACTGATGCCGTAACCCTTGATAATGGCTATCAACTACTTGTTTACAATCCTACTATCAGGGAAACAAAAAATATTGGTAATTCAAGGACTCCCTTGAACGTGGCCATTTCAAAGGATGGAAAAACCTGGAAAAACATTCTGACTTTGGAAGATGAACCAGGAGAATACTCCTACCCTGCTGTCATTCAATCCGAAGATGGGATGGTTCATATTACCTACACCTGGAAAAGGGAACGAATCAAGTACGTTGCCCTGGATCCAAAAAAGATCGATCTGTAAATGTAAGCCCTGTGAAAATACAACAAGCATATTCCTTGAAAAATTAATGCTTTAATGAACACGATCATCCTAAAAGAACCGGGCAAACTAGAATACCAGCATGTTGATCTTGACACATCTTTAAAAGCAGATGAAGTCCTGTTAAAGGTGCACCGGGTTGGCATCTGTGGAACGGACATCCATGCCTATCGGGGCAAGCAGCCTTTTTTCAACTATCCGAGAATTTTAGGGCATGAACTTGGGGCGGAAGTGATAAAAGTTGGATCAGAAGTAACAACAATTAAGGTCGGTGATAAATGTTCTGTCGAACCTTATTTTAACTATCGGGAAGACCAGGCCGTCAGACGTGGGAAAACCAATTGTGGAGAAAACATAAGTGTGTTTGGTGTCCATGAAGATGGTGGGATGCGTGAATTCATCAAGCTTCCAGCCAGGTATTTGCACCCTTCTTCTAAGCTAACATTTGAGCAATTAGCCCTTGTGGAAACCCTGGGCATCGGATGCCATGCTGTGAATCGCGCGGATATCCAGGCGGATGACCTTGTGCTGGTTATAGGAGCCGGTCCCATCGGATTGGCAACTATCCAGTTTGCCAAATTGAGAAATGCCAGAGTCGTTGTCATGGATATCAACGAAGAGCGATTGAAATTTTGCATGGTCCAAATGAAAGCAGATGGTATCGTATTAGCCGGTTCAGATGATCTCAATGAAAAGATCCGCACCTTGTTCCACGGCGATTTGCCAACCGTCGTAATGGATGCAACGGGTAATCCACAATCCATGAAAAGCACTTTTGAGTATGTAGCCAATGGCGGAAAGATTATTTTCATTGGGTTGTATCAGGGGGATTTCAGCTTTTTTGACCCCCTGTTTCACAAAAAGGAAATTACACTGATGGCAAGCCGGAACGCGCTAAGTGAGGATTTTGGCCAGATCATTTTCCAAATGGAAGCAGGTAAGATCGATACAACTCCATGGATCACGCATAGAATTCCCAAAGATCAATTGATTGATCGGTTTGAAGATCTGCTCAAACCGGAATCGAAGGTAATCAAGGCGATTGTGGAGTTTTAGGTCCATATTGCGGGCATTTTTTAGCCTAAATTTAACCGGGATTTTTATTTCAATTTCTTTGAATACAGAATTATCAAAATAAAAATGTATCTCCTACATAATGGCTTGTCCATACCCGTTTTATTTACTATTAAATCGCCAAAATGATCTTGGTTGATAGACCATTGGTCAACCAAAGTTTTCCCTCTTCTCCTTGAAAAAAACCTCTAAGAAATGATTAGGTTTTCAACTAAATTTACACATCTCATATGGTTGTAATTATTATTTATTTCAATCATGAAACCACATCTTAAACTATTTTCCGCCCTCATGGTAATAGTTACCATTAGCGCATGTGATGATCCCATCACGGAGCCCACAATCAATTATGATGCCCTGATCGACTCGCATGAGTCGAAAGTTGTCCTTCAATGGAATGAAGCCCTTGGTTCGGCCATTGAAAACAACATGCCGCAAGCTGTTGAAACGAGAATTTATGCCATGGTTTCCCTAGCCATGCATGACGCCCTGAACAATGTCGTTCCCAGGTATGAGACCTACGCTTTGAATAACGGCTCGGTGAGCCTGGAAGAGATTACGGATCTGAATATTTCCCCAATTTCAGATGCCGCTGTTGCGCAAGCTGCTCATGATGTTTTGGTTGCCCTGGTACCGACTTACCAGCCAAAAGCCGATTCACTTTTAAACTTACACCTTTCGGAAATTGATTCTGCCAGCTTCAGATCCAAAGGTGTTAGCATAGGTGTAGAAGCTGCTTCGGCCATGCTGGCAAAAAGACAAAATGATCCTATACCATCTTTTACATCCTATTCAAAAGGTACGGAACCGGGAATGTATCAGGCCAATTATATGCCCTATGCGCTAGCCAATCCTCCTATCTGGCCGGAAAAGGCAGTTTATGGTGAAAATATAGGAGACTTCACACCCTTTGGGATCGAAACTGCCGATCAGTTCAGACCTAACCCTCCCTATGCCGTTACTTCCAATGAATATATCATCGATTACGAGGAAGTGAGGAACTTAGGATGTACTTCCTGTACAGAGAGAACAGCCGATCAAACAGAAGTCGGCTCTTTCTGGAGAGAAAGCACTTCTGGCCTGATGAACCAGGTTGCCCGTATTTTAGCCAATGAAGAAGAATTGAACGGATGGGAAGCTGCCAGGCTATTTGCTCTGATCCAAATGGCCCAGATCGATGCCAATATTGCCACTTTTGAAGCTAAATATCATTACAGCTACTGGACGGTTGTGACAGCAGTGAGAGCGGGGGAATCCGATGGGAATGACTGGACATTCGGAGACGTGAACTGGACCCCGGTTTCAGCTCCTCCAACCCCTGATTATCCATCCACACCTGCTGCTGCCGGAGCAGCCAGTGCAGAGATATTCAGGCAATTTTTCGGAACAGACAACAAAACCTTCTCGATCAAGGCAACTTATTACCTGCCCGGAGTTGAAAGGAACTATGCCAGCTTTTCTGCTGCAGCCGCTGAAAACAACCTTTCAAAAATTTATCTCGGTTCCAACTTTAGAAATTCCGTTTCCCAAGGTGAAAGACAGGGACAGCAAATCGGAAAATTTGTCTTTGAGAATAACTTGAGGGAATTGGAAATAGATATTTGATTTCAAATACATTTAAAATCCGGCCTCTTCGCGAAGAGGCCGGATTTTTTAACAAGAAAATCTTTTTAGAATCAATATTTAATGTCCGGAATGCAAGCCGGAAGCACATTACTTACCATTACTCCATTTAAATAGATTTTATGTCATCCCTTAATTTTTAGGGATTTTTTACAGATAATTAATCAGTCGAAAGAAATAGCAATATTGTCTTTCTAAAAAAACACAACAACTTTGAAACATTTTCCACAAACTGATAAATTAGTTGAGGGAAAAGGAATAACTGTATTTCTTTTTTTATCAGTAATTAAATGTTAAGAAGGATTTATACAGTGCATACCCTGGAGGAAAGGAAAATTTGGATTTAGGTATGTAGAAATAATCGGTAATATTGTCTATTACAAGTATGTTGAGTCTTTTAACAAACAACACAACTAATTGGAATTAATCGTCCATCATACCATTTCGGATCTTTATAAAACCCTGAGGTTGCCCTTTGATCAGGAAATAGATTTTACAATCCTTAATATACCCGATATCCATCCTCAGATTCCCTTTCAATCTCCCAATTTGCGGGCGGACTACTTCTCTTTTATTTTGACAAAAGATGGTTCGGGAGTTTACTACCTCGATGATCACAAATTTCCTTTCGGTTCCGGATCATTCTACTTTACCAACCCGGGACACCTTAAATCATATGAATTACATCGATCAAATGAGGCATATATCATCACCTTGACTGAAAACTTTCTGCGGGAAAACGTGCATCCGGAGATTTACGGGGATTTTCCTTTCCTGCTGGCTGAGATCGTTCCCCCTAAACATTTGACACAAAGTGATTTTGAGGAATTTGAAACGCTCTATCATCAACTACTACGTGAATTTAATAAGGAGTCTCATTACAAAAATAAAATCCTTGGCAACCTGTTTTTGGTGTTGCTCCTGAAAATAAATGAGAAATTTTGGCTGGATTACAATCCGATTGAAGAAGGAAACAGGAATTCTCAGATTGTCAGGTCATTCAAGCGCCTGTTGGAATCGGAGTTTAAGAAAGTACTGAAAAGCGAGCAAAACGATAGCAAACTGCAAGCCCAGCATTTTGCTGAAAGATTGAATTTGCATCCCAATTATCTGAACTCGGTGATAAAAAGCAAAACAGGCAGAACGGTGAATGACTGGATTTCCAAGCGAACCCTTTCTGTAGCTAAATCACTTTTGATGGGCACTTCCTACTCTTCCAAGGAAATAGCCTACAAATTAGGCTTTAGCGAACCCACTCATTTCAGCCGGTTTTTTAAAAACCACACCCAGCTTTCCCCCGGCAAATTCCGGAAATCGAATCATTCACAGGTTAATCTTTGATATTGATCACTTTTCATTTGATTGAGGTTATATGATATCACCTTCAATCGCTCAGTTTTGTACGAGAAACCTTAAAATGCGATCGCAATGAAACAAACTACAACATTAGGACACAGCACACTCAATGTTAACCGAATAGGTCTTGGCTGTATGGGCATGTCAGAGTTTTACGGATCTTTTGATGAGAAAGAATCAATTAAAACGTTGCACAAAGCCATTGATCTGGGCGTTAATTTTTTCGACACGGCGGACATGTACGGTTGGGGAGCGAATGAACAGCTACTAGGAAAAGCATTTAAAGATCGCTGGGATCACGTGATCTTGGCAACCAAGTTCGGCGTGATGCGAGGGGAAAAGGGGGAATTTCTCGGGTTGAACGGAAAGCCGGAATATATAAGGAAGGCTTGTGATGAAAGTCTTCTACGTTTGGGTATTGATTCCATTGAACTCTATTACATGCATCGACAAGATCCCGAGGTAGAGATCGAAGAAATCGTCGGTGCCATGGCAGAGCTGGTCAAACAGGGAAAGGTTAAATACCTCGGCCTTTCAGAAGTTGATCCTGAAAAGCTACAACTAGCGCACGCTGTTCATCCCATCACAGCCCTTCAGACAGAATATTCCTTATGGAGCCGTGAACCGGAACGGGAGCTTTTTGATGTTTGTAAAAAGCTCAGCATCACCTTTGTCGCATACAGCCCTCTTGGACGCGGATTCCTGACCGGGGCGATCAAAAGCCGCGCTGATCTGGAACAAGGAGATTTTCGACTCAGCAATCCCCGTTTTACGGATGAAGCCATTAAAGAAAATCTAAAGTTTGTAGAGGTGGTGGATAAAATTGCGCAAAGCAAAGGAGTGACCAAAGCGCAGGTTGCCCTTGCCTGGGTACTGAGCCAGGACAATGAGATCACAACGATTCCGGGTACGCGCAAAATCCATCGTCTGGAAGAGAATCTAGGTGCATTGAATGTAAAATTGACTGAAGATGATTTTGCGATGATCGAAGAAAACATGCCTTCTGAAACAGTTGGGGAGCGGTACTAAAGCCGTCTCATTCGTGAAATATTGGTCTAAAGAAGTTAAAAGCGGTTTTCCTGGCTATCAGGCCGTTTGACCATTTGACAGATAATTTCTTATGAAATGCAAGTCGTAAATCACAGTAACTATTATCTAAATAAAACCAATAAGGAATTTCTGATCTAAGAGGTTTTATTGTACTTGTAAAGGGGCAATTCGTGAATGAAATATATTGACAACCATCAGGAAGGAAAAAGTTGATTAACCCGGAAAATTCGTTGAATATTCCGCACTGATGCTTAGATCAGTATTTTCAACCCGATGGGTCAGACGATACAAGGGATGTCTGACTCTGACAAAATCGTCATGAGCCGACCTTTAGCAAAATCTTGACCACAAGTGAGTTAAGTTTATTTTCATCGTAAGTGAAGAATCCAAACATTCCTCAAATTTGGTGAGTAAAGATTTAGTTAAAGTCGGGGTTAACCTCCTACGAGTCTGATACGACTGTCGGAGTCATCAAACCTGACATAACTTATTGAATAACAGAAGTTTTCAATAAGTTATCGTCATTATTCATGTTTTTCCATGAATAATGCGGGTTAAATCCTCAAAACTCTAATTTTTTAAAAATTTAAATTGAAGGGAGACCTGACTCTGATTTCTTCATTAAGAATAAATATTAGAAAATAACGACCAAAAATTTCCATTGCCTGGTAAAAGATCAAGTTGATATAAATATGATCATGAATTGCTCCATTTTCAAAATGAATTTCATGCACGGACCAGATTATTCATTTTCGACTTGTAACACTCCTTAATGCCGCGTTCCTAAATTTAATAAGACAGATATGGAGATTTCTGAAAATCCACAATAGAGTAAGACGGGGATGCTGAAAACTGAAAAGAGTAAGCAAAAACTAAACAACCAAATTATGGAATCACTAGAAGATCAATTCAAGAACATTCATTTATTGGAAAGGGATGAAAGAAAAAAATTAATCAGGAAGCTAGAAATATTGAGACCTGATTTCTTAAAACCCTACTATCCCAAATGGAGATGGTATCGACCATGCGAAGTAAATGTTCTATTAGTATGCGATGGTGGATTAAACTTTGATACGGGTGGTTTTGGTTTATCCGAATTTTTGACAACCTTCAACGAATTAGAAGCTCAAAGCTCTGTCTATGTAAATTACAAAGTTACCCTTGCTCACAGAGGTGGCGTTTTTAACAATCCAAATCCGGTTGTCGTCAATTCCATCAGCAATTTCAAATTTGATACCAGTGTTGCTTTAAAAGACTTTGATCAGGTTTGGTTATTTGGCATTGATCCGGCGGGATCTATTAGCCAATCAGAAATAGATGCCATTGAAGCCTATATGGACGGCGGAGGCGGCCTTTTTGCTACTGGCGATCATGGATCTTTAGGCAAAGCAATGTGTGGAAGCATCCCCCGGGTAAAAGACATGCGTCATTGGGATGATTTCCCAAGTTCAAATAACGATATCAACGAGGTGAGTATGGGAGGCAGAAGAAGAAACGATACCAATGCCCCACGTCCCGGGAACACATCCGCAAATACATTTGATCATCAATCCGATATTTATCCACAAAAAATCGGGGTGAAATTATTTGGAGCGGGGTTTCTTCCACACCCTCTTTTATCAATAAGCACCAGCATTAAACCAACCGGTGTGATTGATATTATGCCAGATCATCCTCATGAAGGAGAATGCAAGCCTGAGACCACTTTTAATGTTAAAGGTACGGTTATCCCTACCCAGATCATCGCCACTTCCTTCGTTACGGGAGGGAACACATCAGGAGGAAAAGATGAAACGGACCCTCACTGTTTTCCTTCGATCAGTGTATTTGATGGAAGACCAGCGAACGTTGGTAGAATAGTAATAGATTCTACCTGGCATCATTTTGTCAATATTAATTTAAATGGGGCGGGCTCTGCTCAAGGCGGCTTGACAAATTCAGACTTTACGGAAATCCAGCACTATTACATGAACATTGCCAAATGGATGTCCCGCAGAAAATACATGTTTTGCTTGCGCAAAAAACTGGTATTAGACCTGTTATTAAATTCCCAACTCATTGAAGCCAGTTTAAATAATCCAGCTCAAAGACTGGAAGAAATTTCATTGGCCGACCTGAACAGCATAGGAGCGTTAGCTGAAGAAGAATTAGGTTCTAAATTTAATCCTGCCTTTGCACGCAACTTCTTCGTTGAGATCATGGAAGATTACCACAAAGGGTTCTCTGATTTATTGGATATCTGGACTCCCAAAAATTCCAGCAACAAGAAAAAATCGAAAGATTACTATCAAGGTTGGTTTAACCTGGATTTAATTCTTCATACTGCACTCGGCTCAGGATTTATTACCATGAGGGACAACATAAAAATAGACTCAGGCGATATTAGTGAGAATGACCTGCAAAATGCGGATTCCATTTTCATCAAAGGTCTGGCATATGGATTCCGTGCCTCTTTAGAAAACCTAAATGCTAATTTCAAGGGCCTGAATAAATTGTTTTAGACTTAGAATTCAATAACTGCAATTAACTTTTCCTAACTCTCTTAATTAGAATAAGGGAGTTAGGTAAGTTTTTTTAAAGCTGTCAAACCAACCTGATCCTGTCCGAAACATAAACTGGCAATTGTTATCAAGACTATCTTTTTGAAATTCAATTTCATTCCTATTTGCTACTGTTGAGAGTTTATAAAAGTGACTAGTTCGGAACAATATCAATGATAATCCTTTTATACCTCGATAATGAGGGAGCTCCTTTATCTGATAATTTCAAAATAAAATGAACGGTTTCTTTTTTTGATACCTCTGGCATGGTAACATAAAGAGTATGTGAGTTTTCCGACCCACCTATTTTGATTTCTTCTTTAAGCGTGCCTGCTTCCGGATAGTTGAACCAAAGATAGCTCAGGTTATCTCCATCAGGATCGGTGGAGTTGCTGGCGTCTAAAAAGACCCCTTCTCCTGATTTTACTGTTATATGATCTTCACCTGCAAGTACCGGAACGGGTGGATGATTGGCTTCTTCGAACGATTGCAGGCACCAGTCCATACGCGCGGCAAAATCATTTTGGAAGTCATCTCTCCAACGCCAAAGTGTCTCTTTAAAGCCGGTAAAAGTAGCTGTGTCCCTGCCCACGGCACGTCCGTATTCTTTGGGCAAATACGGTGTGTAGGAATCGTCAGCATTGGTCCATATGTCCCGGGTCTCAGGGCCGATGGTCACAATGGAGCTTCCATCTTTTGTTTTTGAAAAATCAGACTTGTATAATTCATAGCGGCCTCCCCAGCCACCCCACTCTGGTCGATCGGGTTCATTCAGGCCATTTGGGATTAAAGATAAAAATGCAGGAGTGTCCCCCTCCACTCCCCAGGCGACATCCGGGTACTCGGCGCCCAACGGTCCATGATTTTGCTGGATATTTTCCGCCAACCAACTATTGCTGATGGTTTTATTGTCAATTCCCTTTACCACCGAGTTAACCCCGGTCCATGTGGCATCGGAATAATTGTCCCCAGGGCTCACAATGTAGAAAACCCCGGGGAAGTTATTTCTAATCCATAAACCACTATCATCCTGATCAGAAATGGTGTACACACGTAATTTTGAAATGAGCTGATTTGCCTCTTTTTTACTTTTAGATTTCTGGATTTTGTCCAGGGTCTGCGCTAAAGTGTTTACTCCTCCCCAAACAGATATCCATAAAGGACGTTCATCTTCTTTTTCCAATTCCTGAATAATCCAGTCCGACCCTTCTGAGTCCATACCCTCTCCTACTCCTTTCATTCCGTACAAAGGCAGGCCTTTTTTTACCAGCGGGAGCAAGTCTTTGGCTTCAGGAAAACCTGGATCATGGTTTAACAAATTGGGTTGTACTTTCTCGTATGCCTGAATCACCCGGTTGATAGACTCGGGATGGATGGACGATTGAAGCCAGCAGGAAGTGGTAGCGACAATTCCCCGGATGTCAATTTCATTAGAATACAATAATAAACGAACCAAAGATTGGGTGTCGTCAGGATCGGCTTCTATATCCGTCAGGATGATGACTCTTTGTCTTTCACTATTTTGTGAATAAAGTGCTTGTGTGAAAAATAGCATCAGACAGAAGGAAAGCAGGAAAAATGTTTTCATTGTATTGATAGTTATTTAGGTTGATTGAAACATATTAAGGTATAAAAATTAGAAATATCCTATGATTTGTTGTTCATAGTGTATAACCAAATCTAATTGATTCTTGAAGATTCCGGCAAAAATATGTCAGCTTTATTACACAAACCAGCTATTTTTAGGGTAGGATTAATCGTTTTCCCAGATGTTAAAACATTTTGATGAAAGCCGAGAGGATCTGAAACCTTATCGATTGACATGTGAATTATGGGAATCATATCTCATGCCTAAGCCAGACCAGCATAATGAGGTAGAAATCAATTTTTTAATCGAGGGATCGCTCACTTATTTGATCCATGATAAGAAAATTAAAGTTGAGAAAGGAAAGCTTGTCGCTTTTTGGGCGTTTACAATGGGAATTAAGGTCAAAGATGTTGCTAAAAACGTTAACCTACATCCGGATTATGCGAACCAGATCTTTAAAAAATGTTTGGTTCCACCATTTCCAATTACCTGATCGAGCAATGTTTCGTGAGGACACGAACCATAGCTTTAGTTACTAAAGAATTGAAGTGATGTTTTCAGTGCCTGATAGGCATCTCGGTTTTGAATTCGTAAATACTTTGGATCTCTGACAAAGACCCTACAGAGACATAATGGGACTATTCTATCTTTTCAGCAAAACGGGTGATGCATTCTACCCTCCACTTATCTGACTTAAGCATTTGAACAGTATATATTCCCTTGTTGTTTAGGTCACCTTGAAAAATACACTGATAGTGAGCAGTCACGACGGCATAACGTTGATAGATCTGAACATCAATGTTATCAAACTCGTTCAGGCATTTTCCTACGATCCCATCCTGGCTAGAAACTGTTTGGAGGAAACCACTTACCGTCGAGGACGAAGAGCCACCAAACTGTTGATCATTTCCGGAGAATTGCTTGAAAAACCAACGGGTAGGGAATGAGAAATGAATGCATGTTTTCAGGGATATTGTATCCCTGCTTTTCATTGAGTTGAAAAATACTTCAAATACCTCCATAACCTGCTCTTTCTCCTGATCATTTGAAGGCTGAGCAAAGAGACTGGAAGTTCCTGATATCAGGATAAATGTGAATAGTATAATCTTAAAATTTTTCATAGCAGCTGGTTTGAATCCAAATCAATAAATCTTGATTTTTATTAGGGTATTTAAAAGGTTCAAGGAAATAATTAGTATTGAGAATCCTGTAACGAATTGTACTAGTAAATACCTTTTTCAAGTCGTTTTCTATTTTCAAATATTAGATCCATTTTACTTTACCCACAACGTACTACTAAGATGAGCGGGGATTAAAGAGCACTAACCATTCCTCTCGCACTTAACCATGCCTTAATTTAAAATTAAAACTTGTAACGGATTTTCCAATCTCGCGAAAATGTTCCGACAAATAAAACCTCATTCATAGCATTAGTAGACTCCCCTATTTTCTTCCGTTGCTCTCGTTCTCAACGTTTCGATAATAGATGTTGAGGTATAATAGATGTTCCAACTCCCGTTATCATAAGATTCTGACTTAATTCTGAAAGGATTAATTGATTTATTTGGTTTTGGTTCAAAATCGTTTAGAAGCCTATTACTAGCAAAAATGAAAAGCTTTCCATCGGTTGTTACGAAAGGACAAATTTCTCCGGCATTTGAGTTAATCGGCTCCCCCAGATTCATGGGGTTTGTCCATTCACCATCAATGTTAAAGCTTATATATAAATCAAAACCACCGATTGTATTTTCTAAGTTAGCTCCTCTGAAAATCAGGTAATCTTCATCTGGCGAAATAAATGGATCACCCACGCTTTTATCTAGGTTTATAACATCTGGCAACCTTTCAACTAAATAGGTCGAGTCAGTTTTAATGCCCTTGTAAATATCACCGTTAGTCCATGTATTGAAATAAATATCTCCATTACTTGTAACAGAACTATAGTAGTCGCCAGTATCGGTTAGAGTCACGAGCTGTGGTCTGCTCCAATTATTACCACTTTTCTCAACAAACCAAATATTATTCCTTTTTACGTCGGATGTATCAGAAGTTGGCCTGTTTGAGGTAAAGTAAAGTCTTGAACCATCGGGAGAAAACATAGGGTCGACTTCTGAAAAATTGCTGGAGAATTTTGCAAATTTTGGTTCAGACCAAATATTATCTTCTCCTAACTCCAAGAATACTATTTGTCCTCTGTTTGGAAGGTTTACTGTATAATAGAACGCTGAACCATCAGGTGAAAATGTCCCATTATATTCAAACAGGCTTGATGAGATTATGTTAGGGGCTAGCAGTTGAACCGAATCAGATGGTTCAAGCCCGAAAAACGGATTTGATAGAGGCTCTGCTTCTTTTTCAATTTGTGAGGCACACCCAGCTATCAAAAGAATTAAAGAAAGTTTAGCTATAGAATTGATCATGTTTAAAGTTTGGTAATTTGACTTAACATTATGTCTTAGAGGATCTACCCTGGCGACCCGCGATCATCCCACCCAATGAAAATCATTTCGATCCAATTCCGTTTGTAATTTTTTCAATTTACCACTTACAACATAATACACATTCCTTTTCGACAGGAATAATTATTGTGATTTCATCAATACCCTTTCTCAAAAATACTTTTAGTTCATTAATGTCAATAAAACTGCCAGGATTAGATTATGAACCCAAACTGAAAAATGCAACTAAGGAGAAGGTGACGAATGAAATGAAGAAGAATTTTACAAATTCAAAAGAAATAAATCGAAATTTTCTAACGGAGAATCCACTTCCAATTAACCAAGTTGAAAGAACTAATATTATTAGGATTCCAATAATTATACCTGGAGAAAATAGAGAGCCCAATTGTTTACTTGCATTAATGTATAATGTTACCCCAATTTTTCTTCAATCAAATCCTCTAATGAATATTTTTTCAATTCTTTACTCTTTGTTCTTGATAACTTTATTAGTTCATTTTTAGTTTGAATTTCCAGCCACAGCATAGGATCCTGATTAAATATTCTGCCAAGAATGAGAGCCATTTCAGAACTAATTGGGCGCTCACCTTTCAGTAGTTTGCTCAAATTTGACGGCCTAAGACCTACATAATCAGCAAATTTTTTTTGTTGGATACCCAGTATTTTTAAATATGATTTTAGGAATTCCCCAGCTAGTTTGAACTCTTTTTTTTCTTTAGATTGAAGATAATCTTCCATTCTGAATTTGATCGCCATCAATTCTACTTTCCTTTTTTGTGGCTCAGTCTGTTGACTGATTCTATTTAACAGAATTGCCTGGAATTGATTGAATTCGTTAGTGTCTGTGTCCATGCGATCCGTCAAGACACCATTTGTTGGTTCATGATATTTTGTTCTTTTCATATCTGCCACTCTATTTTTTCCTATTTAAATATTCCTCTATGAGTTCTATGCCTTTTTCAGCGCTAATAAACATTCTTTGTCCAAGCGCTACTTCAGCACCATACCTGGTAGAATACCATTCTATCAAATTAGTCTTTGAAACAAAAGTCAAATAACCCTTGTAGTTGCCGTAAATTTTGAAACTCTCTCTACATGCATAAGAAATCAAGCATCCTGCAACATGGTCGAATTTTTTATTTTGACGACCTATGTTATGGGGAGCTATCTCAATAACATTCATTATCAACATTTCATTTTCCAATTTCAATTGTAAAACACCCTCCACCTGATTTTCATGTCCCTTTATCCTTAACACGAATGTCTGAGTGTTTTTTTCTCTCAACAATTTGCTCCAATTGAAATTCCACCCATCTTTTTTAGCAGGCATTTTTATATTGACTGCCTGTAATATCTCTGCTGCAATTAGCTGGTCATTCAACACGTCAAGAATAAAAACATTCAAAATCACTCAATTAATGAAACAACAAAGATAGTGAAAAGTTGTCAAAAAAGTATAATTATTCCTGACTGGAGTCTTTATGTTATGTGGGGTAACGCTTCGTATAAAAAACGTGTATAAGTCTGTAAATAGCAAGATAACTAGTAATATTTGCGGTGTTCAAAGTCTTCACAATGTTCGAGACGAGAGGCACGTTTTTCCCTACTAACTCAGTGATGTCACTTAATACTTTCACGATGCGATAAGCAAATAATTACGACCAAGTAGGAGAGAAGTATTAAATATCAGTGATGCTCGCATGCGCATGTTTTTTACATTGTTATGGCGTGTTTATTATTTCTCTATCCATTCTTCCGCTTCGTCCCAATTCTCTACAACTTCATGTGCCCTTAATTTAAAAATATCGTTTTCAGAATTATTTTGTTCAAAATCATACCAATAATCTTTTTGATGTTTATTACTGCCAAGCCTTAATCTGTCTTTTCCTATTTTGGATGATGTTAATTCTACAATAAATTGAGAACTAAATTGGCTAAATTGAAATTGAAGCTTAATTTTTTGATTTTTAGATTCGATTTTAAAATTTGGAAAAGAACCTTTGAATCCTTTACTCCTTATGAATGGGATAGCAATTTCTTTGATTGCTTTATTCATCTTTTCCCTTCTTTCTCTTCTACCTTTAAATATCAACTTAGCATGATGACTATTTCTTGCTTCTGTTAATTTTTTAGCAATTAATTTGCAGCGTTCCTTGTTCGGCGTTATTCCTTTTAGTTCATTCTCTATATTGTGTAGTGCACTTTCTAAATCTATTAGATTGAAATTTTCAATTGTAGCAACAGTAACAGCAGAAATTAAATTCGAATATTCAGATTCCTTTTCCTCTGTTGTTAAAAGATTCCAATTATTGAAAATTATTTCCTTAACTGAAATTGCAAGTTCTCTTATTAGTTCATTTATATCTAACATGCTTAATAGTATCTATCCCTTTTCTAAATACGCCATAACATGCGGTTAAACCCTATAGGGTTTATACCCATAATATTTATTACAAGCTTAATATATTCACAAGACTTTTTAAATCCCGAATAATATCTATTGCCACTTAGGCGCAAATCTAAACTGTTTGATTGCTGATTTCAACCATAGTTTTTGAATATGTCTTATCAGGGTCTGCCCTGGCGACCCCGCGATCCTCACATCCAATGAAAATCATTTCACCCGAACCTGATTGGACATGGAATATGGGTAGTCTGTCTTATCGATCCCGCGATCCTTATTGGGAGAGCCACTCATCTCTATTTGGATGTCAGCGCCTTTCATCAATTCGGAATACTTGAAATAGTTTTTGGTGTACGATTTTCCATTCAGCTTTACTTCTTTGATGTACCTGTTTGAAGAGCTGTTTTCCGGTGCTTGAATGCGAATAGTATTTCCATTCTCCAGGTCAATTGAAATGTTTTTAAATAATGGAGCACCTAAAACGTATTCATCCACTCCCGGGCAAACCGGGTAAAAACCCATGGCGCTGAAGACATACCACGCAGAAGTTTGCCCGTTATCTTCATCGCCGCAATATCCATCCGGTGTTGGTGAGTACAAACGATCCATCACTTCACGGACCCAGTATTGGGTTTTCCATGGTTCACCAGCATAATTATAAAGGTAAGTCATGTGTTGAATGGGCTGATTGCCATGTGCGTAATTTCCCATGTTCATGATTTGCATTTCCCTGATCTCATGGATCACCTGTCCGTAATAGGAATCATCAAAAATCGGAGGCACAACAAACACCGAATCCAGCATTTTCACAAATTCTTTCTTCCCTCCCATCAAATCCATCAGGCCCTGAATATCATGAAAAACAGACCAGGTATAATGCCAGCTGTTTCCCTCTGTAAAGGCATCGCCCCACTTAAACGGGCTGAATGGAGACTGAAAAGTGCCGTCCTCATTTTTGCCCCGCATCAGTTTGGATTGCTCATCAAATACGTTTTTGTAATTCTGCGATCGTCTGGCAAAAACCGCTATTTCGTCTTCCGGCTTTCCCAGGGCTTTCCCCAACTCGTAAATACAAAAATCTGCATATGCATATTCAAGTGTCCGCGCCACATTTTCATTCACACCCACATCATAGGGAACGTATCCCAGCTCATTGTAATAATCCACCCCAAAACGGCCCACAGAACTTACCGGCCCTTCGTGTTGGGAGTTTTTCAACACCGCTTCATACAACGTCTCAATGTCATAACCCCTCAATCCTTTCAGGTAGGCATCCGCAATAAGGGATGCAGAATTCGACCCGATCATGCAATCACGATGCCCCGGACTCGCCCACTCGGGCAAAAAGCCACTTTCCTTGTAAGCATTCACCAAACCTTCCTGGATCTTTTCATTCAGCGAAGGATACATAAGGTTGAAAAAGGGAAAGACTGCCCGGAAGGTATCCCAGAATCCGTTATCCGTGAACATGTATCCCGGTAAAACTTTGCCATTGTACGGACTGTAGTGCATAACCTTTCCATTCACATC
The DNA here is from genome assembly GCA_913057175.1 of uncultured Cytophagales bacterium. Taxonomy (GTDB): domain Bacteria; phylum Bacteroidota; class Bacteroidia; order Cytophagales; family Cyclobacteriaceae; genus CAJXNP01. The sequence goes on from CAJXNP010000001.1 coordinate 279,159, forward strand.
AAACTCATAAAATTTCCTTGGGAAAAGCAATACCCTATATAGACAGGAATAGAATGTTTTTATCTGCTGGTCTGAACCACCACTTACCTTAATCCTCGAAAGGTCTTTGTTCCAGGCACTTCTCCCCTTTTCCACAGTTTGATCAAATGAATCATTTCCAAGCTCGTTTAAATTCAGCTCAGCCTGTTCGTAACTGATAAATGAAGATGCTACCCGAACATGTATTTGTTCTCCTTTCTCCGTTTCAAAGCGAATAGCTGCTCCAACATGATTATCGCTTAATTCAGCAGCATCAGGAACCATGTGATCCTTGCTCCAAATTCCGGCGCTTTTAAAAGGCTTGTCAAATACAATCACAAAATAATTCTTAAAATTATCCGGTACGCCGCCACTATTTTTGGTGGTATATCCGATGACTTTGTTTTCGGAGGGAATGATTTTGACATATGACCCGTTGTCGAACGCATCGATCAATACAAAAGAACTGTCATTTTCCGGAAAGGTGAATCGAAACTGCGCTGCCCGTTCGGTTGGGGTGATCTCTGCAGTCACGTTATAATCTGCCAGGTATACCTTGTAGTAATTTGGCTTTGCGATTTCAGATTTATGGGAAAACCAGCTTGCCCGATCCTCCCCCTTTATTTTCAACGAACCCGTCATGGGAAACAGGGAAAACTGGCCGTAATCATTGATCCACGGACTTGGCTGATGGGTTTGTTTAAAGCCCTGAATCTTGTACGCATCGTAGGTATATCCCCATCCATCTCCCATTTTTCCCGTCTGCGGCATCCAGAAATTCATTCCCCATGGCATGGCGATGGCAGGATAGGTATTGCCCGTTGAAAGCTTGAATTCCGAATCGGTTCCCATCAGTGGGTTGACATAGTCAATAAGCTCTGTTTCCAGTGCCATGATGGCAGACGAGAAAAGAACCATCCATCCAAATAAAACCGGTCTTACCATCCTTCTGGTTATCGTTGTATAAATGTTTAAGCTATTCATTTGTAAATCTTGTTTTATCTGCTTAATAAAAGAGACCATTGTTTAAACTTCACAGTTTGTTTCTCATGACCCCTTCAAAGGTGATTTTTACAGGTTTTATGAATCCGTCTTCGTCAAATTCCAATCTGTCCATGCATGTTACCCGGTGATTATGATGGGTTTCCGAAAGTGGTCTACGGTGATAAACGATATACCAATCATCTTTGTCGGGAACTTTTATCAGGGAATGATGCCCCGCCCCGGTCGCTACATCAGGATCCTGCTCCAGCACAACTCCAATCCGTTCAAACGGCCCAAACGGTGAATCTGAAATTGCATAAGCGACTTTGTAATCAGGACCTCCCCACCCACCTTCTGACCACATGAAATAATATTTATTATTCCTGATAAACATAAATGGCCCTTCCACATATCCTTCCGGAGTAATTTCTTTAAAGAATGTACCATCTTCATAGGGTTCAAAACCCGTGAAATCATCTTTCAACCTGACAATGTTGCAATGGCGCCAACCGCCGTAGATCATATAATATTGTCCGTCTTTATTCTGAAAGACAAACTGGTCGATCGGTTGGGCGCCGTTGTGAAACTCGCCCAGCAATGGCTTCCCTAAATAATCTTTAAACGGTCCCCGTGGCTGCTTTGCTACGGCAATTCCTATTCCTCCTATGGCTTTGTCATTTTGAATGTCATTCGCAGCAAAGAACAGAAAATATTGATCGCCTTTTCGAATAATAGCTGGCGCCCACATCGCGCTGTCTGCCCAGGAAACAGCTGCTGTGTCAATAATCCGCTTGTGTTTTTTCCAGGTGATCAGGTCTCTGGATGAGAAGGCATCCATAAATACCTGTTTGCCGTATTCATCGGAATAGGTAGGATATATCCAATATTCTTTATCAAAGATTATCCCTTCCGGATCCGCATACCATCCTTCGAATAATGGATTCCCGGATGTTTCCGCCTTCTGAGCCAATGACGGGACGGTAATACATATTATGATCAGGACTAATAGTTGTTTCATTATTGGCCAATTCATTTTCCGACTCATTCCGACAATAACTTTTATTTCAATTCCGAATAAGGTCTGCTCTCCATGCTCACTCCCCATTCCGGATCAGGAGTTGATGACATCGTGATTTTCAATGACCCACCCTTTTTGAGATTTTTATAATGAATAAAGGACTTGTCATAAACACTTCCATTTAACTCAACTGATTGAATGTAAATGTTTTCAGGGCTTCTATTCTCCACATCAATTCTTAATACTTTTCCATTTCCAAATGATAAAGTGGCCTCATCAATTTTTGGACTTCCAAAAACAAAGATCCCATTGGCAGGATTGACCGGGTAAAAGCCCAGGGCGGAAAGCACATACCAGGCGGACATCTGCCCGACATCTTCATTTCCACACAGGCCATCCGGTTGATCTGTGTAAAGTTCGTTGAGAATGTAACTGACTTTCTCAGCCGTTTTCCAGGGCTGACCGGCATACGCATACAGATAAGTGATGTGATGGCTGGGCTCATTGCCGTGTGCGTACTGACCTATCAAACCTGTTATGTCATTGGAAGCTGATTCACCCATATCTCCTTCCACTTCGAAAAGGGAATCCAGTTTGACAATAAACAATTCCTCGCCTCCATGCATTTCCATCAATCCTTCCACGTCCTGAGGCACCAACCAGGTGTATTGCCAGGAGTTGCCTTCACAAAAGTCATCATTTCGATGTTGCGATTTAAGTGGATCAAAAGGTGTTCTCCACTTATTTTCAGATAGTCTGCCCCTCATAAACCGCACATCCTGGTCAAAGTAGTTCTGGTAATTTTTCCCTCGTTGACTGAAATATTGATAATCTTCTTCCTTCCCCATCGATTTGGCCATTTGAGCGACACACCAGTCGCTGATCGCATATTCCAATCCCATGGCTACAGACTCCACCGTACTATCGGCTGGGATAAAGCCCTGATCCTTCACAAAATGAATCCCCCTTTCATCAAGCATGGCTGTATTTTTAACTGCTTCATAGGCAAGAATAGGATCGAAACCATCAAACCCTTTCAGGTATGCATCAACGATAACAGGAACAGCGCTGTAGCCAACCATGGTGTTGGTCTCATTTCCCATGAGGTGCCAGACAGGAAGCTTGCCCTGCTGCTCATAGATCTTTAGCATGGAATTGACCATGTCATTTACCCTTTCCGGTTGAAAAATGGTAAACAACGGATTTGCTGCCCGGTAAGTATCCCAAAGTGAAAAAGTTGTGAGGTTGGTAAAGGTAGTATCCTGATGGATCTTTTTATCCGTTCCCCTGTATTCACCATTTACATCATTGAAAATGGAGGGAGCGATTATGGTGTGATATAGCGAAGTATAGAACACCCTCATATCCGCCTCATCTTTTGTTTTAACCTTTATTTTGTTGAGTTCTTTGTTCCAGGCTTGATCAGCATTCTCTACTACCCGATCAAAGTTCCAATCCGGAATTTCACTTGAGATATTTAACAGGGCATTTTCTGTGCTGACCGGGGAAATTCCTACCTTGGAAAGAATAGTCTTACTGCCATTTTGATCGAAGCTAACTGCGCCTTTTACCAGTTTCCCTTTAACTACTTTACCCTCTACTGGCTGATCAGCATCAAAAGCAGTAAATTCCTGGATGGGTTCGGAAAATACAGCAGCAAAGAATATCCTCTGGTCTTCTGCCCATCCCTTTGAGAACCGGTATCCGACAATTGTTGAATCATTTGACCACTCCAGGTGTGCTTCTACGGGTGCATCCCATCCAATTCCTCTTTCCAGGTCAATGATGACATGGGGATCTTCATCGCTAGTAAACGTGTATTTGTGAAAACCCACTCTCTGACTGGCTGTAAGCTCAGCGGTAACTCCGTATTTATCAATCTCAACTGCATAATAACCCGGTTTTACTCTTTCCTGATCGTGTGTATAGAATGCCATGTATCCGGGATTTTCCAAATCACCACGTCTGATGTTTACATCTCCAGAGACGGGCATAAACAAAATATCGCCGAGATCCCCAATGCCTGTGCCACTCAAATGCGTTTGGGAAAAACCAATCAATGTTGAATCGGAATAGTGATAACCGGAACACCAGTCCCAACCCTGGGTAATGTTCACAGGGCCTAATTGAACAGCGCCAAATGGAACATTTGCTCCCAGAAAAACATGGCCGTGAAATCCGGTACCGATGTACGGATCGACATAGGTCGTTAAATTGATATTCCCGGAATCAGGCTCATTATTAACTGTTTCAGATTTTTGGGTGCACCCAAATATTACAATCAATAGCACTAAACAAACATTGATCAGTCGCATTGGAATTTATTTGCTGAAAATTGGTGTTTACCCATAACTTAGGCAAGAAATTCCGGCTTTTCTTTTATGGCTTGAAAAAAAATTCAGCAAAAAGAGTATTTGCTATTTCAAACCGGGATACTGAATATCTTGCAGGACTGCTTTAATGATCTATTTTGTTGGATGTTCCTTAGCCATGATGTTGACTGCTCCATAGTCTCTCCCTCCCTTTCGCACCATTGTCCAACCCCTTTTCTTTAGGTATTTAATAACATATTTGTTGTGAAAACCATGGGCAACCAATATGACTAAATGATCTGAACTTGCTTGGTCAATCAAAAGGTCTGCATTTTCTTTTGTTCTTTTTTTCGCATCTCTGAATGATTCAATTCCCTTGTCATTCAGGCCCATTAACCATAAACCCCTTGAAAAAGTAGTCCAAAAACCAAGGGGTAATTTCATGTTGCAAAAATTCATGATCTTACGTTCAAACTCCCTGAAACGGTAATCTTCAACAATTTCATATTCGTCCCCAAAAATCAGGTGTGCAGTGCTGGATGCCCTGGGAATACTACTGCTATAAATAGTATCGGTCGGAATATCTTGCATGCAAACAGGCATTTGCTGAAATGGTATGATGGGAACACTATCGTAGTCGTGAACGTATTTTTTTGCCTTATCGCGGTTGAACCAGCCTTTTTTAGACAGATTCGGCTTACCGTGACGTATCAACACAACTTGATCAATATTTACTGATTGGTCATTGTAAAACTTCACACAAGAATCTTCGGCTTGCTCGCAGTAAAAGTTTTTGACTGTTTTTAAATCCATAGATTGTGCAAAAACCAGAACAGGATTGATTATCAAAATCAACCAAAAGATTACTAAAATAAAGACTTTATTGTTCACGGATTTGTCCCTGTCCAATTAAATTCAAAAACTGATTATTTTGACGAAAAATAAACATAAATACCTTTGAAACCATTCCGTAAATAAAATAAAAACTACAATCCAAATAGCCATAAGCCGCTCTTGCAATCATACAATAATTATTATTTTTGATAGATCACAACTATTATATCATGTCCATCAGGTCCGGTTTCATTTCATTTTACCACCCTCTTCTGTTTTCACTTTTATTGCTCACCGCTTGTTTTCCCAAAAAGCAAAACCCTTCTTCTCCAAACATCCTTTTCATTATGAGTGATGACCATACTTCCCAGGCATGGGGAGTTTATGGATCGGTATTGGATAGCGTAATCCGTGCACCCAACATTTCAAGGTTGAGGGATGAGGGAGCCCTGCTGATGAACGTTTTTGCCACCAATTCAATTTGCACCCCTAGCCGGGCAACGATCCTCACTGGTCAATACAGCCATCGAAATGGTGTATATACCCTTTCCGACACACTCAATCCGGGCAGGGAGACCATTGCTACCCTTTTTCAACACAATGGATATCAAACTGCGCTCATTGGAAAGTGGCACCTGAAAAGCCAGCCGTCAGGATTTGATTATTACAACATATTGCCGGGTCAGGGAAGATACCAGGATCCCATTTTACGGGATAGCAGCAACTGGCCTGAAGGAAAAGCATATAAAGGTTTTTCTACGGATGTAATTACAAATGAATCTTTGAAATGGCTTCAACAGCGGGACAAGGACAAACCCTTTATGCTAATGACCCACTTTAAGGCTACCCATGAGCCATTTAATTACCCTGAAAGGTTTGGCACTTTGTATGCCAATACCATGATGCCAGAACCTGAAAGTCTTTACGATTTTTACCCTGAAAAAGCCTCCCGGACATTTGAAGGACAGATTCTGGAAATTCTGGGGAAACGATTTGAAGACAACCCGAATATTTACTCCGGCACTTCCTTTTCTCTTAAAGGACTTAGTAAAGAAGAAGCCCGTCATAAAATATACCAGAAATTTGTTAAAGACTTTTTGAGGTCCGGGGCTGCTATTGACGAAAATATTGGTCGGTTGCTGGCCTATCTGGATGAGCAGAACCTGTTGGAAAACACGGTGGTAGTTTACACAGCTGACCAGGGCTACTTTTTGGGAGAACATGGTCTTTTTGACAAACGGATCATGTATAAAGAATCGATCAAAATGCCCTTCGTGATCAGGTATCCGAAAGAAATAAATGCAGGCACAAAGAATAACGACCTTATTCTCAATACAGACATTGGTCCTTTATTATTGGATTATGCCGGAATTGATATCCCGAAATCCATGCAGGGTAGAAGTTTTCGTCACAATCTTATCGGACTAACACCACCAGACTGGAGAACATCCATGTACTATCGCTATTGGATGCATCAGGAACACCGGCCAGCACATCTGGGAATTCGTACGAAACAGTTTAAGCTGATCTATTTCTATGGCCAACCCTTGCGAGAAGTCGGTGGTGAACCGGCTACTAAACCGACCTGGGAGTTTTACAACCTTGAAAAAGACCCGAAGGAATTGCTTAATGCATACGATGATCCTGCTTACAAGCAGGAGATCACAAGACTTAAAAGCGAGTTATTGCAATTAAAGGAGGAGGTAGGGGATAATGATGAGCAATATCCTGTTATGAAAGAGTTATTGAATACAATAAACAACTAAATTGACCATCATCAAATGATCCGGAAGCTTTCAGGAAAAACGAAAAATAGCTTAATTACAAACTCAACTTTAAATCACCCTTACAATGAACAAAGTATACATTCGACATATTCTCTTCATTCTGGTCAGCTCAATTTTGACTTTCCTGGTTTCCTGCAATCCAACCCAAACCAAGGAACAAGAAGAATTCAGACAACCCAATGTAGTCTTGATCTTTCTGGATGATGGTGCATTTGACGATTTTCAGCCTTTTGGCAATCCTCGTTATCCGACGCCCAATGTGAGTACCCTTTCCAAAGAAGGCAGGAGTTTCTATAATTTTTACGTGCCACAGGCCGTTTGTTCGGCTTCCCGATCAGCATTGTTAACGGGCTGCAACCCCGGACGAACCAAAGTATTCGGCGCTCATGGTCCCCGGCAGAAAGGTCTCGACCCACAGTTTGCCACCATGGGAGAAGTAATGAAACAAAACGGGTACGCGACAGCATGTTTCGGAAAATGGCATTTGGGAGACCAGCCGGAGACGAGGTCTCATGCCAGGGGATTTGATGAGACATGTGGACTGATGTATTCCAACGATATGTGGAAACACCATCCTGAAGGCTCTAAGTACTGGGGACAATGGGATTTGCAATATTGGGAAAATGGCGAGATTTCAATTGATTCCGTCGACCACGATGACCAAAAGATGCTGACCACCTGGTATACGGAACATGCCGTTGATTTTATTGCCAGAAATAAGGACAATCCTTTTTTCCTTTATGTGCCACATTCCATGCCTCATGTACCAATTTACTGTAGTGATAAATTCGCAGGGAAATCGGGAACAGGTCTTTATGGCGATGTGATGATGGAACTTGACTGGTCAGTTGGTCAGATCAATCAGGCAATTAAGGACAATGGCCTGGAAGAAAATACCATTTTTATCTTCATTGGTTCTGATAACGGGCCATGGTTGAGCTATGGTGATCATGCCGGCATTACCCGTTTCCGGGAAGGAAAAGGGACCATCTTTGACGGAGGGGTACGCAACTCATGCATCATCAAATACCCGGGACAGATTGAATCGGGAACCATTTCTCATAAAGCTTTTAGTTCCATTGACATTCTGCCGACCATTTGCAAGGTTACCGGTACAACACTTCCGGAAAATGAAATCGACGGAAAGAATGTCTGGGATATTGTCATGGATAAACCCGATGCAAAAAACCCGCATGATTATTACCCGTTTTCCTTCAATTCCGAATTTCAGGGTGTGATCAGTGGGGATGGCAACTGGAAATTACACCTTCCGCACGTATACAGAACGGTATTAAAAAGTGGAGTTGACGGACAGGCAGGAAAATATACCTATCCGGAAATCGATACAGCCTTATTTGACATGGTCCATGATCCATACGAGAAAAGAAATGTGGTAGATGCTTATCCGGAAATTGCTCAGACTTTGCTTCAACATACAAGCCAACACAAGGATTTGTTTTATTCGGAAAATCCGAGTGTTGAATAGTTAGACAAATGAAATAACAAACCATAAAATCCAGCCATGAAAAATCTATTTCTCATTATTGCCTTTGTCTTCATGTCAAATATGGCGTTTCCTCAGGAAACAGAAGCCGAAAATGAACTGGCCTATTTTGTTGTCCTTTACACTTTGGGAGAAACATGGGATGTCAGTAAACAGCCCCATGAACAGACCTACTTTAAGGATCATTCCGCGCACCTTTCCGAACTCAGAAAGACTTCGAAAATTGTACTCGGTGCCCGATACAGTGATACGGGCATGATCGTACTGAAAGTAAAGGATGAAGAAGAAGCCAAAGATCTGATCCATCAGGATCCTGCTATTCAAAACAAAATGTTCAAGGCTGAGATCTTTCCCTACTTTCCGTTTTACAAAGGGTGTCTGGAATAGGTATTGAGATGGAGACCTTTTGATACATCTCTTCGATATGGTCCCCGGCCTTTTCTTCACTTTTCACAAAAATTTATGCCTGAAGTTTGCTCATAGAATGCTCAAACAATTTCCAATCTCATGAAGCAATTGATAAAAGCCAGACCAGCATCCTTCATTCACACCTACCTCACCTCCAAATCATCTTTTTCCGGCAAGGGAGGAAAGGGATTATGCGGTTCCATCTGATACCAATAGGCGACTGACGCTATGTCGCTTCCCTGGCGCAGGTACCGGCCTCCGCTTCTCCAGCCCAGATCCTGAATGGTAATTTTCAGATCTTTTTCAAACCGGACAGGGTCAGTGATATGCCATCGGTACAGACCAAAACGGGTGTTAGCCTTATAAGCCCCATCCGGTTGAATAACCTGATGTAATCCGGCATAGGCAGTAGAAAATTCGGTGTATTGGCCCCCCACATCAAAATTGTATGATCCACAGAAATAGTCTTCGGTTCCTGTGCCGCAGATCGTAGGAAACTGCTTGTCTCCATCCATGTAGAACTTGATTTCTCCTTCTCCCCACCAGCCATTGTTGTTTACCTGCCACGCCAGGTAGGTCCCAACGTACTGACCTTTTCCCTTAATATCGTCAATAATGGTATAGGCTTCTTTTTTATCATCCGGTTTAGGTCTCCGGAACTGGGCATGAAAATAGGCTGCATCATCAGGAACATCCGTCAGCGTATAATCGACCTGGTAGTAGAGCTTTGTGACTTCCGTGTCAATATTTTCCATGGTGATCCTGCATTTTTTCCTAAATGGCATCTGCCAGTAGCTGTTGAATGCACGACCCGGATTCACGCACATTGCCAGGGAATTTAAGTGTGCATACTCCCCCCAACCCATACCAAAAAAATCGCCAACGGGAACTTCAACGGACGGTTCCTTTTCATCATCCCAATAGATTCGGAATATATAGAATCTCCAGTTACCCGTAGGTGTCATCCAGATGTGCTGGATGCATCCTGAACCATCAATTTCAGCCATTGTAAAGGTTTCTCCGGGTTGAATGAGCACGTAAGGGCTCACTTTCCATCCCTGGCCCAGTTCCCGGGCCTCATGAGAGGCTGCTCCTTCGCCGAGCTCGGCCATTCCTCCCTTCCCTTTTTCACCGCTAAAATTTTCCGGTGAAATACTCCTGGTTTTGGCCTCACTGGTACGATACAGGTTAGACAGGTTATTGTTTAAACCATTGAATTTTTCCTGGGCAAAAACCGGAAAACACAAAATGAATGCGGCAATTATAATTGTATATTTCATGAGCGTAGGGTGATTAGTTTTGATTTAATAATTCTCTAAAATCCAAAAGGGATATTTACCAAGATAAAAATTTTATCATGGCTTGCCACGATAATTCTCGAATTACACTTACCATAAACATTGGTATTCCTTCCGGATTTTAGTTTTGATGATTCTATACCGAAAAATACCGTATTGCTGCTAAGAGAATGGAAAATTATTAATCCGGGACTAGCTCCGACAGAATGAGACCTGAACTTAACACAACCAGTTTTTCCTTTAATAGGGATTTCTTTACCCAAGAATTCCTAACTTTAGTCAAATAGTAACATTTTGGTATTCCCTTTTCATGAGTTCCATGAAAATAAAATGCATATGTTTTCTGGTTATTATCTTTTCCGCGACCACTGTTATCGCTCAACTCCCTAATGAACTGCCGGTACTCAAACCTTCCTATACGGATGATCTTTTGAAAGGTAAGCAGGGTATTAAAGTTGACTGCATTTCTGATGTATTTCAGGATAGCCAGGGCCGGTTATGGCTGCAAACTTGTGGGCAGACTTCCGTTAAGGAGCTTCAATTTGTACAATACGACGGATACCGCTTTGATCATGTTACGTCGCATGACCCTCAATACAATCAGGATTATGATTTTAGGGCATTCGGCGTTTCAACTCGCGATGAGCTTTTTGGGAAATATTACCATGCCGTATCCAAAGATATAGGAATATTCTTTTTAGCATTGGACTCCCGTAAATTAACGCTACATAAGTTTGGTGGTAAAAAAAACAATTTCACAAACATATTTGATGTTGCTCATATTGCAGATTCGACCTACCTGGCAACCCTGCGCGTTGATGGTGATATTCAGGTCCATACCTTGATTGGTGACCATCAGCAATTATACAGAATGACTGAAGAAGTGCCTTTCACTACTGACTATGCCGCTAAGTGGAATGGACTGTTGTTGGACCAGCCCAATGAAATCTGGTTTATGCCAGAAACCCTCCCTCTTATACGGATTGATAAAGGTACCCGGTCCGTAATTAAATATCAGCTGCCTGATTTTTCGCATAAACCTGATGTTGATTTGTACTTAGATGCAAGGTCTTTGTTAAGTCCCGTTAATATGGTCATCGGTATGAACGATATCATCTATCTTTACTTTGGTCATCAGCTTTATCATTTGGATAGGACTATGGATCGATTTATTTCTATCCTCAGTCAGTTTCCGTCTACCTTTACTCCTATTGGTCTATTCCAGGACAAGCCAGGAAATATCTGCTTTGTGTTTGAAGATGAAGTGGGGAAATTACAAGCCATTTTACAGGACACGCTTGGAAATCGTTTCGACTATACCGCCTTCTTCAGCCAATTTTCCAGGGCAACCCTCACCAATGTATCAAGCGAAGATTTCTTTAGGGAAGTCTATGTATGCGGCCAGGGAAGTCTGCTTCATATGTATGTTCAGGAACCAGCAGCCATAAAGACCGTTTTGGATGGATACTTTGTCAGCTCGGTAATGGAAATGCCGACAGGTGAATTCCTCATCAATACTGTTTTTGATGGTTGGTTTATTCTAAGTCAGGATCTTCGGCATGTACGCCCTTTTACAGAAACTTTAGGCTGTAAACCAAATCCCTTTACAAATCATCCCAGCATGGTGCAGCAGATCATTGCAGATAAACAGGGGAATTATTGGTGGTTAAAGGAAAAATTCATCTATCAATACGATCCTGAGGGCAATTTGTGCGAAAGCTATGACATTTCTAAACCCGGACGGCGCGACCCTGCTTTATTCGGTATGTTGAGCGATGGAAAGTTCGTCTTTAGCAATTGGTCTAATGACTTGATTTTCTTTGACCTGAAAACCGGAAACGAGTTTGTTCCAGGGGGTACAATTCCTTCCACATTGTCGGATGTATGGGATATACATGTTGACCAATCGGGTTTAATCTGGATTCCAACAAACACAGGCTTGTGGAAGCTTGATTGGAAAAATAAATCAGGAGAAAAGCTTGACGCTGAATCCGGCTTTGCCGATGATCATATTCGGTCGATCTATCAGGATGAAACCGGTAATTTGTGGCTGGGTACTTTCTTTGAGGGCATACAGATTTATGATCCACAAACAGGGGCTGTCGTAAGGCAGATTACAGCAGAACAGGGACTTGCCGATAATTCGGTGGTGTCCATTTTTCCGGATGCCCAGGGGGATATCTGGATATGTACCGAACGGGGGATCACATTGGTCTCACCAGTGGGAGAAATAAAACCCAGTATCTATGTGAATGATGGGCTGAACGACAATACGTTTGATCGATTTGATCCTTTGCTTACCAGCGATGGACGCTTATTTGTTGGGAATCAAAAAGGCCTGAACGTGATTGACCCCATTGCAGTGAAGGCATGGTTTGCACAACAGCAAAACGAAAGAAAAATTTATCTTACAAAACTTACTTATTTCGATATTGAATCCAGACAGGAGGTTTCCCAGGTAACTCTCCTGAATCAACTCACTGAATTGAAACTTCCGGCTGCACGCAGAAACCTCAAGGTAAGTTTTGCCATGTCCAGTTATGTTGAACCGCATAAAAACCGCTATGCCTATAGGCTTGCAGGTATAGAAAAAGAATGGAACTACCTCGGGGCACAACATGAACTCAATCTGTCAAACCTTCCACCAGGGGAGTATACCCTTCAGATCAAGGGTAGTGATTTCCGCAATAATTGGTCAGACAATATCGTGGAAATCCCCATCCACGCACGGGAGTATTTCTATCATCAAGCCTGGTTTTACCTGCTCTGCACACTTCCTTTTCTGTTATTTGGGCTGGCCTGGGCGTACAGAACGCGAAAGGAGAAAAAGGTCCTGGAACGTACCGTTATCCAACGGACAGAAAAGATCCGGGAAGATAAAAAATTGATACAGGCTCAGGCTGAACACTTAAAGGAACTAGATCAGTTAAAATCACGTTTTTTCGCAAATATCTCCCATGAATTTCGCACACCCTTAACGCTGGTAATGGGCCAGATTGACAATTTGTATTCAGAGGAGAGCAATGATTTCAAAAAAAATAAGTTATCGATGGCTCATCGCAATGCGGCTCAATTACAACGGCTCATTAACCAGCTACTGGACCTTTCCAAGATAGAAAGTGGCAAAATGACTTTGAAAACTTCCCGGCACAACATGGTCCCATTGATCAATAATTTGACCAATACCTTCGAGTCGCTGGCCGGGCAAAAGAATATTGGGCTGCGTTTCGAAAGCAACCAGAGTAAAATTATGGCATATGTGGAACAGGAAAAAATTGAGAAGATCATGTACAACCTCTTGTCTAATGCCCTGAAGTTTACCCCTGGGGGAGGACATGTGCTGGTGAAAATTGATGTTGTTCGCCCCCCCAATCATGATTCATCGAAAAATAGTACCATGCCGGAGAATTCCGCAATGGATCGACCCTTTGAACAAGAAGGAGATCTGGAGCTCACCGTTCGGGATTCGGGAATTGGCATTCCTTCAGACCGTCTGCCACACGTTTTTGATCGCTTCTACCAGGTGGATAGTTCTCAAACCCGTGAATTTGAAGGAACCGGTATCGGACTGGCCCTCACCAAAGAATTGGTGCAATTGCATGGGGGTGGGATTTCAGTTGAAAGCAGTGAAGGTTTCGGGACCACATTTAACGTGACCCTACCTTTGGGTCAAAAGCACCTTAAACCTGAAGAGGTCATAGAGTCCACAGAAAATTGGCTGGACATTGAAAGCATGCCAAACCTGGCAATCACCCCGGAAGCTCCTGTAACAGACAATATCACTGGATCTGCATCCGGTGATAAAGAAATTATCCTCATTGTGGATGACAATGCCGACATGCGGGCTTACATCCGGGAAGGACTGGAGAAACACTATTGCATCCAGGAAGCCGGCAACGGTGAAGAAGGTTTTTCCCATGCTAAAGAAGTCATTCCCGATCTTCTGATCACTGATGTGATGATGCCCAAAGTGGATGGATATGCATTGACACATAACATAAGACAGGATGCTGCCACGAGTCACATCCCTATCATCATGGTGACAGCTAAAGCTTCGGAAGAAGATAAATTTGAGGGTCTGGAAAAGGGGGTGGATGCATATTTGACCAAACCATTCAACAAGAAAGAGTTGCAGATCCGGGTACGCAAACTCATAGAATTACGAAAACAATTGCGACAACAGGCAGGAACCAAAGCCGTACTCAGGCCTTCCGAAATAGAAAGCTCATCAATGGATCAAAAGTTTTTGCAGCAGATTAAAGGGAGTATTGAGGAGCACATCGGCAACGAGGCGTTTGGAGTCGACGAACTTGCCAGGGAAGTGGGAATGAGCCGCCGCCAAATGGAACGTAAGCTCAAGGCCATGACTGACAATTCACCTCAGCAATGCATTCGTAGCATGCGGTTGGACAGAGCCCGTCAGTTGTTGGAACAGAGGGCAGGAAATGTTACCGAAATCGCTTTTCAGGTAGGCTACAGCAATCTTACGACTTTTTCACGAGCCTTCCAGACCGAGTTCGGAAAAGCTCCTTCCTCGGTATTGCAGAAAAATGAAAATAATTAACGCCAGGACCCGACATCCGGATGATCTTAACCTTTTCTTCCATACATTATAATTCAATATGCTATATGTTGCTATTTACTATTCTAATAAATTAACCTGAGGTCGATTTAAAACCTAAGTAAAAACGCCATTTATTTCCGCCAGCGGATTAAGGGTGGGTCATATTTTAGAAACATGTTTTTATTAAGGTTTTTGTGGGGTGTTTTTACTTGAAATGATTTTTTTAGTGAACCCACCTCTGTATCTCCTTCCGAGAGGAGAATGAAGGACATTTCAAGTAAAAAACTAATTTCATTTAATCGAACTCAGGTTAAATTAGATGAATAGTCGGGTTTAAGAGATAAAATTCTGCATCCATCACTTTCTATCAAGCAATGGTTTACCGGAATAATAAGTAAACAACCCCGCTTTCAAATTCTTTTCTGCGCCTATCCTCCGCAACTCACAATACCCCTATGTCGCATTTTGTCAATCAAATGTCGCATTTTGTCAAGCCTGACCGCATAATGTCAAATCTTTGGCGCTCCTGGTAAAGCATCCCGAACCTACCCTTACTAGCTTTGAAACAACGAATTCAGTAAAAATCTATTCATGCATTATCATCATTTATATGGCTAACGAGGAGAAAACAGACCAGCATTCAGATCCGGAATTATCCCAGGATTTCCGGCTGGAACAAAACCACCCTAATCCCTTTGACAAGAAGACCCTTATCAGGTTCCTGGTTCCCAGGATCAGCATGGTACGATTGTATATACTCAACCGCGACCATGACCAGGTGAGCCTGCTATACGAAGGAGAAGCCCGGCCGGGATGGCACGACATTACCTGGAATGGAATGACCGATGAAGGATTTCCGGCTTCGGCAGGTAATTACCAGTACCGCCTGGAGGCTGCACATTATGTGGCCACCCGTAGACTGGAAATCAAAAGATGACCATGATGAATACCCAATTTCCTTGCATAGAAAATGCCACAACTAAAGCAATAGTTAAATGAAATTAAGTACAACTAAAACTAAAAATCATGAAACCGACAAACAAAACATCAAAACGAATGTCCCGGTTGAAAGGTGTCATACAGAAATCTTTCCTGGTGAGCTCTGCCATTTTATTGGTATTTGTTATTACTCAATGTAGAGACGTAGATGACCCGGTTCCTGCGTTTCCGGACATTGAAGAACCGGAACTCGGGGGATCAGACGAGAGCTTTATGACCTCAATTTTCAAGTCAGTAGCAACCGGTGCAGCCGGAAATATTGGTGGTACCGTAGCAGGTTGGGCGATGGGCGCCTTAGGAATAAGCAACACCTCAAGTGGTCCGGATTATACCGATCAATTGAATAAGATTGATACAGACTTACAACATATTTCCACCCAACTTTCGAGTATAGGTGATGACTTAATAGATATCTCTGATGAAATTAAAAAACTCAATTGTTCGACATGGCAATCCGGCTTAACGCATAATAGCGGTATTGTGACAGATTTATATTCAAAATATAGTACCTATGTAGCCACAGCCTCAGGGCCAGATAGTGCTGAGATAGACCAAGCTACGCTGTCAAATTGGGTAGACAAAGTACTGGGAGAGGGCGACTATGCCAGCTATAATGATATGGGTACGTTACTTGACCAAATAGCTGCTACCATTTATGATGGCTCAAACAGTGGGCTTCTACCTTCATGCATTGCAACAATAGATCTTCCCACACATGGCAGTATTGGTGGTGATACATCGTACTATAAAAAAGTAAAGAAATACACGGATTATTATACCAATTTGCAAATCCAGGGTCTAGTGGTGCTTGTCGAAGCGCTTCACTACAGGGCCTGGGAGACTGCCGGTTCACCAAATCCTGATATTCTAGCCCCAGACTCTGCATCGTTTGTTTGCAAAAAGGCTAAAGTAGAATGCAGTCTTGCAGCGGATGCAGTAAACAAAGTATATAATAATCTTGTAAGACAACTCACAGTGGCAGGCGCTCCTTACACGACAGATGACCTGGTGATGTTGTATGATTCACCTGATTATATTTATTTACTGCCAACCTCCCTGGAAGATTTTACGACCGCTGCCGGAGATAATTGTACTTATCCGCTCACTTCTGCCAATCCCTGTGGTAAAACAGCCGGTTACTATAATTCTAGAAATTTTCGTGATGTGGTCTATAAGGGGTACACGTTTTGGTATAATGCCGGTACGGGTATCCTGAAAGAACTTCTGAAAGATTGGAAAAGTGGCACAGCTGGTGATTACCTGGAAAATCGAGGCTTCAAGAATATGAAAAACAAGGTTATTCTCAGCGGTCAATCGGTTAAAATTGACCTTAATAATTCACACGCAGATAATACATACAATACACAGGCCTTTGTTCCCTTTTTTGATACGGATCTTGATTACAGCTTTAACGGTGGCCTCGTTTACCAGGATAAACAATATGATTTCCTCGCACCCTCAAAAAATAGTGGGTGGTGCTGGCAAGATAATGATGGAACACAGGGTGGAACTAAATATACCTACTCTCATGTAACTTCTGTAGATAAATACAAGCATACAAATTATTTCTATGACCTTCAGGCAGAAATTGGTTGGAATAGTACAGATTATGGTGGATATGAAATTTGTGAGTCATTTAAATGGACAAAGATGCCAGGTTGGGTTGCCGCAAATAGAGGAAATAATGCTGTTCAATACCGATGGCCCGCTGTTGAAGCCTATCATCTTGATTGTACGAATGGTCGTGATAAAACAAATCCTGGTAGTATGTGGACGATGTGCGGGGATGATTTTACACAATGGCTCGAAAAGCAGCTGCCAAGACCTGAGACCTGTGACAACACTAACGTAGGTGATCCTTGCATAGAAATAATTTAAGGGAAAGGATAACTATGAAACCAATGAATGAAAATAGATCAGGGAAACAACATCGGGGTATGCAAAATACCCTGATGAAGTCTCTCCTCGTAATTTCCTTTGGTTTATCAGTCTTCCTGGTAAGCAACTGTGGTGATTACGATGACATTGCCCCCATTCCGGAGCCGGAGCAATTAAGTGTCGGCGGCAGTCCGATCAGCAAGCTATTTGCTTCTGCCGCTTCCGGGGCAGCATCCGGGGCCGCCAGTACCGCCTCTGGCTGGGCCCTGGGAGCCCTGGGTTTAAGCGATGACAGCCCCGATTATACTGAGCAGCTGGATAAGATCTATGAAAGTCTTCAGGAAATTATCGGGCAGCTTGATGCCGTTCAAGAGCAGTTAGCGGAAATCAACAATCAATTACAGGTGCTCAATTGCAGTGCTCAGCAAACCGAGCTCACTGCACAGACCGGGAGAATTAATTCTCTTTCTATTCTATACCAAAGTTATATTGCACATGCTGCGGATGGCGGAAGGTTATCAAATGCTACCCTCTCCAGCTGGGTAGATCAGGTGTTGGCCGAAGGAGCTTATACGTCTCAGATGCCGATGGGTGAAATTCTTACTACCATGGCTGACCGCTTAGTCCATCCATCATCCGGCGCCATTACGGCTTGTGTTGCTGCCATAAAAATACCAGGAAACGATACCTTCAGCGATGTGGCTTACTACGAGCAAGTAGCTCAGTTTACCAATTATTATTACTATTATCAGGCGTTGGGATTGATGTTACTCAATGAAGCGCTACACTATAAAGCCTGGGCCACTGCAGCAGCCGAAGACAACGATCATTATTCAGCCGATTCTGTCTACAATGTATGCAGCGATTCATATGCTGCTGTCTATTGCACCAAAGCTGCTTCTTTTACCAACGCTGTTTACAATGCCCTCATTAAACAGTTTACTGTTGCAGGGGCGCCGTACACCGATAGTTCTTTCCTGATGCAAAACCATTCCTCCGGGCCCCGTTTATGGGTAAAATCATTGGAGGAATTTACCATTGCTTCCGGTGACAACTGCAATGCCCCCCTGACCTCCGCTAATAACAGATGTGGAGTCACTGTTGGCTTTTACAACAGTGGCAATGGCGCCATATCCAACAAGGTATACCGGGGACATACGAAATGGCAATTTGCCAATGCTTCCGAGTTGAATACCCTCCTGGGTGGATGGACCAGCGGAACAGCAGGGAATTATTTGGAAAGTAAGCTGGGCTTCAAGCATATGAAAAGCAAAATAGTGTTGAGCACCAATACCACCATCGTGAGTTTATCGAATTCCGGCGCCAATCAAACGGTCGTCATGTTCTTTGATGGAAGCACCGGTAAAGGTAAGATCGACAACAAACTATTTGACAATAGCAAAGCATTCAACCTCATTGCCCCGAACAGTAAAACAACAGGTAATGGATCCTGCTATCCCTTTTCTTCCAACTTTTACAGTTTTAATGGTAAATCCGCCGGCATCAATAGCTATTGGTATTTTTGCTGGGGCAATGCGGAATGGTGTGGTGGCAATGCGCTTCATGGAGGGGTAAAATGGAACGCCACTCCTCCCTGGTTAGCTTCAAGCAGTAGTGACGCCTCAAGGCAGTTTCGCCTTCCCTACACCCAGGTAAAGAATTTCAATTGTACAAGAAACCGCTTCCCGAAAAACCCAGGTGGGATGTGGACGATGTGCGGAGACGATTTTACTCAATGGTTCAACAATGAGGTACCAAGACCTGAGAGTTGTGACACATCAAATTCGAGTGTTTCCTGCTCTGCAGTTTGACAAATGCTTATTCATTCGGGTAGTCTACTCGAAAGAAAAAATTTAAATCATATCAACACATTGAACTATGAAAACTATCGAAAATAACATGCTAAAAACAATACCCCATAAACAATATTTATACGGTGTATTACTTCTGACGATCATCGGTGGCTTATTGGCTTATTACAGCACACAACTTACTTATCAGCTAGCCGGTCTTGGATCAATTGGCCCCGGCAGCTGTCATGTAAATACATGGATCAATTGCGAATCGGTCCTTTCTACTCCATCGGCGATGGCGTTTGGTATTCCAGTCGCATGGTTTGGATTTCTCTATTATTTATTCATAACCTTTACCATTTTGCTTGCTCTGCTATCAAGGAAACAGAAGCAGATCTATTCTCTGAGCGCTCTGGCTATCCTTTTGTCCGGAATAGCCGTGTTTTTCTCTTTCTACAAAGCATATGAACTCTTTCAGTTGAAAGTATTATGCCCGGTTTGTGTGGGAATGTACCTGGTCAATATTGGGATCTTCATTTTGGTGATGAAATCGTGTGGCCTATCCCTGAAAAAGGCGGGTCATTTTCTCAGTTTCTATATGAGAAGTTTTTTCAGAAAAAATTCCTCCCAACCTACCACAGCAATCGCTATTGTGACAACATGGGTATTTATAGTTGGTTTTCTGGGTGTTCATCATTTGAAGGGAAATGTTCCGAAACCAGAAGAGATCCTACTAGCAAAATATGTTGAAGAGCATTTTCAGCAAACACCAATCGATATAAAAATGGATGCCAATGGTCCTTACAAAGGCAATCTGCTATCCGGGGTTACGATCGTTGAGTTTAGTGATTTTGAGTGCCCGGCTTGTAAAATGCTTTCTTCTGTTTTGCAACCTATCCTTGAGGAATATCAAAACGAGGTTGCCTTCCACTTTGTCAATTATCCTTTGGATATTTCAATTAATCAAAACCTGAAAAGGGAAATACACAAAAACGCCGGTATGATTGCCCTTGCCGGCATTTGTGCCCAACAGAATGGGGACTTCTGGAATTTCCATGATTCCGTTTTCCAAACGGAGGAAACCTTAAACCGTGATTTTATTCTTCAGCTGGCTGAGAGCAAAGGATGGGACCTTGAGGATTTCGGTAAATGCATGGATGCCCCCGAAACAAGGCAGCGGGTGCTCAACGATATTCAGGCAGGTTCAGACGCTAAAATAACGGGGACTCCATCTTTATTTATTAATGGGAGACCCATAAAATACTGGAATAATCCGGAATTTATTAAAGCAGTTATTGAAGCGGAATTAAAAATAAATTAGTCCTACAGTCAGAACCCCGGTATCATATTTATTTCTACCGGGGTTTTATTCATTTCTTATTGTGTCAGATTAGGATTTTCTGTTTGATCACACCTCCCAGCCTTTTCTGTATACCCTGCTTACAAATTGATTGGCTTCTTCGAGGTTGGTGACCTTCATATTTTCACTGTCCCATAATAATTTTTTGCGTCCATAAAACTCCATTTTTCCCTCGCTGTTTTCCTTTCTCAACATATAGCTGCGAATGGCAAGATTACCCATCAAAACAGTTTCGGTCATCGGTCCGGCGTAGTCAAAGGAAGAGGTCAAAGCCTTGTGTTCGGGACTATCAAAACCGGCTTTGCAGGCGTCGACCCACTTGCGGTGATGACCGTATTCCGGCTCCTCATTTTCTTCCGTTTCCGGTCCGAAATCCGTTGTCCCGTCATTCAGATAGAGCTTAGGCATGAGTGGTGAGCTGTCATTGACATTGGTGGAGATCAATCCGTTTTCTCCAATGATCAATACACCATTATTGCTATTTGGTCCTCCGATATCATGATCGGCAGGAATGATCGCCGGGTGTGAAGGCCGGATCCCTCCATCACTCCAGGTCATTTCGATCGGAGATTGGGTTTTGTCAGTTGCCTCATAGTGCAAAGTTATAAATGAGGAAGCAGGACAACCTTCCGGGTGATAATCCGCCGTCCACATTTGCGAGTAGACAGTTCCCACACTGCACTCTGCATCGGTAGGATGCTTTAATTTTAATGTGCGGTAAGGAATGTCAAACAGGTGGCAGCCCATATCTCCAAGAGCGCCTGTACCAAAATCCCACCAACCCCGCCAGTTAAAGGGATGTAAATTAGGTACAAAAGGTCGATATTCTGCCGGTCCCAGCCAAAGGTCCCAATACAGATCTTTCGGTTTCAGACTTTCATCCGGCTTTGGCATGGCATAGCCCTGTGGCCATACAGGACGGTTCGTCCAGACCTCCACCTTGGATATTTTTCCAAGAACTCCGGAGTCTACCCATTTTTGCACCATGCCGAGAAGCGGATTGGAAGCTCCCTGGTTACCCATCTGGCTGACGATTTTATTTTTTCGTGCCATTTCAGTCAGAATCCTGGCCTCCTGTATGTTGTGAGTAAGGGGTTTTTGAACATACACATGTTTTCCCCTTTCCATGGCGTAAACAGCTGCCGGGGCATGAACATGATCTGGAGTGGAGATGGTCACTGCATCGATGTCCTTTTCTTTATCAAGCATTTCCCTGAAATCATGATAATGTTTTGCATTGGGAAACTCTTCGGCAGCTTTAGCTGCAGATCCTGAAAAATCCACATCGCATAGGGCTACAACTTTCTCTCTTCCCTTCACCGAAGCATGACGGATATCGCTGCTTCCCTTACCTCCTGCTCCGATTGAAGCCAATACCAATTGATCGCTTGGTGCGGTAAAACCCACACCACCCAACACATGTCTTGGTACAATAAAAACAGAAGAAGCAAACGCGACATTTTTAATAAATGTCCGGCGGGAATTTTGAGATGGTTTCTTTTTGTTATTACTCATGTTCATAGTTGAATTTTGGTGAAGGAAAAATAATACTTTATCATAAATACCAATAGACTTTTAAGTTAATGAAAAATAAAGAATATGATCAAGAGAGATGAGAAAGCTAAGAAATCAGTCATTAACAATTGTTATTTTTGGAATTGTTTCGTTTTTTAGTTGATCTTTTTTGAAATAGGTATTTCCTATAAATAGGAATTCAATTTTTTAACTATGAAATTTTTACTAATACTCAAACACTGGCAACTTTTTGGACTCACTTGGGGATTGCCATTTTTATTGAACATTTTCACTTTCTCAAATCCAACTTTAATGATCAGGGTTTTTCCTTTCCTCATGGTTATATTTGTTATAGGTACATTTGGGTGGATTTGGGCTATTGTCTCGCATTTAAATTCCAAACTTCCAGAAGGCGTTACCCTTAACATCAGGAAGTTTCAAATCCTTTTTTCAATTCCAATAATATATATGATTGCCTTAATGATTTGGTTTGGATTTTTGATGGCAGGTGAATTAAATGTGCAGGGGAACAATAATTCAGGGGTAATAATAGCTATTATTTTACCTCTTCATATTATGTCTCTTATTATTATAATCTGGGGAATAAGCTTTGCTGCCAAAACTTTGAAATCTATCGAACTTGGAAGAATGGCGATGTTTAGTGATTATGTTGGTGATTTTTTTCTAATCTGGTTTTCTGTTATCGGATATTGGATACTTCAGCCACGAATCAACCAGCTTATCAAAGAATAACATCATTACTGACCAATTCAGCCTATCAAAAAGTTTAAATCAAATTATATAAGCCATGGAAGAGAATAAAATTACTATAGGCCAAAATGATACATTGGATCATGAATTAGTTGCAAATACTTTTGATAAAAGTAAATCGAATGCTGAATATCTTTATGACAATATCATCTATCCAAATCTGCTAACCAGGGTTAAGGCATTGTTTGTTGACTTCATTGTCATTCTTATCATCTTTTCAATTACTTCTCTTGTGATTGGTAAAATAGGAGGAGCTCCAAATTGGGTCAGGGGATTTATACTTGTATTTTCACTTTATCTCTATGAACCCGTACTAATATCCTCTTTTGGAGGTACAGTAGGTCATCATCTCGTAAAGATCAGGATCAAAAGGATGAGCAATCCAGACAAAAAATTAAACATATTTCAGGCTTCGCTTAGATTTATTGTCAAATATCTTTTAGGTGTTATTTCATTTTTAACAATCACGGGGAACAAAAAGAAAAGAGCTATTCATGATATGGCAAGTGGATCAATTGTGACTTATAAACATTAATACAACACCTGATTTAAATTGGGACAAATTAGAAAAAAAAAGAAACCCCATTGATCAACTCTCACAATAGGGTCCTTTTTATGCTATGAAACATGCAATAACGATAAGACATCCAATGGAAATAAAGTGCCAAACTAATAAATCACTGTTCGTCAATGCATTACAAATATTCAGGTTTTATGATCGTAAAGATATTTTACAAATGCTTATTAAATTTTGGACACCACAGATAGAATTGAGTCACTATTATGACAACCTCTCCCACGGCCCTGTAATCGCCAGTGTTTCTCCATTTCCCTGGATATTGACAAAAAGTGTCTTGCCGGATGGAGAAAAGACAACACCGGCAAATTCGGAATCCGAGCCACGATTGTAGGCCACGTCATAAACCTCTCCATTTTGATTGATCCCACGAATGTGATTCTGATCGCCATTGTCTTCACACAAAATAATATCACCCCAGGGTGCAACGGTCAGGTTATCACACATGTGAAGAACTGACTTGTCATTTGACTCGGCAAATAATTCCAACCGGCCAGGGTTTGTTCCTTCCTGATCCGATCCTTCGTCAGCGGAAGGCGTATATCGAAACACCTGGCCAAACTTGTCTTTTCCTCCGTTCGTGCAGGCAAAATAGACCTCATTGTCACCATACCAGATGCCCTCTCCCCTGGCAAAACAGGCAGCGCCAGCCTCGAAGCCACGATATCTCAGATCATCCTCCGGCGATAAAATATCCTCCAAATCTATCCATTCAACTGCAACAGGTTCATTGACTTTTATGGTCTCCTCCTGCCAATTTCGGGTATCAAATCCCTTCTGATCTTTGATAGCCAGCGCTTGCAACTTTCCGCCTTCGTGCAGCTTCCCTTTTACATTTGGAATAAACCGGTAGATCAGTCCGTCGCCCCGGTCTTCTGTTTGGTAAACAATTCCGGTATTCGGATCAACTGCAACAGCCTCGTGATTAAACCTACCCATTGCTTTGATGGGTACGGGATCAGCTATTAGCATATTGGTTGATGCAGGTACTTCAAATACAAATCCGTGATCCTTCTCCAGTTTTCCGTGGGCTTTGCTCACATCTTCTTCACAGGTTAGCCAGCTATTCCAGGGCGTAATTCCTCCGGCACAGTTTCTGACTGTTCCACCAAGGCTCAAATATTGTCTTTCGACCTGACCTGTTTCTTCATTATAAACAAGTGTTGTTGTCCCTCCCAAACATGGATCTTCCATGTTTCCGGCGTCGTACAATTTTGAAGGATCCATATCTGCCAGGAATTCACTATTCTTTCCAAACGGTCCTATTTCAGGATTTCCGGGGCTATTCTCATGATTTCGAATGATAATGACCCTACCAGTTTCTCCTTCGAAAGTCCCCATTCCATCCGGCTTGGCCGGTACAACAAAGCCATCCTCCATTTTATCCCCGGCTTTTGAGATGATGCGATAGGAAAATCCCTCTGGCAGATCCAGGTACCCGTTCGGATCCTTAATAAGTACTGCTTTGCTTAATACAGATTTTTCTTTCTTTGAAGAAAACGTACACCTCGACAAAGCAGTAAATCCGATACTTACCAAAGCAGCCTGCCTGATAAACTTTCTTCGATCCGATTTTTGTGATCTGGTCATATCAATATTTTTATTTTTTGTCATTTAACCTCAATACTTAGTTTTAGTTCAGGATGTTCAGTTGTATTGGTATAGGCATTTAAAACTATAAAAGATAGATCAAAATTGTTTTTTATCTCTTTAGTTTTGACCAATAACGTGGTTTGTTCGTGTCCTTTCAGTGTAACCAGATCGGTATTCAAATGAAACCGATAAGGCGATTGATTTTGCATGATCAAATCTGCATCGGATACATTTTCGATGATTACTTCAGCAACCTGGGTATCATCCATGTATGCAGCTGATTTGATCCGGATACTACTTTGAATCAATGGTTTCAGGTACTCTTCTTTTCCGATCAAGGTGTTGTTATGCCATGCAACTGTTCGACCATTGGTGAGCCCATCTTTAATTGCCTTTTCAGATCTTTCATTGGCAAATACCAGTGTCACCGGACGATGGCCACCATTGGGAATATCATATGCCCAGTCGATCAGGCCATGAATATCCGATGTAGCCATGATCGTCAGGTTGTTACCCAATGCTATTTCCAAAGCCTCATCCGAATAGGAATGTTCATTCACAACTTCAATTCCATGAAGCAAATTTTCACTAATCAGTTCGCGATGCATGTCAGTGAGTTCTGCTGCTCCATCTGGTTTTTGCCTGGTCCAGTTGGGATGATTCCAAAACACAAAAGCACCCTGGTTTTTCGCTTCGCGGAATACTGCCATCGGATCATCCATCAGTAGTTTGTTGGCATCATTGATAAATATGGCATTGCAATGTCCGGGAGGCATACTCCTCGTAATTTCTGCCCCGTGAATAATGATGAGGTCTTTGTCTTTCGCATAGTCTTTTGCCAATTCATAGGAACGGTTTCGATCGGGATGAGGGATATCGTCAACATGAGGCTGGTATTCCAGGTGTTCGGTCAATGCGATGACATCCACTCCATCGAAAACCGCCTCTTGTATTCGGATATCAGGCCAAACACTTCCATCAGAGAAAGCGGTATGCTGGTGGAGATCACAAACCAAGGTTTGATACCCTGGAATATCAGGAAATTCAATTTTCCGATCTTTACTTTGTGAAAATGCAATGAAAGAGCTCAACAAGAGCAGTGTGAAAATAAAAGTCCTCATGATTCAGGCTTATAATTTATATAGATATTGAAACATAATTAAATTAAGAAAAATATCTTTCAAATAAAGAAAATTGAAGAGGGTAAACGAAAACATAAGATTATCAATTTTTTAAATTAAGATGATGGTTCTGATCTATTGACGGATTGATAAAAATGAACATTTGTCGGAACTATAGATTTCAATCATCGGATCAAAAAATTATAATGGTTTCATAATATTGATTCGTTGCCGTACCTGGTACAATACCATACATTCATTTCAAAATTGAATGCGGCCTTATTATTTTTAAAAATGAAACTCTTTCTTTTCCTCTTGTTTCTTTCCGCATTTCAGGGATATGCTCAAATAACTCCTCTTTTGAATGCCCACGCACACAATGATTATGAAAATACAAGACCTCTTGTTGATGCGTATGAACATGGTTTTATTTCTGTTGAGGCTGATGTACACCTGATCGAAGAAAAACTCTATGTCTCTCATCATACGCCAAACGAATTGAATGACAATTTGCTGTTGGAAAAAATGTACCTCCAGCCTCTTATGGATATTACTGCGAAGAATGATGGAAAGGTCTATCCAGACGATGAAGAACCCTTCTTACTCATGATCGATTTTAAAACTGATGCCAGACCGACTTATGAGGCATTAAAATTAACGATTCAACCTTATCAATCCATGCTTTGCAAGGCAAGCGAAAGCAAAGGTTGTGCAGTGAAAATATTCATATCAGGAAACCGGCCGGTTGAACAGGTCCTTTCTGAGCCTGAAGGATTTCTGGCTTTGGATGGTCGCCCCGAAGATTTAGGACAAGGCATTCCGGCTTCAAGTATGCCAGTTGTCAGTGAAAACTATAAAAAGATCAATTCCTCATCCGCATTCAAAGGTCTTAGCCGAAAAGATGCTATAACTGCTTTCGCAGACAAAGTACATAAAGAAGGAAAGAAAATCAGGCTTTGGGGAGCGTCAGACAATCCGGACACCTGGCAAAATCTACTGGATTGGGGTGTTGACCTGATCAATACGGATAAACTGGAAGAGTTTTCATTATTTATGAGAGAAGACCTGTCAGAGGTAGATTAATTACCCTGAAGGTCTTGGTCAGCAAAAGTTTACAGATCCAATGGGTCGGATCGGCACGCAGTGATTCCTTTTTAGGTCTTCATTTTCAGGATTATATTTTTTAATCAGAGTCTGGTTGCAATTATCAAATGAAGTATTCACCAATATGGTTATTTTTGCATTTTCAAAAACTCAATTATAGCCATAAAATAACATGCTCTACCAGGCCGGGATATTCATCACATTTTTTCTGTTTCTTATTCTTATTACAAAAAAAGGCAAAACGCTGGCTGATTTTATTCTTGCATCCTGGCTCCTGGTGATAGGGATCCATCTGGCATTCTTTTACTTATTTATCTCAGGACAATTGACGCGCTACCCTTACCTGTTGGGACTTCAAATTCCCCTCCCCTTGTTCCATGGTCCCTTCCTTTATTTTTATGTGGCAGCAGCTACCAATCAGTTACCGCACCGTCCCATCCGCTGGTTGCATGCAGTTCCAATACTAATTGCATACCTGATCATGGTGCCCTTTTTTCGGTTGAGCAACAATGAAAAAATAAGGGTTTTTCAAAATGACGGTGAAGGTTTTGAGTCCATCGTATTGATTGTTTTTATCGCTATTATCCTATCAGGAATTTGCTATACCCTGCTCTCGCTTCATTTATTGCGCAGGCACAAGAGAAATATTGTCCATCAGTTTTCGGATACGGAAAAGATCAACCTCAACTGGATCAGCTACCTCATTGCCGGAATGTGTGTGATCTGGGCGCTGGTTATTTTTCTGGATGATGAATTTATCTTCGGTGCGGTGGTAGGCTACGTGCTGTTTATTGGATATTTTGGGATCAAACAGGTGGGGATTTTCACCCATAAAACCGGCCAGGCTGTCCATGTAACAAATTCGCAGGAGGTCTATCCGGTTCATGTAAACAGTGATGCAGATTTAACCAAAGACTCAAATGGGAAACAACCCGCCAAATATGCCCGGTCTGCTTTAAGTGAAGAAGACGCATCGAAGATCCACCTACAACTGCGATCCATCATGAAGGAAAAAAGCCTCTACCAAATTCCGGAACTTTCGCTTTCATACTTATCAGATGAGCTTGGTATCCAGCCCAACCTCCTTTCCCAGGTGATCAATTCAAAAGAGGGAAAAAATTTTTATGATTTCATCAACGCCTGGCGCATCAATGAATTTATCAAAATGGCCGGCGATGAGTCCAACAACCATTTTACACTTCTCGCGCTCGCATTGGAATGCGGCTTCAATTCCAAAACTTCCTTCAACCGGAACTTCAAAAAAGTGACCGGGCTGTCACCTTCTACTTATTTGAAGGAACAGAAGATTACGCTGGAGCAATAAATTTAACCAACGTAATTTTGATTCAGGTACAAAAAATCAAAAGAAAACAGATTTTTATGATTACACACCCCCTCGCCTCTCTTAAGAGCAGGGCTGTTGCATTCTGATGAGATTTTAAATTTTAACCAGAAAAAAACACAAATATTCCCTCCCGATAGCTATCGGGAAAAGGGATGAAGGGGTATGTCAACTGAAAAATTGTTTTTTACTGGTTGAAATTCTAGAATGCAACAACTGTACTTTTAAGGGGGGAATAGTGGTGTTTTCTTTTGATTTTTAATGATTGTTATAAGAACCAATGTTAAAAATAGGTGCCACCCTACCCGATGGAACGCTTCTTATATCGGTAAGGCATTTCTTTGCCAGATAATTATCCACAAAACAAGTACACCATGCAATCACAATTAAAACATGCGGTAATCGCTGCATTTGCCTTTACGATATTTGGATGCGATACAGAACCCAATATCAAAGATCCGGGAACACTCGTTCCCAGAACCGTCATGGAGGATGCTTCTATTCCTTCTATTAACATCAATGGAACTACGATCCACGTCGAATCTTATGGTGATCCGTCAGACCCAATCCTCATCTTTCTGCACGGCGGTCCGGGTGGGGACTATCGAAATGCCGTTCAAATCACTGACCTCACCACTGATGGCTATTATGTCATTTTCTACGACCAGCGAGGCTCGGGGCTTTCGCAACGGCATGATGAAAAAACCTATTCCATCCAACTGATGCTCGATGACCTGACAGAGTTGATTACCTACTACCGGACGGATGTTGATCAGAAGGTTTACCTGTTTGGCCATTCGTGGGGAGCCATGTTGGCGGCAGCTTACATTAACGAATATCCCGAAGGCATCGAAGGTGCGATTTTCGCTGAACCCGGCGGACTGAACAAGTCCCTCCTGGACGAATATGGTGAAGAGAGCAGGGAATTAAACCTTTTCTCAGAAGAAACAAATGACGTGTTGTATTACGACCAGTTCATCACCGGCGGGGAAAATGACCATGAAATCCTGGATTACAAACTCGGACTTGCCACTACCTATTACCATTCGAGTGACAACATCGAAGGGATTGAAGGACCCTCCCCATTTTGGCGAAATGGCGCTGTGGTGCTCAATGCATTTGTTGACATATCGGAAGATGAAGGCTTTGACTTTACCACCCATCTCGATCAATATCATCATGCGGTGTTGTTCATCTATGGAGAAAACAACCAGGCCTATGGAAAGGAATTCGCCGAAAAAGAAGCCAGCTATTTTAACGAATGGCAGGCCGTTGAAATCCCGGATACCGGACATGAAATGATCTACTTCCAATGGGATGAGGTCTACCCGGTCGTCTTAAATTATTTACAATCAAACTAAACAACGAACAAATGAAATTTATCAAAGCCATCTTTGGCATGTCACTTATATGTTGCTGCCTTTCATTAAAGGCACAGGAAATCAACTGGAAAAACCTGGAAGAAAATCAAAAACACATTATCCAGGCAAATATCGGATGGGACTATTCGCTGTCTTTCGGACTTGGGTACAAGTACCGGGTTAATCCCGGTCAACCTCTGTTGATCGGAGGTTCTTTTAGTTTTCCTTCCGGAAAAACGCTTTTCGACGATTTCAAGGTAAAACTGGGTGGTCAGTATCGGTTGATCGAGAAAGACCATTTCATCGCGAGTTTAAGTCTCTATGGAATTTACCGAAGGTATGAAAGCGACCTGGTCCGGTTGCAGAACGTTGGCAGCGAGATTTCGGGAGACTTCGGCTACTACAAACCCAAATGGTTTGCAGCGGTGGAAGTGGGTTTTGACAAGGCCATTGTCACCCATTTCAAGCACTCAGATATTTATAATGAATTTATTTACGAAGCAAAAAACGGCTGGTATGAACCCCCGACCGGTGGCAATTTCTTTTATGGATTAAAAGCAGGTTATTCTTTTCCATCAAGCGACCTGACCTTCAGCATCGGCCAGGTTTTGACAGAGAAGTTTAATACAACACCCTTGATTCCTTACTACACGAAACTGGGGTATTCGAGGAAGTTCTGAGCTTTTTTGATAAAAATAGTCCTCGTTTTCAACGAGGATTCCAGGGAATAGCGAATGTTTCGCTATTCTTTTTTGTTTCATTTGTCGGTGGTTTGGTGGATTGGGTTGAGCGCCACAAAAAGTTGCACAAACAAGGAAACAGACAGAATTAAGAAATTGAAAATGAATTACTTATGTAATTTCGCTAACTTCAAAAGTTAGGTGATTTTTTTATAGAGCAAATCGTTGTTCTTTCGTTTATTATTCAATCATAGTGGTATCGACAGGCATAAATAAGTAACTCTTCATTGATCACCTGATAAACCAATCGATGTTCCTGGTCAATCCTTCGTGACCAAAAACCTGCTAAATCATATTTTAAAGGCTCCGGTTTACCAATGCCCTCAAATGGAGTCCGTTTGATAGTTTTAATAAGCTCATTAATCTTTTTGACCATTTTCCTATCTATTTTTTGCCAATAAAGATAGTCTTCCCATGCATCCTCGGAAAATGTTAAAATCATATCAGACGTCTAAATTTGGTCTGATAGTTTTGCCTGATTTCATTTGTTGAATAGAGTTATACAGTCTATCCGCATTTTTCTTAGAGCTTAACAAGTGTAAAGTTTCCATTATTGAATTGTATTCATCAAGTGAAATCAAGACAGTTCCTTTTCCACTTTTTCTCTTAATAATTAGTGTTTCATTATCTTCTTCAACACTATCAAGGTACTTTTTAAGCTCAGTTCTGAATTCTGAATAATTTGCAGCTATCATAATCAATGGTAATTAAAGTACCAATATACGTACTTAATTAAGAATTTGTTTATCTATTACTGACTTTTTACCATTTTAAAATGAAGTCCAATGGCTCTTATAAAAAACCTGAAGCTATAAAGAGGTAGCTAAAGAATAATAATTGCTTTGCCGGAAGTCTGCAAATATTACTGCTAAACTGTCGGAGAATTTTGGAACTCTTTTACAAATCAACAGACAATTTTAAATGCCCTCCTAATCCTTCCCTAACAATTCTCATTAATGTTGATAATCTGATATCACTTGCATTGTTCTCAATCCGTGAAATATAATTTTTTGTTGTGCCAACTTTATCCGCGAGTTGTTTCTGAGTCAGGTGTTGTTTCTTTCTCGCCTCCTGGATCAATACACCAATTTTAAAGGATTCAAACTCCTCTTCGTATTTATCACGCGTTGAAGTTCCTGTTTCTCCATACTTCTTGTCAAGATGGTCATCCCAGGAAGTCAATCTGTTGTCATTTTGTTTTTCCATCGAAGTATTCTTTTTTTAATCGTTCAGCTTTTTCTTGAAACTCAAATAAGCAGGAAATTCGGCATGCTTATTAAATTGTTTCAAGAAGGTAATTCACTGTTCCGAATATAGCAAATCCCGCGAAGTTTGAAAATGCCGGATTTTCCAATTGAGATCGGCGTTTCCAACAACTTCAATAGTGTGTTACCTCATACGACAGGAATCAAAGCAATATAATTTTATTTTAATTATTTCGGATAAAATTGTCCGAAAATAAAATTGGTTCGTATATATTTGCTGTAAATTACCTGGTTGTGTTTTCGAAAGCATGTGAATATGGCATCAAAGCGACGACCTATATCGCGTCGCAATCATTGGAAGAAAGAAGGGTGAGTCTGAAATCCATCGCAGAGGAAATTGATTCCCCGGTGGCATTTACGGCCAAAATCCTTCAAACACTGGCCAGGAACAAAATTATTGATTCAAGCAAAGGTCCTACCGGTGGGTTCCTGATTGAAAAAAAGAAAATGGATGAAATAAAACTGAGTCAAATTGTATCGGCGATTGATGGGGACAACATCTACAAAGGTTGCGGACTTGGCTTGTCAGAATGTAATGCTAGCCGCCCCTGCCCTGTTCACCATCATTTTGCGAAGATCAGAAATGACCTCCGCAAAATGCTTGAAAATACGAGCATTAATGAATTGGCTAGCGGACTGGAAGTGGGATTAACTTATTTGAAACGTTAAAAAAATTTGAACAAATAAAGGACAATTTTGTCCGAAATAACTTAAACAACGAATTGATACATAATGAAATTCCACAAAACAACATGCTTCCTGTTCCTTTTACTTTTTCCCTGCATCCTTCATGCCCAATCGGAAGGGATCTCCACCGAAAGCTGGATCACTCAGCCGGGAATCATTGGCACCATCCTACTGGTGGTCATCGTGCTGTTGGTCGCAATTTTCGTGTTGGTTTACAGGTTTGGAGCATTGCTTGATCTGGCCAAAAAGAAACAGGTTCGGGAAAACAAAACGACCATCCGGAATGAAATCCTTGAAATGGATGACGAAGAAATTGATCTGTTTCTCCAGCACCGAAAATCTGCATCCAACTACCAATTAAAAGGCACCGAATTAGGAGGCTCATCAACTGCACTTGACGAAAGAGGACTTGTCAACCGTGTGAATAGCGATGTAAGCAACCCCTTTTTCGATGAAAAAGTCAAAAGCTCATTGAGCTTTGAAACCCCAGCCCAATTAAAAAAGGTCATCACCTGGTATCTGGGAACAGCAGTTTTCTGGCTGATGTTTGGTACCCTGATCGGCCAGTACCTGGGGATGAAATTTGTCTGGCCGGAGCTGGATACAATTTCCTGGCTGTCTTTCGGGCGCTTGCGACCTGTCCACACCAACACCGTTTTCTGGGGTTGGGCCTCGTTGGCGATGATCGGGCTGGGGTATTTCGTTGTGACCCGCACTTCCAATACCAACATTTTCAGTTATAAACTAGCCTGGCGGGCCCTGATCCTGATCAATGCAACACTCGTCATCGGAAACTTGTTGCTGATGGCCGGGGTCAATAATGGCGGAGGAGAGTACCGTGAATACATCTGGCCGGTTATGGCCCTATTTGCTTCCGGTCTGATCATTACTTTCATCAATTTCTACAAAACCGTCGCGAACCGAAAGATCAGCGTTATCTATATCTCCAACTGGTTTATCCTTGCTTCATTGGTCTGGACCATTGTGTTATCCCTCATTGCATACATTCCCTCCTACCAAAATGGCCTGGGGGAAACCATTATCCAGGGTTATTACATGCACCAGGGAGTTGGGATGTGGTTTATGACGTTTACCCTCGGCCTTATTTATTATTATCTACCCACTGCATTGAATAAACCCATCTATTCCTATTCATTGGGTGTACTGGCATTCTGGACACAGATGCTTTTTTACACCTTGATTGGCACACACCATTTTGTATTCAGTCCTTTACCCTGGTGGCTGCAAACGGTGGCGATTGTTTTCAGCGCGGGAATGTTCATTCCGGTCATTGCTGGAACAACAAACTTCCTCATGACGATGAAGGGAAGCTGGAGCTATATTTCCAAAAGCTACGTGCTGCCTTTCTTTTTGGTGGGTGTGATATTCTATTTCGTTGGATCGACTCAGGGTAGCCTTCAGGCATTCCGCTTTTCGAATTACGTTTGGCATTTTACTGATTTCAACGTCGCTCACTCTCACATGACCATGTACGGGATCATCACCTTTATCCTTTGGGCGTGCATGTATTCGGTTATCCCAAAGCTGACCGGGAAGGAACCTCCACAGGTTTTGGTCGGCGCACATTTCTGGCTGGCGTTCATTGGCCTGTTTGCCTACATGATTTCCATGATGGCGGGGGGAACACTGAAAGGATTAAGCTGGATAGAGGAAAATCCATTCATCGAATCGGTTATCCTGATGAAACCTTATTGGGTCTGGCGGGCAATCGGCGGAACCTTCATGTTTGTGTCACACATCCTGTTTGCCTATAACTTTCATTTTATGATAAAACAAAAAAGAGCTGTTGAAAAGCCAGCGCTTGTACCGGTTGAATTAATCGCAGCTAAAATCGTACACCATGTTCAATTTTCACAAAAACCTTAAAAACCTAATCCTGACGGCCTTTTCGGGCTTTGCGATCCTAAGTACCGTGATTGCAATTGTTCCCGCCTATCAGATGCAACACACGGAACCCCTACCCGGGCAACCAGTGTTCAGCAAGGGAATCCAAAAAGGCCTGGAAGTCTACATTTCGGAAGGTTGTGTGGCCTGTCATACCCAACAAGTACGCAGTATTGAGATGGACAATATATGGGGTGACAGGCCATCTTTACCATCCGATTATTTCTACAGCAAGCAGCGGATGGATTTCTGGCGACAATCTCCCTCCCTGCTGGGGAGTGAACGTACCGGTCCTGACCTGACCGATATTGGCAACCGGCAACCAAGCATGGAATGGCACCTGTTGCATTTGTACAATCCGAGATTGGTGGTGTATGAATCCGTCATGCCGGGGTACCCCTGGCTGTTTGAAGAAAAGAATGTAACTGATGTGACAGAGGATGATGTCGTCGTACCCATTCCGGCTGAATTAATTGGTTTTACTGAAATGAGAGTTGTCGCAGGGAAGAAAGCGCTTCGATTGGTAGATTATCTGCTGGCAACAAAACAGGTCTCATTGGCCAAAGGGTCGAAAGCTGAATTCATTCCATCAAAACAAGACAAACAAGAAAGTAAACCGAAGAATAGCGCTGAATCAGCAAATCAGGAATTGCCCAATGGTGAAAAGCTGTACATGCAAACCTGTGCTGTTTGTCACAAGCAGGATGGCAGCGGGCTAAGAGGTGCATTTCCTCCCCTGGCGGGTAGTGATGTGGTGAACGACGAAGATCCCGACTTCATGATCCGGATCATCCTGCAAGGATATGATGCGCGGAGCGAGTACGGTCAGATGCCCAGCTTTGCCAGTCAGCTAACAGATGCAGAAATCGCTGCCATTGTCAATCACGAACGCAGTAGTTGGGGAAACAATGCTTCATCTGTCACGGCAGATCTGGTAAAAGAAATACGTGAATTCGTCAATCAAAACCTATAAACAATGAACATGAAAATTAAAAAAGTTGCACTCATTACCTCGCTACTCGTCATAAATTCCACAACCTGGGCTTGGGCTTGCACAGTCTGTAAATCCAATCAGCCCAAGGGGCTTGAAAACATCACACACGGCGAAGGCCCGTCTGGAGTTGTTGACCTCGTCATCATGTGGACAGCCATTGTTATTGTCGTTATCACCTTGTTTTTAAGCATCAAATACCTGGTCAAACCCGGCGAATATCATTCCGATCACATTAAAAATTTTGTCATCCATGAAAATGACTAACCATACAGAAGATATGAGGACCATCAGGATCTACCTGGATGATGAGCCCAAGCCCTTTGGAGAATTTTCTCCACCCATAAAGTTTGTATTGGACACCACCAAAATCCCTGATGGCAAACATCAGCTAAAAATTGTAGCGAAGTCATCCGGCAATACCGAGGGCATAAAGTTGGTGCCATTTGAAGTGCGGAATGGCCCTGAGATTTCTGTTCTAGGACTCAGGGAAAACGAGGTGATCGACAACAAAATCCCGATTACAATCAATGCATACGGAAGCGAGACAAACGATGCCTTTGTGATCAGGGGCTCGGAAACTCCAAAGGCCATCCCCTTCTGGATCTGGGCGTTGTTGATTTCCTTTTTTGGATTTGCCCTTTTCTATTTAATCATGTACTGGAATCCTGAATTTTATAAATCATTCTTCTAATGAAAAAAGACATTGAAAATTTAGACGACATTAAACACCTGGTTGACACTTTTTACGCGAAGGTTCGTGAAAACGACCTGCTAAAAGGTATTTTCAATAAAGTGATACAGGATAGCTGGTCTGAACACCAGGAAAAAATGTACAGCTTCTGGCAAACGGTGTTGTTGAAGGAACACACATATTATGGTAGTCCGTTTGTACCCCATGCAAAATTACCTGTTCAGGGAGAGCACTTTCAGCAATGGCTCCAATTGTTTTACAAAACGCTGGACGAGAACTTTTCGGGGAATAAAACCGAAGAGGCCAAATGGCGGGCTGCAAAAATGGCTGAAATGTTTCAGTACAAGATTGAGTTTTACAGAGAAAATCCCGCCAAACAAATACTATGAACGAACCTGTAAAATATCCAGTGGCAATCGCTACTACCTTTATCTGGATCGGGTTTGTCTGTGCGATCAGCTTCATGGAAGCATGGCTGAAATTCAGGGCTCCGGGCATGACATTACCAATTGGACTGAGTGTCGGGAGGCTCGTCTTTGCAGCGTTGAATAAAGTCGAATGGATCCTGGCAATAGCGATGCTCGTCTATCTGATTTTGACAAAAGCCCCGCTCATAAGTACTGGGTATCTCTGGATCGTTGTGCCATTGATGCTGCTGACCATCCAAACCCTTTGGCTGCTGCCAATATTGGATGAAAGGGCTGAAATGCACATTCAGCAAAAGGAAGTCACACCTTCCGATATCCATTTCTACTATGTAGCAATGGAGGTCGCGAAGGTGATTTGCCTGGCTGGGTTTGGGATTTACCTGCTAAGGGGGAATGAATAAAGGTCAGACGATAGTCAGATCTCCTGCATAGAAGGTCTGACTATCGTCTGACCTGATTTGATAAAAATTAATCATCAATAAAAACAAAATTAAAAAATGGGAAATATTAAAACACCAACATTAACAGTATTGAATCAGGGGAAAGATTTCAAAGTCTTTCAGGTTACAGGACTAGCAGGAATGGTCATGCTCAATCATCACAGCACGACGGAAGCTATCATAGTTGTCGAACAAGGAAGGGCTGTTTTAAACCTGAATGGCGATAAACACCAATTGAAAATGGGAGATGTGTTTGTCATTCCCGCTGGTGAAGCCCACTCTTTGACCATCGTCAATGACTTCATGGCTAAGGCCGTAATGGCTTTAGATGCCGAAATCAAATTTAACTGAATTACCAACATTAAAAATTAATACATATGGAAAGCATTTTGAATAAATCAATTGGACAAATTGTTGCTGAAGATTTCAGGACAGCAGAAGTTTTTAAAAAGTACAACATTGATTTCTGCTGCAATGGCGGCAGGTCGCTTCAGGATATCAGCGAAGATCCGGAGATTAGCATGAAAGATTTAATCGATGATCTGAATACTTCTACCAATGAGATCAACAATTCTGCTGAGGATTACAAATCCTGGCCCATCGATGTGTTGGCCGATCATATCGAAAAAAAGCATCATCTGTATGTGTCACAAAAAATACCTGTAATCGAAGAATATCTGGACAAAATCAGCCGGGTACATGGCGACAGCCACCCCGAACTTAGCACCATTAAGGAATTGTTCCATGCTTCTGCCGGAGACCTGACGGCGCACATGAAAAAGGAGGAGTTTATCCTTTTCCCTTTCATTCGTAAAATGGTCAAATCCGGAAAGCACGGTTTCAATTTGGATCAACCTTACTTTGGAAGCGTTCAAAACCCTATTAACAAGATGCATGATGAACATGACGCAGAAGGAGCACGATTTGAAGAAATTGCCAGGTTGAGCAACAACTTTACCGTACCGGAAGACGGCTGCAATACCTACAGGGTAGCCTATTCACTGTTAAAAGAATTTCAGGATGATCTGCACCTGCACGTGCATCTGGAGAACAACATCCTGTTCCCGAAAGCGATAGAGTTGGAAAAAGAACTCCTAAATTAGGATGATTTCCTTATTGATGCGTAAATGAACATAAATCGAAATACTTAATTTCCGAATATGAATTCCCCGTTCAAAACAAAAAGAATTTACGAAGAGCCTTCCGAAGACGACGGGTACAGGATGCTTATTGACCGTCTTTGGCCACGAGGAATTAAAAAAGAAGAAGCTAAATTAAACGAGTGGAACAAGGATGTAGCGCCATCGGATAATCTGAGGAAATGGTTTGATCATCAGGATGAAAGGTTTGAAGAATTTGTCAGACTTTATAAAAAAGAACTGGATTCGAAAAAAGAAGTACTGGATCGGATCATCAATATCTCACAAAATACCAAAATAACATTTCTATACGCGACAAAGTACCCTAATCTAAGTCATGCGAGCGTATTGTTGAACTATTTAAAAAACAGAAAATGAAACGACACAAAGCATTGCAACCACTCAGTCGTGACCACCACCACGGTCTGTTATTGTGCTGGAAAATCAGAACCGGATTTTCAAAAGGAGTTGATGCCAAAAGGATAAAGAAATATGCTGATTGGTTTTATAAAAACCATACCCTCCCTCACTTCGAAGCAGAGGAAAAATACGTTTTCCCTGTTTTTGGGTTGGAGCACGAGTTGATCAAAAAGGCCTTAACTGAACATAAAAGGTTGAAAAAGTTGTTTGAAGATGAGCAAAGCATTGAAAAATCATTGAGCCTTCTGGAAGAGGAATTAGAAAAGCACATCCGCTTTGAAGAGCGGGTGTTATTTAACGAAATACAGTCGGTTGCCACCAAAGAACAATTACAGGTGATAAATGCGATTCATGAAGAACGTTTCGAGGAAAATTCAGAAGACGAATTTTGGCTGTGACAATGATAAAACAATTGGGAGTCCTTTTCAGTCCTGACCTCATTTTCAATGGATTATAAATTATATGTAGTTACTCAGGAAGGTGAAGAAAGGGAGATTTCATACAAACCCTATGAGTATAACAATTTGATGGAACTAGTCGTCAATGAACTTTGGGA
This sequence comes from uncultured Cytophagales bacterium, assembly GCA_913057175.1. GTDB lineage: Bacteria > Bacteroidota > Bacteroidia > Cytophagales > Cyclobacteriaceae > CAJXNP01. The sequence goes on from CAJXNP010000001.1 coordinate 318,565, forward strand.
AGATTGGGGGGATTGCATGGGCAGGGCCATTTGTGGCACCTGCCACATTGAAATTTTAGGTGCTTACCATGCAGAACCGGAGCAATTCGAAGAACACACGATCAGCTTATTGCCCAATAAAAAGGCCAAAAGTAGATTGGCCTGCCAGATCACTCCTGACAAGAGAGTAAATAACATGAGATTCAGGATTTTGAAGGACTTTGATTGACTCAATTAATTAAATCAACATGTCGTAGAGGTCGCAGAATCAGGTATCAAAAATTAATGAACTCATTCTTCTGCTAACCCGACAGGCTTCAAAGCAGGATGACCAGAAATATTCTCTCTTTGGGGATTCTTATTTTCCTTCCCAAATCCGCTTAACAAGGTAGAGAAAAAGCAATGAATTTATCATACATACTTGTCTATAAGTAAAATATACTTTACTTTTAGACAAAAGTAATTTACAAAATCAAACAAATATGAAAAATTCATTCTCCTCGGCATTTATTTATCCATACTGGATGAAGATATTCGGTTTGCTGATCATTCTTGCCGGAATTGGTATTTTTATTTACCGAATCTCAAAGTTTGATATTCTCGATTTAACTGGTGTAAGCTTTCCTTTAGCCATGGGGCTGGTATTCATTTTCTTTTCGAAAGAGAAAGATTTTGATGAAAGAATTGCATTTCTAAAGTTCAAAGCACTTGCGGTTGCTGTACCTATAGCAGCAGCCATTGTCATGGCCATTAATTATTCTCAAAATTTTCAAAATTACTCTATTGAAACAGATAGTTGGTTTTCTATTTCAGCCTTCGAATATTTGTCGATAACCCTGCTCATCGCGATGGGTTGGTTTTACTATTTAAAGTATAAAGAATAAGGGTTCACAAATGAAGAATACCATTAAAGTAGAGCGGGCCAAAAAGGATTTTACACAGGCAGATTTGGCTGAAAAAGTGGGTGTTTCCCGCCAGACCATTAATTCCATCGAAAAGGGTAAGTTCATCCCCTCCACCTTATTGGCACTAAAAATTGCCCATGTTTTCGCTGAAAAAGTAGATAGTATTTTTTTATTGGAAAAAGATGATTGGGAATAACATTGTAAAATATATTTTGGTAAAACAACATGACCGACCTGATTGATAAAAATTTTCATCTACATGCTACAAAAATTCCCCGACAGACTGAGAGAATGAAAGTACATGAATCTCAAAATCTTGCCTTCGTCGACAGTGGATTGTCATGCGACACCTTTAACATCATCCATCTGTTCAACGGAAGCAGACTAGAGAAAAAAGAAATCCAAAGTGCGGTCAATTACTTTCAATCAAAAGGCTTTGATTTTTGCGTCTGGATCAGCCAGGGAAATTTACTTCCTAAAGTTCAAAATTATTTGACAGAATTATCGCTTATCCAACAAAATGCAGAGGCAGGAATGGTGCTGGATCTAAAGGAATATCTTCCCATACAGAAAAATGAACATAAGAATATCAGGGTTGTCAACGATGAAAGATCTATCAATGAGTTTGCAAATGTGATAGCTAAAAACTGGAGTCCCCCAGACCAAAATGTCATTCGATATTATAACCAGACTTCCTGGCATTATCTTGACAAAAAAAACAGTATCCAGTTATTCATTTATTATTATCAGGACCAACCTGTTTCCGTGGTAGAGATGTTCCCAACTGATGAGGAAACAGTGGGGCTGTACGGATTTGCTACGCTTGAAGCATTCAGGGGAATGGGAATTGGATCGGCGCTGATGACCTTTGCCTTGAACAAAGCCAAAGAGCTAAATTTCCAAAAAGTCATCCTCCAGGCATCAGAAGATGGGATTGGGATTTATCGAAAAATGGGTTTTGAGGAAATTACGACATATTTTGAATTTGCGTGATCAAAGCACCGGTCTTCCCTTGATCCTTTGAGCAAAATTTCAGTAGAACCTCTGTGGTTATGCTACAAAGCCACACTGAGAAAAGAAATAATCCACCTATTTCTGGTAAAACCCTATTGGAATTTCATATTAAACATAGAAACATTAATTTTTTTAATTTTAGTGATTGTTCTTAATCGAATAATATCCTTGAAAAAGAAATACATCCCCATTCTATTTTTTGGTGTTTTACTGGCCGTACTAGCCATTGTACTCCAGGTTTTTGAATACCGGTATTACATTGGAAGTCTGGATACGGATATTTACACCACAGTTGTTGCTGCCATCTTTACAATTCTTGGGATCTGGATCGGCATTAACCTTCTAAAGAAAAAGGCCCCGCAAATAGAAGGTACATCAAAGATTGATCATTCAAAAATAAAGGAGCTGGAGCTGAATGAACGTGAATACGAAGTGCTTAAATTGATTTCGGAGGGGATGTCCAACCAGGAAATTGCCGACAAACTATTTCTCGCCCTCCCCACCATCAAAACCCACACATCCAATCTCTTCACCAAACTGAATGTAAGGAGCCGCACGCAGGCTATTCATAAAGCGAAGAACTTGAGACTGATTTTATAAAAAGAAAAGTTTAAATCACAAAATGCATTGGATCAAATTTCAAATAAATCTCAATAACCAAAAATTAAAATTTCAATCGCTTGAAAACTGGTCATTGTAATTTGAATTTTGTGCATTGAATTTTACCCGGTTTTGCATTTCCATACTTTAGTATGATGGAATTTTGCCTACTGTAACAGATATTTAGACAAACAAAAATACTCATTCAATGAAAAAACTAATCCTCACTTATGGCATTGTATCGGGGCTTGTCACTTCGGCAATGGTCCTGTTTACGATTAGCGGGTCGCCGATAGTTAAAGAATATGGTGAATTGATCGGGTACGGCACCATGATCATTGCCTTTTCCACCATCTTCATTGCAATTAAAACATACCGCGATAAATATCTGAAGGGAAAGATCACCTTTTTCAATGCTTTTAAGATCGGCCTGGGTGTTACACTTATCGCCACTGTTATTTACATAGTTTCGTGGATGATTATCTCAGAAACTATTGCAAAGGATTTTATGACAGAGTATTTTCAACAATCAGTCGAAAAGCTAAAAACCAGCGACCTTTCAGAAGCTGAGATCAATAAGAAAATCGCTGAAATGGAAAACTTCAAGGAATTGTACAAAAACCCGATTGTCAAGATTGGAATGACCTTTTTGGAAATATTCCCCGTCGGATTTGTCATTTCCTTAGTTTCAGCTTTGATCCTGAAGAGAAAACCAGCAAGTGGATAATTTAGGATCAATCAATGTTTTTGATGAATCAAATAATTTTGAATTTATAAACCACAATTATCAAAATACAAACAGCAAATAAATATCAATTTTCAATGTTAAAATCAACAAACATTTGAACACTGGATATTTACAATTGTGATTTATTTAAAATTTGATCCATTGCACTTTGGAGCTTTTATCAATACTGCACAAAAGTTTTGGATTGATCTATCATTTAAACTGAACTTTCAAAAAAATAAACACCATGGACAACTCAACACCTAAAGTAAACGGCATCGGAGGGATTTTCTTCCGCACAAAAGATCCTGATAAAGTAAAAGAATGGTACGGTAAAAACCTTGGGCTCGCGGTCAATCAATATGGATCATCCTTCGAATTCCGCAATGCCCACCGGCCAGATGAAATCAATTACCTGCAATGGAGTCCTTTTAAAGAGGACACGGATTATTTCGAGCCATCTAAAAAAGAATTCATGATCAATTATCGGGTTCAGAATATGGAAGGACTTGTCAAAAAACTGAAGGAAAATGGCGTAACTGTTGTGGATGAGATTCAGGAGTTCGAGTATGGAAAATTTGTGCATATCATGGATCCTGAAGGGAACAAACTGGAATTGTGGGAGCCGATCGATAAAGTCTTTACAGAAATGGGCGGTGAGACGACGAAGTAATCGGTTAAGCAATCATACTTTTTTCAAATACCTGGTACTCCGTGATTTTTGGGTAATCCCATGCGGCTGATTAATCCGCTCCAACGAGGATCTTTGTACAAAACCTTGAGGGATGGGTAATAGATCAACTCAGGAAGTGTAGGATCCCTCGTTTCGAGCGCTTTTTCAAACCACTCAAAGGCCGTATCTGTTTCGCCCCTCAAAGCATAGACATGCCCGATATTGGCATATTCTTCAGGATATTTATCCAACATTATTTCTAGTAGACTATTTGCCTCCTCAACCCTTCCCAACTCATAGACGACCATGCATTTCGTATAGGTTTTAAAAAAATCATTTTTCTCCTTTTCAATCTCAATCAATGCTTCCTGTGTTTTTCCCTGGTACAGAAGCACCCATGACTTTAATGCGTGCAAAATTTCAGCATTTGGTTGATGCAACTCATACTTTTCCATTGCTGTCTGCGCTTCTTCTGGTTGGTTATTGAAATATCGGTAGAACCCTAACAAATAATAGTTGTAGTAGGATAACGGATCCAACTCAATCGCCCGTTTAACCAGGGAAATGTTTGTCGCCGGATCTTCAAAATTATTATAGGTCGAGTAAATGATCACTTCGGCATTTTCAGGATCCAGCTCCATGGCTTTTTTGGAATTAAGCGCCCCTTTCTCAAACTCCCATATATTGGACTGCAGGATGGATAAATAAGCGTAGGCCAATGCATATTCAGGATCCAATTCAATGGCCTTGTTGACGGCAGGTATTCCAAATTCCGTAATCCTATCTAGTTGTTCATAGGTATAATTTACTGAAGCCCGATAGGTGATCAGGCCTAAAATGGCCCAGGAAGGAGCATAGGTTGAATCGATTTCAATTGATTGACTAATCAATTTCTCAGCATTTCGATTTGCTTCTTCCGTTGATTGTTGCATAAGGAACTTGGCCTGCAGAAATAAATTGTAAGCTTCCGGATTGACTGTTTTTACATGTTTTCCTAATAATTTTACACGAAGTTGATTGGTAACTTCCTCAGCAATTTCGTCCTGGATGCTGAAAATATCTTCCATGTCGCGGTCAAAAGTTTCTGACCACAGGTGGGAACCATCACTCACATTGATCAACTGCGCAGTTATGCGAAGCCTGTTTCCATATTTCCTTACACTTCCCTCCAAAATGTGGGAAACATTCAGTTCCTTACCAATTTCATCAGTTGTCACTCCCTTGCCCTTAAATGAAAAAGATGAGGTACGGCTGATCACTTTTAGTTCAGGGAGTTTTGCCAGCAGGTTGAGGATCTCCTCACTTATCCCATCTGAAAAATACTCCTGGTCTTTCTCCTCACTCATATCGGCAAAAGCAAGGACAGCAATGGATTTTGATGTATTGACCGGGTTTTGTTTCCGGCCACTTTCCTGGCTGCTTGTAACAATCTCTATCTCGTTCGCATGGGATCTGCTCTCAAAAAGATCAAAAAGCAGCAGGATGATGGCTATTCCCAAAACACCAAGAATAATTTTATTCAGGTTATTGCTTGTTTGCTGTGAAATTGACTTCTCCGGTTCAATTGAAACTGTTTTCTTGATGCCATCGGGTGTGATCTCATAAATCCAAGAAAAAATGATCCAGATCGGAAAAAAGAATATGAGCAAGAATAAAAATAGTTTTGAAATGTAGGCTGGCGCCTCGATGGTTGGAAGAATAATGGCCATAACCTGAAGAAAAACCCAAGATGAAACAAGATAAGCCAGGCCAGACTTAATTACGTTCCGACGCACAAGCTCAGATCTAAACCTTTTAAAATTCATTGTCGTCCTGTTAATTCCCAATCCCAGCTACCAGTTGCCGGTCAAAAAAAATCTAACAATATGTAAATATCTGATTATAAATATTTTAAAATCCACATAATTGGATCCGTTTATAAAAAAATCATGTTACACTTCCCGCAAATTAAAGCAAAATCGGTTTGTTTCATTCATCCAACAAATATCAAATCGATCAAAAAAATCCTTACCATTACCAAGTTGGAGCTAAAAATAAACCGGAGGACTGCCCTGCTTCTAAAAGTAATTATTAAAACCCATTTCTGCTAATACTCAAATAAGGAAGTTTGTCCATTTTCATAAAGAAATAGCTTAAACACCTCACATAAAAAATAACCAGCTATATTTTAAAAATAATAATAAATATTATATATTTAAGTAAATTAAATATTATGAGCTCTAAAGAATATATCAAAGGCACTATAAAAACAATCGTCTTGAAGCTTCTAGCTGAGAATTCGAGGATGTACGGATATGAGATCAGTCAGAGGGTAGCTGAACTGTCAGACCAAGAGATCAAGCTTACCTATGGGGCATTATACCCCATCCTTTACAAACTGGAAAATGAAGGATTATTAAGTACCTCCAGTGAAATCATAGATAACCGGGCGCGGAAGTATTATTCACTCACTCCCAAAGGGAAAGAGATTGCTAAGGAGAAAGTCTCGGAACTTCAGAAGTTTTCCGAATCGCTGAAAAAGATTTTAATGCCCGATCCACAATCAAACCTAAGCCTGGAAATATGGGGAGTATAGATCAGAATCATCTTTTGAAAATTGAAAAATACCTTGACGAACAGGGGCTAACATTCAAACCTCTTCGAGAGGAAATGCTTGACCACATATTAAGCGATCTAGAGGGAAATATGGAGCAGGGAAAAACCTTTGAGGAAGCCTGGACCATGATATCTGGCGCTATTCCTCATCATCATTTCAAATCTTTACAAACAGAAACAATGGAAACAATCAACAAACGATTTAACATTTCAAAGGGTCTTACTTACCTGGCAATTTTGCTTCTTGCCGCAACTTCCATCTTTAAACTTTTGCACTTTCCCGGCACAGGGTATCTTCTCATTGCATCGTTGGTTGCAATGGGTATTGCCTTGCTGGTGAGCAGTATATCAGGCATTTATTTACACAGGGAAAAGAAAGGCCAATGGCTGATGATGGGAATGATCTTTGGAATTCTACTGTTTATAACTTCATGGATGTTTGCTGTCCTTCACCTACCAGGTAGATCAGAACTTTTGCTCGGCTCAGTCACCATTTTATTGATCTTATTCCCTTTTCTCACGCTTTATTTCAATTCTCACTTGAAATCTGAGAATAATATACTAACCTATTTACACGAGAAGCACATTCCCGGAATTGAGCGATTCCTGTTCATCTTGCTGGGGCTGGCTGTTTCCCTTCGGATTTCTTCTATTGTATTTGATTATCCTCCAAATGTTTCCATGGCATTATTGGTACTTGTCATCTTTGGAGCCGGACTTCAATATTTTGCACTCACATGGCATCCCAAAACTTCTAATTTTATCGGGAATAATAAATGGGCACAAGTGCTAATAATCATTTCTTTTGCATGTTTTTTATTGCCAGCGTTACCTTCTTATTTAAGCTTACCAGTACGGGTCACCCTGGGCACTCTGTTTTTCATCATTGCAGGATGGCTTTCTGTTAGAAAACTCACGAAAAACTATACAAAAGTCTATTTCATTTTGCTCATTGGACTAATCATCCTGCATCATATTGGTTGGTGGATGATCGAGATGAATGTGGTGAATTCAAATCATTCTCACTTCTTCTTCAACCTACCATTTGCCTTAATCCTGTTAGTTGGTTTGATCTTTTCGCAAAAGCATAGTCTTATTAAAGTCTACCTAACCATCGTTTTAGCTCACTACTTTCTGGAGTATCCGGTAGGCAAGGGACTTTGGTAGGTTTTGTTTAATGGTTTCATTCCGTATATTACCTGCGATGGAGGTAAACAAGGAATTAAGAGAAAAGATTTTTAACATCATCAATGACCAGCTCAGCGAAGAAAGCCCACCGGAAGTCAAAATCGCCTATCAAAGATTGACGAAGGAGGGTTTTGTTGATATCCAGTCCAGGCAATTGATCGGCCAGTGTGTGCTAGTGGAATTGTATGAGATGATCAAAACGAATAGGCCTTTTGATTTGGAAAGGTATAAGAGAAATCTTAAAAGCCTTCCACGAAAACCTGATTTGTAGAACATGATAAATTGGTTTTACTTTGTAACACTTTTATATTCATTTTTTCTATGAGAGGATTTTATATTTGAAATTTAATTACAAAAAATGCAAAAAGTTTTTTCATCTGATATTTTTGACACTCTTCTTACAAGAATTTACGGTTCGCCAAAATCAACTTTTTATTTCCTTGGAAAAAAATTTAGAAAAGAAAATTTAATCGACCTACCACCAGAAGTATTTGCACGATTACGTGCCAGAGCGGAATCAAGAGCATTCGCAAATAGTGGAGGCCTAGATTCAAATGTAAGCCTGCAAAATATTTATGATGAGTTAGGCTTTATGCTTGATTGGGATAAAAGTTTCACAAACAAACTACTAAAAGAGGAAGTTTTATTTGAACTCCATGTTTTGGTTCCTATTAAACAAAACACTGAATTAATTAGGTCCTATCGTGAGAAAGGTTTCAATATAGCATTTCTATCTGATATGTATTTATCAGGAAATGAAATAAAAACCATTCTACGGAAACACGATGTTTTTCAGGAGCAGGATATTCTATACGTATCCAATGAACATTCGGCCTCCAAATCTTCAGGAAAGCTTTACAATATCTTCCTGAACAAACAAAAAGTTTCCAAAAAAAATATTCAACATATCGGCAATAGCCGAAAATCGGATTTTATCAGGCCAACTATCAAAGGTATCAAGGCAACCTTTTTTGCTGAAGGAAATTTCAATCGCTATGAAAAAACATTGGACTCTTTCAGCTATGAAACCGATGGATACACAGCTGCGTTGGCTGGAGCTTCCAGAATCGCCAGACTATCATTTGTTGAGGATGATCTGAACAAACAGATACTCCGGGAGGTCGCTGCGGGAGTTGCCGCTCCAACACTTGTCTCAATAGTTCTTTGGACTTTCCGGTATGCACAAAACCTTGGCCTGAATAGGTTGTATTATATTTCCAGAGACGGCCAGGTATTGTATAAAATTGCTAAAATACTTGTTAAGAAATTATCGCTAGACCTTGAAATCAGGTATTTATATGGCAGCCGTCATTCATGGGTTTTTCCAAGCATCACATCTGACAAAGGTGATTTTTTACGTTTCATTTTTCAACATGGAAGAGATGTAGATTTCCAGTCTATTAGGCTAATGTTAGACCGGATCGACATAAAACCAGAAGAAATAGAGGGTCATCTTCATTCAATTGGTATTGAACCTGATCAGTATGAACACAATTTGAGTCCCGAAAAAAGAAAAGAGTTTCACAAGTACTGCCTTGAAAACAAAGAACTAAGGAGACTTATCCTTATTAAGTCTTCAAAAAGAAGAAAAATATTATTAGACTATCTTAAACAAGAAGATATATTGAAAGACAATAACTTCGGACTGATAGATTTAGGGCAAAATGCTACACTTCATAATGCAATATCATCTGTGCTGCATTCAGTAGGTAAACCTACTCCGAGAAGTCTGTATTTAGCAGCAGGGAAAGAACATCCGGAATTTGGTCAACCATTTGCTTTTATTAGGAAAAATTCCGACGGGAAATTAGGAATTCAAGATGTACCAAGACTTGTTACCGGTATTGAAATGTTTTGTAGTGCAGATCATGGAACGGTAAAAGGATACGAAATTGATCCAAAGGAGAATAAAATTATTCCTGTCCTAAAAGAATCTTCAAATGAACCCGTAATTAATTGGGGATTCCTGACAGTAAAAGAAACCATTCTAAAATTCACAGAAATTTTGGAGCTCGATTTGATCAATCAAAACAATATTGATTTTAAATCTTGTATCAAGCCAATTTTTGAAATTTTTTTTCAGACACCTACAAAAGAAGAAGCAAAAGTATGGGGAAATTTTCCTATGGAAGATGGCTGGGGTGATTTCTCCATACACAAACCAATTGTTGAGCCCATTAAATTAAACCAACTTATTTCCTCCTCCAGAAGCAATCGACATGTTTGGGGGATGGGTAGCCTGAAAATTACAAAAGAACCGTTGCGATCTTTTCTTAAAGCAGGAATCCTTCTACAAAATTTTATCAATAAAGTCAGAAAGAAAATAAGATGAGATCAATCCATTTTCTCACAATAGCTAAGTAATTAACCGATTTTCCTTTTAACTATAAAGTTTTCGTTGCGTGGAACAGATTTAATTATATGGTTTTTTGTTTCCACTTCATAGCCATATTTCTTCAGGTCCAATCCAGTCAGGAATTCTGTTTTACTATTACTTAATCCATATTTACCTTCAATATTGTCACTTATCTTCTTCTTGATGTTTTTTAGAATAAGATTATTAATCTTTGAAGGTAGCAGTAAATCACTGATCTTATTGAAAGCCCCGGTTATCAAACCAGATGCCTTTTTTGATACAAGAAACGGTGCATCCACCCCTTCACTACTATAATGTGTGACCAAACGGTTTGTCAACCTTTTAAGTGGAATTGTCATTCCCCGCATCGATTTATTTTCCAAACTCTTAAACGGCAAAGATTTTGGTAAATCAATTTCCATGAAATCACGGACTTGTATGACATATTCCTTTGGATCTTTCACAAATTGTTCATATGGTAAAACCAACACATTGCCTTTTCCGAAGTTATCCTGATAAAGTTTAATTAGCCTGTGAAATTCGAAATACTCATATCTGAACATTGGAAGAATACCATCAATAGGAGGGTTGAATAAACGATCAAGTTTGCATTTTCCTCCTGATTTTACGTACTGTAAATAACTGGAGAAAATAATATCGGCTTGATTTCTAATAACAAGAATAATTTTCGCATTCGGAAAAAGATCTTTGAGTCTATTGGCTATATTAAAATTATAATATCCTCCATTAATTATACCGCCAACCAGATTTTCATGTGAAATTATAGCGCGTTTTCCTGAATCTTCAATTTCTTCAATTTCTGAGAATATTATTTCTCTTGTTAAATCTCTGTTATATTCCAAATCAGATGGATAAATAATATTTTCTGCTATAAGATGCCTTTTGACTGCTTGTAACTTAATATCCGAATTATTGAAAATGAATCTCTGAAGCCAGGACGTAGCTGTCTTAGGGAACCCGAGGTGAATTACATGATTTTTCATTAGCTGTTATTGTGTTTCAGTTCTCAAATTGATCAATAAATGTGATGACACAATTATTCAATTTGACTAGCCGCACTTAAAATTAATAAAAAAATATCAAAAAACCTGAGCAAACCATACATGATAAAATCACTTAACATTAAGAAAAGAATTAGTTTAACAAGGTTTTATTAAGTATTTGATGAAAAATTAAACCGAAAACCAAATTTTATCACAAGAAATTTTTTATCACTTCCTATTTATTTTTGTAATTTCTTACTCTCCCTTGCAATCTCCACATCTTCAGCCACTTCATCCCTTATCATTGCCCAGTGAAAGAGGTTGTCGTCGTTGGCAGTGAAATAAATGTGATTGTAATGTGTTAGCTTCATATCATTGTAAATAGGCCGGGTAATGGCAATCACTTCATCCCAATATCCCAGCGCCTTTTGCAAGTGACCTATTGCCTGCTGTTTGTTCTCTTCTCTTCCAGATAACCGGTAAGTTTGCAAAGCAACCGCCCCTTTAATTTTTTCCGAAAGGTGAAAACCCAAATTCGCCCACGTTTTAACATCTGCTATTTCGTACATCAGTGATTCGTTTGATTTTGTATCAATATTCTCAACCAATCTCAAAGCCTCCTTACAATCTCGTTCGAGCATCTCCGCCAGAATCGGCGGCGTGATTCTTCCTTCACCAAACGACCCTCCACTTAACATCGTTTCAACATATTCACCAACTGAAACATATTCAGGATCCATTGTTGGCTGATTAATCAGCGCATCGACGGAAATGTATTTGGTGGTATCTCCCTGCAATGCCAGGAAACCTTCGCTATACAAAGTAAAATCCCAGCGGGAATCATAGAGTGAAGCCAACCTCAGTTGCGTGGAAGAAGCCAGGGAATAGGCATTTAACAAATTCCTTCCATCCGGTCCATATCTTCGGTCAAATTCCGCCTGAAAAACGGTATCGGGAGTTTCAGGATCGTACGTCAGCCGACCCCAAAGTTTGTAAAACAACCATTGTCGCTCGAACGCCCACTTCCAATCAACAGGTTTTTTGGAAGCTGTGAAATAGTCCAGCGCGGGAATGTAGGTTTCCGATCCTACAAAATATCCTCCTACGTAAGCTGCTTTTCCACTCAGGGAAATGTGTTTCCTGATAAAGTCCGGAACTCCCCATCGCAAAGCAAAAAAATCTTCATTACGCATCTGCCAGGTAATTTTGTAATTAGTCGGCAACGGATCAAAATAGGTATCACCCAACTTACCTCCATGAACTTTGACCAATTTAGGTGTAGAATGCGCATGCGACCAGTTAAATTTCATCTCCACCCAGATCGGCCCTTCGAAACTGTCTTCCAGTTTTTCCATGGCTTCGCGGGTCACAACTTCCACGTTCTTGCTGGTCCCTCCTTCTGATGATAACCCGGAAGAAAAAGGAACCCGATGGATCAGTTTAACAGGTCTGTCCACTTCCAGCATCCCTGCGATGATCACATCATCCATCCATTGCTGGCGTTCGAGCGGTGTCATTCCCGCCATTCCTTCACCATGAGAAATTCCGATGCCATCCAGGTTTGGGTATTCTTCCAAAACCTGTTGTACGCTTTCGCGAACATACCTCCGTACAATTTCAGATGTATCACCTTCTACATAGTAAAAAGGATAAAAATTCTCTTTTGCCACGTTGTGTGCTTCAGCAAGTTCCCTGCTTACAAAAATGCTCCAATGCACCAGGTAGGTATCCAAAGCCCTTTCCTTGGCCATCCGGAATATTTCCCGATACAGATGCTGCCATTCCTTGAACTCTTCATCCGACCACGGACTCGCTTCGGGAAAGTTTTTTGGCTGGATCATAAATGTGTAGGGATGCATATTCCAGAGACTGATCACATTAAAGCGATTTTCCACCATCATATCCAGAAAAGCTTCCCAATATTTCAGGTCTTTTGCTGTCTCCATATGCTGATCAAGGGCGGAGCTGGGCCGGTACGTTTCCCATGGCAGGTTGTATTTAATGGCACGAAATGGAAGTTCCGGGCTTTCTTCAAAAGCTTTAATTTCATCCAACCTGGCACCATTCCCAAGCATTTCGGCCAACGCCAACGAACCGTAGATTATTCCACGGTCATCACCTCCATTAATTGTGATTATTTTCCCTTCCGGAACAATGGAAAATGCCTCCGGTTCTAACCTGATAGAATGTACCGCCAGGCTGATCATGAAGTCATAACCTGTATGGCTTTGCTGAACCTGATAGCCATTATCAGTCAAAGCTTCTCCCAATTTCTGTGAAGCATAGGCTGCCGGGGGTGAATCCTGATCATATAGAATCTTTACTTTTTCGGCCCAGGTGGTTTCAATAATTAGAAGGCAAACAATGGTCAGGCTAAGAAGGGATCTTTTCATAATCGAGGGTCAGTTTCCATGTTCAACACAATTATTAAGTGTCAAAATTAAAATGGTTTTTAAAAATTGTATGCTACGTTTATGCATAGAACCATTTTATACAATCTGAAAACATGAAAATCCTGCTTACATCCCTTGGTACCCGCGGTGATATGGAACCTTTTCTTGCCATCGGTGAGATCTTGAAACGTCGAGGACATGAGGTGATCTGTCTTTTTCCGGAACAATTCAGGGATCTGGCTGAAGATTCCGGGGTTCGGTTTGAGTCGTTGGGAACCAGGTTTTTAGACATGCTTTGGAGCAAGGATGGCAAGGTTGCAATGGGAGGCGGAGGATCAGGAATCTTGAAAATAATTTCTTATATAAGGTTGGCGAGAAAATATAAAGGAATCAATAAAGAGCTGATCATTAAACAGTTAGACACTGTCGAATCGGAAAAACCGGATCGCATTGTACATAATTCCAAAATCATCTATCCTGTGATCTGGGGATTGAAACATCCTGAAAAAGCCATTCAGGTTTCTCCTGTACCCTATTTGCACTATGTGAAAAATCATACACACCTTGCCTTTAACAGCAATTTTGGAACAACCCTCAACAAATTCACATTCGCGCTGGCAAAATTTGGTTTGGTTAAAACAATTGCTAGCGCTACCAATTGGATAAATACCCAGGAAAAGATAAAAAAGGAACAGATAAGTCATGCACTTTCGACAAGTCAGACTATCTATACCATTTCACCCACTCTCTACCCAAGACCATCTTATTGGGATGATAACCTGAAAGTTCTTGGCTATCACGAGCGGGACAAAACAGTCAACTGGAAACCTGATAAAGAACTGCTTGATTTTATTGATCAACACAAAAAAATCCTTTTCGTCACATTCGGAAGCATGACCAATCCCCACCCTGAGAAAAAGACCCGTATCATCCTGGACATCCTGACTAAAAACAAAATTCCGGCATTGATCAATACGTATGCAGGTGGCCTAGTCCAACCTGACCACTTTAACTCGAATCACATCTATTTTGTGTCACAGATCCCTTATGATTGGGTTTTTGCCAAAATGTATGCTGTCGTACATCACGGAGGTTCCGGAACAACGCACATGGCGTTAAAGCATGGTTGTGCTACGATGATCATTCCTCATATCATCGATCAGTTTGTCTGGAATAAAATAGTTGCCGACAAAGGAGCCGGACCCAAAGGCATCCGAATAGACAAAATTTCTGATCAAAATCTGGAGCCAAAAATCCTCGACCTTTGGAATAATCCAATCTATAAGAAAAAAGCTGAAGAAATTGCCGGTCAGATGGAAAAAGAAAATTTTGAAGAAGAACTCTATCAATCGATAATCGGATAAAACCCAAGGAATTAGCTAACCTGTAAATCTCTTTCTATCATTCATCTTAACTTTAATTGACAATGACCATTTTTATTATAATTTACAGCATTAGAATTTCATTATACTAAACCAATGCATCTTTGAAAACGCCAAAAATACAAACTGATATAGCAAATGACCTGCTTTGGTTTAAGGACGCCATAATTTACGAGCTTCATATAAAAGCCTTTATGGATGGAAATAGTGATGGTATAGGCGACTTCATGGGGCTGCTCCAACGCCTGGACTACCTGGAGGACCTCGGTGTGACAGCAATCTGGGTACTACCCTTTTACCCCAGCCCACTTAGAGATGATGGCTACGACATACAGGACTACTACAAGATCAACCCTTCTTATGGCACAATAAAACAATTCAGAAAATTTGTTAAAGCTGCCCATGAACGCAATATGAAGGTAATCACCGAGTTGGTCATCAACCATACTTCCGATCAGCATCCATGGTTTCAACGGGCCAGAAAATCCCCAAAAGGTTCAGTAGAGAGAGATTACTACGTATGGTCTGAGGACCCGAAAAAATACAAAGGAGTTCGCATCATTTTCCAGGATTACGAAACTTCCAACTGGACGTTCGATCCGGTTGCTAAGCAGTATTACTGGCACCGGTTTTTCCATCATCAACCAGACCTGAACTATGACAACCCAAAAGTTCAGGAAGAGGTATTTAAAATCATCGATTATTGGGCAGGTATGGGAGTAGACGGGTTTCGCCTGGATGCCGTACCTTATATTTTTGAAAGGGAAGATACCAACTGCGAAAACTTGCCGGAGACGCATGATTTTCTGAAGAAGTTGAGGAAACACATTGATGAAAAGTTTCCTGACCGAATGCTATTGGCCGAAGCAAATATGTGGCCGGAGGACTCAGCCTCCTACTTCGGTAAGGGGGATGAGTGCCATATGAATTATCACTTTCCCATCATGCCAAGAATGTTTATGGCCATGAGGATGGAAAACCGCTACCCCATTACTGATATTTTCGATCAGACACCGGAAATTCCTGACAATTGCCAATGGGCCATATTCCTGAGAAATCACGATGAGCTGACCCTGGAGATGGTGACGGATGAAGAAAGGGACTACATGTACAAGGTTTATGCAGAAAATCCCAAAATCAAGATCAATCTTGGGCTCAGACGCCGCCTGGCTCCTTTGATGGATAACAATAGGAAGAAGATAGAACTCATTAACACAATGCTTTATTCTCTTCCCGGCACTCCGGTTATTTATTATGGTGATGAAATTGGAATGGGTGATAATTTTTATCTGGGTGACCGTAATGGCGTCCGAACACCTATGCAATGGTCTCCTGACAGGAATGGCGGCTTTTCAACAGCGAACCCTCAGGAGCTATACCTACCCATGATCCTGGATCCTGAGCACCACTATGAATTTGTGAATGTAGAAACCCAACAGGGTAATGCATCCTCATTACTATGGTGGACGAAGCGGGTGATCAACATGCGGAAAAAATTCAAGGCCTTCGGACGAGGAAAAATGGAATTTATTCATTCGGAAAACTCAAAGGTCCTGGCATTCACAAGAACCTATAAGGAAGAGATCATTCTGGTTGTGGTCAATTTATCCAGGTTTGCAGAGGCCGCTGACCTTGAACTGAATAAATATGCCGGATATATTCCGATTGATGTTTTCAGCAAAAATAAATTTCCACTTGTCAAAAAAAACCAGGATTACGTCTTCACTCTCAGTCCATATGCTTACCATTGGTTTCTGTTAAAAAATACAATGGCTGGTCATGAGACGATCGATCATTCGCATCATTTCAAGGCAGAAAGCCTCAAGCAAATTTTAACTGGCGAATCCCTGTCAGTTCTTGAAAATGAAATCCTTCCTGAATTCATTCTGAGATGCTCCTGGTATAAAAGCAAAGAAAAAGAAATCAAGGATCTGCATGTTGTAGAGAAAATTCCCGTCAGGTTCATCGAAGATGTGACTTATCTGCTCATTTTGAAAGTAAATTTTGAAAGTGGGTTGCCAGACCTTTACCAAATGGGATTGGCATTTACCAGTAAGCAAGATAGCAGGATTATTGACCAATTTCCGGAAACAATTATCACGGATGCGGAAATTGAAGGTACTGATGGGTATTTGTACGATGGCTTATTCAATCCGGCCATGCAGGAAGGTCTGTTTCACTCACTTGTTGAGAAGAAAAAGATCAAAACCTTAAATGGAAAGCTAAAATTCATTGGAGAGAAAAAAGCAATTCTGAGACATATTGAAGATGGTGGAAAGATCAAATCAAGAATTAATACAACGAAGCGCTCCAATACCTCTCTTATTTATGACAATACATTTTACCTTAAATTGTTTCGAAAGCTGGAATATGCTATCAACCCCGATTTGGAAATTGTCAGCTTTTTTAGAGAAAGGAAAGGTTTTGGAAATATCCCGGAACTGATTGGATCCATCCAGTTGGAAAATGAAAAACAGGGTTCAATGACTGTGGGAATGCTCCAGGAGGCAGTCGAATATCAAAGCAATACCTGGACATACCTTCTGGATTTTGTCAAGAGATACTTTGGAAGGATACAGCTAAAGGATTCGGGTATTTCTGATGCAAAGTTAAAAGGTTCACTGACTCACCCCATTGCCTACGAAGATCTCGATGACAAAGACATGAAGGAGTTTTTGGGTGTTTTCTTTCCTGAAAACATTAAATGGCTGGGAGAATATACCGCAGAAATGCACCTCACACTCGCCAGCGATGATCAAAACCCTGATTTTGCACCAGAGGAGTTTTCACTTCATTATCAGCGGTCATTATTTTCTTCTTACCAGTCACTTGTCAGGCGAACTTTCCACAAGCTATCCAAAAAACTAAACGACACTCCAAAAATTGTTCAAAAGGAAGGTAAGAGTTTGCTGCCTATGAAACAGAAGGTCTTGAACATCCTGAAGAAAATTTACGAAAGTAAAATGGATATTTTCAAGATCAGGATCCATGGTGATTATCATTTGAAACAGGTTCTTTTTACGGGACAGGATTTTATTTTCATCGATTTCGAAGGTGATACGGGAAAAACCTATAGTGAACGCAGATTAAAGAGATCACCTATGAGAGATGTTGCCAGCATGGTCCGTTCTTTTCACAACGTCGTTTATACCGGCATGCTGGACAATGAAGAAATTCGAGAGGAAGAGATCGATCTGTTCAAGCCATGGGCAGAAAAGTGGTATCACTACATGAGTCAGTTTTTCATGAAGGCCTACCTGGAAAATATCAATGAGCATCACCTTACCCCAAAAGAAAGGGATGAATTTGAAAAATTACTCAACGTATTTATGGTTGAAAGGGCATTAATCGAACTGGAAAGCGAATTGGACAAACCATCCATGCTCACCCTTATCCCGATACTTGGCATTAAGGAAATCGTCAATCAAATGGAATAAAACCGGACCATCTTTAGTTTTTTCTTTTAACACAAAAGAAAGAAAGTATGAAATTGACATATCAGGAATCCTTGAGAAAATCCCAAAAAGGCTTCCCTTCTACTACCCTGTAATCTTTTGCATTCTCCGTTGTTAAATCAGTGAAATATTGATCATAAACCGTTTCCCTTTCGTGTTTTAAAGGTGTCGGACAATAACAGGTTTCGTACCACTCGATTGTACCTTGTTCGGATATTTTGGCCCGCTTCATGGAAGCAACTATTTCCTGTCCATCCGGTTTTTGACTAGAAATGGTTCCATCTGTTAGTTTTCCGTAAAACTCCGAAGCCTTGCCTTCCAGGAATCTGGCTTTTACTTTGTAAATCATAACTCGCTGGTTATTGTTTCAGGTAAAAATGCAAACGATGCGATGACCAGAACCGTTGTCTGCCTCCAAATTATCTCATTTTTATAGGCGTCATTTATTTAATAAATTTGGTTAACCTGCTGTATTCATCGTAAAAAACATGAATAATGACGATGACTTATTGAAAACTTCTGTTATTCAATAAGTTATGTACAGTTTAAATCGAAATGTAACAAGAGATGCTAAGAGGAATCAAATATGGCTACTGCTGAATTAGTCGATCTTGGAAAAACCGCATTTAAAGAGCAAAAATGGAATGATGCTTTTACGCATTTGTCAAATGCTGATGACGCACAAGCTTTACAACCCGATGATCTCGAAATATTAGCGATATCGGCCTATCTAACGGGTAAATTCAATGTTTGCAACGATACATTAACCCGATCACACAATGCCCTAATAAAAGAAGGCAACATTCCCAAAGCCGTCCGTTGCGCTTTCTGGCTGGGATTTTTATTGGTCAATAAAGGTGAATCTGCCAGGGGTGGAGGTTGGTTTGGACACGCAAAAAAACTTCTGGACCAGTATGGGAAGGATTGTGTGGAGCAGGGGTATTTGCTTTTACCGGTTGCATTACGATGCCTGGGTGAAGGAGATGCAGAAGGTTCTTTTCGTGTTTTTAACCAGGCGCTGGAAATAGGCAACCGCTTTTTCGAACAGGATTTGTTGGCCCTCGCCCACCTTGGTCAGGGACAAGCAATTATTCGAATGGGAGAACCGCATAAAGGTGTCATCTTTTTAGATGAAGCGATGGTCGCCGTTGATACAGGGGAGCTTTCCCCGATTGTTGTCGGTATTATTTACTGTGGTGTCATTGAAACCTGCCTGGAAATTTTTGACCTGAGCAGGGCACAGGAATGGACGGATGCGCTGAGCGACTGGTGCTCTTCGCACCCTTACCTCGTGCCATTCCGTGGTCAATGCCTGACCCGTCGGTCGGAAATCATGCTGCTGCACGGCAAATGGACCGATGCCATTAAAGAAATCAACCATGCCATTGATCTGTTGTCAAAGCCAACGGCAGAGCCTGCTGTAGGAGCAGCTTTCTACCAATTAGGGGAACTTTACCGTCTTCAGGGAGACTTTAAAAAAGCGGAACAGGCCTACAGTGAAGGGAATAAATACGGGAAGAATCCACAACCCGGACTTGCTTTGCTGAGGTTGGCCCAGGGTCAGGTCGAAAGAGCCAAATCCTCAATTAACAATACCTTTGCAAGCGCTAAGAAAATAAAAAACAAATCTGACATGCTATTTGCCTTCATTGAGATCATGCTTGCTGCTGAAGACGTCGGGACGGCACGCTCTTCTTTAAATGAATTGAAGAAAATCGTCAAAGACCATGAAGCTCCATTGTTAAACGCAGTGGCATTGCAGGCTGAAGGAGCAATATTACTTGCAGAGGAAGATCCAAAATCAGCTTTGGAGAAATTGAGAAATGCAAGGAAGACATGGGATGAATTGAAAGCTCCTTACGAAGCTGCCAAAACCCGGGAACTGATTGCAAAGGCAAGTCATGCAATGGGAGATAAGGATACAGCTGAATTAGAATACGAAGCAGCAAAATGGACATTTCAACAACTAAAAGCGACACCAGATTTAACACGAATAGATAAATATTTTAATTTAAAGACCTCTCCTACTACAGGTGGTTTGACTGACCGGGAAAAACAGGTCATCCAATTAATTGCAGATGGAAAATCCAATAAAACCATTGCGGAAGAACTCTTTATAAGCGAACGAACAGTAGAAAGACATGTGAGCAACATTTTTGGAAAACTGGATGTGTCTTCGCGGTCGGCAGCAACTGCTTATGCATATAAAAACCAGCTTCTCTAAATCATTTTGGAACGATTCACAATCCTTCAGGCCTGATTCACTCCCCTAATGGGTGAAAACACCCATAACAATCAGAAGTTCAAATTGAGTATTCACTCCGATGCGCAACGCTTTCCACTTTGGTAATTTTGATTTGGCATAATATAAGGGTCAAAAAAATTACACAAAAGAATAACAACCACGATATGAACCAGAGAATCGAAACAGTTGTTATCGGAGGAGGTCAGGCAGGGCTAGCCACCGGATATCACTTGAAGCATCTTAGATTAGAACATGTGATCCTTGACGAAAACGAAGAAGTTGGCGCTGCCTGGAGAAACAGATGGGACTCGCTGAAATTATTCTCCCCAACTCCTTACAACAACCTGCCCGGAATGCCCTGTCCGGGTGACGCAAAGTCATACCCGGCAAAGGATGATATTGCCAATTATCTCGTTGCTTACGCTGACCGTTTTGAGCTACCTGTAAAAAATGGAGTAAAAGTGAAAAAGGTTTCAATGGATGGTGATAACTACCTTATTGATACAACTGAAGGCGAAATTGTCGCTGAGAACGTAGTGGTGGCAACAGGTACCTTTCATCACCCCAGGGTTCCCAAATTCGCTGACTCGCTCGACTCCCACATCGTACAAATCCACTCATCCGAATACCGCAGGCCGTCACAAATACAAAAAGGCTCGGCCCTCGTTGTCGGCGCAGGAAGCTCTGGTGCTGAAATTGCCCTGGAGTTATCTAAAACGCACAAGGTATGGCTCTCCGGAAGGGATCCAGGAAAGGAACCACCTTTGCCAACTCCGGTTTTATGGTTCATTGCATCAAAAATCCTGAACGTCTCCAACCCGATTGGAAGAAAGGCTCGCAATCACATCCTATATCCTCCAAAAGGAATTCCACGAGGCCGGATCAAAAGTAAAGAACTTCTAAAAGCCGGTATTGACTGGGTAGGAAGAACCAGCGGAACAAAAGATGGCCTCCCTGAGCTGGAGAATGGGCGTCTGCTCGAAGCGAGCAATGTCATCTGGTGTACAGGTTATGTCACAGATTTCAGTTGGATCGATCTCCCTGTCTTTGATGATTATGGATACCCAAACCATCGCCGAGGGGTGGTCGAATCCCAGCCGGGATTGTATTTCATGGGACTGCTCTTTCAACATACCGTCACTTCAAGTCTGATCGGTGGCGTAGGTAAGGACGCTAAATACGTCGCGAAACATATCAGGAATCGTCAATCTGGCAGACATCAATCCAACAAAATTCTATCCACGGAATCACTGTCTCAGACCGTGAATTAAAAAATAATATTAATCCAAAAGTATAATAAGATGAAAAGAAAATTGATTTTAACACTAAGGAAAGCAGTAATTACCATGTGTTCTATGATTAGTGTTTATTCATTTGCGTCAACTGCTCTACTCGCTCAGGAAACGCATCCGATCATTGACATGCACCTGCATGCTGATCTCCCACCTCATGAAGTTACGCCGGGTGACCCAGGTCCGTGTCGCCCGGAACCGTGTGTAGGAAAAGGTTCTGCAACAGCTAATCACGCCGAAACGCTGGAAAAAACATTGGAGATCATGGATCGCCATAACATCGTAAAAGCCTTTCTCAGCGGTCTCGATCCTGAAATCGTTCGGCAATGGGTGGATGCGGCTCCTGATCGATTTATTGCTGCGCCGTTTATTTTTAAACCAGGTCATCCCGATGCAGAGAAACTCAGGGAAGCATTCTCAAAGAATCAGTATACCGGTATGGGAGAAATCGCCACACAACTCAATGGCATCGCGCCGAATGACCCAAAACTTGAGCCATATTTTGCCCTGGCGGAAGAGCTCGATCTTCCGACACTCATTCATACCGAGGGCATCGGACCGTATCTTCCGGGTTTTCGTTCTTCAGCTGGTAGTCCGCTTCTATTGGAAGATGTGCTTGTAAAACACCCTAACCTCAGAATATTTGTGGAGAATACCGGCTATCCTTATAAGGACGAAATGATTGCTGTCATGTCGCAGTATCCACAGCTGTATGGCGATCTTTCTACTATCACATGGGTGATCCCAAGGACAGCGTTCCATGACTACCTCAAGGCGCTCATCACTGCCGGTTTGGGAAAACGACTGATGTTTGGATCAGATCAGATGCGCTGGCCGGGAATGATCGAAGAAGGCATTGAAGCCATCGAAGAAGCCCATTTTTTGACAGAAGAACAAAAAAGGGACATCCTCTACAACAATGCCGTAAGGTTCCTGCAACTGGAAACACAATAAAATTTCCACATGGTTTAAATTTTATTTTAAATGATCAAAACAAGTCCCACACAACATAAGAAAACAAGTCATTCACGGAAGAATGAAAACCGCATGCGATTATTGAAGGGTCTACCTGTAACAGATAAAATAAAGGAATTAGCTGGAATATCTACAGCAATTCTGGAGGGTGGCAATGGCCCACCAATTATCCTTTTGCATGGCCCGGGAGAGAACGCATTTTGGTGGATGCGGATTATCCCGGAACTGGTAGCAACTCACCGTGTGATCGTTCCCGATCTTCCCGGTCATGCTGCTTCGAAAGTCATTAACAATTCTCTTGAACCTGAGCAAATATTTTCGTGGCTGAGCGAAATGATCGGGCACACCTGTACAGAGCCTCCGGTAGTGGTCGGACATGTACTCGGTGGGTCGATTGCTGCCCGTTTTGCCATCGCTCAGAAAGAAAAACTTCGTCAATTGGTGTTGGTAGACTCATTAGGTTTAGGGAAGTTCAGGCCTTCGCTTAGGTTCGCATTCGGAGTGATCCGATTTATGTTTCAACCAACAGAAAAGAATTACCATCGTTTTTTGCCACATTGTCTGTACGATATCGAAAACCTGGTGAATCAGATGGGCGCGAAATGGGATGCATTTATTGCCTATAATCTTGAATGTGCGAATGATCCTGATCACAAAGCTGCTACACAAACCCTCATGAAGAAAATGGGTGTTCCCAGGATCCCATCCAACGACCTGGCCGGGATCAGTGTGCCTACATCACTTATTTGGGGAAGGCATGACCGGGTAAATAAAATGAAGATTGCTGAAGAGGTAAGTGAACACCATGGCTGGCCACTCTATATCATCGAAAATGCCCGTGATGACCCAAAGCTGGAACAACCGAAAGAATTCGTAAACGCACTTAATAAAGTGTTATGGATGTAAAAAACTGTAGGTACGTTTCGCATACCACTGACAGAATGGGTGTTGAAATAAGTCTTTGCATTTTTAGCAGTTAACTCTGTGTTCTTAAAATTAATAACGTAGTATCGGGAATTAAACCATCGGAAACAGAAAAGCCATCAGGAGGGTTTGCATCAATCCGATAACAGATATCAGGATGAGAGTGATTGTCCAGCTTTGCAGGGTCTGTTTTTCATTGAATCCGCTCAATTTTCCTACTACCCAGAAAGCACTATCATTCATCCACGAAATCGTCACGGAGCCGTAACCAATGGCAATCAGGATGTAGACCGGATGAAAAGCAGGCTGATCGGCCGACTCCAGCAAGCCCATCATAATTGCTGATGTCGTAATCATGGCTACTGTACCGGAACCCTGGGCTGTCTTCAGCGCCGCTGAAATGATCCATGCAAGTAGAATAAAATTGATCTCGAAACCCATTCCCGACAATTGTTGTATGGTGTCACCAATGCCGGCATGCCGGATCATGGCTCCGAAGGCCCCACCTGCTCCCGTGATCAGGATGATCAGGCCCGCAATTTCCAGTGGACGCTGCATCACTTTTTCAAGTTGACGGAAATCCCACTCTTTTTGATCGGCCAGTATCCATAAGGAAATGGCCGTCCCGATCAGCATCGCAACATTTTTGTTCCCGATGAATCCTGCGAAGGTGTTGAAAACCGTTTCCTCAACCTGGATAAACTCAATAACCGATGCAAGCACGATTAGAAGTACAGGTAAAAGAATGGGTAGTAGGGACACAAAAAAATCAGGAATTTTCTTCGGTTCTCCGCCTTCTGTTCCCCCTTCTCCTCCCAGTTCCGGTATGTGTACGACGAAGCGATCTTTTATCCTGATGGCAAATTGCAAGCCGGCTATTGCAGGAAGGATACTTGTTGCCAGGCCGATCGTGATCACCAATCCCATATTAATTTTCAATGTTTCAGCCATAATAAGCGGTCCCGGGGTGGGAGGCACAAGTGAATGGGTAATGACCGCACCCACACAGATCGCAAGTACATAGAGTACGTAGTTTTTGGTGATTCGACGTCCCATGGAATAGACGATCGGAATCAGCAGGAAAAAGACCGTATCGAAAAAGACGGGAATGGAAAGGATAAAACTTGCCAGTAACAAGGCGTGAGGTGCGAAGCTCGTGGGGAATATTTTGAGAAAATGGGATACGATGCTTTCTGCCGCCCCGCTTTCTGTCAAGGCCATACCCAGAATCGCCGCCAATGCGATGACCCAGGCGATCTGTCCAGCCACCGCTCCAAATTCCACCATGGATAACTCCACAGCCTGTATGAAATGATTGGTTATCCCGCCTTCCGGCAAGTTTCGGCTCAACATTCCGACCACAAAGGCCGACAGCATGAGGGCCAGGAAGGCATGAAGGCGTAAAATAGTGATCAGAACAACGACCAGAATAATCCCGATACACAATACGATCAGCGGCCAAAATGATATTGCGGTCTCCATGCCGGTTATTCGTAGTTTGGCCTTATCCAGTTCAGGTTTCGGTTTAGTTTAACACCGAAACCGGGCTCATCGGTAACTGTCATATGACCATCTTTTGGCACAGGTTCATTTTCAAACAGAGGAGAGAACATGGGAATAATGGTATCCGCTTTGGGGGACATCATCAAAAACTCGGAAAACGGGGTAGCATCGCTGGCAATCGAGAAGTGATAGCTGTAGACCGAAGATCCGTGCGGTATCACCCATTTGTTATAGGCAGAAGCCAGAGCTTTAATTTTCAACAGCTCTGTGAGGCCTCCACACCAGTTCACATCCGGCTGAATAATATCGACCCCGGTATCGAGAAGTCTCTTAAAGCCCCACCTCGAATACTCATGTTCCCCGGTGGAGATCCGGATGGGATAAGAACGTTCCATGACCAGTTGCCGGTAACCATCCAGGTCATCCGGTGGTAGACTTTCCTCGATCCAGTAAAAATCGAGAGGATCCAGCGACCGGATCAATTGAAGCGTATAGGCCGTATCCAGCGCCATCCAGCAATCAAAGGCCAGGAGGAAATTATCGCCGCAACGGCTGCGCATCTCCCGGGCGAGTTCCAGGTTTTCAGTAAAACCTTCGTTCAAATGGGAAGGTCCGTAGGGCAGCGGTAACTTTCCTCCGATGAAACCCATTTCTTTTGCAAGATCGGGACGGGGGCCAGTGGCATACATAGGCTGGCGTTCCCTCATTTTACCACCTATCATGGACCATACCGGTTCCTGGCGCAGTTGGCCAAGAAGATCCCAGACGGCACAATCCACACCCGAAATGGCATTCAGTGTGATTCCCTTCCTCCCGTAATACATGGATGCATTGTACATCTGATCAAACATCACCTCAACATTACAGACCGGCTGATCGACGATGAATCGTTTAAAATGTTTTTCAACCATGTACGCTGCCGGTAGTCCACCGGTCGTCACCGAAAAACCTGTAGTGCCATCCTCGGCTTCCACTTCGACCAATAAGGTGCCCAGTACATCAATTCCGAACGAAGTACGTGTTTTTTGATACGCGGGATATTTGCTCATAGGAGTCGCGATGACCGTTTTGTTAATCCAGTGATCTCCCGTCCTGGCGTGATAATCCGCACCCTGTTCGTCCATGTTCAAAACGAACGCACGCACATCTTTGATCTTTTTCATCATATGCTTTCCTGTTGTAGAGTCTGCCGATTCGGCATTGATTAGTAAACCGCCCGGCCTCCTGTCAAATCGTATGTAAACCCGGTCGTAAAACTGTTTTCTTCCGACACAATAAAAGAAGCCATAGCAGCAAATTCCTCCAACGTTCCACAGCGTTTCATCGGGATTTTATCGGTCATGTATGTCACCTGTGACTCCGGCAGCTTTTCCACGATTTCGGTACGGATCACAGCAGGCGCCAGTGCATTTACAAGGATCCCTGTCCCGGCATACTCTTTGCCTTGCACTTTGGTCATGGCAATCACCGCCCCTTTGGATGCTGAATAGGCAAGCATTCCAGCATTCCCGTCTTTTCCGGCGATAGAGGCAATGTTCAGCACCCTGCCATATTTCTGTTGTAGCATGTAGGGGATAACCGCTTTAAACGTGGTCATACACCCTTTCACATTCACGGACAATACCTTGTCGAGATCGTTCAGATCCACCTCGTGGCTTTTGATACCGGTCTCACCTGTAATTCCCGCACTATTTACCAGAATATGTATTCCAGATGTTTTTACTACTACATCATCGATGGCTGCTTGCACAGCTTTCGCATCGGTTACATCCAGCGCATACGGGTAGACCTGTCCACCTGCATTCACTACCGCACTTTCCAGTGCCTCCTGCCGGTGATCCAGCAAGGCGACCTTTACCCCATTCGATAACAGTCGTTTGACTAATGCATATCCCAACCCACCGGCTCCACCGGTAATGATGGCTGTTTTTTTCGTCCACTGATTTTCCATAAACAGAAGAGATGGTGTTCCTTACGGTTTCCAACCGGATTATTTTAAATACCTAATATAACGGAATCAAATGAAACTGCCACCCTCGCCGTTTTGATTTCAGATTCCGGCCCATTTTCCCGACCCGTAAACCTACCGGGGAATTTGAAAACGTGCCAAAAACCAGACAGAGTTCAGCTTACACTTCCCACTTATGCCATATCTGTCACTAATCATTTATTACAGTTTGTGATCGTCTAGCGACGAACATTTTTGTTGAAAGTGCAAAAACATCGCTTAAATATCATCATGTTTAATTAAAACGGTTCGCCATCTCATCTCCGCATTATCTCCTCACGACATCTGCCATTAACTATTGTGTAAGCAGATAAGCGAGATCAGGATGATGAATGATTAGTGGCTCTCCTTCAATGCAAATAAATCACTAACTTAAGCGTCACACCAAACCCTACCCAAATGAACAAAATCATCTACTATGTCGCTGTTTCCCTGGATGGCTATATTTCTGGGCCGAATGAAGATGTAAGCCGGTTTGTCGGTAAAGGAGACGGGGTGGAAAGATACCTCGCTGATCTCAAGCAATTTAAGACAGTTATCATGGGTAGGAAAACGTACGAATTTGGCTACAAATACGGATTGGTTCCTGGTCAACCAGCTTATTCACATATGGAGCATTATATTTTTTCTCATTCCCTGAAACTGGAAAACATGCACGAGAATGTTCACATCGAACCTCCCGATGTAGATCGTATCAAAATTATCCGGGAAAACTCCCCTTCAGATGTCTATCTGTGTGGAGGAGGGCAGTTCGCTGGTTGGTTGCTGGACCATGAATTGATCGATGAGCTCATTTTAAAGATCAACCCGATCATTTTGGGTGGTGGAGTGCGGATATTTGGCGATTCGACAAAAGATTGTTCCTTGACACTGATCGAAAGCCAGATGTATGACAATGGTCTGCAGATCTCCCGATATAAAATTACATCCTGAAGTACAATAGGAATATAGTCGCACTTTTTTAAGAGTTAATACAAGTACAGATCGTAATCAGGCCGTCTCCACCGCGATCTCTTTGTCGTCTGATTTTGTCTTCGTTTTTTCCTCAATTCGTTTTCGAAAAGGCTGCTTCTTCAGGTAAATCAGTGACCTCCACATCCATTCTGCCGGACCAAATCTAAAATACCTGAACCAGATGGGACTATAGATCAGCTGGAATAGCCAGATGGCAAAGACCAGGTAATACAATTCGTAACGCTGTAATTTGCCGAACATTCCAAATCCAAAACCCAGGAAGAAAACATTACAAATGATGGTCTGCATGAGGTAATTAGTTAGCGCCATTTTGCCGACCGCGGCTAACGCTTTTTGAAGAAAGCCCAGAATTCCAGTTCTGACAAACAGGATTGCAAGTCCAATATGCCCGAATGTGGTGAATAACCTGCCCAACTGATAAGTTATATCAACCTTGCTCATGATCAATACATCATAGTCACTCTTGTAAATGGAAGTCATTTCAAAGTAATTAACAGTAAGACCTATGCCATAACCAACTATCATCAAAAGGAGGTAAAATCTTGTGGACCGCTCATTCTGAAAGACACCCCATTTATAAAATGCAATCCCAATCAGCATCATGCTAAGAATATCCCAAACCCATACTTCATACAACAAAGTACTCTGCATAAACTGGTTCAGACCGGTTTTATATTTGACAATAGACCAGTACCCTTTGTGCATGGCCTCATTTTCTTCTTTAATATCCTCAGGAGTTTTCTTCCTATTTTGAAACTCCTCATATTTTTTCAAAGCTCCCTGCTGCTCCTCTGTTAATTCCTTTTCGCTATCCTTTAATTCCTGAGCAATTACCCCTTCCGTTTTCGTTGCCAAGTCCTCTTGATAATGCAAATAAGATTTGTAGGAATAGACCGACAAAAGTATTAACCCGGCAATCATTAAATACTTTGGCTGGACATTTCGCACAGGAAAAAGCATCAATCCAAATACAGCATAAGGATAAAGAATGTCTCCGTGCCAAAGCAACAGGTAAACATGAATAACCCCGAATAGCAACAACCAAAGGATGCGCCTGTAGTAAATATCAGCGACTTCTATCCCTCCGCCCTTTTGTTCCGCCCTCATGGTAAGCAAAATAAATCCCGCACCGAACAGCATGGTGAAAAGTCCTCGCATTGTTCCTTCGAAAAGCATGTTGTTTATGAACCACACTCGGAAATTCCATCCTGTCGAACCACCTGCATTGGTAGGATCGAAATAGGCGAACGCCAGTCCGAAACCGACAATATTCATCAACAAAATACCAAGGAGTGCGATGCCACGGATGACATCGAGGGATTGGATACGGTTACTCTGAGCAACCGGACCAAGAGTTGGGTTAGGGTTTGGGGTCATGGTTTAGTCTGAAATCTGAAAAGATCAGATAAAATAAGGTTATTTGATCAATTAACCAATCGAATGATGAAAACAACATCCTCCTCATGAATTCACCTTGCCTAAAAATCCAATAGACAAAACTCAAATAACAAATAAATCTCAAGGCCTAAATTCAAATTTTACACTCCGTTAAATGAAGTTTAATTGTATTGGTTATCCAAAATTCGATAGTTTTATTACTTTTCAGGTTATTATATAAATGGAATCTGACAAGGGAACAGTTAAAAAATACCATATATCCTGAATGACATGATACTCTTTGAAAATCACTTTTTTTACTAGGAGAAGAATGAAGAATTTTAGGCCTGACATATTAACCAGACCCTTATTTCTGCTCAGTTTAGGACTTTTATTGATTAACGACTTTTATCTTAAATACGAACATTCAAGTTTTTTGACTGGTAAAATTTCTGACTTTGCAGGGCTCTTTGCTTTCCCTTATTTCTTTTCTTCATTTCAAATCAAATCGGTAAAAGAAATTTACATATCAACATTTTTGCTATTCATTTTTTGGAAATCTCCCTTCTCGTATGAAATAATTGAATGGTTCCAGTCAATTGGATTTGGCATTAACAGAGTTGTTGACTACTCAGATTTAATTGCTTTGTTTATATTACCTTTTTCATTTAAATATTTCAAGGTTCAAATAACGAAAGAACTCAAGATTCAAAGAGTTATTACTATCCCTATCTGCATAATCAGTGTATTTGCTTTTTTGGCGACTACCTTACAAAAGGAAAAAGTAAATATCGAAATTGACACAAAGAAGAGCTTTATTCTTTCTATGGGCAAATCGCTATTCATTAATTCTCTAACACCAAAAATCGCGCACAACTACGATACGGAAACTTTAAAGGAAAATATGCAGGACAGCCTGTTTTATCTGACATTTTATATTAGTGATTATCAAGCTCAAGTAACTGTATTGGCAACTATCAAAGAAATTGATCCAGGTAAAACTTTTGTTCATCTTGATAGCATACTTTATGGTGAGTTGACGGGGAGAATTTTTCAAGGAGTAGAGAAAAATGATATCAATATTTTCAAATCCCTAACTACTCAGGAATTTGAAAATTATTTTGAAACAAATTTTCTTAATGCCCTTAAAGCAAATAAAACAGATAATCTCTATTACGAGGTTAAAGAAATTAATGAATAAAACCATGGATAAAAACCCACTAAAAACCGTCTTTACACTTGTTATTACTCAAAACAAGATAGGCTCAAAATCACAATCAAAAATAACGTTCTTAAACATAAAATTACTGCCTCTTCTCCTTTTCATGTTTGTAAGTTTTTTTAGTTTTTCCCAATCCGGAATTGATACTGATCCGGTAAATAGTATTGAATTGAATACTCAATTAGAGAAATACCATGACCAAATATACTTGATTACTGGTGAAGAAAGTATTTACCAACAACATGAATGGCTAAAAGCAAGCCTCATGAAAAATATTGAAAACGGAATCAGGGAAGGCAATTACATAAAAGAAGGCTCCTTGTGTGATATCGATGGCTTAAGAGCTTCTAAAACAACACTCATTTTTTATAACCATGAACTATACAAAGTTAGATGGTTATTTAGAAAGGAAGATCATCCGGATTTAAATGCTTTATCAAACGATATCAATAATTTTTTCATCACAAAATACGGAAAAGTATCAGAGAAAGGGTTTCTCGGTATGCAAATCTGGCATGGTAAAAAGAATTATTTGCAAACTTTTTTAGAGGAAAATGAATTTCAGATTGAATATCGGGATGACAAAATACATGAAATTGTTGAAGCTTTGGATTAATTCTACCAGCAAATTAAAAAACCCTCTGATTGCTCAAAAAAGCATGCACCTGACTCACTGCCATCGAGCCTTCTCCAACTGCAGATGCCACTCGCTTGACGGAGCCGCTTCGGATGTCACCGACTGCAAATAATCCAGGCACACATGTTTCCAAAGATTGTGGTGGATATGAGTATGGCCATTTGTAGGTTTCCAAGCCGTCAGCGGGGATATCCCTACCTGTATAGATGAATCCTTTCGGATCCAGGCAGGTCACATCAGCCAGCCATTCCGTACACGGTAGTGCTCCAAGGAAAAGGAATAAATCTGATACGTTGCAAGTATGTATTTCCCCTGATTGGTTGCATTCCAGTGTAACTTTCCTCAACCAGCTGTCACCTTCCAGTTTTTTAACTTCCGTATGGATATGCAATTCAATTTTCGGATGGTGAACAATGCGGTTAATGAGATAGGTTGACATAGAAGCTGAAAGATCACTCCCTCTGATAACCAAATGGATCTTCGAGGATTTTTCTGCCAGGAAAATGGCCGCCTGTCCCGCAGAATTACCACCTCCGACTATAACAGCCTCTTTACCTGATAACAACTGGGCTTCCATATTCGAAGCACCATAATATACGCCCTGACCTTCAAATTGTACCAGGTTATCAAGTGGAAGCTTTCGGTATTGAGCTCCTGTTGCCGCTATAACAGCACTACCTTTGATAACTTTCCCTGTAGCAAGCTCCAGGTGAAAGGCATTGTTTTCAACACGAAGTGCTTTGGCATTGTGAGGAATGGAAATAACACAACCGAATTTCTGTGCCTGGATGAAGGCATTGTTGGCGAGATCGCTCCCCGAAATCCCCATGGGAAAGCCCAGGTAGTTTTCAATTTTTGAGCTCGTCCCTGCCTGTCCTCCGGGACCAATGCTATCAATTGTAATAACTTTTAATCCCTCGGAAGAGGCATAAACACTTGCCGCCAGACCAGCAGGTCCTGCACCTACAACGATCAGATCATAAACATCATCACCTGAAAGGGAAGTCAATCCAATGTTGTCTGCAATTTCTTCCAAAGTTGGATTTTTGAAAATGGTTTTCTGGTGTGTAATGACAAGCGGAGTATCTGAAGCACTGACACCAAACTCTGAGAGAATAGCTTCGGAAGTTTCATCCATTTCCAAATCAACCCATGTATATTGTACATGATTCTTGGAAAAAAACTCTCTCAATTTAAAGGTGTTTGGGCAAAACCGCGACCCCAATAGCTTCAATGCCCCAATATTGCTTTCCAGCTCAAATGTTCGCCTTAACAAAAATGTCCTTAGAAGGATTTCGCTGAGATCTTGATTATTGGAAATAATATCCCTCAACTGTGGTTGGGCTATTTGCAAAATGAGCGAATCACTTGTTGCCACTGCATTGTAAATGGCGGTTCGATCCGATAGGTTATCTATGTTTCCCGTAAATTCCCCAGGGTGATGTATAGCAATTTCTTTCAGGTCATTGTTCAAAATGCTGAGAGACCCCTTCAGCACCACAAATATGTTGTGGTTTCTTTCTCCTACTTTTACGAGGTACTCGCCCTTCCTGATCTCACGAACTGACCCGGATTCGGAAAGGGTTTCGATCTGGCCTTCACTCAATTTTGGAAATAAGCCAGCTCTTTCTATTTCGTTTATTTGCATATCAAATTATTGCGAGTTCAGTATTTGATTGGCTATCTCGATCTCTTCCTTATTAATGGTATGACTCATGTTGGGATATACTGCTAAATTTACACTGGCTCCCATCTGTGTCATCACCTTTTTGGATTCTTCTGACCTGACAAGAGGTACGTGAGGATCATGATCGCTGTTGCCAATAAATACCTTTGTTCCCTTAAAATCTCCACCGTAGTTTCCTTTGTAAATTTTATCACCGATCAGCCCTCCGGTAAAAGAAATGACCCCTCCCCACTTTCGGGCATTCCTGGTAGAGAATTCCAGGGAAAGGCAAGCGCCTTGCGAGAACCCAAGGATAAAAATCTTGTCGGACGTAATGCCGGCTTTTTCAATATCTACTACAATATCACCGACCAATTCAATCGCACTGGTCAGCCATGGTTCATTGTCTGTGATGGGCGCCAGAAAACTATAAGGGTACCAGGTAGAATTCATTGCCTGAGGAGCTGCGATGTAAAAGTCCTTCACATCCAGGCTGGATTGCAGGGAAAGGATGTCATTCGCAGATGCGCCTCTTCCATGCAGCATAATCAATGCTTTAGATGCCTTATAACGGGGTATACCTGTTTCAATAATTCGTTTGGTATGCATGTTTAATCCTTGAATTTATCGACGTTCATTTGAATAGGCAGCAGACCTTTTTCGATTTTACCCCTTTCCGGCTCAACCCAGGGTGGTAATTTCAACGACTCACCTAAATGTTCTTTTTCTTCATCATAAAGAAACCCCGGGGGATTCGTTGCAATCTCGAATAGCACACCTCCTGGTTCACGGAAGTAAATGCTGTGAAAGTACTGGCGGTCTAAAACGGGCGTGACATCGTAACCCTTTGAAAGCAATCTTTGTCGGGCTTGCAATTGCGTATCATCATCAGGTGTGGCAAACGCCAAATGATGGATCGTGCCATTTCCACCCAAGCCCCGCATGGAATCCGGCGTACAAAGCACATCTATCAAATCACCCGGCTTTCCGCTGGCCGAATATCGAAAACGATTTCCCTTTTCTTTTATTAATTTATGATCCATACCTTCGAGCAGAAGACCCGCCGTTCGTTCGTAGCCTTCCTCCGATAGCGTTGCACCGTGAAAACCTTTGACCGCATGTTCTAACGGAATATGACCATATGAATATCCTTCGCGATCATCTTCCTTATTGAAAACAAGTTCCAAACCCAGACCATGTACATCCTCAAAATAAATAAAAGCTTCATCATCAAACCGCTTTTCAGGTTCGGTAAAATTCACCTTGAATTTCTTTAATCGGCTGAGCCAGTAATCGAGACTGGTATCCGGGACTGAAAAAGAAGTAACCGTCATCTGGCCTTTCCCATGTCTTCCTTTTTGGATACCGGGAATGGGAAAAAACGTCATGATCGTGCCTGGGCTCCCCGTTTCATTGCCGTAGTAAAGGTGGTACACATCTGGCGCATCAAAATTGATGGTCTTCTTAACCAGCCGTAATCCTAAAATTCCTACATAAAAATCCAGGTTCTTCTGAGGGTCATCCGCCAGGGCGGTAACATGGTGAATGCCTGTTACGAGTTGTTTGTTCATGTTGTATTCGTTATCCCTCAAGTCATGAAATCACATTATCTGAGTGGTATTGAACTAGAATTTAGTTTTTTTATACAGTGTTCAGTTTTCTCAAGGAGCCTGCTTTTTTAAAATTACAACAAAATACCTCTTATTGAAAAAGTGTCCCGACCATTTCAATTTGAGAATGATATTTTTTCCTCTATCGGGATCGGGCGATAATTGTATTGAGCAGTTGTTTTATAATGCTTTTTTCAGTAAAACTATTTGTGGACTTTGTGATTCTTTGTGAAACTCCGTGGCATAACAGAATAAGCAACAGCTATGACTCAAAGGACACAAAGAAGTCGCAAAGTTTCTCAAAGGTAAAGCCAGATATCTCTATCCTACCTTAGTTTTCAGAACCGGCTCCATAGGTACTGATAAATTCTGCTTGTCCAGCCAATACAAAATATAATCCGCATCTTCTTTCCAGGTAGGCTGTCCCAATACGTAATGGTTTCTTTCTTTGAATTCTTTGTAATCCAATACCGATCCGTTTTTCTTATTGTATCTCTTATAAATTCGTCGGTTGAGATGTGCAGGAGTAATCGTATCCAGGTCACCAGCTGTGATGAGTAGTGGCGGATGGGGTTTATTAAAATCAACACTGGCTGCTTTGGTCAGTCCACCTCTCGCAACAGTTTTGGATTCAGGAATAGTCAGTTTTTTATATGCAGCCTTTTGTTCATCCAGAGGCATAGTATTAACAAATGCGTACTGCCAATCTTTAAAAGACATCAGATAGGTCTTTTTAAGCGAAGTGAATAGTCCGAGCGCTTTCCACCCAGCCTTTAAAAACGATAACTCGTATGGAAAAACCCCCAAGGGAGGAATGGGGTGTATGGCCACACCGGCTGCCGCCAGGTCTCGGTTAACAATGATCTGGGTGACCAGGCCACCAAGCGAATGACCAATAACGATAGGCTTTTCGGGAAAAGATGTGACGATATCCGCGTAATGATTTACCAACTCTGTCAAAGTTAAAGCTGCAAGCTTGGTGTCATTTGGCTGTCTTTTTCGCAAATTTTCAGCTGTATCATCCTTGAATGGCCATGGCGGAGCAACGGTGTGATAACCCTTACTTTGAAAATACGCTCTCCAGTCATCCCAACATGTGTGGCTGACGAAAGCTCCGGTTACGAATACGATGTTTTTTGTCGACATTTTTGTAGATATTGGAGTTGGTAGTATAAGACCATACGAAATAAATAATGACCCATTGAACGCATGTTTACTGGAAAATAAAGTATTAATAAATAGAGTTGAAAAGCGAAATAAGAATCAGACCCGGAACCTACCTATCAGGATGTAAAAAGTATAGTGGTAATTTACTGATTTCCATTTAAAGATTTGCATGAAATCTTTAAGAGACCAAAAAATAATTTTTAATAAAATATATGGTATTATTTTTTGCTGAGGCAGCATTTTGAAATACAATTTTACCGCCGATCCCGGTTAGGCTTCAGGACCGAGCGGGAATTAACTGTTGTGACATTCCAATGCGCAATCTACTTCAACGGAATGCGAATCACACTGAAGGAATATGGCGGTAGCTGATATGTTAACTCTTCCGAGATTTGAATGTGACTTTCCACAGGTCTGGCATTCTCATCATCAGGTTCTCCCTTTAATACGGTCAGGACACCTTCATTTCCTTCTATTCCAAATTCAGACAG
The DNA here is from genome assembly GCA_913057175.1 of uncultured Cytophagales bacterium. Taxonomy (GTDB): domain Bacteria; phylum Bacteroidota; class Bacteroidia; order Cytophagales; family Cyclobacteriaceae; genus CAJXNP01. Next base: position 354,928 of record CAJXNP010000001.1, read on the forward strand.
ATCGATTGTAGAGTTGACCTCAACGGGCAATAAATTGGCTAGCTTCAGGATCAGGTCGTTGCTTTGACTATCCCTGACCGCTGAAAATGCGATGCGTCTGTTTACATCCACCCTTTCGCTCGACAAAATTATTTGGCTGGGGACATATGAATCCCCGGCGTTATTTCCATACAGTTTTTGCACATAGTAATCAACCGTCGGCTTTACCTCGGTATTATTAAAATAGATCAGATCGGGGTTCCAATCGGTATATTCTTCTTTGGCTAGCAAAGGCGCAAATGAGGTCATCGTGACAATATCGGCGTTTCGTTCAACAGCGGTCAGATACAAGGCCTCGGAAAGAGCCGTTTCCACATTCATTCTCCTGCCTCTTACGTGTGCAGCATACTCTCCCAGGTACACTTTCGATTTATCCCGGTCATATTTATCATAATAATCCTGGTTGTTGATAAACCATCCGGGAGGCTGGTAATAATGTTCATCTACCATTGGAATATCCAGTTTCGTAGCCAATTCCCACCCCTCTTCGTAGTCTGTCCCCATGTAGAAAGGACCAACGGTTCCAATAACAGTGATTTCCGGATATCTTTTCCTGACAGCGTTGTAGATCATGGTAAAACGTTCCTCAAAAATATCCGTGATCAGGTCTTCATTTCCAATTCCCAAATATTTTAAATTAAAGGGTTTTGGATGACCAGCCTCAGCTCTTTTTTTCCCCCACTCGGTATTCTTGTCACCATTTGCCCATTCGATCAGGTCAAGTACATCCTGAACGTATTCATCCATCTCATCCATCGGGATGCCACCACACTGGCCGTGTCCGCCGGTACTGGAATTCTGACATGGAACTCCCGCTGCCAAAACAGGAATTGGTTCAGCACCAATGTCTTCACAAAATTGAAAATACTCGTAATAGCCCAACCCCAACGTCTGATGGTAACCCCAAATATTTCTCATGGGCTTTCTTGCTTCAAGTGGCCCGATGCTATTTTTCCATCGGTAAATATTTTCCAAACCATCACCATGTGCTACACAACCGCCCGGAAATCTCACAAACCTGGGATTCAGATCAGCGATGGTTTGAGCCAGGTCAGCACGTAAACCATTTTTATGGCCTTTAAAAGTGTATTGTGGAAATAAGGAGATCATATCGAGAGCCACCCTACCGGTTTGCTGTGAGACAATTTGTAGGTGTGCACTATTCGATGTTTCATTGACCAGGATCTCAGAATCAAGCTTTTTCCAATCCCTGTCAATTTTTTTGGTTTTTATTTCGCCAAGAATTTTACCATTCTCATCCACCAACTGCACGAACAGATCTTTGATATCTCCTTCCAATGTTTTGGCGAAAACCGAGAAATTGTACTTCTCACCCTCATCCACAGGAATTCCATCCCAACCCTCATTGATCAGCCCCGATCCGGGTTGTTGAATATCAAGCACAGCAAAATGTTTATTGTTTGGATGAATTGGATTGACAGAATCGATCTCAAAAGACACATTTCCACCCACAGTTGACCAGGCTTTTTTGCTATTCCAGGTGCTGTCGGAATAACCTTTGTCAGCAGAATGGTATTCAAAATCCCGGTTTTGGATCAATTCAGCATATAATCCACCATCGGCAGCATAGCTGATGTCTTCAAAAAAGATTCCGATCAGCATATCGCTGATTTCCTTGCTGTTGTCAGGATCCAGGCTGATTTGAGCATCGACGGCTTCAAGGGTAGCAAATCGGACGGGATCATCAGCCATCACTTCATTTCTTTCACTGTTGTGAAATTTTGTCCATTCAAAATGTTTGATCAGGTCTTCGATCAGGCTCCAGGAAACTTTATAAGCGATCCCGGTATGTGATTGACCGTTTAAGGTAACTTCAGTTCGATTATTTAACCGGTCATCCTCTGTTGCTTGTCCTGTTTGAGTGTAGTTTTTGAAATCGGTCGTTGTCGTTTGATAAACTCCGGTTTTTCCTTTGTTTTCGCTGAGCCATGTAATTGTATAACCCGTTCCATTCCAGGAAACTTCCGGGATCTTAACATTTCCTTCACTCATAACTGTTGGATAAGATTGCCGGCCCCATTCGTACAAGTTGGAAGAAGTTGTGTGAGCAAACTGGCCCACCTCATCATTTAGCTGCCAGATACAATGCCACAAACCAGATTCATCCTGAATGAGAAAAGGAGAAAACATTCTTTTTTGTGTACCCCATCTGCCAAAATCCGAGAAAAGGAAACAATGTTCCGGACCTATGGCATGCCAGTCTTTCTGATTGGTACTCCAGGCAAGTGTCAGACCGCTCCTGCCTTCGTTCACAGAATAAGCAAACAAGTAGGCAGAATCAGGTTCGTCTAACGCTTTCGAATGAGACGCAATGGAAACATTGATTACAAAGAAGAAAAAAAAGAAAGATAAAATTTGGTACAGGGAAGAATGTTGTTTTTTCATTTAATCAAAAATTTTTCCAAATTATAAAATGTAATTGCTGATCCATAAAAAATTTAATCAGCCATCAAATTAAAAGGATTGACCCTAAATCCGCCATCATTTTTTTCTTTAATCCGTAATTACGGATTTAAAAATTTTAACCTTCAAAAAACATTTTTTAGGTTTGACATACCCCTTCACCCCTTTCAAAAGGGGAATATCGGTGTTTTTTGCAGGTTAAAATTTGACACACTGAACGACTCATCTTGAATCAAACATCCTTGTTCCAAGGAGGGAAATATAATATTCGCTGTTCATAATCGCATTTATAATATATGATTCCATTTAGAGTCATTCTTCAATTTCAAATCGAAGATTTAATCCACACCGTCATAGGTGTAATATCACGATGACTCCATGCATAATAGGGGATCAGCCGGACAGGGATTTCTTTATTATTTGCTAATCCATTTCCATCGAGAACAGTGACTCCGTTTAACAGATCAGGTTTAAATTCTGCAGTGAATGTCTCACTTTCATCATCAATAACCAGATCAAGCGCATGACCCTGATTGTCAATAGCTTCCGCGCAGTAAAGCAGTGGACCCCGCTGATAGGCCAGTTTACCCCGGTTATCCACTATGTTTTCGTGGCTTTTAATCGATTTTACATCCATCGGAAAAGATACTTCTACTTTATCTCCTTTATTCCATTCGCCTTTTACAACTGCATAGCCTTTTTCCATTTCAAAATCATACATTTCTCCATTAACCAGGATGGAAGTTTTTTCAGATGGCGAAGCGGTGAAGGTATACAGGTCACTCGGCACAGGTTCATTCACTGACCAACCAGGAATGCGTATTTTTAAATTTGCTTCAATCGACTCCTCATTCTCAATCAAAAGACTGACCTCACCACTCCATGGATAATCAGTTTGCTGAGTGATCTTCATTATTTGATCACCTACGGCTATTTCAGATTCATTTTCAAGGAATAAATTCACATATACATCCTTATTTGTAGATGCATAAGCATAGCCTGAAACTGACGGAACAAAACGAGAAAGATTAGATGGGCAGCACGAACAATCAAACCATGCACTTCTGCAAACTGCACCCTGGTTAAATTTTCTCTCACCATCAAACTCCAAAGGATTTGGGTAGAAAAATTCGTCCCCTTTCATAGAAAGACCAACGATCAATCCATTGTACAGTGACCGTTCAAGAATATCCATATATTTGGAATCACCGTGCAGCAAAAACATGCGGTGGTTCCAGTATACATTTGCAATCGCTGCGCAGGTTTCTGCATAGGCATCATTGGGAAGGGCATAAGCCACGTCAAACCCTTCGATTCCGTTCCCGGCTCCCAGGCCACCAGTAATGTATAATTTTTTACCAACGATATTTTCCCAAATACGATCAATGGCTTCCAGGTAAGCGGTATCCCGTTCGATTGCCGCAATATCCGCCATGGCAGCATACATGTATCCGGCCCTCACAGAGTGTCCGACAGCTTCACTCTGCTCAGTAACTGGTAAATGATCCTGCGAGTAAATATCATATTCATGCAGGTAATCTCCTTCATTTGAATAATTTGTGAGACCTCTTCCCCTTCTTTCCAAAAATTCTTTTGCCAGTTCCAGATACCTCTTATCCCCGGTTGCGCGATAGAGCTTTACCAACCCCAATTCAATTTCCTGGTGACCAGGATAATATTTCTTGCCCTCTTCAATGCAAATTTTATAGATCAAGTCGGCATTTTTTGTTGCTACATCCAGGAAACTTTTTTCGCCTGTAGCACGATAATGGGCCACAGCAGCTTCATACATATGGCCGGAATTATACAATTCATGGCTCCACCTCGAATTGATGAATTGACCATCTTCGGAATACGAGCAACAATGCATTTCGGCATAATCATTTGCTTTGAGAGTCCAGGGAGTATATAAATAGCCATCATCTTCCTGTGCTGCACTGATATAGCTTATCAGCTTATCCAGATAAGCTTTTAACTCCGGATTTTCATTGTCCATCAAACTATATGATGCCCCTTCAATAATTTTGTAGACATCGGAATCATCAAACCCATATTTGCCTACAAACTTGCCTTCCTTCAATCCTCCTGCAAAAACAAAGTTGTTAACCCTTCCGGTTTCCTCGCATTTATTAAAGGAATACGGAATGGTAACTTTTGTAGCAGTATCTACCCTGCTTTTCCAGAATCCATCCGTAATTTTCACTTTCGTGAATTCAACCGGACGAATAGGGTAATCAGAAACAGTTGGTTCGACTTCTTCCTGAATATCTTGTTGCGGATTACATGCTATGCAAATAACCATCGTGCCAAGTATGGCCCAAGACATAAAATAGTTGTTGAGTGTTTTCATATGAGTATGTTCATTTGTTTTCAATTCGATTTTCGTCAATCAGTTTTAAAAAATACATTGTCACAAGACCTCTTCATTTTTAGTTTTTAATTCTTCCATCTTCAACACCTGAACTTTTCCATCATTGGGTGAAACAAAAAGATATGTTTGCTCACCCATAAGAACCGGTTTGATATCTCTCACCTGACCGGTCAGTTTCAGACCAATATCCTTGTTTTCGATTGGCTTAAAAGTACCATCGCCATTCCCGATCAGGCAGGTGCTATGGCTAGAATCATAAGGCCCGATTTCAGGCTTTACTTCGTAAAGGTTTCCCCCAACCAATAGATCAGGTATGTCATCCCGATTAAAATCACCCACATGAATGGCATAAACCGGTGATATCTGTGCCTCTTTTGGCAACGGACGTACAGAAAACGTCTCATCTCCTTTATTGATCAAAACAGCGCTTTCAAGAAAATTAGATACATATTTAATGGAAGAATTTATCTGCTCTTCACTGAAAATGTCCGAAACCTGCTGAAGCTGAAAATCCTGATAGCTACGATACTTTGATTTCAGGTATGGCAATTGCCGGATAAGATCGTGATAGAGCACCAATGGATAGGACTGATCACCATTGTAGGCACAGATAATTTGTTCCAGGGATCCGTTTACATCAAAATCATTGATATAGCAGGTGACAGGTTTTTGATTACTTGCGCGAATCCTACTGTTCAAACCATGATTGCCAACAATAAAATCTGCGTCCCCATCATTGTCCAGATCTGCAGATTCGATGGTATTCCACCAGCCTGAATGTTCTGACAAGCCGGCTTCTTTGGTCATGTTGATAAACTTACCACCATCATTAACAAACACCTGTACAGGCATCCATTCCCCAATCACCATCAGATCCATTTGTTGGTCGTTGTTTACATCCGACCAAATCGCATCTTTAATCAATCCCAGGGTACTTAACCCCGGGGCAATTTCATCAGTTACATTCTCAAATTCGCCCTTCCCGTTATTTTCAAGAATATAGCCGTTCTGAGGTTCTCCATATCGTCGATCTTTCAACCTCACACCCACGAACAAATCAAGGTCTCCATCATGATCAAAGTCTGCTGCATCCACACATGAAGTGCTTTCAAACCTTGTTGTTGGTAATGATTGGCCGGATTTGGAAAACATTCCATTACCGTCATTCAGGTACAACCGATCCACCAGGGCAGAAGAACTCGATGGGTATTCATTCCCTCCGCTTACTACATACAGATCGAGATCATGATCTGCATCCGCATCAAAAAACAGGGCGTCTACATCCTCACATCGCTGATCCCGTTCAAATGCTGTTATCTTAGCCATAGAAAATTCCCCCGAAGATGTTTGCAGCAGTAGTTTTCCTGGCGACCCAAGGGCGCCACACAAATAGATATCATCCAATCCATTATTGTCTACATCACCCACGGTCATTTTAGGCCCTTCGGTTGAATTCATTTGAATAATCAGGGCATCCTTTTCGAAATCGCTGAAAACATTTTCCTCGTGGGCAAAATCATCCGGAACAATACCGGAAACATTTTTAAACCGGAATAACTGTGGATCAAAAGATTTTGCAGAAAACCCCTTCACGGGAATGGTGTTTGCACCGGACTGATCAATTTCCAGGGTCTGATTGGGCAACACATTTACAAGGATCGATCTTTTTCCTCCCGGCCATACAACCAAAAGAGTATCAACAGGCTCCGGGGTTTTTAATCCAAAATTCAATGCATAGTCCACCGATGACTGAAATCCACGAGAAGGAATGTTTTCCATGGTTTGCCGGTCGCCTTTCTGCATGACGGTAACTTTAGCGCCTATTGCAAAGACGTTCGCACCTGATCCATTAAGTTTTAATTTGAGAAATGACTTTTGAGGATGGAGTTCCGTAGTCTGATTTCGGTAGACAAACGCTTCCATGTTCACATTGTTGACCACCAGATCGGGATCACCGTCATTATCCAGATCCCCGTATGCGACTCCATTTGAAAACCCAGGTTTTTGTAAGCCCCAATTATTTGTTTGGTTCGTAAATGAAAGATCTGAATTACCAGCATAGGCAATATTGGACAAGGGCTGTGAAGGAATGATCTCTATCAACTTTTTGTAATCAACGCCCTTCCCCGTGATCATTGTTCTGGCTACTTCAGGATTAGAAACATACCGAAGATAATCCTGATTAAGAATATCCTGGTAAATGCCGTTGGTGATGTAAATGTCTTTGTTGCCATCCAGGTTCAGGTCTGTCATGACCACCCCCCAGCTCCAGTCCGTGGCTTCTACTCCAGCCAATCTGCCCTTTTCACTGAATGAAATATCATCCTTTTCAATTCTTCCGTTGTTAATGTGCAACATGTTACGGGTGAATTGATGGTAATATCCATGTTGTAAGTTATACTGGTATTTGTTCCAATCCTCAAATGTCATAGAGGTTTTGATACGGGATTCCATTCCCGGAAGCATTTCTGTAACGAAAATATCTGTAAGTCCATCATTGTTGACGTCTGCAATATCCACACCCATCGATGCCATGCTAATGGATCGCATTTGGTTGGTCAGCTCTTCTCTGAACGTCCCATCGTGATTGTTCATATACACGTAATCCCTTTCGAAGAAATCGTTACACACATACATGTCCAGCCAGCCGTCATTATCCAGATCAGAAACCATCACTCCTAACCCAAACCCAATTACACTCGAATAAAGACCAGCTTCTTTCGTATAGTCTTCAAAAACACCATTTTTATTCCTGTATAATTTATCCCCGCCAAGCTCATCAGATTCATTTCGCTGATTGTTTTTCATATCAAAGGAGCCGATCGCACGAAAGGAATTATTCAGAACATAAACATCCAGATCACCATCATTGTCATAGTCAAAAAATGTTGAGTGAATCGATAAGCCATCATCAGCCAAACCAAGTTGCTCCGCTTTTTCTGCAAAGGTCAGATCGCCATTGTTAATGAAAAGTTCGTTTTTCCGATCATCACCTTCAACATCGCCGGAATTGCAAACATAAATGTCCAGCAACCCATCTCCATTTATATCCGCCATGGCTACACCTGTTGACCAGGAATGAGTGCCACTTGTCCCTGACTTTTCAGTAATATCTTCAAATTTGAAATCGCCTTTGTTCAGGTAAAGCCTGTTTGATTCCTGATTAGAGGTAAGGTAAATATCTGCCAATCCATCATTGTTAATATCCCCAATGGCTACTCCGCCACCATTGTAAAAATTCCGGTAGGTATAAATGTTGAATTTCTCATCGAAAGACAATGTATTTTCAAAATCAATCCCTGTCTGGCTGGAAGGTAACAGGACAAACAGACCATCGCCAACCTCTTGATGAGTTGCATCGTCACAACCTGTTAAATAGATCAAAATCCACATTACCTTATATACAATTAAATTTTTAACCCTCATCTTCCTTTTTACTCAATAGATCCACATACCAAACATTGATCTTTTGCCCCCCCAAATCCGGGTAAACAGTAATCCTCCTGTTACCGGTCACCTTAACATAGACATCCTCCTGATAAAAAACCGGACTTTTAATCAGAACAAACCCTTTACCGTACCACTCATCCATCAGATTTAACACGTCCATTAGAAGGCTATCACTTTCGAAAATCCCATCTCTGAAAACTGCATGATCGTCATAATAGATCGCGGCATTCATCTCTGTAATCACATCATTTTCAAAGGTTGGGTAGAAATTTATCGCTGCCGGATAATCCATTTCTTCTTCCATTTTGTATTCAACCCAGATTGTATTCTTTTTACCCCCTTGTTTGAATTTGCCATCGAGGTTCAATTGGTAACAATGTTCTCTGAATTTCTTCTGGGGCATTTGAAAATATATTCCCATGAACAGACTATCATATCGAAGGCCAGTGGCAAGTTCCTGCTTTTCCCATTTCAGGTATTGTTCTTCCGGAGAATCTTCGCATCCCATCAAAAACATCAAGGTTAATAGAAAACCAGCCATCAACTTTATCAGTTTCATCATTCTCACCTAATGATTAATAGTTTCTAAAACTACAGGCCTTTCGTTTATTCGTGTACTTATGACTAATTGCTTGTTTCCTGACTTCACCTTTTGAAGGTCTCTGATCTCCCCATGGATAATTACTCCAGATGTCTTTGGATCCAAAGCTTGAAAATTGCCATTCCCTGTTCCAATTAAAACACTTCCCCGACTTCCATCATATATTCCGACCACTGGTTTCGACCAGTAAAGATTTCCTCCAACGAAAAGATCAGTCACCCCATCCTCGTTAAAATCATCCGCCAGAATCGCATAAATAGGTGAAAGTTGAGCCTGGCTTGGAAGTGGTTTGCTTTCGAATTCTCCGTTGTTGAAAATAAAACAAGTTGAAGAGGTGGTATTGACTTCATTTTTAATTGCCGATTCAACCAAACCTTTTCCAAATATTTGCTGAACCGATTGCCCCTGGTAGGAAGTATAACTTGGGTACCTGCTTTTCAGAACGGGAAGCTGATTGATCAATTCATCCCTTCCAGCCAGTGGTAATTCATTTTCTCCCCAATACATCGTAACTACCTGTTCGATCTTTCCATTATTGTCAAAGTCATTTACATACATGTGCATGGGTTTCTCAACACTGGCTTTAAAGCGCGTATTTAGTCCCTGATTACCGGCGACCAGGTCCGGTTTTTTATCTCCATTTAGATCCGAAACTTCGATACAATTCCAGAAACCACGAGTATCTGCCAATCCCAATTTTTGAGTAACATTGCTTAGCTTTCCATCCTGGTTTTCAAACATGGTTATAGCCATCCATTCACCTACCACTACAAGATCCAAATCTTGGTCGCTATCATAGTCAAACCATGCTGCATCCGTAATTAGTCCCATAGATTTCATTTCCGGTGCAACGGTCTCAGTTATATTTGTGAACTCTCCCCTGCCATTGTTTTGCAATAAATATCCGTTTCCGGAAACCCCGTACAAAAACGGAACTGCCCTGACACCCACAAACAGATCCTGATCACCATCCTTATCAAAATCACCGGATGTAACGGTAGAAGTGTTTTCATAACTTTTGACGGGTAGCATCTGATCAGACTTGATAAATCCTCCTCTACCATCATTTATATACAATCGATCAGACAGTGAGGAAGAACTGGCGGGGAATTCATTTCCACCGCTGCAGACATACAGATCAAGGTCACCATCCCTATCTGCATCAAAAAAAGCAGCATCGGTATCTACACTTGACTTGTCTTTTTCAAAACAATCCGGAATATATTCTTCAAACTCCCCATCTGGTTTTTGAAGATAAAGTACAGCCGATTTTCCCTTTGACCCACCGAAGAAAATATCCTCCCGATTATCACCGTTTACATCGCCACTGACAATCGCAGCGCCCTCTGCCGAATTCATGTGAAACAAAAGAGGATCTCTGCTAAAATCGACAAAATCTGATTTTTCAAATACTGTCTCAATGGCGAAATCTTCAGAAACATCCTTAAACAAATTTTTATAAGGTATTACAGTTTTTTGATTTCCAACCTCAACTATCGAATAGGATGGAATATTGGATTGTGATATTTCAATTTGCTGATCCATGTTAACATCCCGAACAATAGAGTAGCTCAAATCCGGCCATCGGATCAGGATTGAGTCGATTTCGTTGGATGTGCCCAAACCAAAATGTAGCTTGTTCTCCACATTGGATTGGAACCCTCTCATTGGAGCAAGTTCCTGGTAATAGCTTTTTCCGTCAGAGAAAACGGTTACCTGCGATCCCAGTGCAAATGTATTTTTGCTTGTGCCTTTTAAACTAACTGTCAAAAAATGATGGTCTGCCAATAATGAATCTGCATTGTTCCGGTAAATAAAGGGAGGCATGTTCACATTGTTGGTGACCAGATCGAGATCTCCGTCGTTGTCAAGGTCACCATATACTGATCCACTGGAAAAACCTGGACAACCCAGCCCCCATTCACTTGCCTTGTTTAAAAACGTCAGATCACCCAGATTCCTGAATGCATAATTGGGCAAAGGATTGGACGGTATTTTGTCAACCAGCTCCTTTAAAAAACTTCCACGCTCCTCAAAAAGCCTTTTGGTGGTCGTCGGATCAGCATAGAAGTTTACATAGTCTAAATCGATCAAATCCTTGTATATACCGTTAGCAACAAAAAGGTCTTTCCATCCATCATTATCAAGATCAGCAATCAGAGCACCCCAACTCCAGTCGGTTGCATCAACTCCGGAATATCTGGAAATTTCAGTCATTGAAACGTTATTCTCACTATCAACATAGCCCGAATTCAGGTGAAGAACATTCCTGGGAAACTGACGAAAATATCCTTTTTCAAGGTAATCGCTGTATGTATCCCAGCTCTGAAAAACAGCTTTCGTTTTGAACCTGGTTTCGGATTCAGGAAGCATTTCCGTGACAAAAATTTCCGGGAATCCATCATTGTTGATATCGGCCATATCGGCTCCCATAGAGCCCAGGCTGATCTCTCCCATCACGTTTTCCAACGATTCCGTAAACGTGCCGTCCTGATTATTCAGGTATAGATAATCCCTTTCAAAAAAGTCATTGGAAATAAAAATATCCAGCCAGCCATCCTTATTCACATCTCCGATGGATACTCCGAGACCAAAACCAATCGCACTTCCGAAAATTCCTGCTTCTTCGCTCACGTCTGTGAATACACCCCCCTTACCCTCCTCAAGGAGGGATGAATTGCGGGTGTCATTTCGGTAGAGTTTATTTCCTCCGTGAGGATCTCTTTTCAATCTCTGGTCTTTGATCATTTCAAAATTACCAACTGACTGAATGGAATTATTCAGGAGGTACATATCGAGGTCACCGTCTTTGTCGTAATCAAAAAAAGCGGCATGATTGGAAAATCCCTTATCGGCAATGCCGTATTCTGCTGCCATGTCTTCAAATTCCGGTATCCCATTCTTATTTCCTTTGTTGATAAACAATTCATTATTTCTTTTATTTCCTTTTGGAATGCCCGATTTACAGACAAAAATATCCAGCAAGCCGTCACCGTTGACATCTGCTATGCTCACACCTGTTGTCCAGACACCCTTTGAATTTAAACCAGAGGCATCCGTCACATCCTCAAAAACAAAATTTCCCTTGTTGAGGTAAAGCCGGTTCGAAACCATATTTCCACAGAAAAACAGATCAGAAAGTCCATCGCTGTTGACATCGGCAATAGCCACACCACCTCCATTGTAAAAATTGCGATATGTGTAGGTGTTAAATTCCTCCGTATAGGAAAGTTCATTCACAAAATCGATCCCGGTATGAGAAGCATGCATGAGTGTAAATAGCTTACCTGTTTCTCTTTCACAATTTAATTCTACGGTAGAAGTTTTTTGACAAGAATACGCGAAAACCAAAAATGCCATGAACAAATAGTAAAAAAGTCCTCTTCTCATCCTCCCAATTTAAATAAAGAAAGACACAAAATTGTGCCTTTCTTTATTGGATTATAATCTAAACTAGTATCCTGGATTTTGTACCAGGTTTGGATTTCCGTTCAGCTGAGAAGTTGGTATCGGGAACAGGTTTTTATTTGGATCCGTAATGGTTTTTTCCCACCATGTATTGTTAAACCGGTCGAACCTGATCATAACCGTCCTTGCCTGGGCTTCAAATGCCAATTCCCTTTGGATCTCATCATAAAGATCATCTTCTGTCAAGGGATTTATCTCACCTAAACCAGCCCTTTCCCTGATCTGGCGGATTAGCTCGACTGCTTCAGTGCTGGAATTATCCATTCTCCAGAGAGCCTCAGCCCTCATCAACAGGATTTCTGCATACCTGAAAATTGGAAAGTCGTTATCCATCGCCAGATCCAGGCCTATTGCGAATTCATATTTACCAATCCTCGCACCTGCCTGGCTAAAGGCTTTTGGCCATAGTTCATTCACATATGGAGTAAAGATCAGGGGAGTGCCATCAGGATCAGGATTCCCTTCCGAATCAATCTCAATTGCACCATTCGGATCCTGAATGGGATCTCCGGAAAGGGTGTATTGCTGACCCACGATAAACATTTCCTTTCTCAAATCCGCTTCGTCAAATGAATTGTAAAATTCCTCCAACGCGGTATACCCATTCCATGGACCAGTAGTAAAACCGTATGTTTCCCTGTTTAGAGGGTGTAGTGTTCTCATGTGCATATTAAATGCACCACCACTACTTATACTGTGTGTGACCACAAAAATATTCTCAACGGAACCTGAGTTGTCGGTGATATAATTATCTAAATAAACAGGCTGAAGGGAATATACTCCACCATCAATGATCTGCTGAGCCATGTCAGCCGCTGCCTGCCATTGTGGTGTGCCCGTATAAACTTCTGAATTAAGGTATAACCGAGTAAGCAAAGCCATAGCCGTCCATTTATTCATCCTGCCATAGAGCTCCCCTCCAGAAGCTTCCGGTAATATTGGAATAAGCTCATTCAATTCATTCACGAGAAAAGAATAGACAGTTGCTCGGTCTGTTCGGGAAGGATTGGACTCGGCATTGTTAAAAGAAGTAACTAAAGGCACATCCCCCCACAAATCCATAGCTGTAAAGTAGTAAAAAGCACGTAAAGCACGTAATTCAATAATTGCGGCTTCAACATCACCTGTTTGAGATTCAAACTCTTCTATCAAACGATTACATGAAGCGATACCACTAAAACACATGTTCCAGGTATTGTCAATGAACCACGCATTGTTTTCCCACTCATGTCTGTGTAATCTGGCCCATATTCCACCATCATCCCACGGCCCAAACTTAGCCGGAGCTGCGCTCGTTTCCGTTGAAAGTTCTTGAATTTCAAAGTAACCATTATTACCATAGCTATTTTTTAATGGTGCATAGGCAGTCAATATAGATGCTAATATTACATTAGGCGTTGTGTATTGTGTCTCAGGCGTAAGTTGGCTATATACTTCTGGATCTAGGTCTGTACAAGAGTAACTCACAGAGATCAATACCAGCACAATTATTCTTATTTTAAAATATTTCATGATTTAAATTCTTTATGATTTTAAAAACCAAGGTTTACACCAAACGTAAAAGTCCTTGTTCTGAAATAAGCGTTCCGATCATCTATACCCGGAGCCAATGGATTAGGCGGATTACCATATGTATAATGTACTTCTGGATCCACACCTGTATAGCCTGTTATGACAAATAGGTTTTGCGCAGTTATGTATAACCTCAAATTCCGCATAAACGTTTTTTCTGCAACGGGAAAGTTATATCCTATTGTAATGTTATCCAGTTTGACAAAATCTGCTTCCTCTACGTAGTAACTATTCCAATTTTCACTTTCATTTAAATCAGGCAAATAATATTTTGTTCTTACTGGGTTGTAGTTATTTGATGCAATTGGTGACTCGTAGTAAGCCCTATTTATGTTTACAATACTGTGACCAAAGGCGCCCCTTATCAACATGTTCAAGTCAAAATTTTTCCAACTGAAGGTTGTATTCCAGGCTAACTCAAAATCCGGAAGCCCGTTTCCAACTTTTACCCAATCATCCTGATTGATGGTTCCATCTTCATTTTGATCGGTTAAAATCCTGTTTCCATCCTCATCTAATCCCTCAAATATAGGAGCATAAATATCTCCAATTTGTTCTCCCTCTTCAATACTTATAGGTTCTACTCCATTCAGGCCGGGAGGACCTAAATTTCCTGTATATACTTGATCTCTATCATCATCTAAGACTACCAATTCTGTGTTAAATGTAGAAAATACCAAACCTGTAGTCAGGTGAGAATTATTGTTATTGAGAATTACATAATTAAATGTGGCTTCTATTCCATTGCTTTTCAGCTTACCAATATTTATTAAAGTAATATCATATAAATTAGGTGGTTGATCAACCGCTACCCTTTGAAGAACATCGTTAGCATTCCTTGTATAATAATCGATAGAACCATAAATCTTCGAATCAAGAAAAGCATAATCCAAACCTATGTCCAATTCATCTTTTTCCTCCCATTTTAAATCCGGGTTGGGGTTTGAAACAAAATTTACTCCTTGAATCCATTCTCTATCATCATAGAAAGTTCTTTCACTACTTTGCAATCTTACAAGATACTCATAGTTCTCATTTGGTAGATTTCCTGTAATCCCATAGCCAACTCTTAATTTGAAAATATCCGCTGGCATATTAACCGCCTGAACCAGATCAACTCCACCACTAACTGAATAAAAATCACCCCATCTGTAATTAGGTCCGAATTTGGAAGAACCTTCTCTTCGATAGGAGGCGGATAAAAAATATTTGTCATTATAATTAAACATTGCCCTGCCAAAGAAAGAGATCAACCTTGATTCTTCTTTTTGACTAAACATATTTGCACTTGTTGCTACCCCAGTAGCTGTACCTAATCCCAATTCAAGATCATTGTAGAGGACATCATCCGTTATAAAATTGGTATTAAAGGCCTCCATATTTTCAAAGGTGAATTCCTGCCAGGAATAACCCCCGACAAAATTCATATTTAATTCACCAAAATTTCGCTGAAAAGTTCCGGTTAGCTCAAAAAGTTCATTCAAACGGTCTTCCGAAAATTTTGTCGCTCTTCCATTTTGACCATCTGCAGATGTAAATGAAGTTCTCGAACTAAAATACTGAGACCGCATATCACTTTCGTATTGTATTGAATAGAAGGCTGCCAGATTTAATCCAGGAATAACCTCAAAATCAGCCCTGAAATTTGCCAGCATAGTTTTGAAATTTCCTTCGTCGGTTACTTCTTGTGCAATTGCATATGGATTGTGATATTCTGGTGTATTTGGTCGCCAGTAACCTGTTGGATCATTTTCATCGTAGATAGGGGCTGTAGGATTGGCAATAATGGCGAATCGCATGGTTTCATAGGGTATGAAATCCGCTTTTCTCAAATTAACACCAAGGTTAAAATCAAGACTAAGTCGATCATTAATGGCACGTTGATTAAGATTTAACCTTGAGTTAATTTGATCAAAACCACTATTTAAAGCAATTCCTTCTATATCCCGATAGTTAACAGACACTCGATAGTGACCGCTTTTTGTACTGTTGGAAACCGAAAAATTGTGAACATGCGAAACTGCAGTTCTGGTAAGCAAATCATACCAGTCAGTTTCATCCCCAATATCCTGCCCTCCTGCTTCTACGAACTGTTCTGGAGTTGAATGTTCTAGAAATTTAGCCACATTTTCTACAGCTACATATCCACTATAGTCCACATTAAGCACATCCACACCTTGTGCACTTTTAGTAGTCACGATGATAACACCACTAGCACCACGTGTCCCATAAATGGCCGCTGCTGATGCATCTTTCAACACTTGAATTGATTCGATATCATTCGGGTCAATTAGTTGTAGTGAACCACCCAAAACCCCGTCTATAACAACTAACGGTTGTGAATTTGCTCCAAAGGTCGACAATCCTCTTAATCTAACATTGTAACCAGCATTAGGATCATTTCCTGGTTTTACAATTGAAAGCCCGGCCACTTTTCCCTGCAACAACTGGTTAGGGTCGTTTACATTACCGCGGTTGAATTCCTTATTGTCCACACTGGCCACTGCACTGGTGATTTCTCTCTTTTCAGCTTGACCGTATCCTATGACTACAACTTCATCAAGACTGGCAATATCAGGTGATAAAGTAATGTCTAGTGTAGATCGGTTTTCAATAAGTACTTCTGTGGTAAGGTATCCAACATAAGAAAAAACAAGAGTAGCGTTTGCTGATACAGAAAGCGAATAATTGCCATCAATATCTGTTACAACTCCATTTGATGTACCTTTTTCAATTACTGTAGCACCTGGAAGAGGTTGGTTCCCGTCTTCAGACCTAACTTTACCTGTAACCTGAATATCCTGCATAACTATTTCCAGACTCTCCGAATCGTCATTTTCAAGGTTTTTCCTGGAGACAATGATATTGTTGTTGATCTGTTTGAATTTCAAATCGGTGTCTTCTGAAAAATCCAGCAGGATCTTCGAAACAGAAGTTCTTGAGGTGTATTTGCGGTTTATTTTATAGTTGCCAACAATTTCCTCCTTTTCATAGGCAAAACTATATCCTGTTTTATCTTCCAAAAGCTTAAAAGCTTCAGAAATTGAGTTCTCATTAAACTCAATCTTTATAAAATTATCCTTCACACTTTTTATGTTTTGTGCGTTTCCCGTGGCAGCTAGTAGTACGGTCGTAAATATTATTTGCGCGACAAATCCATAAAATACCCACTTGCTAAACATTGCAATTTGATTTAGTATCTTATTCTTCATATTATTAAATGTTTAATTGACAATAATTAAATGTTGCGAGGCTATTATTGATTCGGCGACCAACTAAATCATGTAGCCTCGTTTCTTTTTTCAATTAACTTGTGTCCTTGTTTCCCATATTTCTAAAATTTTAGTTGTACATCTTTTTCTTCTATTTCATAATTAAACTTGTGCCCGAACTTTAGCGCCTCCATCACATTTTCCAGTGATTCATTTTCAAATCTCCCGCAAAATTTCCAATCCGGATCAGGCATTTTATTATGTTGAATGGAGACTCCATACCAGTTTTCCAGGATTCTAACCATTTCATTGTAATTGGCATCCTTAAAATAGAGCACGCCATTTTTCCATGCGATCACTTCATCGGAATTAAATGTCGATTTATGAAGTGTATTGAATTGTTTTTCGAATGTTGCTATTTCTCCCGGCATCAGGATAATGGAGTTTGACAGTTCGGATTGATTGTCGTTTACAACAGAAACTTTCCCCGTAACTAAAGCAATTCTGACTTCATCGCTTTCAGGAATAGAGCTTATATTAAAAGATGTTCCCAACGCAGTTGTTGTCGTCTGCCCAGTGGTAACTCTAAATGGTCGTTCTGAATCTTCAGCCACCTCAAAATAAGCTTCTCCCTCAAGCGATACTTTTCTATCATTCAATCCATAATCCGTATTGTAAGTAATTTTACTGTTAGCATTAAGGATTACTTTAGAACCATCTCTTAATTTGACAGTCAATTTCTGACCCTTTTCTGTTTGTTTGACAATTTCAGTCACCACAATTTCCTCAGGTGCTTTTGTATCGTTTTGCATGAAGGCTACTCCCAGTGAAATAATGAGGAGTAATCCAAATAAAACAGGTAACAGGACTTTTATTTGACCTCTCTTCACTGGTCCCCGATTAAGTCCCTTCTTTGGGCTATTTCCCTTTTTATCTTTTAACGGATCAGTATGAGAGTCCAGGGTTTTAAAAAGTTCCTCCATCCTTATCCGATCATCGATCTTTGCCAATACTTCAGACCAATCTTCCTTTTCTGCCAGATCAGCCTGAAGGGTTCTCCAATCATTAAAGAGATTTTTATTTAGTTCATCCAATGCCTTGGGAGAATTTATCCACTGCCTTACCCGGTCTGCCTCGACCGGATTACACTTTCCATCGAAATATTTTTTTAATAATTCTTTGTTCACTTTCCCGTTTTATAGTAATACAATTGAAAGCCACATTACCCCTAATTATTTAATTAAAAATTTTTAAAGGTCATTTCTACTTTTAATTCAACATTTAATTTGTTTTTATTCTTTTTTTTATGAAATTGATATCTCATCTATTGTACTTTTTACATTTAATCAATGAGGAGTGATCTAGATAATCTGATAGTTCGATTGAAGCAAAATGATAAAAATGCGTTCAATGCACTTTTTTACATGTATGCTGATAAACTATACAAATTTGGTCTCTCTTATTTCCACGATCATGCTGAAGCAGAAGAGGTGGTTCAGGAAGTTTTTCTAAAAATCTGGCTGAACCGGAACACTATAACAGATGCCTCCACGATTAATGCCTACATTTTTACGATCGCCAAAAACCTGATCTTCAATAACCTGAAGAAAAAAGTACACGATGAAAAATACAGATTGTACTATCAGGAAAAATTAGAGGAAGTCAATTCAATCGATGATAGGGTAAATTACAATGATACTGAACAAATCATCAAAGATGCCATCAACCAGTTGCCAAAAAAAAGAAAACTGGTTTTCCTGTTAAGCAGGAAAGTTGGTCTGAAAAATAAGGAAATCGCCAGAAGACTAAATATTTCTATTAAAACAGTCGAAACCCATATGACCCTTTCTCTTAAACATTTGAAGGAAGCTCTGTATTTAAAAAGCGATAAGATCCTGTTAATTTCCCTCGCAGTCCATTTTTTTCTAAGATAGTATTATTTAATTAATACCAACTCTTAATCAAACTTATCTATTACAACTCATTTGTCTGATCTGGCATTTGGTTGATCAGACGAACGTCAAGCACCCTCGAAATGATAGACCCATCGTTAGCCTGGAATTTGATGGTCAGGTTATTTATTTTGCTAAATTCCTTCAAATCATAATATTGAGTGATCTCTTCTCCCTCATGAGATGATGCCTGATTTTCAGAAGCAAATTCCTTCTCATTCAAATACACTTTAAAATTACTATTCTCAAAAGGCAGGTAAGTAACTTTTAAGTATTTTGCCCTCAATTGATGATTACTTAAGTCATATGAAAACCAGTCCCTGGAGCTTCTCCAGTATTGTTCATTTTCATAACCGGAAAATGTCCTTTCTCCCTTAAATCCATGGTCAGATTCCGGTTGTTGTTCTCCCGGCGAAACATAGTCGACAGTCATGGCATTCAAGGCTAATCTTTCTTTCTCTGCAGCTTCCATCGATTTTATTTTCGAGGCCAAACCTGCTGAATCCGTTACCGGCCAGTAGAGCATGTATCTTGCTTCGTGAACCGTATAAAAAGGGACAAGTTTTAAGTTCTCGTAAGTATCAGGATATACAGATCCACTATAACTTAAAGTAAAAGGTCCTGATGCATTTTCATGAATGGCGTTCAGAATGGAGGTTTCATTACCAATGAGCATGGGTGCTTTCCCTGCCGGATAAAATGGTCCATGTGCAACATGGCTCATGCGTCCGTCATCTGCCCATAAACCATTCAGGTCTGTGCTATCTGTTATCGCTGCCATAACAATCGGCCCCCGAACGAATGAATACCATGAAGATCCATCCGGAAGTTGTTCAAGGATGGTCTGCATTGGGAGTACAACTGTCACCTCATCGCCATTGCTCCATTCCCTATCTATTTCTGCATAGCCCGCATTGAGATTGGTGCGTGTTAATTTCTCATCATTCAGATAGATTTCGAAAGCGTCCTCTACAACCCAAACCGGAATTCTGATTTTAAGCGTGAATTCTTTTGGATTCGCTAGCTCTATTTTAAATGATGTTTGATCTTCATCAGGGAAATCCGTTTGCTGTGTCAGTTTAATGTTCTGGCCTTCCCAATTTAAAACGGATGGAATAAACAGATTAACCAAAAGATCAGAACCCTGGTGTGCATAAATCAATTCACCGTATTTGGTATGATTTTCCAATCCGGAACCAACACAACACCACATGCCCTCATCCGGTTGAGAATACACCCGGCAATGCCTGGGACGTGCGGGAGTAAAATAGACAAATCCGCCATCCGGATGCTGGGATGACAAAATATGATTGTAAAGGCCTCTTTCGTAGAAATCCAGGTATTTTGGATTTCCACCAACTAAAAACAATTCCTTAGAAAGACGAAGCATGTTGTAGGTATTGCAGGTTTCCGGTCCCTGTTCGGAAGAAACCATGGAAGAAAAGTCGTCGATCGGATGAAAGTGCTCCCTGACGCTGTTTCCACCAATGGAGATGGATCGCTCATTCACCACCTTATCCCAAAAGTAATCAGCCGCTTCATGAAGGGAATCATTTTTAGTAATAGCTGCTATACGCTGAAAACCTACCACTTTTGGAATTTGTGTATTGGCGTGCATTCCGGTCAGGGAATCGTGACTTGCCATCAATGGACCCAGAAGAGTCCGATGGTTCAGTTTTTCAGCCATATCCAGGTATTTTTTATCCTGCGTCTCAACATACAAATCGGCAAACACTTCGTTGATCCCACCATGCTCACTGGACAATATCTCCTGGATCTGCTCTTCAGAAAGCTGACTCATCATATTGATCCACCAATCTGACAGGTCAACCCATATTTGAAGGGCTTTTTCATTACCTGTAAATACATAAGCGTCCTTTAATCCGGCAAATAGCTTATGAATATTATAAATGGGAACCCATCCACCGTTTAGCGAAAAACTTCCTGCATCAATTTTACCATTGGCAATTTCATTCCAAATTCTTTTGCCATCGGGAATACCTCCCACATAGCCATTTCCATTGGCTTCCTGGCATTTTGCCAACCAGTCGATCATGTAATCAAGTCTGGTTTTCAAGGAATCCTGACCGGTAGATGCATACATCATGGCCAAAGCCGAAAGGTAATGCCCCCCTATATGGCCATTCAGGCCGCTTCCCTCCCAGTTGCTATAATGAGGTTTAACCGGATCGAACCCTGCATCTTCCAGGTAGGGTGCCAGCAATCGATCCACATCCATTTTCATCATGTAGCCATAATCTGCAGCTTGCGCATCGAGGAAAGGACCTGGCAGAAGTTCTACCTGGGACAAATGGAATAGTTCAATATCTTTTTCCTTAGAAGTTTCGGTAACCTGACAGCTTATGACGCCACAAACAATCAAGGTCATTAAAAGTATCTGGTATTTTATCATATCATTCTTTAAAAAGTTGGTCATCATCTCAGAAATTTATTTTTTCACTTTTACAACCCGGACACTGTAAATCGGCCCAGCCGTGTTTCCTTCATGTGGTTTAAACAAAACGGTGACTTTCTCTTTCCCTTGTGTCAAATCCGTGGGCAAAGGATAAGATATTTCGTAAAACCGACTGTCTTTATATTGATTAAGATCTACCGTGACCAATATTTTTTCGTTCACGAGGATATCAAAATTCCTTCCGCGGTTATCCATTCCCCAATAAGTGCATATCAATTCTTGTTTATCATTCGGAGAAACTTTCAGATCAAAAGAAAAATATCCGCCGGTATTGGCACTTCTCCACTTCCTGGTGTGCGATTCCCCAACTTCGGTCTCATCTCCCGCCAACTCATGGTCGCGCTCAGGCTGCATTTCGCCCAACCGGATCAGATCAACCGTTCTTGCTTCAAGGTCAGCACGAATTGCCCGTTCTTTTTCATAGATTTCCTGCTGTACTTTCCATTCCTCGGTATCAAACTGATCCCAGTAAACACTATAATAATCATCGTAGAATGTATAAAAGGGTTGGAATGTGATATCCTTGGGATTGCCAACATTTGCCGTTTGAAAAACAAGTCCATCTTCAACAGATTTCGTCAACCATTGGTTAGGATCCGATTCGTTTGTAACAAATACAGGTATTCCCTTTGATGGTTCGGGTTCTTTTTCTCCTAAATTGCCTGCCAGAAGAACGGGTCCATAGAAGTAAGAGATCCTGTCATCATTGTCTGGCATTGGGATAGTGTGAATATTCATAGAGAAATCTACATCAAGTTGATCTCCGTTCTTCCACTCCCTCCTGATAGAAATATAACCCGATTCGTTCACACTGAAACCTGGTTCATTCGTTCCATTTACTACAATGGATACCTCTCCAACAACCCAGTCAGGTTTCCTGATCAATAAGGGAAATTCAACAGACCTTTCCGTCTGAATTGTAAAATGAATGGTAGATTCTTCAGGAAAATCTGATTCCTGTTTTACTGTTACCTTCTTTTCCTTCCAGGTCAAAATGGAGGGAATAAATAAATTGACATACAAGCTTCCGTCCTTACCCTGGTAATAAATACTTTCACCGTATTTTACATGGTTTTCCATACCTGTACCTACACAACATGTGAAATCCTCATCAGGGGTGCTAAATGTCTTTTTTGCTCCCATCCGCAGTGGTACAAAATAACACATCATGCCATCTTCTCTGTTTTGAGATGCCAGAATGTGGTTGTATAGTGCTCTTTCGTAATAGTCCATGTATAAGGCAGATGGGTCTAGTGCAAACAAATGGCGGGTGAGTTTGAGCATGTTGTGGGTATTGCAGGTTTCC
The DNA here is from genome assembly GCA_913057175.1 of uncultured Cytophagales bacterium. Taxonomy (GTDB): domain Bacteria; phylum Bacteroidota; class Bacteroidia; order Cytophagales; family Cyclobacteriaceae; genus CAJXNP01. The sequence goes on from CAJXNP010000001.1 coordinate 377,799, forward strand.
ATCGTGCTGTAAGTCAATTTATCATTCAGCTCATCTTCGGCACCGAGGTACTCGTAATTGCTGTTTCCACCAGGTGAGTAAGTATGATGGTTCACCATGGTTTGCCAGAAAAATTTGCCGATGGTATAATCCGACTCCTTGCCATCCACTTGATACCTTCTGACCGTTCCGATCACCTTAGGCACCTGGGTATTGGAATGTTTACCCGGAAGGATATTGATTTCCATTGCCAGTGAATCCAGCACAAAATTGTCATGAAACTTCAGGGATAGGTCGAGATATTTTTTTTGTCCTGTTAATGCATAGGTATTGGTCAATGCTTCATTCATTCCCCCGTATTCACATCTGAGCATTTTCTGGATCTGATCGTAATTCAGGTCTTTTAGGGTATTTTCCGCCCAATCTGCAATCCCTATATTCACTTGAAGGGCCTTTTCATTATCACAATACAAATAGGCATCCATCAATCCCGCCATGATCTTATGAATGGTATACCAGGGCGCCCAGGCTCCATTCAGGTCAAAGCCACGTGATCGAATATTCCCTTTCGATACTTCCTGGAAAACGTTGTCTTCATTGGGGATGGCTCCCACATATCCTGTTTTTCGAGCCTTCTGACATTCAGCCAATTCATCAACAATGTAATTCACCCTGACTAAAAAATCTTCCTCCCCGGTTACAGCGTAGTGCATAGAGCATGCAGAAAGGTAATGACCCAGTGAATGGCCAGCCAGGCCCAAGGATTCCCAACCTTTATACTTTGGAGCTTTGGGTTCCAGACCCGCATGGCTGCGAAATTGAGATAATAACTTGTCCGGTTCAATCCACTTCAGGAATGCTACATCCGCCTCCATTGCATTTTTAAAAGGGCTATCCAGCAACTCTATATCATTAAGATTGAAAGCATAGGCCTTTATCTCAACCACGGGCTTGACTTTCATCTTGGGTTGATCAGTTTCGGGGATGTAAGATTGGCCACGCACAGCTATGGAAGCCAGTAAAAACAAACAGCAGATAAGGAGTAGAATGTTTTTCATATTGCTAATAATGTAAAGCGGTAACTCATAGTTCGATCTCAATATTTTCTCCAACGAATTCAACTTCTTTCGTCGTTCCCTCGGGTACTAATTCAATTTTGAAAGTTTTTGGCTCAGATGCAACGCCTTCCTGTATGGGAACAAACTCCAATTTTCTATCCGAATCGTCCCATCTGATCTCCGTCAGGTTGTATTTTCCTTCCAGATATCTCAGGGTGATTCCATCATCATCATATAGTGTAAATTCCCCATCCGCACCGGTAAAGACCTTCAAAATCGTAGATTTGTCAACTTTTTGGGAAGTGTATTGCCGAACCGGGTCAAAGGGTATAATGGCCCCGGCACGCACATAGATGGGCATCGTTTCCAGATCGATATCCCGTTCTATGGTTTGCCCACCTCTATGTCTTTCGTTTGTCCACCAATCGTACCAGTCAATTCCTATGGGCAGGTAAACGTTTCTTATCTCAGCATTTTGCTCATAGACCGGAGCTATCAATACGTCCCGGCCCCATAAATATTCATCACCGGTTGCAATGGCTTTTTTATCATTCGAATGATGGAGCCAAAGCGCCCTCATCAATGGCATGCCCGTTTCTCTTGCCTCCCAACACAGCGAATAATTATATGGGAGAAGCTGGTAGCGAAGTTCAGTATATTTTCGTGTAATGGGTTCTACATGAGGATTGTTCATGGATGAATCAGCAGGAGCCCTCCATTCCGCTCCATCGGCTGACATATCATTGGTGTTGTTGGGTTCTTTTACTCCCATATCGCTCAGGCCAAATCCCCATGGAAGTGAAGTGTGCCAGGTCCTGCCATGGGATCGAAAAGAAGGACAAAAAGCTCCAAATTGAAACCATCGAATGTATAATTCACCCGTTTTTTCCGGGTTGGCAAAAAATCCTCCGATGTCTGAACCCCAAAAGGGTGAAATACTCAATGAATGGTTGATGCCCACAGCAATTTGAGCTTCCAAAGATTTCCAGGAGCAATCCGTATCGCCCGACCAAACCCATCCTCCCCATCTGGCAATACCTATGTAACCGTTGCGATGTAAACTCCAGGGTCTGATATTCGGCGTGGTTGACAACGGTCCCTGGTAATAGAGCTGATGTCTTTTGATCCGTTCATACAAATCGAACCAATCGCCTTCATCGGGCCAGTAGGCATCTACTCCGGCCTGAACCAATCCCAAGTGCTGTTGCCAATATTGCTCAATATGAGACTCATCTACTTTTTCTCCCGGATGTGGAGGAATATCACCATGAAGTGTTGGGAGTTTGTCCCGATCCCAGGGAACTATGTGCAGGGCAACCTTTACATTCCTGTCCTTTAAATCGGCAATGACATCTTTTGGATCCCTTTTGAAGACATTTTTGTTAAACTCGAATGATGGCTGCATTTCATTCCATCCTTGCGGGCAAAATCCTGTTCCGAGATAAATGACCGCATCAACGGGAATTTCCTTTTCGCGAAATGTATCGACAATATCAATCATTTCCTTTTCATCCTTCAACGTACGGTGGGACTGCATATATCCCATAGCCCATTTCGGTGGCATGACGGCATGTCCGGTAATGTCTGCCATATCTTTCATCATACCAGCCGATTCATTTGCATCAAATACAAAGACATCATAAAGCCCGGAGGTGGTTTCATCAACCGGAGGGAGTCCTTTTCCCAAGACTTCCTGCTGATTTTCAGTTGTTTGCGGAACTCTTTCTCCTTCAGGTATCCATGGAATGAACTTGCCATTGTCTTTATTTTGCAAATCAACCTGCACCCATGGCGAAGCAACAAACACTCCCCAACCCGAGGTACTGATCAAATAAGGAACAGGATTACGAGAGCCATAAGCGTTGCTCTGCCACCGTGGAACCATGTTGTGGTATCGGCCTTTCCGGTCAAACTCTACGGGAAGTTCCCTCCAATTAACACCTCTCCCAGGTTGAGGGCCTCCCTCCCCCAGACCCAATATAGGAGCATCATCGATTTTAAAAGATAATGCTCCACCCTCATCAAAAACCAACTCCTGAACAGGTTCATTTCTTACATTAAAAATTTTTACCGTTAACGGTTCCGGGGAAATCTCAACACGAAGATTTCCTACATCTTTTTTAATCGCATCCTCTAATTCCTTCATCCTGACAACTGGGTCATCATAATTTTTTGTCAAAATCGGATTGTTAGGAAGGGAATCACCAAAGGAAAGAGGTTTTAGCAATACGCGTATACTATTTTCTCCAGCTACATAAATCTCAATCTGGCCGGGGCCTTCAGAAGTGAGTATGGGTTTTGATTTTTTGCATCCAACTGTGAAAAAAACAAATGCACAGGACAGGATCACGATCCCTCTCCAACCAGATATACGCTTTCCGTCTTCACCGAATACTTTCGTCATTCTTTGGTCTAAAGTGATTCTAAACATTTTGGGTACTTACATATAATACATTTTAAAATGCCGTTACCCTGAGTGTGAATAGGAAAATAATTGTTGTATTTCTAATCAACCATTTGACTAAATTCAGGTTTCAAGTCAAAGTATTTCAGCCTGACAATTCATGAATTTTAACACGACATCTAGCCATTTTGCCCGGGAAATCAAAGTATTCAAGCACAAAACCAAATCGAGTTGCTCAACTCATTTGATTGAGATGCTCATCTCATTTGATTGAGTTAACTAATTCGTTCTATGGTGTTGATAATACCTTACAAGTGATTTGAATCAATAGATGAATTGAATGGAAACCAAAAATACTAAGGTCAATAAAAGTCACATAAAAGAGGCTGCTCTTTCGAACAGCCTCTGCTTTTTAAAGATTAATGCATTCTCACTCTGCTAAATACTCAAAATTTCACTTTTGACTTTTTGGTTCAATAATTATGAGATTCACCTTTACGTTATCCTATCTAAATTAATCACCTCCTGGTTCATCAACAAAGCTTCATCCAGATCAATTCCATTGACAGGTACGATCTGTTGATTTTCCCGATCCCACTCTATCCTTCTGCCTAGTTTGTAGGACAAACCACCCATATGTGCTGATATAGCTTCTTCAAAACCTTCCTGAATTCCACAGCTAGGCTTACCTCCGTTGCGAATGCAACTCAGCCACTCCCTTAAATGGAGGAAAGTTGAGTCCACTCTTTTGCCATCGCGATATGTCCATAACAATCCCTTGTCAGCAAAATATTTAGCTGTTGCGGAGGTAACGGCATCGACTCCATCCGCAGCAGGGTCGTATTGATACATCGGCACGTACGGATTGATCTTTTTAGCTTTGATCAGATCTGCATAACGAGTAGACCTGGGATCTGCATATAGCGTTACACTATTTCCAAGCTCCATTGTACCGTCGTGACCCATTAAAACTGTCGGGCGATTATATTGATTGCCCAAAGTTGCGCTATACACAAAAGTCATCCCTTTTTCCTTGCCTGGATCCTGACTTGTTCCTGTTGAAAAATTTGGGTATTCCATGTTTATCTGAAGTACATCCGGCACGTTTCTCCCATCACGATGTGTGTAAATGCCTCCGGAAGTTGTTACTGTATCCGGAATTCCCATTTTTAAAATACAATTGATTCGATCGTAGTCATGTGTCATCAAATCTCCGGATAAACCAGATCCATATGCCCACCATTTTCTCCAGCGGAAAAAGTGTTCTTTGTTGAAAGGAACCATTGGCGCATTTCCAATAAACCGTTCCCAGTCAATCGTCTTTGGACTCGCTGTTTCCTGTATGTGATATTGCCAGGCTCCATTGTCATCATTCCTGTTGGTATTGGTGATGATCAGTGAGATATGACCGAGAATATTCTTTTTTATGATATCCTGAGCTGTCAGGAAGCTCTGAGTCTGCCGGTGTTGGTGCCCTACCTGAAAAACCTTATCACTCGATTCTGCAACTTCTTTCAGGCGATACGTCTCTGCAATGTTATGAGTCATTGGTTTTTCGACATACACATGCTTTCCTGCAAGCAATGCATCAATGGCAATTGGCGCATGCCAGTGATCGGGTGTGGCGATGATTACGGCATCTACCCCACTCTTCTCTAATAGTTCTTCATGCGTTTTATACCGCTTAATTTCATTTCCATCCTTGTTAAAGGAGTCCAAAGCTATACCTGCCTGATAATCAAAAATATCGCAAATAGCAGTAAGCTTAACATTCAGATCTTCCTGATCGAGAAATTCTTCTAATCTCTTATCGTTAGGATTTTCCTCAGCTGATTTTTTCATATTGGTCAGCCATTCGTCCGTAGCAAACCCTAGTGACCGACACAATTGCTTACCTCTGATCCCAAAGCCAATGATCCCGATCTTGATCGGATCGCCTGCCATGGAGCCTGATGGTGGTGGTGGTGATGCCTTGATGTTTAATTCCTCCAGGATAAACTCTTTTTCGTTTTCCGAGACTTTAGATGCCTTTGCCCCGGACCACCAAACAGCACCAACTATTGGCAAGCCTGCCAATCCTTTCAATAAATTCCTTCTCGAAAAGTTATATTTTTTATTTTCTGCCATGATCTTGAATTTTCAGTTAAACAGTTTGTGGATTAGCCTTTTCTTCCCGATTGAATAATCTTCTTACTCCAAAATAATGGCCTGTCGGGAAATACATTAATACCAGCAAAGCTGCCATTTCGATCAGATTTTTATTAATGATCCAGTAGCTTCCTTCCGTAGGGCCCTGATTGATCCCCGGAAAAGCCGGATGCGATAAGTAATAGAGCAGCAGCAGTATCGAGCCCAATAAGGCAGCTCTTTTTTCCAGTATTCCCAAAACCAGGAAAAGACCAACCAATATCAAAATAGCGATGTTAAATCCATCCACCAGACCGACAATAGAATCGCTGGCCAGTTTGGTAAAGATTGGTTTAAATATTCCTTCCGAGCTCATTAAATAAGCCTTTGCTGTCCATGAAGGATTGTACAACTTCAGTACTCCTTCGTATAAAAAATGCCAACCAATAAAAATCCTGAGCAAAACCAGAACATTCAGCTGGGCTTTGTTTAAATTATTGTACATCATCTAGATTTAAGTTTGAAACAAACTTAAATTAGTGAATCAGAAAGTATAATAAAAGCAGATTGACAGGAAAGACCTGGCAGTTGATGACAACGGTCATTAATTTTAACTACTGAATGATGTCTTCTTCTTTTTTCTCAAATTTTTTGAGGGATTTTTCCTTGTTAACAGGTTTGACCATCACATCCATTAAACCACTTTTGATGCCTTGCCAGAAATTGTGAAAAACAAACTTATATGGCCTGACATCGGCAAAAATAGTCCCTTGCTTATAGTTCTTTTCACCCTTTATATTGTCGGTTTTAATAGCGGCATTGGCGATCAGATTAAGAAATGCATGATGCTTTTCCGGGTTATTGTTCTTCAAAACATCCACATTTAAATCCTGATATTCCATATCAAGAGTTCCTTTTATGTAATCGTGGTTTGCTTCCATGCTAAATTCAAGATCTTTAACTTCTCCTTGCGGAACTTCCACTCTTAACAGTCCCGAAAGGAACGGATTAAGCCGAACCATCGGCAGTTGATCCATTTTTCCATGAGCTTTAAAAAATTTGGTCTCATCCGTAAGATCAAATTCAAAACCAGTTGTTACTTTTCCTGCTCCCATCAGCTCTGTAGTGGCATCCACGGTCATCACCTTATCTTTTGCCTGCAATCCAGGTATATTTGTAATATTCTGAATAACGATATTCGTATTATTCATTTCCAATCTTCCCGGAACATCTGTTTCTACAATATCTCCCAACTGAGTATATGCTACTGTGGAATTGTGAATGTTTATCTTTTCAATATCAAATGGAAATTCAATATTGTTGATCATGGTAGCGGGAAAGGGCTTGTCAATTTTTGGCGCATCCTCCACATACTTATCCCTGTAAACCTCTAAATTCAGGTTATACACATCAATTTCAGGAATACGGATTTCCTCGCTTGACAAGCGGTTTCGCAAGATGTATTGAATCACAACCGAATCAAGATTAACACTGAACAAATCCTTCTCATAATCAATCATTTTTGAATATTCCTCAGGGGTATGTTTGGGGATCAATGCAAATCCATTCAAACTTACTGTCTTTGCCTTCCTGTTCAACTTAATTTTTCCGGTTTCGATTCGATAGTCAGACCCCATATCAAATGCAGTTTTGTTCATTTCCAGGTAAAGGTCTGAGTAAAAAACTTTTTTAATATCCAGAGGATCTATCTCCAAGCTATCCAGGTAAAAAGTCAAGGTATCGATTGCTAAATTTTTGTCATTGTCCAGCACATAAAGGAACGATTCGTCAGTAAAGCCAAAATGATTAATGGAAATCTGTTTTAATTTACTTTTCTTTTTTGTCGTGTCGGCTGTTTGTTCCTTTGGAGCACTCTTAAACCATTTTATCTCCGCATCCGCTATTACGATGGAATCAATCTCAATTTTATTATCAAGATAGAACGATTCAAAGTTGATATCTTTTACATGGATCCTATTTATATTGACCTCATTATTATCAATTTTTGAAGTTAAATTCACCATTTCAATATCAAGGAAAAAATTATCAGCGCTTTTTTCGTGAGAGGTATTGACTATCAAATGATCATATTTGTAATTGACACTGTCGTAGTCAAATTCAAATTTCCCCGAATGGATAATTATCTCTTTAAATTCAGGAAGGACTTCTTCATTGCTCTCACCGATGGGCACATTTAGCTGATGGATTTCAACAATTAACGAATCCAGATTTAAAATTTCTTTTGCGTCAGAACCATATTTGTCCATTACTATTATATGAGCCTGATCGATTAACAACTCACCCAATTGAACCGCATCTATTTTTACTTTCCCTGAAGATTGCCCACTGAGGCTGTCCTTTTTTTGCTTTTTGAAGTTTGGATACCAGGTAATATTGGTATTCTCCAGGTCAACTTCATTAATCTTGATCTCATCTTCAAACAACAATCGGAAACCATTAAACAAATGAATGCCAATATCGGTTTCTACCTCAAATAGATGGGGAATATCAGCGCTATCCAGTTTGGACACTTCATCTTTGTTAATTTTCAGGGTTAAGCCGGTAATGTCTATTCCTCCGCGAAGGATTTTGGCATTTACATCGCCAATGTGGATATCATAATAAAAGTTTTTTTTCTTGGGCTCCCAGCTTCTTATCTTTTTTTCTATGAGAGGCTCGGCGATAAATTTCAGGGATGCAACAATGACGACTAAAACAATGAGAAGTATCTTAGTCAGTTTTTTGACATTTTCTGTTTTCATAGTTTGGGTGATTAATAAGCTACCAATCAGCTATATTTACCCAATCATGAAATACTTTCTTAACCTTATTTTTTCAGCACTCCCAACACACCTTTATCAGATAAATGAGGTATATCGATCGTAAGTAATGATATGGTAAATTCTTCCTCCTTAATTTCAATTTTGTCTTCTATCCTCTCACTGGAACGCATGACTTTGTTTTCCAATTGTTTGATTTTGGTCGCCACATTCTCTCCTAGCAACTCCTCATCATTATAGCCAGTGGCATTTTGAACATTTTTAGCAAATAGATCAGCAAACTTTTGATTTACAAACTGATACTTGCCTGTATTATCTTTCAAATAGACATATTCATCCATGCTATCCAATATGCTGTAGAGCGTATTTCTCTTTGCGGATAACTCTTCTTTTTTCTGTTCATCTTCTTTCCTGAGTCGCTCCATCTGTTCCTGCGTGGCTGACAATTCCTCCATGTTTTGCTTCAGCTCTTCTTCCTGCGTTCTCATTTCTTCCTCACGAGTCTGCATTTCCTGTAACAATTCAGAAGTGACTTTGTTTGATTTGCCTGTTCGCATCGCAGTAGCAATGCTTTCACCTATTTTCTCAACAAAGCTGATCTGGTATTCTTCAAAGACTTTAAATGATGCCAACTCTAAAACACCTTCTATGTTGTCTTCCTGCTTCAGAGGAATAATCAGGACGGATGCAGGTTTGGACTCTCCCATTCCCGTGACAATATTGAAATGATCCGTTTGAATATCTTTTAGGAAAACAGGTTTTTGCTCCTGGTAAACCTGCCCGGCTAATCCCTCTCCTACTTTAAGCTCTCTTTCCGTATGCTTTTTCCTGTTAAGGGCATAGGCCGATAATAGCTCTAATGTGGTGGTATGATTGTTTTCATTCTTTACATAGATCACACCCATGGAAGCGCCCAGATAATTAACCAGGTTGGAAATGACCTGGTCTCCCATTACCTCCAGGTCACTACCGGCATTCCGGAGAATATCACCAAATTTCGCCTGACCTTCATTTACCCAGTTTCTGACCCTGTCTTCTCTTGCCACCTGACGAAGTTTATCCCTCATATCGATCAGCGCATTGCCCAGCTTATCATCTTTGCTTTTAGGTTTAAAGTCATATTCAAAATTTCCCTCTCCCATGTGATTGGCAAACTCGGTGGCGTCCTGCATGTAATCGATGATCAGGTTGCTGTTGCCTACCAGGGAGTTGAACTGATTTTTTCCCGTTATTTGCTTTTCCGGCAAGTCACCAGACGAAATAGCATTTAAGTGGTCTGCAGATAACTTTATGTTTCTCTGATCATTCTTTTTGATCTGATAATATAGAAATATAAAAACAAGGAAGATCAGTACGATGATCAGCGCTAAGACGCCAAAATTCTTGGTTCCGGAGTCGGCCTTATTCCTGGCCAATAGTTGATATCTATTTCCAAAAAGGGCATTAAGCTCAAAAAGATCGGTTTCAATTAATTCGATCAACCCTTCTTCCTCTTCCAAAGAAACCGTATTTTTTTCTACAGCTTCGAATTCAGAAAAATCCTGCAAAAGCGTATCTGCATCGGCAATGATTGGTTCTATTTCCGTCTCAGGTAAATCAACATCTACTGCAAGTTTTTGCAACAATCCCGATCCAAAATCAAACAGATGCTCTTTTGTTAATAGTAAGTTAGGAAGCAAGGTTGTATCATTACTTTGAACTATCCTGAACAGTTCATTATAAGATTTGTTTGCATCATTTAAGAAAGAAATAGATTGTAATCTGTAAAGCTCTTTTCCTTCAGAGAAATACAAAAGCGAATGTACATATGACTTTTCCAGGTTGTCCGACAAGGCCGAATTGATTTCAAGGAATTGATCGTAATTAGATTTTAGGCTATTCAATTCATACAACCTCTCCTTTCCTTTATTATTCAAAGCCCAGGAATAGATCAAAACCAAAGCAACGACCAACAAAAAAGCCACGATGTATGTGGCGCGATTCACATTTATCCGGGATAAAAAATTCTTTATATCAAACTGAACTTCCGCCATAAACCAATCACTTTTCTATATGTAAACTAAAAAAAATTTAGGTACTCTTTTAAATTTATTGTCAATATGTAAATAATAGAACCCGCTATTGAAAAACTAACAATTTTACACAATTCACACGGACAATTTATAAATATGTAAGTTTTCGATTACATTAGTACGCCATCGATCGGTTTCAACAACTCAGGTGTCTGGTTTTCACCCAATTGTTGCCGAATATTTACTTCAATCGTGCGCGACAAAGCATACATGGGAACATCAGAAGCATAGCCCTCAAATGGATCCTGCAGGTAAAAAGCGATGCGATCGACCGCCAAAAAGGCAAAGGATAGGGATATGCCGACTGGCAGGAATATATTGATAGAGTAGTCAATCAAGCCGAAAGGAAGGCCGAATATCAGAAAATAGATAAGCAGGTCAAGAAACCTGCTGTATAGCACTGGAAAAACTGTGTTTTTTATCCGTTCACATTTTCCCATTGAGTCCGTCAATCGTCTTATGGTGGAATCGACCTGCATATATTGATACCGGTCGATATTGTTGCTTTCTTCTATTTTCTTCAATTCCAAGGCAGAATTCTGAAGCAATTGATTGGGAATATTCGCATACCGTTTTAAACTTTCAGCCTCCCTTTCTGAAACAAAGGCTAACAAGTCCTGTTCGGGCGAATGTCCTCTCAACACCTTGCAGAGGCAATAGCACCATGCCATTTGACGGTACGCAATGGACTTGACTAATTGCCTGACATGTTGATCCTTGTTTTCAAAATAGTTAGTGAAGGATATAACCTGGCGGGTCAGTGTCCTTGAATCATTAACAATTTCCCCCCAGATCATCCTCCCCTCCCACCATCTTTCATATGCGGCATTCGTTCGGAATGCCAGCAGCATAGAAATTACTGTGCCGGGGATGGTAATTAAGGAAAGCGGAACGCTGAAATGAAATAAACGCTCAAAAAAGTCAAAATAGATGATCGCAGCATTGTAGATGATAACCAGGATCATTACATATTTTAAGTCTTTAAACAATCTTCCCCAGGGGATGCGACCTACGACAACCATTTTAGTTTTTTTCTTTGAAGTTTTCTATCGCTTTTCTGACGGAGCCGTGTTTGAACAACAATTTTTCTGCTTTCCGCTCTTTAATTTTTAACTCATCCATGATCATTTTTACACCACGCTTCACCAGCTTTTGATTGGTCAGCTGCATATCGACCATTCTGTTTCCAACAACATGTCCAAGCTTAATCATGATGGATGTGGAAATCATATTAAGCACCATTTTTTGTGCAGTACCTGCTTTCATCCGGGTGCTACCCGTCACAAACTCAGGGCCCACAACTATTTCGATTGGATATTCGGCGGCCTTTGCCAGTTCTGATTGCGGGTTGCAGGCAATACATCCTGTAAGAATTCCATTTTCACGTGCTTTTTGAATAGCGCCGATGACGTATGGTGTTCGACCAGACGCAGCAATCCCAACAACAGAGTCATTGGAATCTATCTTCAATTTTTGCAGGTCTTTCCAGCCCTCTTCGGTATCATCTTCGGCAAACTCGACAGCTTTTCGAATGGCTTTGTCTCCTCCGGCCATGATCCCTACAACCAATTCGTGTGACACGCCGAAGGTAGGCGGACATTCAGATGCATCCAGTATCCCCAACCGTCCACTTGTTCCTGCGCCAATGTAAAACAACCGCCCACCCTTTTCCATATTGCCGACAATTTTCTCAACCAACTTTTCAATAGATGGAATTATTTTTTGAACAGCATTGGCAATTGTCTGATCTTCCTTGTTAATATTTGTCAGCAATTCAGCGACTGACATCTGTTCCAGATGATCATAATTAGAGGAAGCTTCCGTATAACTTTCTGCCATAGATATTATATTAATTGAAGATGATAAAGAGTTAAGCCAGCAATGGGAGACTTGACAATCTTCCCCAATGGCAATTTAAAATCGGAACATTCCCTGGACAAAACATTCGAAAAATAAAATGCGATGCTGCCGCAAAAATTTACCTTATAATTCCCAAATTCTGCATAAGGAACAACATAGTATTCAATGAACTCCCGGAAGCTTTCTGATACTAGCTTGTGCATAAAAGGAAAATGAATATTGGAATGAATAAATTCTGAAAAGCTACCCAAAAAGCGGCTTGGGACTTTCCCCTTATTTAATTCATTCAACACATACTCCTTATCAATCTGATACATTTTATTGAATTTCTTTTCCAGATCTTTTGGCATAAATCCTCTCAGATAATTGGCCAGCAATTTCTTTCCAAGATGCGCTCCACTTCCTTCATCGCCAAGGATATACCCCAATGAGGGTACCTGATGAGTGATTTTTTTTCCATCATACAGACAAGAAGCCGATCCGGTCCCCAGCATGGCGACTATTCCTGGTTGAGATCCGCAAAGTGATCTTGCAACTCCCAAAATATCCGTATTCACTTCAACTTTCTCCACTTGAAATGACTGAAGAATAGCTGATTCTATCTCTTTGATTTTTGCTCCTGATGTTATCCCAGCACCATAAAAATAAATATATTTTACCTTTTCAGGGAGTTTATCCAGATGAATCGCCTCGGTCATAATATTGGTAACCTGAGCGCTTGTTTGATAATGTGGATTGATGCCCTCTGTTGAAGTTTGCTTGATATGGTCCTTATCATAAACTATTCGCCAGTCGGTTTTCGTAGCGCCACTATCTGCAATGAGGATCATCAGGAGTTGAATTTTGGGTGAATGAGGCAAATTACTAAGCAACTTGGATTTCTTATCAATTAATTCGTATTTGTTTTTAAAAATTGTATGAGTGAGACATCTATTAACCAATCTATTCTCGTAACAGGCGTTTCCTCGGGGATTGGAAAAGCAATTGCAGAAAGGTTCCTCCAGGAAAACTTCCTTGTCTTCGGAAGTGTTAGGAAAACTGATGATGCCAGCGAGCTTCAAAACAAATTTCCCGGTCAATTTATGCCACTAATATTTGATGTGACTGACGAGAAAGAAATCCATCAGTCAGTAAAAGTGGTAGAAGAAAGATTGAATGGAAAAGGGTTGGGTGGATTGGTTAACAATGCTGGAATTGCTAAGGGAGGCCCATTAATTTACATGGATCCTGAGCTGATCAAAAAACATTTTGACATCAATGTCATGGGCGTTATTCGGGTCACCCAGGCCTTTGCAAAACTATTGGGCGCGGAAGAACATTATTCCCAAATACCAGGGAAAATATTCAATATCAGCTCGGTTTCAGGGGTGATTGCCAATCCATTTGTTGGCCCGTATGTGGGATCCAAACATGCACTGGAAGGAATATCAGGAAGCTTGAGAAGAGAATTGGTGAAATTTGGTATAGATGTGATCATCATTGGTCCTGGAGTTATCAAAACACCGATTTGGAAGAAATCAACAGACCTCAGTGCTTATGACCAAACGCCCTACAAAGATTCCTTGAACAGGTTTGCAAAGATCGTCCTTGAGGGAATCGGAAAAGGGTTAAAACCTGATGAAGTGGCTAATTTGATTTACAAGGTTTTCCTAAAAAACCATCCCAAAGCCCGTTACAGCATTGATCCAAATAGGTTCCGGAACTGGATGGTGAGATTCATACTTCCTACGAAATTGGTTGATCGGATTATGGCTAAAAAACTGGGGTTGTAAACCAATAAAACCTGACAGGTTTTTGAAACCTGTCAGGTTTACAGAAGGTTTTGCAACTACCGGTTCAAGCTAAATTTCACCGGCACGATCATCCTCACATTTACCGGAACGCCACGTTGTTTGCCGGGTTCCCAATCGGGGGAGCTTTTGACTACTCTCAAGACCTCCTCATCACAACCGGCACCAATCCCCTTTACTACTTCAACATCTTTCACTTTGCCTTTGTCATCAACAACAAATTGAACAAAAACTTTTCCTTCAATGCCCATTCTGCGAGCTTGCGGGGGATATTTTAAATGTTCAAATACAAATTTGAGAAATGTAGAATAGTCACCCCCTTGAAATTTTGGGTATTGTTCAACAATTGTAAAAAACTCCGGAGCTCTTTCTTCAGGCTCAGACTCCACAAAAACAGGTTCTTCCGGTACATCCTTTTCATCAGAAAAAATATCTATATCTATTTCCGGTTCGTCAATGATCTCCTCATCCTCCTTTTCGATCAATTCAAATATCTCCACTTTTGGTTTGGGTGGAGGAGGTTGAACGGTTAATGGGGTGTCATACAATTCCTCTGGAAATGGGTCACTAAATACTGGTGGTACTTCAGAAATAGCACCCGGAGTTTTCCATTCAAACGCCATTAAAACTAGGCCTAAACTCAATACAAGGCCCACATTAAAAAATAAGCCACGATACCTGCGGGTATCCAATTTTGGATTTTTCTTTTCTTCCATGATTTTCATTTTTTGATTAAACAATAGTTTTCCTGTTGACCGGCTTATCCGGCCTTCATTCAATCAATATGTGGCGTGCAATTCCTAGTTAACCTGAGCTCAATATAAGATCGAGAAATTTTGACTTAGAATGAAAAATCAAATGAAAACAAGATTTTAATTGTTACACACCCCGTCGCCCCTCTCAAGAGGGGAATATTGGTGTTTTCTTTGATTTTTCACTGTCTTTATATTGAACTCACACTAGTTATTCAAAGTCCGGGGCCCCTCGCTTTGAACTATTTCAACTCCCGGTATCCTATTTTCGGAAGGTTTTGCATTCGATTTATTAAACAATGAAATGATCAGAACGGTCAGTATTACAAAAATAAAAGCCAGCAACACCACCCCCCGAATTCTTCTCCGATGGGAATTCTTTTGCTTCTCCAGCAACGAACCATAGTTTTTATGCCGTTGAATGCGACCTTTGGTAAATTGCTGCCTTCTCAACCTGATATCAATCTTGCTCATTTTACCTTTCTCGTTAATTGTCGCTTTAGCTTTTCTAATGACCTATACGTTCTCATTTTTGCATTAGCTTCAGATATCTCCAGAATATAGGCGATCTCTGCAAATGGTTTTTCTTCAAAAAACCTCAATTCAAGTATTTCTGCTTCTTTTTCTGAAAGTGATTTCATCGCTTCGATGACTTCACTGACATCAATCTCATCATCGAATAGATTATCATCTATTATTTCCTGAAATCGCTCTTCCTCCAGACTGTAAACCTGCTTTCTTTTATTGTTTTTGTAATATAAGTAAACCTCATTTGTTGCTATCCGATAGAGCCATGCAGAAAATGGCACTCCCCTGAATTTATACTTTTTCAGATTCTTTAAGGCTTTGTAAAAAACCTGGGAAGTAATATCCGCCGTGACATCTTCATGGTCGATCCGTCTGAATACAAATGTGAATATCGTCTCAAAATAGCGATCGTATAAAACCTGAAATTTAGATGGATCCCTGACGGATTGCCTGACCACAAGGAATTCATTCTTTATCTCTTCTTCATCACTGATATGGTATTTAGAATCGTCTATGGTCAACAAATTTTGTCTTCATAATGATCATAAAAGATAAAAAGTAACAGTTCATGAAAAAAATTTTAAAAAAATTAATAAATGTGTAAACAATATATGTATACACACGTAAATTTGAATCATGAAACTGGAAGAAGTGTTAAAACAGGAAAAGTTTGACAACATTCACGAGAAGCTGGCGCTTAACTTTATCTATACCGCCAACCGGATAGAAAGTAAAATCAATTGCCTGCTGAAGGGATCCAACCTTTCTTCACAACAATACAATGTTTTACGGATTTTAAAAGGTCAGTATCCAACGCCTGTTACTTTACTTCAGATAAAAGAAAGAATGCTTGATAAAGAATCAAATGTTTCAAGATTGGTGGAGAAGCTATTCCAGGCCGGATTAATAAACCGGAAACAATGTCCGAATGACAGAAGACAACTTGACATTATCCTGACACATAAAGGACATGAATTGCTGGACTATCTAAACCCAAAGGTAAAAGACGAGATTGAGAAACAATTTAATATCACAAAAGAGAAGGCTGGTCAGCTAAATGACATGATTGATAACATAAGATAAAAAATTTAGCATAATAATTGTACGTACAATATTGATTTATACAATTAAATTCTATCAGAAAGGAGTACAAAATGGCAAAGCACGTTTTGCATAAATCAGACACACGAGGTATCGCCAATCATGGTTGGTTACAGAGCAGACATACATTCAGTTTTGCTAACTATTTCAACCAGGACCGCATTCATTTCGGGGCATTGAGGGTATTGAACGACGATATTGTCAGTGGTGGAATGGGATTCGGAACCCACCCACACAGCAATATGGAAATTATCTCCATCCCACTAAAGGGATCGCTTGAACATCAGGACAGCACCGGTCATAAAAAAGTCATTAACACCGGTGAAGTTCAGATCATGTCTGCTGGTCGAGGTCTTTATCACTCGGAATACAATCATTCAAAAATTGAAGATGTGAACTTTCTTCAAATCTGGATTATGCCAAAAGAAAAAAACATCGAGCCGAGATACGATCAGAGAAAATTTGAATTAGAGGAGAATAAGAACAAGCTGGTCAACGTTGTTGCCCCGAATGATAAAAATGCTTTATGGATTAATCAGGATGCTTGGTTTTCTCTGGGTCAATTCACAAATGGATCATCCTATCCATACGAATGGAAAAAGAAAGGTAATGGTGTTTACTTCTTTGTGATCGAGGGCGGTAGTACGATTGACTCAATTACACTTGACAAAAGAGACGGATTAGGTGTTTACGACACTACACATGTTGACCTGGAGTTCCGGGAAGACACTACAATACTTGTTATGGAAATACCAATGAATATTGAATAGTAATAAATGTTAAAATCTAATAAACAAATAATTATGAAAACTACTATGTTAACAACTTTTGCAATTGCTTTATTTTTCGTTGCAAGCTCATTCAGTACCAAAGATGTAACAGGAAATTATGAGGCAGATACCTCCCAAAGTACCGTTGCATGGCTTGGAAAGAAAGTTACCGGACAGCACAATGGACAAATTGATTTGAAGGAAGCTAACCTGGAAATCAAAAAAGGGAAATTAACCGGAGGAAGTTTCGTTATTGACATGTCATCTATTACCTGCGAAGATCTGAAAGATGAAGAATACAATCAAAAATTGGTTGGCCACTTAAAATCTGACGATTTTTTTGGAGTTGAAAAATACCCAACATCCAAATTCGTTATAAAAAGTGTTAAGCATAAAGGTGGAAACGATTACGAGGTAACGGGGGATATTACGATTAAAGAAACTACAGAAACAATTAACTTTCCTGCTACCGTTACAGTTGATGGAGATAACGTGAAAGCATCTGCTAAAGTAACGATTGATCGATCAAAGTTTGATGTCAGATACGGATCCAAATCATTTTTTGATGATTTGGGTGACAAAATGATTTACGACGATTTTGAATTAGATATTGATATAGTTGCGAAGAATTAATTCTTGATTGGTTAGGTTGTTTGAATCCCGGCTCCTCTTAGGATGGCCGGGATTTTTTTTTAATATATTTGCCCTTTACCGAATGCCACATTCTCACTATGTCAAAAATTTTTGTCGAGCCTGATCATAAATCCTTAGAAATAAAAAGTAAAACCACAATCCTTAAAGCCACCTTAAAAGCTGGCATAGCTCACCAGCATGCCTGTGGTGGAAGAGGTAAATGTACGACATGTCGGGTGAGAATATTGGAAGGATTGGAAAATTGTAAACCCAGGACCCCACGTGAGAATAGAATTGCCAGCCTCATGCATTTTTCGGAAAACACCAGATTGGCATGTCAAACGATTGTCACTGACGATGTAAAAATTAGAAGGCTGGTGATTGACGAAATTGATCTTGAGCTTACTCGAAGTAAGAAGCAGCAAAAAAAAGTTAGTCGCATCGGTGAAGAAATCAACGCAACCCTTGTCTTCATGGATATTTTTGATTTCACGGCATTCACTTCAGTCAATCAGCCGTACGATGTTGTGCACATCCTTAATCGCTATTACTATCTGGCCGGTAAAGCTGTTCATCAATTTCAGGGCAGAATACTGGATTATTACGGCGATGGGATCCTGGCCATTTTTGGATTTGACTCTCCACAACATCATACACAGCAGGCATTAAATGCTTGCAAAAAAATCTTTCAGGATATTGAAAAACTTTCTTCATATGTAAATGTTATTACTCCACACCCATTTCGATTGAGGATCGGGATTCACTCAGGAAATGTAATTGTCGGAACAATGGGAATGATGGGTTTTGAAAAACTGGCAGTGGTAGGTGATGTTGTGAATATCGCCAGCAGGATTGAAAATGCAAACAAAGATCTGGATACACAGTTATTGATTTCGAATGAGGCTATTCAATTACTTAATGGTGAGGTCAAAATCTCACAAACCCACAAATTAAATATCAAAGGAAAAAAGGAACCCATCCTGGTTCATGAAATAGTTTGCTGATTTTGATGAAAGCCAATGAATATGATATTATCATAGCAGGCGGAGGCGCGGCTGGCTTAATGCTGGTTCACCACTTGCTTCATTCTATTCTCGCTGAAAGCAAAATCCTTATCATAGAGAAGGAGAAAAAAGACCAGAATGACCGGACCTGGTGCTTTTGGACTAAGGACAAGACAGGATTCGAAGATATTCTATATAAAAATTGGGAGAAGGTAATTTTCAAAAATAACTCTACAACAAAAACCCTACACCTTTCGCCTTACAAATATCAAATGATAAGGGGAATAGATTTCTATCAATTTGTTAAAAAAGAAATCTCTGAAAGGGAAAATGTAACCTGGGTTAATGAAGAATTAAAATCTCTTGATTCCCAAAACAATTTTGTTTTTGCCACCACGGATAAACAAACGTTTCGAGGCAAAACAGCATTCAACAGTATTCCTATCAAAAAACCTGCTAACATCTCATCAAGAAAAAACTATCTCCTCCAACACTTTAAAGGATACGTGATTAAAACAGTTGAAAATAATTTTGATCCAACCACTCCTTTTCTAATGGATTTCAGAGTAGATCAGCAAGGTGAAACCCGTTTTGGATATGTTCTCCCATTTTCAGAAAATGAAGCTTTGGTAGAATTCACGATTTTCTCAGAAAATTTATTAACAGAAGAGGCATACAAAATACTTCTCGAAAATTATATCCGTCATCAATTGGATATCAACGACTATCGGATTATAGACGAGGAATTCGGCGTGATTCCCATGACGGATATAGATCTGCCAGAAAAAAATGACCCCAATATTTACAACGTGGGCACTCGTGGAGGAATGACAAAAGCTTCCACAGGATATACTTTTAAAAATATTATGGATGAATGTAAGGGGCTTGTTCAGAAACTTGAGAAGGGGAGAATTGATTCAATATCCAATAATAAAAAATTCAGGTTTTTTGATAGTGTGTTTTTACATGTTTTGGAAAAAAATCTCCACCCGGCTGACAAAATTTTTTCAGATTTGTTTTTAAAAAATGACCCCCGCTTAATCCTTAAATTCTTAAATGAAAAAACCAGTTTAAGGGAGGACATTGGAATACTCTCTTCACTTCCAACAATACCTTTTTTGAAGGGCGCGATGTACACGATATTTTCGACAGGAACTAAAAACCTTTCCACGGATTTTTAGATTACTTATTTAAGAGAATTATTTTTACTTCCTTTGCATAATTTTTTAAGGTCATCGAAAAAACATGTCAGAATTGATCAATAAATATTTGGAAATAGTAGATCAGGAAATTTCATCCTATTCTTATGGAGTTGAGCCGGTTGAGCTATATGAACCTATTAAGTACATCCTTGACTTAGGAGGAAAAAGGCTACGGCCACTTTTAACCATGCTTTCCTACGCCCTTTATAAAGATGATGTGGAAAAGACTTCAAAAGCTGCAGCAGCGGTGGAAGTCTTTCACAATTTCACCCTTATGCACGATGATATTATGGACAATGCACCGTTGCGAAGGGGAAAAAAAACGGTTCACGAAAAATGGAATTCAAATATTGCTATTCTTTCAGGAGATGTCATGTTGGTAAGAGCATACGATTTGCTTTTGGAAAGCGAATCAAAAAACATCAAAAAGGTTATTAAAAAGTTCAACAAATGTGCAGCGGAAGTATGTGAAGGACAGCAATTCGATATGAAGTTTGAGTCGGATGAAGTGGTGAGCGAGCGTGAATACCTCAATATGATCCGGTTAAAAACGGCTGTTTTGCTTGGTTACAGTCTCGAATTGGGTGGCTTACTAGCAGATACCAATGACGATCAATGTGACCTGCTCAACGCTATCGGCGAAAATATCGGGATGGGATTTCAATTGAAGGACGATTTATTAGATGTTTACGCAGACCAGGCAAAATTCGGAAAGCAAGTTGGTGGCGATATAATTGCAAATAAGAAGACATTTTTATTAATTAAAGCTTTGGAGCTCGCCAAGGGAGAAGATAAACAGAAACTAGCGTACTGGCTTTCATTGACGGATTTTGATCCTGAGAAAAAAGTTAAGGAAGTTACAGGCATCTACGATAGGCTTGGCATCAAGACCCTTACGGAAAATCTGATGAATGACTACTTTGAAAAAGGAATTTGCCAGATCAATCAATTGAATGCAAGAGAAAAAAACAAGACACAATTAAAAGACTTTTTCGTTCAATTAATTAATAGAGAAAAATAGGGGAGTATATGATAGCGTTGACCATTGTATTGATTATTGTCACCACCTTTATAAGCATAATGGCTTTTAGCAGGCGCGACATTCAATATAAATGGATCTTTAACCCCTACCAGGTCCACACCCACAAAGAATATTGGCGTTTCATTTCCTCGGGATTTGTTCATGCTGATTATTCACATCTTATCCTGAATATGGTCGCATTGTATTTCTTTGGTAAAACGGTCGAGTATCATTTAACCGATAATTTTGAGCTCCTTGGAAAATTCTATTTTATCTTACTCTATCTGGGCGGGATCGTTGTTTCGGATATCCCATCCTTCCTCAAGCATAGAGATAACCCAGGGTTTAATTCACTTGGAGCCTCGGGAGGGGTTGCGGCTGTATTATTCGGATCCATTCTTTACCGGCCTACTGCGCCCCTGAGCCTGATGTTTATACCTATTGCAATACCAGCATTTATCTTAGGTGCCCTGTACCTGATCTATTCTTATTATTCCGGAAAAAAAATGGTAGATAATATCAATCATGATGCGCATTTATATGGAGCGTTGTTTGGATTGTTCTTTACCATCATATTGAACCCACCCGTAGTCATAGGTTTTGTGAATCAGATTAAAGATTTCTCCTTATTTTAGTTAATTTTATTTACGGAAATAAAACATTATTTTTTGTAGTTATCCATGAATATTGAAAACGCCAAAATACTGATCATTGATGACGATGTGGATATTTTATTAGCTGCAAAATTCATTCTCAAAAAGCACTTCAAAAAAATCATTACGTTAGATTCTCCTTCAGATCTTGATCATATTCTTGAAACAGAAAAGATCGATGTGGCGCTTCTTGATATGAATTATTCAGCTGGTGCAACAACCGGAAAGGAAGGATTCCAGGTATTGAACAGAATCAAGCAAAAATCTAATATTACAAGGGTGATCATGATGACTGCGTATGGAGACATTGACCTGGCTATTAAAGCAATAAAAGAGGGTGCTTTTGATTTCATGGTCAAGCCATGGGATAACGCCAAACTGATTTCTACAATCTTATCTGCCTTTAAAAAGGGATTCACGGAAAAGGATGCCACAATCCTTCCTTCGCACACCGATCAGGAGAACAGCTATGATCACGGATTTTCCGAAGTGACCAGAATTTTCATGTTTCTGGATATCAAATCATCGACAACCATTGCTGAAAGCCTGGGGCACATTCGTTACTTCGAATTGCTCAATGATTTCTTTCGTGATATCGGCGATGCAATAGGGAGAAATCAGGGCCAGATCTATCAATATGTGGGAGATGAAGTGGTTATCTCCTGGAACCTCGAAAAGGGGATTGAAAATAACAATTGCCTTAATTGTTTTTTCGATATTGTCAATACAATAGAAAATCTGTCTAATAACTATCTGAAAAAATACAATATCATTCCGGAATTTAAGGCAGGCCTCCACTATGGCAAAGTGTCAACCGGAACGGTAGGAACATTGAAAAAAGAAATTATCTACACGGGTGATGTGTTAAATACAGCCAGTCGAATTGAGGGCTTATGTAATCAATACGATGTGAATCTCTTGCTTTCGGAAGATCTATTGGATAAGCTGGATGTAAACAAAGATAAAGCTCATAAAATCGGAGAGATTAACTTAAGGGGCAGAAATGCAAATGTTACCCTTTTTACCATGGCAATGAACTCTAATTCTTTGCAAAAATCCATTTAAAAAGAAGCTTATAAGAAGGCTTTGTTCCGTAGCTCAATATTCCTATCCTGTAAATTTTAGCCGCAACCCAGGTTGTTACAATTATGCTTAACACCAAAACCCCCATGGACAAATATAGATCCCATGATATTTCATTTGCTATAAACGGCAATCGCATCATCATGACGGCAGGAGAAGTAAAAGGTATGATGGATAACCAAATCGCCAGGCTGCTATTCGGATCCCGCAATATGGCCGCCAATACAACGATCGAAAAGATCAATGGAAGCGTAACGGGTAATTGAAATTGTTGAGCATCTGTTTCTGTATCCACAGCAGATCCTATCGCTGCAAATAAAGAGCCATAAAATAAATATGCTGCTATAAAGTAGAAGAGAAATACGCCAATGATCAATCCGAAATTAATGCTATCTATTTTTTCCATGACACTTTTTATCATCTCCGTGTCAGCAGCATTCATTGCTGTATTTTGCATTGCCCCTCCCTGGTTCATTTGTTGCATTTGATCGAAATCAAGTAACAAACCTGCTATGGAATAAATTGAAAAAGTAAGGAAAGCCCATATCAGAAATTGGGTTAACCCAACAGCCCCGATACCAATAATTTTTCCAGCCATTAACTGATAGGGTTTTACAGAAGAAATGATTACTTCGACAATACGGCTGGTTTTTTCCTCAATCACTCCTCGCATTGTCTGAACCCCATAGGCAAAAATCAGGATGTAGATCAAAAAAGACCCAAGGTACCCAATAATATAAGCTACTTCGGTGTGTGTTGATTGGACTTGTCCTTTATCATTGATAACTGAGGTACCGATGTAAACCGACGTTTTTATATTATCTAATTTTTCTCTATCGATACCGGAAATTTCCAGCTTATGGTCCTCAAGTATCCTTTTCAACTGGTCTTCAATTTTCATCTTGACCTCAATACTTGCGCTATGCTCTGTAATTAGTGTAATTCCCTTTGGGTCGTCAATATCTACATCCGGTATATCCAGCACACCATATTTACCAGTGGAAAAAGCAATCTCCTTGAGAATTTCGATGGGCTGATCGTAAAAATCATATTCAACTGTTCCATCTCCTACAAGTTTGCCTTCAAAAAACCCACTTTTATCAGACACCAAGATTTCTCTTGCAGGCGCATCTCTTGTTGCCAGCCATAGGGGAACGATCATAATAAGAGCCAGAAGAAGGGGTGTTAACAAGCTCATGATCAGAAACGACTTTTTCCTGACCCTGGTAATGTATTCCCGCTTGATGATCAACCAAATTTTATTCACGGATACCTCCTACTCTACTGATAAAAATATCATTAATCGAGGGCAACTTTTCCGCAAAACTCATGATCTCAACTTTATCAATCAATAACCTTAGAAGATCATTGTGAGATATCTGTGTTGCAGATTGAAGGGTAGTCTGATAGAGGTCATCATGAATGGTTTTGGTATTTAATACATGGACAAACCCATTCAATCCATTCAAATCGCCACGATGTTCGATCTCAAAAATGTTTTCCTTGTGATCTTCTTTTATTTGCTGTTTGGCCCCATCAAGAATTTTTTTTGACTTGTTTATCAAAGCAATATTGTCACACAGTTCTTCTACCGACTCCATCCGGTGTGTTGAAAAGATAATAGTGGCTCCATCTTCCTTGAGCTGGAGTATTTCCTTTTTAATGATATTTGCATTGATGGGGTCAAAACCGGTAAATGGCTCGTCAAGAATGATCAAACTGGGTTGATGAATGACCGAGGCTATGAACTGGATCTTTTGCTGCATTCCTTTCGACAATTCGTCAATCTTCTTGTTCCACCAATCCATGATGTCGAATTTCTGGAACCAGTATTTCAGCCTTTCTTTGACATGGTCAAGCGGCATTCCCTTTATCCTTCCAAGATAAATTAATTGCTCACCAACCTTCATCTTTTTGTAAAGACCTCTTTCTTCCGGAAGGTATCCAATCTTGAGAACATGGTCCTCTGTTAGTTCTTTTCCGTTAAAAAAAACTTTTCCGGAATCCGCGGCATAGATCTTTGTGATAATTCTGATGAGGGTAGTTTTTCCAGCTCCATTGGGACCTAGCAGACCAAATATCTTTCCCTTCTCGATGGAAATTGATACGTCATCCAGGGCACGGAAATCTCCAAAGTTTTTTGTGATACTGGCGGTTTGTAAGATGTGTTCCAATGGAGGCTGCTTTAGATTGAATAAAAAAAGCTGCCTGAAAATAAAGCAGCTTTACGAATATTAAAAGAATTCTTTCATCCTTTCAAAGAAACTCCTTTCGCCTTGCGATGGATCAGGTTGGAAATTAGGTGATTCCCGAAGCTTCTCTAAAATGTCCTTTTCTTCTTTTGTCAGGTTCTTTGGAGTCCAGACATTTACATGAATTAACTGATCTCCCTTTCCATATCCATTTATGTCCTTTATACCTTTACCGCGAAGGCGCAATATCTTGCCAGACTGTGTACCCGGTTCTACTTTGATTTTGACTTTTCCATCGATCGTCGGCACCTCCACAGATGAGCCAAGCGCTGCATCCACAAAATTGACATATAAGTCGTAGATGACATTGTTTCCTTCGCGCTTCAATTGCTCGTCTTCTTTTTCCTCAACCAGGATCAGCAAATCGCCGGGTGCGCCTCCGCCTGGTCCGAAGTTTCCTTTTCCAGACATCGAAAGTTGCATTCCTTCCGCAACTCCTGCCGGAATATTGATAGATATAACTTCTTCTTTTTGTGTCAATCCGGTATTATCTACCCCGGCAGGTTTTTTATCAATAATCTGGCCTGTGCCGTTACAGGTATGACATGTGGATGCAGAAACCATTTGCCCCAGCATTGTATTCACAACCTTTCTAACCTGACCGGATCCTCCACAGGTACCGCAGGATTTAAATGTCACTCCATCCGCATGAACCAGGCGGTTTACTTTTATTTTCTTTTCAACACCATTGGCTATTTCTTCCAATGTAAGTTTAAGTTTGATACGAAGATTGGATCCCCGTCTTGACCGGCGACCAGAGCTGCCACTACCTCCTCCAAAGAAGCTTTCGAAAGGATTGTGCCCACCAAAAATATCTCCAAAGTGTTCAAAAATGTCATCCATCGACATACCCTGACCACTGAATCCTCCACCGCCACGAAGACCATCATGACCAAACCGGTCGTATTTGTCTTTCTTTTCCTGGTTGCTAAGGACTTCATAGGCTTCAGCGGCTTCTTTAAACTTCTCTTCAGCAGTGTGATCATCCGGGTTCTTATCCGGATGGTACTTAATGGCCAATTTTCGATAAGCCTTTTTTATTTCATCTGCTGATGCTGACTTCGAAACACCCAATACTTCATAATAATCCCTTTTAGCCATATTATGCTCCTGTTACAACTTTTGCAAATCTAATAACCTTATCATTAAGCAAATACCCGTTTTCCAGAACATCCACTATTTTTCCTTTCAATTTTTCATCCTCAACAGGAATCTGCGTCACAGCGTCATGAAACTCCGGATCAAAATCATCCCCGGCCTTGTGTTCCATCTTTTTCAACCCCTTTTGTTCAGTTGCATTTTTAAGTTTATTAAAAATCAAATCGTAGCCTTCCTTCAGGGATTGGGTATCTGCTTTTTCGTCAAAAGCTTTATCTGCTCTTTCAAAGTCATCGATAACCGGCAGAATGGCAGTCATCAGGTTTTCTGTTGCAGATCCAATAAGATCCAGACGTTCCTTTGCTGTTCTCCTTCTGAAATTTTCAAATTCTGAATACAGCCTCAAATATTTGTCTTTTGCTTCCTGAACTTCTATTGACAACCTTGTTAATTCATCTAATTCATCAGACTCTTCTTCAGTCACTTTCACTTCTACTTCCTCATTTGTGTTGCTGATTCCATCTTGCATTTCATCAACACCGACGTTTTTTTCATTTTCCAAAGTCTGTTCGTCCTGATTCTTATCCATTTTCGTTCTTTTATTTTCTTTCTTACTTTTTTTAGACATAATGATCCTGGGATTAAAAATCTAATGTCAGGCTCAACAATTTCTTTACCATTTTATCAGATTATGCCATATTGACATTTTAATTATTCAATTCTTTCCAAATCCTGTCTTTAAGGCTTGAAATGCCGGAATTTGAAACAGATGAAATAAAAATCGGGTTCATTTCTGGCGGTAGTTCTTTTTGAATTAGCTCCTTCAATTCATCATCCAAAAGATCTGATTTGGAGACTGCAAGAAGTCTTTTTTTATCCAGCATTTCCGGATTGTATTTTCCCAATTCCTTAAGCAATACTTCATAGTCGTGCTTGATGTTGTCGCTGTCAGCCGGGATTAAAAACAGCAAAATGGAATTTCGCTCAATATGACGTAAAAACCTGTGCCCCAATCCCTTTCCTTCTGAAGCGCCTGCTATCAAACCAGGCATGTCAGCCATAACAAAAGATTTGTAATTCCGGTAGCTCACAACACCCAAATTCGGGACAAGGGTCGTAAACGGATAATTCGCAATCTCCGGTTTTGCAGCTGACACGACGGATAACAAGGTGGATTTGCCTGCATTTGGAAACCCAACCAATCCAACATCGGCCAGCAATTTCAGTTCAAGGACAATCCACTCCTCAATTCCTGATTCTCCTGGCTGTGCATACCTGGGCGCCTGATTCGTTGATGTCTTAAAATGATCGTTTCCCAAACCTCCACGTCCTCCGGGAGTCAGGATCATCTCCTGTCCATCCTCAGCGATTTCTCCACGGAACTCTCCTGTTTCAGCATCCTTTGCAATGGTTCCCAATGGAACTTCCAGAATCTCATCTTTACCATCCGATCCTTTCTTTCTTGCCCCGCTTCCTCCTTCACCGTTCCCGGCTATAACATGCTTACGGTATTTCAGGTGCAGCAGTGTCCATAATTGGCTATTTCCCCGCAATATAATATGGCCGCCACGACCGCCATCTCCTCCATCCGGCCCTCCTTTCGGGACAAACTTTTCCCTTCGGAAATGTGCAGAACCTGCTCCTCCTGATCCGGACCTGGAACAGAACTTCACATAGTCAATGAAATTTGAACCTGCCAATTCTCTAAAGTTGATCGATTACCTCACAAATTTTATCGAATATCCCGTCGATGGTACCAATACCGTGGATATCATGAAACTTGCCCTGCTGTCGATAATAATCGGCTACAGGCAATGTTTCCTCCCTATAAACCCTGATACGGTTATTAATCTTTTCCTCATCCTGATCATCAACTCTTCCGCTGGTCTTCGCACGGTTGAGGATCCTTTTTTTCAACTCCTCTTCTTCTACATCCAAAGCAATCATGGCCTTGATAGGTATATTCTTTTTTGCCAGCATTTCATCCAAAGCTGCTGCCTGTCCTACTGTTCTCGGAAAACCATCAAAAATAAACCCTTTTGCCTCCTGGCTGGAATTGATCTTGGCCTCCACCATTCTGATAACTACTTCATCCGGAACGAGGTTACCCTCATCCATGTATTTCTGGGCCAGCTGGCCTAATTCTGTATTTTCCTGCTTATGAAGTCTAAACAAATCCCCCGTGCTTATATGCGTAAGATGATACTTTTTTAGAATCTTTTCACTTTGCGTACCTTTTCCCGCACCCGGAGGGCCAAACAAAACAATATTCAGCATTTTACTATGATTTAAAATTTTTAAAAATGTATATATCCTTTAAGTTTCTTCCAAAATCGTTGTAATCCATTCCATAACCAACCACAAATTCGTTGGGAATGCTAAACCCAACAAAATCTAATTTATGGGAATATTTGTAAACATCAGGCTTCCACAGGAGCGTGGCAACCGAAACTGATGCAGGGTTTTCTTTTTTGATTTCTCCTAATAAAAAATCGAGTGTATTACCTGTGTCAACGATATCTTCGATGATCAAAACTTCTCTTCCCTTTAAACTACCATTCAATCTCAACTCTTGACTGATCTGACTTCCCGACCGAGTGCCATCATATGACCTTATTTTGGTAAATGACAAATAATGAGGAATGGATATATTTCTAAGGAGATCTGACGTAAATATAAATGCTCCTGTAAGTACAGAAATAATATATGGCTTTTTATCCTTGAATTTTATACTGATGTCATCCGCCATTTCCTGTACCCTTTCCGCAATCTCAATCTCGGTTAAATAAATTTCCAGGTCCAGGTTTTCGGGATACATTTATATTAAAAATTTGGCTGCAAATATAAGCCTAAAATGAGCTAAAATAAAAAGATAGCTTGGCCCACTCTGCTAAATTAGTAGGTAAATGGTATAATGTTAGTTGCTCTGCCTGACCATATGGCTCTTTTAGTAGCCATAGACCAATACACATTGTAGTTTAGGCCAATTGTTCAAACAAGCATCTGTAAAACCGTATCATTTCCCTGATGTCTTCCATACTGATTTTTTCGCGGGAAGAATGAGCCTTCTCTTCAGGAGCGCCAATAAAACACCAGTCAATCGGATATGGTGAAAGTTGAACTTCTCTCCCATCGCTTGAGCCGGCTGATTCTACTTCCAATTGATATTTGATTTGATTGATTTGAGCCAATTTAATGATTTTATCAATGAAAGGCCTTCTTGGAATGTTTCGATCCCTCACGGAAATAACTACTCCTTCGCCAAAATGAACGCCATCTGTGATCCAGGTAATATCTGATATGAGCACATTTCTGATCTCATATTTTTCATAGGCATGTTTTATCAAAAATGGTACAGAACCTCCACCATGTTCCTCCCAGCAACTAAAGATCAACAAGCCATTCTCTAAGGTTTCAGCAATTTTTAACAAATTGTATATTCCTACCCGATCATCCAGGTAGGGAGAATAAATGTATTTTTTGGCCTCCTCAAAGCTCTTTTTGTAAGACAATGTTGTTCCCGTCTGAATCGCCCGAGGAAAATTGTAGGTGACATGGTAGTTGTTATCAATTTTTACTTTGCATTCAATCGGGCCAAGAGAATCATTTCCCACCAGGATATCACTTTTTTCAATCTCCGGACTGCCTATTGGGATGAGCTGATCCTGATATCTTACCATAAATCCTGTCGTATCCATGTGTGCAATGGCTGCAGTTTTTGGGTTGCCAAATCTCAGCATGAGACAATCCTGAAATCCATCACCGTAAATTAATTCGGGCTGAATCTTCCACCTTGCTTGATTTTCTCTGATGTAATTCAATAGAAAATCCTTCATGACCCATTCCTCGCCAGATGGTGAGTGAACCCCGCATAAGTCTTCTAATACCTTAAATTCTTCAGATGTCCCTGGCATTTGATAGCTACTTTGCTTGCATAAAAAAATGAATTGTTATCTTCACATAATATTTCGCAAATCAAATAATTTAATTTATAAAATAATCCACCCGAAGCTATGATTTTTTTAATCGATGGCTTCAAATTTTATATTATTTAAAAGGAATGAATGAAGTAAAAGTTGTTTTAATTATTTTTGCCAGCCTTAATTTCTAACTCTAATATGTTTTTTACCATTGCCCTCCTATTTGTTGGATTGATTGTGCTCATTGCCGGAGGAGACTACCTGGTAAAGGGAGCTTCAAGTATTGCACTGAGGATACATCTTTCTCCACTTGTGATTGGATTAACAATTGTGGCTTTTGGTACATCCGCTCCGGAATTACTCATCAGTGTCCAGGCAGCTTTGAAAAACAGTCCGGATATAGCAATGGGAAATGTTATTGGTTCAAATATTTGCAATCTTGCCCTGGTACTTGGTGTTACGGCTGTAATCCATCCAATAAAAGTGAGTTCCACAAGCTTAAAGATCGACTGGCCAACAACCATGGGAGTATCTCTTTTACTTTATCTTTTTGTAAAGGAAGGGTTTGTCAATTCCTATGAGGGCTACCTGTTCATCACCATCCTTATTATTTACTTATTCATTATTATTAGAAAGTCACGAAAGGATACAAAAATCGCCAAAGAGTTAGCTAAAGATAGCGAAATTCCCGATGCTCCATCGCAACTTATTTGGAAGGATATAGTTTTTATATTGATCGGGTGCGCAGGGTTGTATTTTGGTTCGGAGTGGTTTGTTGGAAGTGTGCAGGAAATAGCCCTTAAATTTGGCATAGAAGAGAGAATTATCGGCCTGACAGTGGTTGCAATTGGTACCAGTTTACCTGAATTAGTCACTTCAATTGTAGCGTCATATAAAGGTCAAACGGATCTTGCTCTGGGAAACCTGATGGGGTCCAATATTTTCAACATCCTGTCAATCCTGGGAATCACTAGTATCATTCACGAAATCGAAGTATCCGACCAAATACTGCACACAGATATAATCTGGATGCTTGTCATCACTTTACTTATATTACCGTTTATGGCAAGCAAACGACGAGTTGGTAGAATAGAAGGAAGTATATTGATCTTTGTTTATTTAATTTACGTAGTATTAGTCATTGTATAGTGTAATGTTAGCAGAGTTGGGTAATTACCTGGGTGTATACTTTTCCAGTATGTTTAAATTTATTGCAGGACCCGTTTTGGGTGCTGCAAGCGGTATGACCTTTTTTGAAACACTTATATTCACTGTTTTGGGGATGATGACTACAGTATTAATCATTACCTATTTCGGAAAATATTTGAGAAGCTGGTGGAACGGTATCTTCGGAACCAGCAGGGAAAAGAAAAAAGTCTTCACTAAAAGAAACCGCCGGTTTATTTCCATTTGGAGAACATACGGCGAATTTGGCATTTCCTTTTTGACTCCGGTCATCTTTTCTCCGGTCATCGGGACTTTAGTCATTACTACTTTGGGTGGCAAAAGAAAAAAGATCATCTCATATATGCTGATTAGCGCTACCTTTTGGGCATCTACGTTATTTTTTCTGGGAGAATCTATTGTAAGCGTATTCAAGCCTTAGCTCTCCACCAAATTTTTCTTCAACCGGAAATGTGTTATTTTCAGGTTTATAATTTTTTATTATGCCAAAAAACTACTATCAAAATCTTTTAGTCATTGATATTGAAACAGTTTCAGCTACTGAAAAATTCAATGATTTACCTGAACGATTAAAGCCTCTTTGGGAGTATAAATCAACTTTCATTAAAAATGATGAAGAGTTATCACCCGAAGAACTGTTTTTCAAAAGAGGAGCTATTTATGCAGAATTTGGAAAGATCGTTTGTATCTCCGCCGGGTTCTTCCATCAACTTGAAAACGGAGAATATCAATTCAGGGTGACAGCATTTGCATCAGATGATGAGAAAAAACTTCTCATGGATTTCATTCAATTGCTGAATAAGTTTAGCCAAAAAGATATCAGGTTTGTAGCCCATAATGGAAAGGAATTTGATTTTCCGTATTTATGCAGAAGAATGCTCGTCCATGGTATTCAACTACCCGAATCACTAGATATTGGCGAAAAAAAACCCTGGGAAGTGAAGCACATTGACACAATGGAGATGTGGAAATTTGGAGATAAGAAAAGCTACACATCGCTTGAATTGTTGTCTGCCATATTTGACATAGAGTCGAGTAAAAAAGGAATGGATGGCAGCATGGTCAATGATGCTTACTATATTGACAAAGATCTGGGCAAAATTGCTGAATATTGCATAGCAGATGTAGTTGTCACAGCTCAACTTTACCTAAGATTAAATCTTCTGCCATTTATTAAAGAAGAAAATATCAAAATTGTGACTTCATAATTAATGCTAAATATCAACCAGAAACTAATTCTATTTGAAAAGTAAATCGATC
The DNA here is from genome assembly GCA_913057175.1 of uncultured Cytophagales bacterium. Classification (GTDB taxonomy): domain Bacteria; phylum Bacteroidota; class Bacteroidia; order Cytophagales; family Cyclobacteriaceae; genus CAJXNP01. The sequence goes on from CAJXNP010000001.1 coordinate 410,331, forward strand.
CTTTCTGTCAAAAACCTGAAAATATCTTTTCCCTCCGGGAAAGAAGAGAACATCGCAGTTGATGGGGTGAGCTTTCAATTGCGAAAGGGGGAAATTTTGGGGATTGTCGGGGAATCCGGATCAGGTAAATCCCTGACTTCCTTGAGTATTTTGGGACTGACTCCACCTTCAGGTAAATTGGAAAGTACGGAAATTATCTTTGATGATCTAGATATCCGGACGAAATTGAACGATCTGAATGAAAAAGAATTCAGGAAAATACGGGGAAACCGGATCTCTATGATCTTTCAGGAACCCTCTTCCTCCCTGAATCCTGTCTACACCTGTGGCAACCAGGTAAGGGAGATGTTCACCACACATAAAAAAATCAGTCGAAAAGAGGCAAAAAAAAGAACACTTGAGCTCTTTGAAAAAGTAAACCTGTTTAATTCCGAAAAGATCTACCATTCCTACCCTCATGAAATAAGTGGAGGGCAAATGCAGCGTGTCATGATCGCAATGGCTATGGCTTGCCAACCAGCTATTCTTCTGGCTGATGAACCAACAACTGCACTTGATGTGACTATCCAGAAAAACATTCTGGAACTGATGGATGAAATGAGAAAAGAAATGGGCACCTCTATTATTTTCATTTCTCATGACCTGGGAGTGATCGCAGAAATAGCAGACCGGGTTTTGGTGATGTACAAAGGAAAAATTGTTGAGGAGGGTACCATTGAAGAGATCTTCGTCCGGCCGCAACATCCCTACACCAAAGGACTTCTTGCATGCAGACCCAGGCTCGATGTCAAATTAAATGTTTTGCCTACGATAGAAGATTTCATGGCTGAGAATGAATCTGAGGGAGGCGAGCGGAAATTCAGATCTGTTGGTGAAGCACTTATTCTCAACGCAGAAACCAAAGGGGAATTGATCCAGAAAAGGATGGATACCATAAAGGGAGGTCCTTTGATCAGGATCAAAAAGCTCAAAAAATATTATCCGATCAAGTCGGGAGTATTTGGCAAAATAAAAGGCTTTCTGAAAGCAGTCGATAGCGTCAGTTTTGATATTTATCCCGGAGAAACCATTGGCCTTGTTGGAGAGTCCGGCTGTGGTAAAACCACTTTGGGAAAAACGATACTGAAATTAGTTGATTCTACCGATGGTACTGTGATGTATGATGGAAAGGTAATCAACCACTTGTCGGAAGGTCAGCTTCGGCCTATGCGAAAAGACATTCAGATCATTTTCCAGGACCCGTATTCATCACTCAATCCAAAACACAGGATCGGTTATACCATCTTGGAGCCGATGAAGATCCATGGTATTTTAAAGAATGATAAAGAAAGAAAAGAAAGGGTTTACGAATTGCTTGAAAAAGTCAATCTGAAACCGGAACATTTTGAGCGGTATCCTCATCAGTTCAGCGGGGGACAGCGCCAGCGGATCAGCATTGCCCGCGCACTCGCTTTAAATCCAAAATTTATTGTTTGCGATGAATCTGTCTCGGCTTTGGATGTTTCCATTCAGGCACAGGTGCTCAACCTGCTTAATCAATTAAAAAAGGAGTTCAATTTTACCTACCTGTTCATTTCACACGATCTTTCTGTTATTAAATTTATAGCTGACCGTATTTTGGTGATGAAAGATGGAAAATTGGTAGAAGTGGGTTATTCAGATGCCTTATTTGAAAGACCCAAACATGAATATACCAGACAACTGATAAATGCTATCCCAAAAAGTGATCCGGAAGATATTTATAAAATTCAAATGAGAAAAAAAACCACAGAAACAAGATAACATGTCAAAAAAGAAGAAGAGAAGGAAGATAAGTGAAGGAAAAAACAGCGACCTCAAAACCTCTGTCTATAAACATATTGAAAAGCTTAAACCACCCTATCCAGTCAAGCAAATCATTAAAAATCTTGGAGTTCGCGATCAGCGATCAAAAAAATTAGTTAGAAATATTTTAAAAGACCTCAACCGGGATTATTCATCAAATGACCGTTCAAGATCAGATTCGTCCGAAGGCGATGTCATTATCGGGAAAGTCGATTACGTCAATCCCAGATATGCATACATTATTTCCGAAGAAATGAACAAGGATGTCTTCGTAAATGCCAGCAACTTGAATTATGCCTTAGACGACGACACGGTAAAAGTGAAGCTATTTCCTTCACGTAGGAAAAACAGACTGGAAGGTGAGGTAGTGGAGATCGTAAAAAGGTTCCGGACCGAGTTTGTTGGCAAAGTGCAGCTGATAAAAAATTATGCATTCGTCATCCCGGATTTTCGCAAAATGCACTCAGATATTTTTGTTCCTGATACGAAAATCAAAGGCGCCAAGGAAAATGATAAGGTTGTTGTCCGAATTTTCAAATGGCCCGGAAAGGGCAATAAAAATCCTGAAGGTGAAATAGTTGAAGTTTTGGGTCAATCGGGAGATCATGAAGCAGAAATGCATTCCATCATTCATGAATTTGGCCTCCCTTACAAATTCCCTTCCAGTGTACTGGCCCAATCCAAACGAATACCTACGGAGATCACACAGGAAGAGATTGCCAAAAGAAGAGATATGAGAGGCATCACAACTCTAACCATTGATCCGGATGATGCAAAAGATTTTGACGATGCCCTTTCCTTTATCGAACTCGACAATGGAAACTATGAAATAGGTGTTCACATAGCAGATGTGACACACTACCTGAAAGAAGATGGTGTGGTAGACCAGGAAGCCATCAAAAGAGCAACTTCTGTGTATTTGGTAGACCGAACCATCCCCATGCTTCCTGAGGTGTTAAGCAATGAACTTTGTTCGCTAAGACCCCATGAAGACAAGCTTTGCTTTTCGGCAATTTTTGAATTGGACAAAAATGCCCATATCAAAAATGAATGGTTTGGCAAAACGATTATTCATTCCGACAGAAGATTCACTTATGAAGAGGCTCAGGAACGGATAGAAAATATCACAGGAGACTTTAGCAAAGAGTTGACTATCCTGAATGAGCTGGCGTTAAAACTACGACTAGAAAGGTTCATGCGTGGATCGATCAATTTCGAAAGCGTGGAATACAAATTTATTTTGGCTGAAAATGGCAAACCACTCGAAACTTTTCCAAAAGAGCGAAAAGATGCACATAAGTTAATCGAAGACTTTATGCTTCTGGCAAATAAGCGGGTTGCGGAATTTATCCATAAAAAGAAAAACCCTCCCTTTGTCTATCGTACACATGATTATCCTGACCCGGAAAAGCTAAAAGTATTTGCAGTGTTTGCGCAAAAATTTGGCCATAAGCTCCACCTTGAAGAGGAAGCCATTTCTAAATCTTTGAATAACCTCATCGAAGATATCGAAGGAAAACCGGAGCAAAATGTGTTGCAGACTCTTGCCATCCGGTCGATGGCAAAAGCAAAATACACTACTGAACCTAGTGGTCATTTCGGACTTGCATTTCCGCATTACACACATTTCACCTCTCCTATCCGCCGGTATCCGGATGTTATGGTGCACAGATTATTGTATCACTACGTGAACAAAGGGAAACCAGTTGACAGAAAAGAATACGAAGACAAGTGTTTGCATTCCAGTGAAATGGAAAAAAGGGCTAGTGACGCTGAACGGGCTTCCATTAAATACAAGCAAGTAGAATTCATGGCCGATCGGATCGGAGAAGAATTCGATGGGATCATTTCCGGTGTGACCGAATGGGGCATTTATGTCGAAATGATTGAGACACGTTGTGAAGGGATGGTCCGATTGGCAGATTTAACGGATGATTACTATTACTACGATGAAGAAAACTATCGGATTGTAGGTCAGGCTACCGGCACTATTTTCACTTTAGGTGACGATATGAAGGTCAGGGTACTTGATACGGATATTAATCGAAGGACGATTGATCTGGAGTTAATCGAACACACAAGGAATGTTTAATAAGGGATGTATTCAAAACATGTGAAGCCAAACTTTTAAAGCTCCAAATTGCAATAACTCAAATAACTCGCAGGTCCCAAATTTCAATATCCAAACATGTAAATATTGAGTTGATTGGAAATTGATATTTATTTGTTTTTTTGAATTTTGAATATTGGGATTTTAATTGGTTGAGCTTCCCCATTCTTCAGGAATATTGCCTGACCAGACTTAATTCATCATTTCTGGTAAAATAAAAAAGGCCACTTGAATGTAGCCTTTTTTGACGTGATACTAACTAAATTGTTACCGAACTCCTCTTGTCTTTCTTCAGATGTCTGAAATATTCTTATTATTATGATGTATCAAATGTATAGCATAAATTGATAGTTTCATATCCATCTATCTAAGCAAAGGCACATGCATTGTTTTTGTCATAAATCCAGTAAAAATTTCATCGATTGTTTTTAAAAACAATCGATCTATTCAAATTTTATGACAGTTTGTTTGATATCTAATCAGGTAGATTCTGAAATACAGATGTAACTTTTCATCTTAAAACTTATGAAAAATATGATAAGATATTAGCTGGAATGGTAAAATTACTTCTATCGATGTATCAACAACAATATTACTTAATTTATCACATCAATATACATACCATTAAATATTGATTATCAATCATTTATGAATAGTAATAAAATTAAAGACATTGATAAAAAAACATTCTTTTATAAAGAAATAATAACCTGAATTCCATAAAAGTATCACTGGAAATTTATCAATGCATCTTTTGGTTGTCCGCCTCATGGTACAAATAGTAAAGATGTTTATCCGTCTATCAAGGTAATCCGCCATTTAAACGATTCAAAACCACAGTAAAACGAATTAGTCCAAATAGTATAGTTGAAATTATTTCGTTAGCCTTATATTTAAAGTTTCATAAAATTAATTTTGCGAAAGTGATAAGAAGAGAGGCGCTAAAGAAAATGACGCTGGCTATGGGAGGAGCCTTGTCAGCAACCACTATTTCTGCGGTATTAACACATTGTTCATCAAAAAATAGTTTTCCATTATCTGGTGAATTAAAATTTTTCACAGAAGATCAATTTCAGGTAATTTCTGTGATTGCTGACCGAATTGTTCCAGCTACTGATACAGCGGGGGCCATAGAGGTGGGATGTCCGGCATTCGTCGATTTGATGTTGTTTGACTGCTATGAAAAAGACAACCAGGATAAATTCATCAATGGACTAAATGTATTTCAGTCAGAAATCGATAGTGAGACAGGTAGCGATGCTTTAAGCCTTAAAAGTGACAAACTCGAAGCGTTTTTGACTGATTACGAAATAAAGATAGATTCAGCTGACAACAGGAAAGACGAAGAGTTTTTCCTCCGTACCCTCAAAGAATTAACCCTTTTAGGTTATTTCACCTCAAAAGAAGGCGCGACAATGGCATTGAGATATGTTCCGGTTCCGGGAAAATACGAGGCCTGCAAAGAGATGGAAGACGAACGTGCCTGGGCACTTTAAACAATTTAGGATTTAACTTCAATTATATATGTATTTTAATTCAGATGGTAAGAAAGACCATACCTTCGATGCAATAGTAATAGGTTCTGGTATCAGCGGAGGTTGGGCTGCAAAAGAATTGACAGAAAAAGGATTAAAAGTACTCCTTCTCGACAGAGGTAAACCTTTGGAACATCCCGAATATCCTACAGCATTTAAAAACCCCTGGGAGTTTGAACACAGAGGAAGAATTACGGTAGAGCAAAGAAGAACGCATGAATACGTGAGCCGTGACTATCCTTACAGTGAGCACAATGAGTCATTTTGGTTTAAGGATGCCGATGCCCCTTACGATGAGGTGAAAAGATTTGACTGGTTCAGGCCGGATATCGTTGGAGGAAAATCCATCATGTGGGGCCGGCAATCATACCGATGGGGAGATATAGACTTTGAGGCAAACGCTAAAGACGGACACGGGATTGACTGGCCGATCAGATATAAAGATATAGCTCCATGGTATGATTATGTAGAAAAGTTTGCCGGAATAAGCGGTCAAAAAGAAGGCCTTGCCGTACTTCCTGATGGTGAGTTCCTCCCTCCTATGGAAATGAATTGCGTGGAGAAAGAAGTAAAAAAAAGAATTGAATCCAGCTTTTCGGGAAGAAAAATGACCATTGGACGGGTTGCTAATCTTACCGAAGCCAAGCCTGGAAGAACGAAATGCAATTACCGAAACCTGTGCAGTCGTGGGTGTCCGTTTGGAGCTTACTTCAGTAGTAACTCTTCAACCATCCCGGCCGCCCTGGAAACAGGAAACCTGACCATTCGCCCCAGATCCATTGTAAGCTCTTTGATTTATGATGATGAAAATGGAAAAGCGACCGGTGTACAGGTTATCGATTCTGAGACAATGGAGACTACCGAATTCTTCAGTAAGATTATTTTTGTAAACGGCTCTACATTGGGTTCAACTTTCATTTTATTGAATTCCATATCAAAGCGATTCCCCAACGGCTTTGGAAATGATAGTGGCCAATTGGGACACAATTTGATGGATCATCATTTCCGTACCGGGGCTAATGGCACATATGAAGGTTTTGAAGATCAGTACTATTTTGGAAGAAGGGCAAACGGGATTTACATTCCAAGGTATCGCAACCTGAATGGTGAAAAACGAGATTATGTTAGAGGCTTTGGCTACCAGGGTCGGGGTGGAAGAGGAAACTGGTCGAGCATGATCAGGGAAAAAGGTTTTGGAGCTGATTTTAAAGACAAACTAACCAAAGTTGGCAAATGGAGTTTTGGCATTGGGGCGTTCGGTGAATGTCTGCCTTACTACGAAAACCAGGTAACATTAGACCATGATAAAAAAGACAAATGGGGATTGCCCGCACTGAAATTTGATGCTGAATTCAAGGAAAATGAGAATAAAATGCGTGTCGATATGATGAACGATGCAGCAGAAATGCTTGAAGCAGCTGGACTTAAGAACGTGCGGACTTACGATGCCGGTTGCTATCCGGGCATGGCCATCCACGAAATGGGGACGGCCAGAATGGGTAAGGATCCGAAAACATCCGTATTGAATAAATGGAATCAGGTTCATACGGCAAAGAATGTTTTTGTGACTGATGGGGCTTGCATGACTTCATCAGCATGCCAGAATCCGTCGCTCACGTATATGGCATTGACAGCGCGCGCAGCGGACCATGCGGTAAATGAGTTGAAAAAGCAAAATATTTAAAAATATTTAAGATTGTTTTTCAATCTATTATATTGAACGAATATGAAATAATCTAATGTTGGCAGTTGACTTATTTGTCAACTGCCAATTGCCCATTGCCAACTCATAAAATTATTTTCTACTATGAAAACTATTCATACCCTCCCCTTCCTTCTCCTTTTCGTCTTCTACAACTCTTCTTTCGCCCAGGACCCAAACCGATTCGCCGATGAAGTAACAGAGATCACGGAAAGGTATCAATCTCATTCAAATCCGGATCATGTAATTGTGTTTACCGGTAGCTCGAGTATCAAATTGTGGAAAGACATAGGAGAATATTTCCCCGAAGAAAACATTCTTAATACCGGCTTCGGCGGGTCGCAAATGAGCGATCTGATTTATTATATCGAAGAGCTGGTCATTCAATACAAACCCGAAAAAGTATTTGTATATGAAGGCGATAACGACCTTGCATCTGACAAAACTCCTGAGGAAGTGCTGAATGATGCCAAAAAACTGGTCAGCATTATCAATGAAAAACTTCCCGGTACAAAGATCATTTTCATTTCTGCAAAACCAAGTCCCAGCAGGTGGTCTTTGCAAAAGCAATACAAAAAGTATAATAGCCTCATTGAGAAATATGCTGCCAAAAATGATGGAATAGAATACGCCAATATTTGGGATACAATGTTGAACGAAAACAAAAAGCCCAAACCAGAGATCTTCCTTGAGGACGAACTTCACATGAACAAAGCTGGTTATGATCTGTGGGGGAAAGAGATTGGCAAATATTTGAATTAATCTTCAGATTTCTCTGCTTCGATCCTTAATTTCCCTTCATGAAAAACACACTGATCTCAGCGCTGAAAGCTGCAGGAGATATTCATCTCCAATATTTCGACAAACCTCTTAAAATCACTGAAAAAGAATCGATAAGCAGCGTTGTGACTGAAGTGGATATCAAATCAGAAAAAAAGATCATCGAAATCATTCAGTCGGATTTTCCGAATCACAATATCCTTTCGGAGGAATGCGGGTTTATCGACCAAAAGTCAAACTATTCATGGATCATTGACCCAATCGACGGAACATCCAACTATGCAGCTGGAATTCCCTGGTTTGGAGTTTTAATTGCTTTGATGGAAAATGAAAAACCCGTTCTGGGTGGCGCTTATCTTCCAGTTCAGGATCAGTTGTATTTTGCTGAGCTTGGAAAAGGTGCAACGCTAAATGAAGCTCCGATCCACGTTACTCAATCCCCATTAAAAGATTGCTTGTTCACATTTGCGACCGACTGCACCGATGATCAAAAATTATTAAACAAAGGGCTGGAGATTTATCAATACATTGTTATGCATTCGCGAAATATGAGGGTGACAAATTCCTTGCTCGACTTTCTGTTTGTAGCGGAAGGAAAGACAGGTGGCTGTATCAACCTGTTCACAAAGATCTGGGACATTGCCCCAGTTGAGTTGATCCTTTCAGAAGCTGACGGTCTGTTTGCCAATTTATCAAGTGAAGAATTGATCTTTAAAGTCGATGAAAATGCCATGCATAAAAACTATTCGGTTATCGCGACCACGGAAAAGATTTTCGGGGAATTCTGGCCTTTGTTGAAAGGATAACCTTAAACAAAAAGCACTTTTTTCAGCGTGTTGAAAATGAAGAGATAATAGTTCAAGATAGTAAGGGTTTTTTAGCCATTTTGATATATTGAGTCCCTCTTGTCCCCATTGATCAGGACAAAAAGTCACTTCTTCGATGAATGTTTCCTACACAATGCCCGAAGCGGATGCTGCTACGACATTGCTTCTCTTCATTTATTGGCAGAAGGGTCGCTGAGCTTATTCTGGCGCCATTTGGGATTTACTCAACTTCTTCCAAAGGAACTCCAAACTTTCCGGTTTCAATTTTGTTAACGACATATTTTGCCGGCCAAACACCATCCTGTGTTAAATTTTTATAGTCACTAGGTAGTTCACCAATAAACTGGTAATCTTCATTCACATTTCTAATACGCCAATTATGAGATTTAGTAATAGTAGGAGAGACATCCTCAATTGAGATGAAAGGTGGGATTTCGAGTTTATTTTCAATAGGAATATTTCCAATTTTCTCCCAATACCCTTGTTTGAATCCAACTTTACAAGATGTGCAAACATAAAACTCTATGTCACTTTTGATAATATCACTTAAATTTTCAAAGAGACAATGATCACTGATTGTAGAAAATACTTGAATAACATCACTCTCCATTTGAAATTTATCACACAATATAAATTGAAAGAATTTGTACTTCTCGTTAGAAATTTTGACACAAAAAATATCTCCGATCTCCAATTTTAATCTCTTTTTCATTTTTCCATAATCAACAAAATTAAAAATTATTTCGAGGTATTGGCGATAACCCTGAGTAGGAGTAAATGCTTTTTCCAATCCATCCTTGTTTCCGATTTGCTCAAATGAGGATGATTTGGGCAACAAACTACTTATTTATTCTTAGTTGATTTAGATTTTTTTCCTTTTGTCACAGCACCTTCAAAAAATCTTCGAAATTTACTGTATGGTGAAAAACCAAAATATGAAACGAAGAAGAAGACTAAACCTACAAAAATTAAAATGGGACCACCAATGACTGTTATCAATTGTGTTCTCATACTTACCCCAACAAATACTTTTTCATGAATGAGAGAATATATTCCAGAAAAAACAAATACGACACTCAATAATAAAATTGCATATTTTGACATCCTATTGATATTACCTTCTATTCTCTTGAGTTAAATTGAGGCTTCCGTCACGTCCCATATCCCTGAAATGACAAATTTCAAATTTTTCCCACTTCTCCAATTTCATAAAATCCGGGACTTGAGTATTCATAGCTCGGATAGCCATCAGCCAGCCTCCATTTGAAACTCCTCTGGCTGCTGGTATTTTTACAAATAAATCTTCTTAAAGATAATATCATATTATTTTAATGGATCAATGGTAGTTAGTAAAACAACAAAATATGTATTCAGAAAACCAAAAAGTTTAAACAATTTGATCGAAGCATTTCAAAAATTTTATTTACTTCAAAAAGAATATTGTATCTCTCAATCGTATGAAATAAAAAACCCAATTGACTGAAATTTAATGCTTAGGTTTTGTTTCATTATTCTCATCTTAACCATTCCGACATTCTATCTCCACGGGCAGGACATTGCATTGACGGTAAGGGATTCTGAAACAAATTTTGCTATTCCGATCGCCAAAATTGAAATAGGCAATCACCAATATCTCAGTAATTATAAAGGTCAGCTCACTCTGACATTTGCCGGGTTAGCAAAAATTACACATCCGATATACAGGGACACCACACTTCAGATTGACAGAACTGACTCAATCATTCATCTTGTAAAAAGATCAAAAAAAGAAATTGAGAAATTGTTTAAAAAGTCTGATACGCTCTGGAAAGCTTACCACCAAAAGCCACATGATTTTATCAAGGAATTACAGTTTACCACCATTTCAAAGATAGAATCTTATAGAAGGGAAAGACATATTCGAACCGGCTGGCATCTTAATAAAGATTATGAACCCGTCTTCCAAAACAGAATAAACCAGGATGATAAGGTCTATTATAAACCACTGGAAATAAAAAATATACTTTCGGACTCTCTTGATTCCGAGTTGCTTTCCTATAAAATGCCTGACTTTTTCATCGACCAAAACTACTATGTATTGCCAAAAATCAAAATTCCCAATCCTCTTTATGAAAATGCCCCTACCCAGTTTGACTTTTATTATGCCGGGTCTTTTCAGAATTACTCATTGGAGGTTGCCATTTTGAAAGGGAAACTTCTTCAACCGGATTTATTTTGTTTGATAATGTATGTAAATGATGGAGAGGATGTTTTTCATCTAAGTTATTATCCTGAAAGTAATTACAGGCTCAATTATTCATTCTCATTTCGCTTTCTTCCGGAAATCCGGATCCCGGAGAAAACTTACCAGGAAGCCTACACACCACTCAACCCTGATTTCAAATCGGATACCAAAATCATATTTGATTCTCACAATTTTAATTTTTACAGGCACACCAAAACTGACGATCTGCAAAAATTAAACTTAACCTTTTTTAAGAACTCTCTCACTGACACAACCTGGCAAGATGATGACTTATTGGAAGCAAAGAAAAATAACCTGCAATTGCTAGACAAAAATGAAAAGCCGGGAAAATATACTTTTGATGACTGGATGCGGTTAGCGCTCAATTTTTATGATAACCGGTTAGCAATTGACCTTAAATATGTGTATCTAAATAATGTTTTTGCTTTCAATAAATTTGAATTTGTCAGGCTTGGATTGGGCGTTCAGACAAAACAGGAGTTAACAGAACCCTTTTCTTTTGGCGTTTATTGGGGATATGGATTAAAGGACCAGCTCACAAAATACGGTTTTAATGTAGGTATCAATCAACAATCAACTAATCAAAATCAATTCCAGATCTCATATACGAATGATCTTTACGAACCAGGCAAAATCACCTACCTGAATCAACCGGAAGATTTGATCAGAAATATTTTTACCTCGAGAATGGATCGGTACCGGTCATTCAAGCCGGAGTGGAAATACCACGTGAACAACCAAATACAAACCAAACTATACCTGAACCGCTTCAAATTAACATCTTTAAGTGATTACCGGTTCTCAACAACAGAGGATCCAACGGATCTTTTGGACGTTTTTCATGCAAATGAGTTGGGATTACAATTAAAGATCGGCAAGGTCCCAACCATTAGCAATAGCGTCAACAATCTTCTATTTCTTCACAAAAAGTTCTTTTACTCTGCAAGTTTTAACCTGGCAAACGGGTTAAGATTTGATAATAGCGACGATCTGAAATACTTTAAGTTAAATGGAAATTTCAACTTTGTTTTTAAACCTTTAATACGAAATCGCATTGAGCTGATCTGGGATTTTGGAATACTTAACACTGCTCTTCCCTACCAACTGATGTTCCTCGCTCCGGGAAATGATTCTTCTCTCAGCAGCATTATCTTCAGGAATTCATTTCAGACCATCCCGCTTTATGAATACATTTCAGACCGGTACACCAATTTCTTTTACCTTCATTCTTTTTCGATTGGAAAACCAAATAAAGCTAAAATGTCACCAGAGTTAGGATTGGCTTTTAATATTGGATATGGACTACTTTCCAGCGACCTAAACAATCATCACAATGTCGAACTAACAGATTATCGTGAAGGCATATGGGAGACCGGGCTGCAGTTCAACAACGTTGCAAGGATCAAATTTTACAAATATTTTTATTTAGGACTTGGACTTGGAATATACTATGGCCAGGACAATAAACTGGATTCAGGCTCATGGGCTTTCCGCCTAACTTACAAAGTAGCTTCTATATAGAAACAAGTGTAACAGATGTTTTAACAATTGTCATTAATGTATATATTTGGTCTTAACTATCAATCCAAATATTCAATGAGACTCGAAGACGAAATTCAGCAGAAACAATTTAAAAATGTCTATCAGCGAGCTTTAATCAACGTTAATTTCACTTCCATCTGGCTACTTTCCCGCCAAAATAAAATCTTAAAACCGCATAACGTCTCCATCCAGCAATTCAATATACTGAGGATCCTGAAAGGGCAATATCCAAAGCCTGCTCCTTTGAAATTATTAACCGAAAGGATGATTGACAAAATGTCGAATACTTCAAGACTGGTGGAAAAGCTTAGAAATAAAGACCTTGTAAGGAGGGAAACATGCCCCGATAACCGACGACAGGTTGACATTATGATCACGCAAAAAGGCCTGAAGTTTCTTGAAAAACTTTCAGAAATCATTGACAATGAAATAAAGAATCTGGAGGTCATTTCTGAAAAAGAGGCTACTGAATTGAACAGAATTCTGGACAAGTTGAGAGATGTAAAGGACATCGGTTAAACTCAATAAATCAGGAATATTTATGACCTGAAATAGATTCGATTGTTCTCATCAAAGGTGGAGTGTTAAGGTGTTGTCACTTGATGTTTACCCATGCTAAAATTCAAATTTCCCTATATTGAGAATAATATTCTTAACAAAAGCATGGAAGAATTATTTGAATTTTTATCCACATTGGTGACCAATGAGAGGAAAAAGAAAATTGAGAAAGTACTTTCCCTGAGAACCAAACATTTCACCATTGTTGCTGAAGATACCTATCAGGACCACAATGCCAGCGCCCTGGTCAGAACATGTGACTGTTTTGGCATCCAGGAGATGAGAGTAATCCAGAAAAACAATCAATACAATGTCTCAAAAGGAATGAGTGGCGGAGCCGAAAAGTGGGTAGACACATTTACTTACATTGAGTCAGAAAAGGGTATTGCAAATTGCCTTTCTGACTTAAAACATGCGGGCTACCAGATTGTAGCAGCAACACCTGACGTGGAGGGTATTCCAATCGATGAATTTGATGTGTCGAAAAAATCAGCATTGTTTTTTGGTCGGGAACGCGAAGGACTATCGCCGGAAATTCTTGATGCGGCCGAGGTGAAAGTGAAAATTCCAATGGTCGGATTCACGGAAAGCTTCAACATTTCGGTAGCTGCAGCAATCATTATGTCCAATATTACAGTGCGACTAAGGGGACATCAAACAATTAATTGGAATCTTAGCGAAGAAGAAAAAAGACAAAAAAGATTCGACTGGTATTTACGGTCCATTCCGAATTATCAAAGAATGCTCCACGCCTATCTTAAGGACCACCCTCAATTGTCAATGAAAGAAATAAAAAGCCTCACTGAACATTGAATCACCTTCTGATAGGACTTCAGGAACCCATCCCATGACCTAATAATCCTGATAAACCTTTGGTTGATAGGTAAATTCCCGATAGAGGCGCTCACCCACCGGCATGACCTGCTCTTTAGAATTAATGGTCAGGTTACAGATCTTTTTCGAAACCGGGTACAGGTTAAACTGGTCGGACTCCAGAGGTTTCAACATTCTCATAACTTCCTGAAGCTGAATGGATTCCCGAAGGTACTTTTCCCTTCTGGATGGAGGGATTATTACCGGCATAACAGGGCTGAATTTGGCTATCCTTTTATTACTATAACCAGCGATAATAGAAAAAGAAAAAATTAAACGATTTGAGTTTTTATCTCTCCAGGAATCATACACCCCGGCCATTGTAAATATCCGCTGATCCTTAATGTAAACCACATGAGGTGTTTTACCCGTAGAAGCCCTGATCCAACAATAATAACAATTTGCCGGGACCAGGCATCTCTTTTTTCGAATGGGCAGGCGGTAAGCGAAATGTTTTACCAGGTCGGATACGAAAGCATTGTAATTATAATTGATGTTTCCCCACTTTGACCAGTAAGGGATCAGACCCCACCTTAAAAACTGGATCTTTTTCGCATCTTCACTTAAAACAACAGGGTAATATTCTCCCGGGTGAGCATTATAAAATGGAGAAAATGGAGCATTAAAGTCGGCCAACAATTCCTTTTCTATGGCTCGAACGCTGCTCGCTAGAACATACCTGTTACACATAAGCCCGGTTTTACAAATCCAATTCCGAACTTAAAAATACCAATTAAATTAGTTTTAGACTAAATATTTTAGTGTTAAGTATCGATTAAAAAGTTTTCAATAAAAAATCTAATAATAAACCACTTCACAATTGGGATGAAGTGCCTTGAATTCATCAATCCATTTATCGCTGATGCTATTATTGAAACATTTCAACATTACAAGATTGGGAAGGTCGAGGATCGGTTTAATATTTTTAACCCGTGTATTGGAGAATTCTAATTCTTTCAAATTGGAAAGATCACTCAATGGTTTAAGATCTTTCACTTCGGTATTGGAAAACTTCAATGATTCCATCTGTATCATATTGCTAAGCGGATCGATATCTTTAATCTGGGTATTCTCAACATGCACAACTTTTAACTTCAAAAGTTCTGAAAGTGGTGCAAGATCCGAAACCGGATTTCGTGAGCAATCAAGAATCTCGAGCTTCTTCATTTTGGCAAGCGGGGAAATATCTGCAATTTGGGTATCATTAAACCTCAACTCCCTGAGCCTAACAAACTCTTCCATCGCTGAAATATCCCTTATCGAAATACTTTTGACGACAAACTTGTCCAATCCGGCCAGCTTATGAATTTCTTCACGGTTTGGCACCTTATTAAATCCAAGCGCTTTTCGAAACATATTTTGCCATTCGTCATCAAGCTGTCCCCACCATTCCATTAAATGTTCGGTTTTGTAAACCATTGTTGCTTCATCCCCCTCGTAATTCAGCTCGATTACATCCTCATCCGTCACGAGAGTTTGATCAAAGTAACCGATCCGAAAAGAAGGGAGAGAATTGATGACGCCAACATATTTTACATTCGTCCGGTCAAAGTTCAGGTATTCTAAATTTTTATGTCCTTCCAATGGTTCAATGCTTTCAACATTTGTAGAGGTAGCCCTGATCCAAACGAGGCTGTCAGCTCCTCGCAATGGCGAAATATCAACAACAGGTGAATGGGAAAGATCAATTTTTCTCAAATACTTCTGTTCGCTTATAGGGCTCAGATCTGTGATAGTCGTAAATGAGCAATCCAGCTTTTTCAGAAAAAGAACTTTATCAAGAGGCTTAATATCATTTATGACTTTATTGCCTGAAATATTGATCGAATCAACACGCGCAAGGTGATGTAAGGTCTCCGGTGTAGGGTCTCCTTCTACTTCCTGTTTTCCGAATATAACTTCCCTCCATGGTTCCGGCATATTTTCCCACCATTCCTCCAATTCTGTTGTCTGGAATATCACTTCCGTTTTAGGATGGGACATTATAAAATCAAGAATCTCATCTCTTTCCATGGAAGTTCCCTCACAATAGACGCGTTTCAGACTCAGGCTTTCCAAATCCTTAATGTCTGCAATCGGTGTCTGATTAATGCTCAGGTTTTCCAGGCTTTTGATTTCAGACAAGGCATGTAAATCTTTGATTTTTGTACTGGAAAGGCCTAAATCAGTGATTTTACCAAGAGAACTTAGGGGTGATGTATCATTGATATTGGTTCCGTTTAATCGCAGATCTGTCAAATTTGTCAGAGAACCCAAAAAAGAAAAGTCAACAATACTTTCATTGTTTTCCAGGGATAGTGCCGTTAAGTTTTTACACGAACCGATTGCCGACACTGTGTCCAGGTTCAGATTGTTTGCATATAATTCCGTTAGTCGGGGAAAACCAGTAAAAACATCTACTTTGCCCACATTGGTATTGGAAATATTGAGCTTGACAAGCCCCATACAATATTTCAAAGGATCCAGGTCATCAACTAAGGTATTGGAACAATTTAGTTCTTCAAGCGTAGTAAGGTTCCGCAATGGAAAAAGGGATGAAATAGCCGTGTTGGAAATGTCGAGTTTTTTCAGATCCGACAGATCATACAATGCTTCGATTTCAGTAATTGATTTATTATTGCTCAGATCAAGCTGGGTATATTGCTGCGCCCGTTTGATCAGCAAGGGTATTCTGAAAATGGAATTATCAAGTTCCTGACCATTGGCCATAAATTTATCCTCCTCCACAATGGTAACATCCTTCAGAAAAAGACCATCGCCAACGTGGATCCCCTTACCAAGGAGATTTCTCCATTCAGGGGCAAGCTTTTTCCACCAGGCAACCAACTCTTCTTCTTCGTTTAGTTTGGTGGTATAAATACTGACTATTCGAATATCCTTTTGTTTTTGATCGATATTAATCTCAAAAAAACGGGTCTGGTTGTTATTGATGCTGTCTCCGTTTATTCCGGTCCCCTGAAGGTGTCGGTTCAGTTTGACTGTTAAAAACAGCTCCTCATTTTCATTTACTCCCTGCCTGATCTCCTCTATACGCAAATCGAATTTTACTTCTTCAAAAAAGAAATCAATATCCTTCAGGTAAGCTTGAACATCCTTATTGGTGACTACCTCTCTACCGGCAATCAGATCATCTTCGACCTGTACCTTACTGTCCTTGAAAGCTTTCAGGTAACTCTGGTTGACAATGACATCCTTATCGCTGACGGATAATTCGTCATCTCCAAGTGCATTGAACATGTACTCCACAAAGGAAACCAATTCCTCTGCGTTCTTTTTATATTGCTCGATTTGCTCGGCGGTCTGTCCAAATCCCAAAAAAGAATAGATAAAAAAAACAGACGCTAGAATCAATCTATTTTTCATAATAGATATACTTTAACAATAGTTCTTTTTGGTCTTCCGGAATTTTGGTTAATGCGGAAATAAGCCATCCACTGTTTTTACTGCTTCGATTAAATTCTGATATTTCAAAATACCAATTTTCTATTTGAAAAAAGTGAAATTTCACATTTTGAATGGTTTCAAAAGCTAATCCTCCTTTTTTAATTTCATATAAAAATATGGTTTTAAAGTCAGGATGATAGTCTTTGTCAAAATAATATTCCACCTGGCCTTTATCTTCAAATACCTTGATCAGATTCATAAAATCCAGCTCATGGCTCATTGGATGGATGAATTTATTGGTAACTGAGTCTGTAAAAAACAACTCTGAGAATGGTTTAAAATAAACTTTATTGATTACCCATTTCATACCAAGATTCTCGTGTTCCAGTTTGAGGAAAATAACAGCAGTTTCCGTTTTGCCATTGAATCTAAACTTCGCCGTTACTTCAGCAAACCATTCTCCTCCGTAGAAATCAAGGTAATCGGGTTCGTTTTTATCAGTTACCTCATCAATAAATTCATTCTTCAGATTATTCTCAATCTTTGAGCTTTCAATATCAAATAGCATCTTGATATAGCTCTTTCGATTTTCAGGATCACGGTAGTGCCGATCACCCTTATATAATCGCTCACCCTGAAGGTTTTCTTCCGCATTAAATCTTCTGAAAAACTGATTTATTTGTTTTGTTTGTGCATAAAAGTAAGATTCATCACCCAGATAATTGGTTACAACCTGTCCCTGACTGGCAAATGAAATTATGCAGATGATGAACCCAAAAATTAATTTCTTCATGTACCAATATTAATTAGCCGGTCGCGTTTCTGTCACCCGGATATCACCCAACAACACATCCCAAAATCCTATGATCCTTCCTCCTATCTGGGTTTCCTTTCTTTCCACATAGACCGTAATATCTTTCTTGGTAATATCGACATACTTCATTCCATCATCATTTATTCCGGTGAATTTCTGGTAGATGGTAATCACTCCAACATATTTGCCATCTGGTTGTCTGACCAGATCTGAGATGTAGTGAATGTTGAACCATTCGATGGTAACCTGATCGTAATTCAGCGCCATCAATCGTTCGAAATATTTTCTGACTCCGTAGTATTTTACCTCCTTGGTATTGAGAGAGGAAACACCCATTTGGGCGCCATCAGAGAATAATTCCATGGCCCGGTCAATGACCCTGTTTGCCTCGGAAAAAGGTGTGTCTTTACTTCCGATGATGGAAATATAACGACTCAGATCTTTTACTTTTTCCATCGCGAGGGAGTCGATAGCTCTTTTTCTCTCAGGACTGATATCCGGTTGTTGAGCATATGCCATGGTTGCCATGACAAGAAATATGGTGATTGAAAGTAATTTCTTCATGAGTGTGTGTTTTTATTTCTTGATTAGTTCCAGTTCTTTGATTTTACCACTTGAATCCAGAACCACGTTTTCTACTTTATTGACACTTTTCTTTTGATCCTTTAAATAATTGAGGTATTTACTAATTGTAGTTGGACGATCATAATCCTTTTGACCGTCATACTGGGAAATAATAATTAATACAGGTGTGTCAGGGCCGGAAAATTGATCCATGGCTTCGTAGATTAGTTTATTAGCCTGATCGATTGAAGGAGCGTTGGCAATAGAGCTAAAATATTCATCCAGGGTTTTACTGCCCATTACTGCATCCGTCTTCATTCTTTCTTCCCTTTCCCTGGCTAAACGTTCTTCTTCAGCCTTAGCTTTCAGATCTGATATATGCCTTTCTGCCCTTGCAATAAGTGAGTCAAGCTCAGGATCTGATATATCTAGTGATTTAACGGCACTAAGAATCGCTTCCTTTTCACTGATGGTTTGAGAATCGTCTGTCAAAATGGACTCCAGGTCCGCTTTGGCTTTTGCCAGTTTTCGAGCCTGAGCTTCAGCAGCTTCCTGCTGCGCCAGCTTCTTTTTACTTTTACAAGAAGTAAATCCTGCTGACAATGCAACAGCTAACATCAAGAAAAAAAAGATTTTACTTAATGCTCTAAGAGGGTTTGTGTTCGCGTTTATCATTATTGTGTAATTAGTTGATACAATTTCTATTCAAATTTTCGCGCAAATTACAGAATTGTGGAACTTCTTTTTCTGTAGTTTAAAAGATTTTTAATGTATTATTATCATCATAATAAAAAGATAATTGTAGTTCTATGAAATTTCATGACGAGGTCAAAGGCAAAATTACAATAAACATTGACAAAATTGGTACCAAATTAAATTCATCCATAAATTTTAAGGGGCTGGCAAAAAACCCAGATGTTGTTTTAACCTCTCTATTAGTCAATTTTGTTTCCTTTGCGATTAATAACGGTAAAGATCCGAAAAAAATTATTTCTCAAAATCTGGATTCCCTCATAGATATGGTTCAGCAGAATAAGGGATCAAGCAAAACTTCTAAGGATTGAAGAAACATAGTTGATAGAAATCCCAATTTTCAAAACGCAAGCAACAAATAAATATCAATTTACAATGACCGAGTTATCAAATATTTGTATGTTGGATTTTCAAATTTGTGATTTATTTGATATTTGATTTGCTGCACTTTGGAGCTTTTATAAACACTCCCCCACATTTTTTTGGATTGATCCAGGATAATGAACAAAAAATAGAAGCCACTTCAGGTTTGGTAAATGAAATGGCTTCGTATTTTTACTACAAACTAAATCAAGAATATACACTTGCATTTATCAACGGTTTTATAACCATCTTGTTATAAAAATTGACAAAAAATTAGAACCGGAAATTTAGGAGAATCGTATAAGTAAGGTAGATGACGCACTTTGAAATATAGTTAAAAGTTAGATTCAGAGCGAAAGCTCGATCTGCTCAATCAAATGCGATAAGCAGGCAATTAAAAATTGCAATTAATGCCACGACATTAAGTAAAAAGGGTAATATTTTCAGATATTACCCTTTTTATTTGTTATGCCCTTAGTAGAAAGTCATTATCATCCCCCAAAGTTTTTGTTCAACAGGCATCTGGAGACCATATATCCGGCCATTTTGCGAAAGATAAAGCCTGGAATTTTTATCCCAACTGAGATCAATACGCCCGATGATGATTTCCTGCAATTTGACTGGTATAGAGAAAACCCGGGTGACAAAGTTGTCATCATCTCCCATGGACTGGAAGGCAACTCTTCCAAACCCTATGTCCGAGGAATGGCCAATGCTTTTGTAAACAATGGCTGGGATGCTATCGCATGGAATTACCGGGGATGTGGTTCAAAAATTAATAATCAGATTTACTATTACCATAGCGGCGCAACCTATGACCTTGATTCAATGGTAAAGTATGCTTCAAAGCATTACAAAAAAGTCTTTCTGGTTGGTTTCAGCCTGGGAGCCAACCTTTCGTTAAAATATCTTGGAGAGCAAGCAAATTCATTAGTAATTGGAGCATGTGTTTTTTCGGCGCCGCTAAACCTATACACCTGTAGCAGGGAGATGGAAAAACCTCATAACTTCATTTATGAAAAACGCTTTCTTCGATTTCTAAAATTAAAAGTGAATTTGAAAAAAGAGTTGCTCAAATCATCATACCCGCTTAACCGACTACACAAAATTAATTCATTGTATGAATTTGATGACCTTTTTACGGCGCCTTTACACGGGTTTAAAGATGCCATGGACTATTATGAACAAAACAGCTCCATTTATTATTTATCAAAAATCAAAACTCCAACTCTCCTCATCAATTCGTATAATGATCCTTTTCTGACCTCCGAATGTTTTCCATCAGACATTGCAAAACAACATGAATACTTGCATTTTGAACCTTCTGTGAAGGGTGGGCACGTTGGATTCTCGTCATTCAACAAACAAAAGATTTATTGGTCGGAAAAACGCGCACTAGAATTTGCCAATGGTCTTTCAAAAGAATAATTTACGCTTTTAAATCACCATGTCCGAACGATACACTATTACTGCCAAAGCTGAAGAAATAAAAAAACGATTTGATGTAGCTGTTCCTTCCAGCTATTCCAGTCGCTATAATGCTGCTCCGACACAGATTCTTCCAATTATCACCAATGAAAGCCCAGAGGGCCTTTCATTTTTTTATTGGGGACTTATTCCAAGTTGGTCGAAAAACAATTCGATTAGCCAAAAGCTCATCAATGCCAGAGGAGAGACACTTGGAGAAAAGGCCTCTTTCAAAACCGCTTTAAAACACCGAAGGTGCCTGGTGATCGCTGATGGTTTTTATGAATGGAAAGCAATTGGAAAGAAAACAAAGGTTCCTTACCGCATTAAGTTAGTTAATGATGAATTATTTTCATTCGCAGGGTTATGGGAAGAATTTGAGGATGACCAGGGTGAAATGATGCACACATTCACCATCGTAACAACCGAGGCGAACCAGACTATTTCGCAGATCCACGATAGAATGCCCGTTATCTTTAAAAAAGACCAGGAAAAACTTTGGCTGGATGATTCGCTCACAGCCGAGGAACATCTCGAATTGTTAAAACCTGTCAGCTCTGATCTCGTCAAGATGTATTCCGTTTCTCCCCAGGTCAATAATGTCAGGAATGACTACGCGGATTTGATCCGACATACTCCTCCAGCAGATCAATTTGGAAATTACACTCTCTTTAACTAGCCGCCACGATCATATCATTAATCTGTATTTTCTTCAAAAAATATTTATACATTTAAGGATGAGTGACCTGGGAGTCGTATTGAAAGTTGTTTTGTTATCAAAAACTGACCCCCAAACGACGAATTACTCTTATTTTAACTAAATCTCATCACAGTGGGAAGATCATTCTTATATTCATCGGTATGACAAATTAGATATTTATGAAATATTCAAAGATCACCGGTGTGGGGCATTACGTACCAGAAAACGTTGTGACCAACTTTGACCTGGAAAAACACATGGACACGAGTGATGAGTGGATCAGGGAAAGGACCGGAATAGAAGAACGAAGATTTTTCAATCCTGATAAAGATACAGTAGGCAACATGTCTGCAAAAGCCTCACGCATGGCGCTTGAGCGAGCTGGGGTAGATGTAAAAGACGTGGACTTTATCGTCTTTGCAACCATTACTCCGGATTACTTTTTTCCTGGTTCCGGTGTGATCATGCAACGTGAATTGGGTCTGCAAGGAATTGGCGCCCTGGATATACGAAATGCATGCTCAGGTTTTATCTACGGACTTTCAGTAGCCGATCAATACATCAAAACAGGCATGTATAAAAATATTTTGGTTATCGGAGCAGAAATCCAATCATCGGCACTCGAACTCACCACTCGCGGCAGAAACGTTTCTGTCATATTTGGAGATGGCGCCGGTGCGGTCCTGGTTCAGCCGACTGATGAAAAAAATAAAGGAATTCTATCTACTCATTTACATGCTGATGGAGATTTTGCCGAAGAACTATATGTGAAAGATCCCGGAAGCAGCAGAAAGGTACGATTGGACAATGAGATTTTGGAAGGCACTTCTATTCGGGCCCATATGAACGGGAACATGGTTTTTAAACATGCTATTGTTCGATTTTCTGAAGTAATTAATGAAGCTTTACAGGCTAACAATTTAACCAAAGAAGACATTGACCTTTTGATCCCGCACCAGGCTAATTTAAGAATATCAAACTTTCTTCAGGAAAAGCTTCAACTTGAGGAAGGAAAAGTGTATAATAACATAATGAGATATGGTAACACCACTGCAGCCTCCATACCCATTGCTTTTAGTGAAGCCTGGCAGGAAGGTAAAATTAAGGAAGGTAATTTGATATGCCTGGCTGCTTTTGGAAGTGGGTTTACCTGGGCTTCCTCGTTAATTAGATGGTAATTAATTTTTTTGATTATGAAACCGACACGATTAAAATCATCATTCTTTTTTGTTTTGTTAAAAGATTATTTTAATCGTCAAAGGTTCTCCCGAAGGGTATCCCTTTAGGGCATCTGACCATTTTAAAGCAAAAGATTTACAGATGAAAACTACAGCTTATAATCCCAGTCCCCTAGAAGTTGAATTTGCCAACATCCTGGAAGGGTTGAAAGATAAGATTGGTGACAACCTCGATGGACACAAAATTATTGGTTTCGAGAAAAGAGCAGATATTGACAACCCCATTCTAAAAGTTACCCTTCAAGATCAGGACGGGGACAGGCATGTGGTAATTATCCAGATTATTCAAAAACCTGATCCAATGATATAATGGAGGTTAAAAGATTTAGTTCGGATGACATAGATTTTATAAGCAAATCCGAATACATACTCCGAAAAAACGAACTGGTTAAACAACTTTTCAAGAATCTGTCCTTTCTTCGTGAATGTCTGGAAACTGATCTTAAGCAAAATCCCATTCACAATTTCAAAATTCCGGCAGGTAAAATCAGCAAAGGCGAAAATTTTCATGGACTTCCATACCTGGTTCTGGATTTTCCATCGATATTCAAAAAAGAAAATATTTTTGCCTTCAGAACAATCGTTTGGTGGGGGAATTTTTACAGTAACAACTTAATCTTAAAGGGTAAGTACCTCTCTCATTTTAAGGGAAAGATCCTGGTGGATTATACGAAAATAAAAAATGAACTATTTTATGTGGGTAAAAACCCCTGGCAACATGAAATCGATCAGAGCTATGTTAAAATCAGTAATTTAGATCATGAGAATTTGAAGGAGCAAATCACGCAAAACAAATTTGTAAAAATATGTCGCAGACATGAGATCAAGGACCTGAACAAATTGAAATCCAATACCCTGGATTTTTATCAGACTCTTAGAATCAATCTACTGGATTAGTCTAATCCTCAAAATCCTCTTCCATCTGAAACGAATAAAGTGTGGTATCCAACTCCAAACTATCGTCATTGAATTCCTTGATAAACCTACGAATCAAAGTATCGTCAATATGGTCGTAATTTAATGCCGCATCGAGACCTATACCATAAGACAAGTTAGGATCGAGCTCACAAAACTCCTGTACCTTTACCGTTTCTTCCTCCTCCATTTCCATCATCTTTTCTGACATAAACAGTCCTATTTCCTCTTCCAGGTCATCTAACGTTTTAATATCCCCAAATTCATCTTCTTCGTAGGTTATCTTTTTAAAATGAGGAAACTTCTTGGCCGCTTCATGTTCGGCAATTTCATACATTTCACTTTGGTGATGTAACTTTAGTGTATAAAGAGCTGCATCATAGATCACATCTTTTCCTTCGTACTTACCAAGAAAGAAAAAATTAACAAAATCATCAGTGTTTTCTTCTTCGCTATTCAGTAAATACAGTCCATTTCCGACAGAGATTTTCTTTTTAAACTCCGTTATTTCCTTTTTATCGAAACCTTTGTTGTTGTTCATAAACAAGTATTAACCTGGACCCAATAAGATTAAGATAGAAGATAGAAAAATAACTTTCACTTGTCAAGACAGTGAATGAATAAAAAGGCGGATAATTTTTAACCTAACTTATAACAAGTACTATTTGTATTTGTTTTTGACGTACCTCGCTTTTTGGTAGATATCAAAAGTATACATAACGGAGAGCTCCAGTGATTGATTGGTAGATTCAAAATTGTCGTCCAGGCCGGAATTGGGAATGTAGCCTCCCTCCTTTTCTCCAAGGTAAGTATGCCCAAAATAATATCGAAGATCAAGGGCGATTCGATCTGCATCGTTCAGTTCCAGGAGTATTCCAGTTCCTACGCTTAATCCCAGCTGCCATCGGTTGTATTCATCAAGCATATTCATATAACCAAAATCATCAATGGGTTCGTCAAAGTTGATGACATAATCATATGAAGTGATCAACTGATAGTTTGGATCAAACACTTCATAAACACCCTTTCCACCTAGCCAATAACTTATTTGTGGCCCAACTGACATATACCAATCGAAATAGTTGGTCTTAAATCTCATCCTGAACATAATTGGCATATGAAGATAATTATATGAGGCTGTATTGGCTGTAAATTCATTTCCACTACTGGATACTTTTCTGCCAATTTTGGAATAGTATAATTCGGTTAGCAAGGCATATTTATCCTTTTTGTTGTTTTCAAAAACAGCTACAATCCCAGCCTGATATCCAATTTTATATTTGGAATCATTAAACTTCTTGTACACATTATCATCAAATACACTTCTTGATGCATTGGCACCAAGTCGTACTCCAAGTTCAATTTGACTGTAACACGAAAGGCTGATCCCTATCAGCAAAAACAACAATCCGATTTTACGTTTCATACACCAGTCTAAAAATCAATTAATCCTCACATATAGTTCGAGAATTAACACAACAAAAAATTATTATCACTACTGAATACCAATTAACCCCTTAATTGTGACCGCAATTTGTCATTTTAATTCCACTATTACTCGAATATTAACCATACAAGTAATATTTTCCCTACAATTGTATTTTTACGAGATAGATGGGTACGATTTTTTTTACTTATTTTAAAGTCTGTTACGAGGTGTTTGTTAAATTTTTAGTTAAACCAGGGAAAACGACCATCCTAATGTGCTAATAATGGGTTACCTTAAGTAGTCCATGGTAATGCAGTGATATATAGGAGTGTATGAATAAGGTTTTTTTAATTATATTGTTATTACTTTTTTTTCTTCACGATATTCAGTGTCAGGAATTACCTTTGAGCTCACAAACCTTTTTCAACCCTTACTTCCAAAACCCAGCCTTCGCAGGATATGAAAACAGACCGGCAATTTTTGCAGGCCGAAAACAACAGTGGACAGGCATCGAAGGAGCACCCGTAACCAACTTCGTCAATTTCCACATGCCTATTGCCAAAGTTGTACCATTTGGCATCAACATCTACAACGATCAGAGAGGGATTCTCTCTACTACCCATGCACTACTTACCGTAGGCTTTCGGGCACGTTTTGATGAAGACAATCATTACCTGAGCTTTGCCCTTTCCGGAGGAGCTGGGTTTAACTCTGTAGATTTCACAAATGTCAACATTGGGAATGACCCCGCCTTACTTGGCGCTCTCGATAATAATATCTTTCTGGATGGAAATGCCGGGCTGCTTTACCACAATCAGGGATTCAATTTTGGAGTATCCTTTCCAAAACTATTTAAAACCCCTTCTTTGAGTGAAAACTCATTTGAACAAGGAGAATTCAATCCGCTAGGACGAGCAACAGCTACTTTAAATTACAAGATAGTGGTCAATGAAGAATCGTTCGCCATTGATCCGTGGGTATCGTATCATTACTACGAAGATTTTGATGGACAGATAGAAGGAAGCCTGCGATTTATATTGAAAAATTTCTTATGGATTGGTGGGTCATATCGTGTTGATTATGGCGCATCTGCGTTTTTTGGATTGAATATCAAAGACAATTTCCGGTTTGGATATGCCTACGATATGGGAGTGGCATCCGTTAATTCTTTCAACAATGGTTCTCATGAATTTCAGCTGGGTCTGATATTTGGCAAATCTGAGAAAGAGAAAAACAAGAAAAGCTTTTACCAGCGAAGAAGGCAGATGCTCAATACAATGCGAGGCAGCCAGCCACCTCCTGCAAGAACCCAGACCCAGACTCAAACCCAAACGCAGACACAGGGCCAAAACCTTTACAAGGTTGAAAATGATCCATTCGAAAGCAAAGAAACTACACAGCCAAAAGATGATTCAGGTGAAATTAATCTGGATGAATTCATGGAGGGCTATGAGAGTGAAGAGAAAAAAGATACTGTTCAGCAGCAGAGGGTAAGAAAACCAACCCCGACGAAACCAACCTCAAAACCATCGCTTCTTTCTACATTTGATAGTCCTAAAAAGGATGAGGTTACTACCAGAGACGAACAAGGTATCTATATCGGGCCGACTACCGTGACGAAGGGAGACCACTTATTAGAACTGGAGAAAGGTTATTATGTAATCGTCGGAACATTTAACAGTTACAGAGGTGCGGAAGAATATAGTGACAAGCTTTTCATGCAAGGGTTCTACACGAAATTCGGATACATCTCGCAAACGACCGATTACTATGTTTACCTGTTCTACAGTGAAGATAATAAACAAGAATGTGAAGATACGATTGAGCGGTTTAAGCAGATCACTTCTGTCTTCACGGATATGTGGGTATTGACAGTACAATAGGCCCGGTAAATGTTTATAAAAATGAAGACTTTTTTTCTTACTACGGTTTTACTTTCTGCGATTGCTATGCAACTTTTTGCGCAGAAGCCGGACATCCAAACTATTAATAAAATTACCGGAACAGTTGGGCAGGTCATTACGATCTCAGGTAATGGATTTGCCGGGACAACCAGCCAAAACGTAGTTTTTTTTGGCGCTGCGAAAGCTAAGGTATTGTCGGCCACGAATTCCACTCTTGAAGTGGAGGTTCCGGCCGGAGCAACATTTGACCAGGTTTCAGTAACCAATACAGCTTCGGGATTAACCGGGTTCACATCAGAAAAATATTTATTGAGCTTCAATGGAAGTGAAAGTATTAATGGAGATAAGCTGTCTGAAAAATTATTAATTAATGAAGAAGACGGTCTCTTTGATCTCTGCGCATGTGATTTCAATGGAGATAATTTAAATGACATAGTGACCACCAACAACAGGGATGAGAACTATTCCATTACTGCCTATATTAATACCACTCCGGAAAACCAATCTGCCATTCAGTTTACCCGGTACGACGACAACAACTTTTTCCTTGGTGAACAAACCAGAAACGTAGCCTGTGGCGATTTGGATGGAGATGGGAAAAAAGACTTTATTGCCGGAAAAGGAGGCAACATTGCCGACAGGCTTTACCTTTTCAGAAATATTTCAAGCGGAACTGCAGTTAAATTTGACGCGGTAGTTTCCCTAACCATTAATATCGCATCGACTCAGGCCAGCTCCAGAAGAATCAAGATCCATGACATGGACAATGACGGAAAACCGGAAATTATCATGACCGATCAACGTAATTCATTTGTCCATATTTATAAAAACAACTCTACTCCCGGACAATTTAACTTCTCCCGAGACAACCGCTTGCTGATCCGGTCAGACAGAATTACACTAGGCCTGGATATAACGGACATCAACAAGGATGGCAAACCCGACATAGTTTTCGGTTCTAACCTGGCCTCAGATGTTTACGTGGCAATAAACAGAAGTAATAACGGGGCGTTAAACTTCGACGATGCAATCAGAATTCCGGTTCAGGGACAATTGATCAATCTCACTACAGGCGATTTCGACCTGGATGGAGATCAGGATATTGCCGTGGTCAATTTTGTAAACAACATCTATATTCTTCTCAATCAAAGCTCAGGCAACTCGGTAGCATTTGCCAGTCCATTGCTTTATGAAACAGGTCTTTTACCATATGGCATCGATGCCGGTGATATCAATGGGGATGGAAAAGTTGACCTTGTAGTCGCAACCAATGAAGCAACGGCTCCT
The DNA here is from genome assembly GCA_913057175.1 of uncultured Cytophagales bacterium. GTDB lineage: Bacteria > Bacteroidota > Bacteroidia > Cytophagales > Cyclobacteriaceae > CAJXNP01. The sequence continues at coordinate 439,145 of CAJXNP010000001.1, forward strand.
CTAACCATTCTTGAAAACAAATCAACAGCCGGAAATTTATCTTTTGTTCAGGAAGAAGTTGGACAACTGGAATTTCAAAGAAATGTGAAAATTGCGGACTTTTCAGGAGATGGGAAACCAGATATTAGCTATACAATTGACGGAATCAACAAAGTAGCCTTTTTAAGGAATCAACATTGCGTCGATGCATTCATCAGACCGGAAGATCCAAAGCCTATTTGTGCAGGAAATCCTTCTCCATTAAATGCTACAAAAGCATTAAAAGTCGATTATACATGGACAAACAAATCAAGTAATACAACAGCTATCGGAAGCTTTGAATATGGAGCTGCAACACCGGGTGATTATATAGTTACGATCAAATCAGATGTAGATGCCTGCGAAAGTGAATCAAACGAGGTGACAGTCGTAACAGGAGGTTCTGTTTTACCGCCTTCCCCTACTGTCACAGGTCCGGATGCAGTTTGCCAGGGAAGCACTCTGACGCTGCAGTCAAATATTGTAAGTGGTGTCAGCTATATTTGGCAGGCACCTGATGGAAATACTTATCTGGGTCCCACTTTGCAAGTCAACAATGCCTCTGGTGAAGACGCTGGTAAATATTCCTTAGTCCTCGAAGGAGATGGTTGTCAAACTGATCCGGTTTACAAGAGTATAGATATCAGCATTGTACCAGAATTGGAAATTACCGCCACTCAGGGAGAGAATTTCTGCGAAGGAACGCAAAACATCTTATCTGTAGCAAATCTGGAAAACGGAACCTACAAATGGTATAGAAACGGTCAACAGGTAACAGGCGCTACGGATTACAAGCTTACAACCGGAGAGGAAGGCAGCTACTACGCCACATTTACCAATATTTATGATTGCAGCAGCACATCAAATACATTTACTATTAATAAAGTAGCAGCTCCAATAGCTTCATTTGATGTCAATGAAAATGCATGTTTAAACGAATCTGTCAGTTTCACGAATACATCGCAGGTTGCAAATGGTGTGGAGGCTGTTTATCTATGGGACTTTGGTTCTGATGATATTTCTGGCGAATTTCAACCGACAAGAACTTACAATACTCCCGGAATTAAGCCGGTAAGCCTGACCGTAAGCTATGGCAACCAATATTGTACGGATAAATCAGAAAAAACCATAACCGTTGCTGCCATAGAAGGTATTGCCATTCTAGTCAACGACGAAAGCGCCACAGACAGTCAGGTAGATCTTTGTGAGGGAGATACCATGAAGCTTTCTGTTGGAGAAACCCTGTCTAATATAGAGTGGAGCAATGGAAGTATCAGTCATGAAATATTCGTTACCGACGGTGGCACATATTCAGTAACAGCCGTTGCAGAAGGAAACTCCTGTAATTCATCCGATGCAATTACCGTCAATACCATTGACGGAGTACACGTTGAGATCCTGACGGAGAGAACCAAAATAAAGAAAGATGAATCCATTCAACTGGAAGCTACAGGAGCCGAAGAGTATGAATGGACCCCTGTTGAAACGCTGGACTATGCAAATGTATCAAATCCTATCGCAACACCTAATGTAACCACAACTTATACAGTTACCGGTTATAATTACCTGCAGTGTACAGGATCCGCTTCCGTGGAAATTTTTGTAGAAGGTGACCGTACGATAGAGGTAGATGCTCAACCTGTCTTTACCCCAAATGGTGACGGTGTGAATGATCTATGGGTAATCGATAATAGTGAAGTATTCAACGGCTGCAACATTGTGATCATGAACAGAAACGGGCAAACTGTATATGAAGCTCCTAATTACAACAATGATTGGGATGCAAAAATGAATGGTACAGACCTTCCTGAAGAAACATATTACTACGTGATCCAGTGCAGTACAGATGAAGTTCACACAGGAAGCATCACCATCATGCGGTAAGTTTACTTATCATGTAAGGGTTAGATGCATTTCTTCACATTTTCCAGAAAGTAAAGTATTATAAACATCTCAGAAACACATTAAACACACCTTTTTAAACAAAGGCAACAGGTAATAAATTTCAGTAATATCAGGAAAACGTCGATTTTGTTGAAAATCAATCAGAATATTACCTCAACACTTGCATAGAAAGTAAAAATATGCCCTTTTTTAGCAGAATATATCAATTATACACATTCACCTGAACGGCTAAAAGGGTATATATAATAGAATTTTTGAGCCGACTATAATTTTTTAAATATATGACATCAGGTTTTAGTTCTTTTTGGAATATTAAAATCACAACCTGGCTAATCTTTTTGATCGCATTTTTAAATCTTTCAAACGCATTTGCCCAGGATCCTTTCATTCCCAAATACGATGCGGTTAAAAGATCAGAGAGATGTTTTACCATCACTTATGATCAGGGTAACCAGTTTGGAGCTGTTTGGTTCAGGGATAAAGGGGACTTTAGTCAGGACACCGCTCTTTATTTTGTAATGTACTTTGGGCATAAGAATAGTGACGGAGCAGATGGATTTGCCTTTGTGATGCACAATGACCCTCGCGATATAAATGTTGATCCGTCTCAAACGGTCGACATCGGCGGCGGTGGCAACTTTGATTTAGAAGCCGCAACTGGTGATGATGGTGGAGGCTTGGGATATGCCTTACATAATTCAAGGGTAAACAATAATACCATCGATGGGCCACATCCTGATGGATCGGGTACAACCTGGAGGGACAACCACAGAATTTGGCCATCAGTTGCTATAGAATTTGACACATATTATAATGGTGATGTACAGGATGGAGCCAATAATTCTGGTGCCCCACCAGCAAGCCCATATAGTGGACAAGATCATACTTCTGTTGTCTATGATGGGGACCTGTATAATCAACAGCAAGAGATTTGGGGATACGATCAAAATGGCAATCTCTTCCAAAATCGTTTGCAACCAATTCTTCCAATTGAAGGTTGGGGATGGAACAAAGATGCGGAAGACAATAATTGCTATGCATTTAAAATTAACTGGATTGTAAATAATGACGGAACGCAAACATTAGAACTTTGGGCGGATAATTATGATCCGGACATCCTGGATGCAGAGGATTATAACTACTACCAGGTAATGACTCATACCGATGACATGATCAATGGTGTTTTTGATGGTATCACTGATTTAAGGTTTGGTTTTACCGGTTCAACCGGCGGGCTGAATAACGAACAAACAATTTGTTTGTTAGGTGGTAACTCACGACCAACAGCACTCGATGATTTTGCATCAACGCCTGTTAATACCCCTGTAACTGTTGATGTTGAATCAAATGACAATGACTTTGATGGTGACAACTTATTTGTTCCGACCATTGTCCAGCAGGCAGATAACGGTTTTGCGGAGGTAATTTCGGTTGGTGATGACAATTTTATTCGATACACCCCTAATACAAATTTTGTTGGAACCGACACTATTCGATACAGAACGTGCGATGTGGATTCAGATAAATGTTATGCACTTTGTGATGAGGCAAATGTTATCATCACTGTAGGATGTGAAACTATTGAAATTGGTGCCAATCCACTAACACCTTATGCCCTTTGCGATCCAAATTTGACACCAAATGGGTCAGCTGAAGCTTTCTTTGTTTCCGGAACTATTGTTGGAAATGTTTGGGTAGAAACTTTTGCGGGTTTAAATGGGAATACAGCAGATACCGGAACAACGGCATGGGCATTTACTACTGATGGAACCTGTAATAATAGTGGTGACGATATCGATGTTGATAATGAACGCTTCAGAGCGGAAAACACCGGTTGCGAAGTAATATGGGAAACGGAAGATATTGACATCTCAACCGTTACTGATGTTGGAATTTCGATTTTCCTGGAGGCGGCAGGCGACATGGAATCAAGTGATTTCCTTGAAGTATATTATATCCTTGATGGTGGTGCAGAAACCCCTCTCACAAATGGAAGCTTCACAGACAATTTTGGTTCCTCTACTGCGACAGCCTCAGCTATAAACGGCAACTCTTTAAGGATAAAGATTTACGCTCAGAACTCTGCAAGTGGCGAGAGATATTCCTGGGACGATATTTACGTGACAGGAACAGGCGCAGGGGCGCCTCCAAGCCTGACGTACAACTGGTTTGAAGGTTCTGTTTTACCAGCAAATTCAATCGGAACAGGAGCTGTTCAATCGGGTTTGAGAGATACTACCTACTATGTTTTTGCTACCAATCCATCCACAGGCTGTAATTCAGATACCGTTTCGGTAACGATTAGCAGCCAACCGGAGGTTGTTGATAGTATCTATACATTACAAACATCACCATTTACCACCTGCTTGCCTCCTTACGATGGATCCCTGGCAGCAGGAGTAATTGTAGATGGAGATTCAATCACATCCGGATATACTTTTGAATGGAGATATCTGACAGATCCCGGAGCAGCTCCTATTCGTGTTGGAGCCAATGCTACTAATCTGGAAGCATCGGAGTACATCGTTACAGCCATTAACCAGGCAACAGGTTGTTTTGCGACCAAAACTGACTCTGTTACCAATGAAGTTCGAACTCCGGAGGTCTTTCCATCAGTTATCAATGATGTTTATTCCTGCGTTGCTGTTAATGGTTCTGTTACCGCTACCGCACAAAAAGAAGGCATTCCTTTGAATTCAGGAGTTGGGTATTTTTGGTATAATGGATTGATTGCGGATATTACTACTCCGGCAGATTACGTCGGACAGACCATTATTGACTTAGCTCCGGGTAACTACTCTGTTATTGTGATTGATAGTTCGACCATGTGTACGTCGGAATCGCAAAACGTGAATGTCGCTGATCTCAGGCAGTTACCGCAGCCGATCATTACAAATGCCACAGATCAAATATCCTGCGACCCGAGCAATCCAACCGGTTCATTCACTTCTGCTGTGGACAACTTATCGGGTGGAACGATGACCAGCGGATTTACTTTTAACTGGTACAGAGGGTTGAACGACGTGACACCTGCCAGACCTGGTTATACAGGCGGACCAAATGTTGATCAATTACCGGAAGATATTTACCGGTTGATCGTAGTGAATGATACTTCTGGTTGTGAGGCGATACTGGATACAGCAATTGTTGAAAATCTCGTCACTCCGACCATTGATACTGCTGTTACTACCCCTGTGAATATTTGCGGACCAAATCCAAATGGAACCATTACGGTAACTCCAAACGGAAACGTTGCCGATTTCGACTATCGTTTGTATGCCGGCAATGGTGTGGTTCCTGCCAATCTGATCACAGAGACCAGCTCGAATTTCTTTGATATGCTGGATATCGGAACATATACAGTTACCATTGTTGATGCTATCACAAATTGCGAAAGTCTGGGCCGGGTAGTGAATATTACGGACATGACTGTTATCCCGTTAGCGGATTTTGAAGTATTTCCACAGTATGCATGTACTCCTGCTCCACCAACAGGTCGGATTGAAGCGACCGTTACAGTAGGCTCACCTGCGGATTATACATTCGAATGGTTTGTGAATGATACTTCCGGAGCACCTGTTACTTCGACAAGAGGTGTCAACGGTGAGATCCTGGATACGCTTGCGGTAGGAACTTATGCTTTATTGTTGACAAACAATTCTACCAATTGCCAGAATGTTTATTTCCAGAATATCGGGCAAAGCATCACCCTTCCTGTAGTAGATACAGCTTATTCGGCGCCATCAACTTTCTGTGGCCCGAATGGCAATGGAGAATTACATGCAGCCGCAGATGCCGGTTCAACTGATCCATCTATTTTCACCTTTAACTGGACAGATCTGGGAAGCGGATCGGTTATTTCAACATTAGCTGATGTGAATAACTTAGTGCCGGGCGACTACGAATTGGTAATTGTGAATGATACAACACAATGTAGGTCTAATCCATATCCTGTGACGGTAGATGATGAATCCATCACCCCGGATGCCATCATTGCAGCAACGGATAACTCGTCATGTGATGTTAACAATCCAAATGGACAATTAGAGGTATCAAATGTAACGAACGAAGGCGTTTATGATCCTACCAACTATTCCTTCGAATGGTATGTCGGAAATTCAAGTGGAACCCAGTTGGTTACTCCGAATGTGTCATTCCCTAATACACCCGATAGTTCCCTGGTATTTGGATTAGCAGAGGAAACATACGCACTGGTTATCACCAACAATACTACCAATTGTAGCAATGAGGTATTAGCGCAAATCATTGACACGAACATTAAACCTGTGTTGGATTATCCAACCATTATAGATGCGGTACGATGTACGGACCCATATATGAGTGGTGTGGAGATTACCACAGTAAACGGTGGGCAACCAATCCCAGCCGGATATAGCTTCGAACTGGAAAATATCGGAACAGGTGATATTTATTCTAATACAACCGGGATTTTTGAAGATTTGACAAATGCAGATGGTATCATTTTACCTCCCGGAGATTATCGTATCATCGCATTAAACTCATTCAATTGCGCATCTGACACTATTGAATTTGCAATTGACGATGATTCAACAGATCCGGTGTTTGATTTAACATCATACAACAACTCTTCCTGTGACATGACGCTGCCAAATGGTATTGTTGTGGCATCAACGGATGGAAGTTATGGAGTCAATCAGATTGAATGGTTTATCACCAATACAAGCGGAAGCCCGGTTGTACCAACTATCCCAACAGCTGCAATAGTCCGGGATGATTCTGTTGCCACGGGACTTTCAGGCAATACATACGCAGTTAGGCTGACTGATGAGAATGGATGTGCAAGCACAGAATTTGCTTCAGTCTTAGATATACCTGGAAACGATCCAATCATTGATTCACTTTATGCCGAAAATCTGACTTCATGTGTGATTGATGATGGGTTGATCGGTTTGGGTGTATCACCGCTTGAACAACTTCCTCCGGATTTAATTGATAACAGAACCTATACTTTCACCATTGACAATTCAGGAACTATATTCTCAAGGTCAACTAACCCGGTTACACATCCTGATACGGTGAATTTTGTCGGTTTGGCTGATGGAGATTGGATAGCAACCGTGACGGATGATTTTACACATTGTACATCTGATCCGATAACAGTTACACTTGAAACAGCTCCTGAGATATTCTTTAATGTGAATGTCACTCCAATCGTAAGTTGCGGTGATGTAGATGGTTCTATTGAATTGGAAGCTGAGAGTCCCGGGTTCAATGAAAGACCTGGAGGTGACGGTTTTACATTTGAGTGGCATGATGGTAATTTAATTTCTGACCCTATATTATCAACAGTGACAATCGACGACGATTGGCAAACTACGGCGAATTCCCTGGAATCGAAGTTCTATACTGTCAGGGTAACCGACAATTTTTCACTATGCTCGAAAGACACAAGCATTTTTGTGCAATCATTCAGTGTACCACTATTGCAAGGCTTAACATCAACTGATGCAACCAATTGTTCACCTAGTAATGGAAGCGCAAGTGTTGACGTAGATCCATTTTCATTCCCCGTTGGGAATAGTTACAGTGACTATGATTTCAAAATATATGAAGGCCTCTCATTTGATGCGTCAGATACTCCTTACAGAGTTATTGAGAATCCAGTTAGTGGTCCGGTCAATTTTGCTGCCGACTTGGAGTTAGGAACCTATATCGTTGTGGCCCAGGAAGATTTTGTAGGAAGTGGTGGATGTTATACTGATCCATTACCTTTTACCATTGGCTTAGATTTTGACTTAGAGCTTAATCCTTTTGTAGTCGTAAGTGATAGTTCATGCACAGGCGGAATAGCTACAGGAGAGCTAGATGCTTCATTTAACGATTTTACCTACAACGTTACGCAAGTGGACTACGCCTGGTATCAAGGCAACGGAACCACAGTGCCGGAAGAAGATCCTTTAAATGGCGATCCTGCAACGATCTCTGGAAAAAATGCTGGAACGTTTACGGTTGAGTTAACAGTAACCGGTGGTGATGGATTGGGATGTGTTTATTCAGAGCCAATTAACCTTCCAAAAATTCAACCTGCTATGGCAATCAATGCCTCATTAGTTGATAATTTAAACTGTATAGGTCACAATGGAGAGGTTTCATTGGTGGATATCAGCATTGATGGTTCAAACTTCAATTTGAATAATTTCGAAAATTTTGTCATAGATGATGAAAATGGCAACGAGATAAGTGTTGTTCCAAATACAGCGACAAATTGGTTGAATCTTTCACCTGGTGATTACTTTTTATCTGCTCGAAAAATTACAACACAGTGTTATACAGCCATAAGAAAGGTCACCATCGATGATGATTCTCAAACGCCTATATTAAACATCACAATGGATTCACCTGATTTTAGCTGTAATGACATAAGCCCAACCGGGCAGCTTACCGCTATTGCGACTCCGGTTCCTGGTGGTGCATACACCTGGCAATGGACTAATTCATTAGGTGGACTGGTGGCAAGTACGGATACTCCACCAAATACATCTGTTGTATCCAACATCCAGGATGACAAATACACGGTTATTGTTACGGATAATGATGGTGATGGCATCAATGATGGTTGTTCAACAACTCGTGACTTTACACTAACACAAGGAAGCATTTCGATTGTTACACCTTTAGTTTCGCATACCGATCAGACGATCTGTGATGAAAATGCTTCTATCACAGTTGATGAAATTCGGGAAATAAGAAATGGTACCATATTCTATACTGAATCCCCTCCTCCACTACCTGGAACTGGCTATTTTGATTTAATAGCAGAATTATACGACCAAAACTTAACAGCAATCAATACGGGTACAAACCCATGGGCAGCATTTCAATCGGTAGACGGTAGATTTGGTCCAACCAATGAAATACCTGTCGGAACGTATTATGTGAAATCAAGAAACATAAGTACCGGATGTAATTTTGGACCTCCTACCCAGGTGATTGTTAAGAATGTAAGCAAAAAACCGACCATCAATATCACAATGGACAGCCCTGATTACTCTTGCAGTGACATGGCTACTCCGACCGGTGAACTTTCCGCAATTGTCTATGGTGGAAGTGATCTGGATGCTTTACAAACAAACTTTACATTCGAATGGACGGATGACTTAGGTAATCCTATAGTAGGGACTACAAATATTACTACCCTGAGTGAAGGTATATATAACCTAAAAGTAACTGATAATACCAGCCTTGATGAATTCTGTGAAAGAACTGTTTCATTCGAAGTCACCCATGAACTACAGGAAATCATTATCGTTGATGCGGATGGAACAGATAACACTTGGTGTGAGCCCGGAAACGGACAATTCTGGGTCAATGGACTACTGGTAAATGGAACCCTAATAGACCATATATCAGATCCCGTTGCTTTTTCAAATTATTCAGTAGATATGTTTGTTGGGAATTTAAGCACACCATTAGGACCAATGTATAATACAGGTTTATATGATGATCCTATTGATAGTCTGCATGAAAATACCCTCTATGCAATAGCCAAAAACAATATCACTTTATGTGAATCTTATCCGAGACAGGTTATTGTTAATGATCGTTCAGAAGATCCATTGATCAGTATGACCAAGCTTTCAGATAACTACAGCTTGAATTATGACAATATCAATTCACTGACTGGTGAATTGGAAGCTGAATCTTTTGAAGCTGATGGAATGGGTAAAAGCCCTCTTGGATACTCGTATAAATGGTATCGAAATGAAATTGTTGGAGATAGTTTATTTGCAGAAGCGAATGCAACCAATGCCGTCCAAACCCATGAATACCTTAGAGATGCCCAATATTTTGTTGAGGTTACAGATAGCCTTACCGGTTGTGTATCAACAGCTGCATTGAACCTGCCATTTGTCTATCTGAAACCGAAGTTTAATCCGGTTCCGGTAGCGCAAACACACTGTGATCCACCAAATGGAAGCATCAACATACCATCGATTTATAAAGTTTCTGATTCGACTGAAACCTTTACAAAATATGAATTCGACTGGCATTCGGGAACATACAACCCTGGCAACCCATTCTTCCAGGAATACGGAGGAAACGGTGGCAATGCCGTCAATGGATTGACTGCGGGTAAATACTATGTTCATGCTTTGGATACCTTCTGGATGGTACAATCCGATCCGGTTCAGGTAGAAGTGGAAGACAGCACGGTTTATCCAATGATAGCCTATAATGGGTCTCTTTCTGATGATCAGACGAGCTGTAATCCAAATGATCCGAATGGTGCGCTTGGTGTCAATGTGCCAGGATTTGACCCTTACAGTTACTCATGGTATGAAGGGCAAACAGCATCCGGAACGCCGATTGGCAGTACCAACCAGATAATTCAACAAAATGCAGGGTTTTATACCATTTTGGTAACCAATCAAACAACTGGTTGCCAGTCTTTGAGAACGTTCGAAATCCGGGACAACATGAAAATACCTGTTGTTGCAGCCAGCATGTCTCCGGTCACCAATTGTTTACCGGATCTGGCCAATGGTATTGCGACAGCAACCATCACCAATATCATCAATAGTAACTATGACTTTTACTGGTATGAAGGCATGTCTGAAAGCGGCACACCGGTTTACACCGATCTGGCAGGAGCTTTTGATTCCGAAAAAATAAACTCTGCTTATTACGACATTCCGGGTGGTTTCTACACCGTAGTGGCAAGGGATACATTTGATTGTCGATCGGATGCCGTTACCATTGAAGTTTTGGAAGACCTTACCTATCCGAAAATTGCGGTAAATGAACTGTCTCCATTGACTTACTGTGATCCTGACAGGCCAAATGCGGTCATGTCCGCTACAGCGAATGGGCAGGTGGCCGGATATACATTCAACTGGAACATCAAAAATGGTCCGCTCTATACTTCCGGTCCGATCGTCAACAATCTGAATGATCAACTATATACATTGGTAGTCATTAATAATACCACAGGATGTCGGTCATTCCGAGATGTTCAGCCAACTGTCGCCTACGTAAATGTTCCGGAACCTATAGTTGATGTGTTGGATGAAATGTCGAGTTGTATTTCTCCTAATGGTCGTGCTACCAGTACCATACTCGGGCAACTGGAGGATTACTCATTCCACTATTTACACCCGAATGGGTTCAATCCTATGACGGATAATATCAATGGAACAACCATTTCCGAGCTTGATATCAACGACTACTTTGTCTATGCCAAAGACCGAACTTCAGGATGTATTTCTGATACGGTAATGTTTGTGATCAATGATACAAGGTATGTGCCGGATTATGACATCATCACAGAACCTTCGATTTGTAATGAAGCTACGGGAGAGGCTGAGGTGATCATCGGTGACCTGACCAGGCCATTTGAAGTCAGGTGGTATGACGATTATGAATCCTATGGAACAGGTCGATCTATCAATTACAAACCAGCAGGACAATATTATGTAGCAGTTGAAGGAACAGAGGGATGTATTGATAGCACAACGACCTTTATTGGAACGGATATCATCATTTACAATGCTGTTTCAAATAACTACGATGGATTGAACGAAGCATTCTACATAGAATGTATTGACATATTCCCTGACAACAATGTGAAGATATTTAACAGAGCAGGTGAATTGGTTTATGAAATAAATGATTACGACAGTGAAGACCCGGATAGAAGCTTTACAGGTTTCTCTAACAGGGGACCTATAAACGGTAATCAGCTTGCAATTGGTACTTATTACTATGTTGTGGACTTACAGGATGGGACCAAACCACGTGTAGGGTTCCTGGAATTAAAACGCTAAGAAATTGAAAAGACTAATTAAACTCATCCTGATAATGGTTGCTTTTTTGGGCCTGGCAGAAGTCATGGCTCAGCAAAGACCTGTCATTTCTCAATATATGTTGAATGGACTGGTGTTAAACCCAGCCTATGCGGGAAGGCATGAATATTCGTCTTTCTCTGTCATGTATCGTGACCAATGGGTAAATGTACCCGGAGCTCCAAAATTGGCAGTTGCAAGTGCTCAAACAGGTTTTAAGGGAAAGAAAATCGGAGTTGGCTTATTATTGGCCAATGATGCTCTTGGAATGCACGATAACCAAAGCGTGTATGCCAGCTATGCCTACAATCTTGAGTTAATCAATGGTGGTAAGATATCAATGGGTGTTCAGGCAGGTTTTGACCGATTAAGGGAAGATCCTAATGTATTGAATATCCGGGACGACGGTGACAGTCAATTTGCGGGAGTGAACGTCAGGTACCTTCCCAATTTTGGAACAGGCGTTTTTTATCATGATGACTATAATTATCTGGGTGTATCCGTTCCTTACATATTATCAAACAGAGATGTACAAAACGAAGAATTCACTGAGATCTACAAAATGCCCAGGTATTATTATGTAACCGCTGGAAGACTAATCGAAGCTGGACCTCGACTGATCATTAAACCGTCCATGCTTCTAAGAATCCAGGAGCAAAATCCATTTGCATTTGATGCGAACATCAATTTCTACATTGATGATATTATTGGTTTAGGAGCTTCTTATAGATTTGGTGATAGTGTGATCGGGATATTCGAATTCCAGATCAACCAATTCATTAAATTCAGCTATGCTTACGACTATGTATTTTCCAATTTAACCCAGTTCACCAAAGGTACACATGAACTGATGCTGAATTATCGTATCAATTTCTCAGCACCGAGAAAACATAGAATGTGTCCTGGTCCTTTGTACTTTTAATATTTATTCGTTTACACCGGCAATTGCCAGGAAGATAGAATTGACGAGAGAAAGAACAAGGCTGAATAAAAACGCCCACAAAAATCCATCAACGTGGAAACTATCAATTAAATAGGCCGCCAGAAGTATGATCACCGTATTAATCACCAATAGAAATAATCCCAGCGTGATTACCGTGAGTGGAATGGTCAAAAAGACCAGGATTGGCTTTAATGTAGCATTTAATAAAGTAAGAAGTGCGGCAACGATCAACGCTCCAACAATATCGTCGACATTTACTCCGGGAAGCAGGTATGCCGTGAGCAAAACTGCCATTGCATAAATAATCAATCTTAATAAAAACTTTACCATGGGTTTAGTCAGTTAGTTATTGAATTTGGTTCTAAGTAAAATCCTGTGTGTAAACTTTCTCAAACGGTGAACAGGTTCCTTCACAAAGCCTCATCGAGGGTCCCAACCCCTGATGCTCTGGAATAAACCTCGTAGAGGTTTTAATTATTGTAACAAGATCTCTCGCCCTAAAATCGAATCCTTGTAGAGGATTTATTATGACCCGGACTTTAAATAAAGATCGTCGAAAAATTCAAATAAAAATCTTTCGTCATATTCTATTGAGAATTTTTTCAACAGTGCCATATACTCTTCTTTGAAACTTCTCGTCTTATGATGTTGTTCCTGGTTGTGAATATAATTATATACATTGTCCAATTGTGACCGGCTGCAAGAAAATGCCCCATATCCGTCCTGCCAATGAAATTTCCCGTTGAGCCAACCTTTACTATTTATAAATGTGGATGATTCCTTCTTAATACACCCAACCAAATCCGATATTTTATCATTCGGATTTGCTCCAAATAATATATGTATATGATCGGACATACCATTTATAATGATTGATTTATGTCTCCGGTTTGATATGATCCCGCTTATATATTTGAAGACTTCACTTCTGATTTCTTTTTTTAATAATCTTTCTCGGTACTTTACCGCAAACACCAAATGGATATATAATTGGGTGAACACACCTGGTTTCATGATACTTCTCACCATTTATTGATCCTCTACGAGGATCGATCATTGATTGTGAATATTTTTCTACAATAATAAAACATCTACGATGTTTTCCCAATTTTGAAATTTTGGCATTTATGGTGTAGCCAAGGCTGTACCATATACCACTAATTCTGAATCCACACAAAATCACATAAAAACTTGATCTCCTCAAAAATCAATTTAATTAAAGTTTTTATCAATCAAATTCATTCAGTTTAAAAATAAAATTCTAGTTTCGCCAAAATGAAAATATTCGATGTTATCATAATTGGCGCAGGTCCATGTGGACTCGCTTGCGGAATAGAAGCACAAAAGGAAAATCTGGACTACCTCATCATTGATAAGGGTAATATTACCGAATCTGTCAGAAGATATCCGGTTAATATGGTTTTCTTCTCTACTTCAGAAAACATTGAAATCGGTGAAGTGCCATTCGTTTCAATGGGTATGAGACCCAACCGGACCGAAGCATTAAAATATTACAGAAAAGTTGTCGATCATTTTGATTTGCATCTACAGCTATTCACACTGGTTGATAATGTCACAAAAGAAAAGGACAATTTTGTGCTAACGACCAACAAGGGAACATGGAAAGCCAAAAAGCTCATTCTCGCCACGGGATATTATGATGTGCCAAAGTATCTGAAAATTCCCGGAGAAAACCTTCCGCATGTTAGCCACTATTATGATGAAGCATTCAAATACACCAAAACAAAGGCTGTCGTGGTCGGAGGTGCAAATTCAGCCATTGAGACAGCGCTTGATCTTTACCGGAATGGTGCGGAGGTTACCATCATCCACATCTATGATGGCCTGGACAGAAGAGCAAAGTACTGGATCGTCCCCGATCTGGAAAACAGGATCAAAAAAAATGAAGTGAAGGCATACTTCAACACCGCTGTAAAGGAAATTGAAGAGGGCAAAATCACGATTGAAAATTTGCGCTCGAAAGAAACAAAAGAAATTGAAGCGGATTTTGTATTCCTTATGACCGGATACCGGCCTGATTCAGAATTCCTTCAAAAAATCGGTATCGAACTGCAGGGAGAAAACCTCATTCCCAAACTCAACACAGAAACTTTTGAGTCAAACATCCCAGGGATCTACCTGGCTGGAAGCCTCATCGGAGGAGAAGAAACAGCAAAAGTATTTATCGAAAACGGACGGCTGCATGGAAAGCCCATTATTCAGGATATTCTTGCGAAGGTGAGAAGGTAGGTTTTTCTGGTTGCGGGTTGCTGGTTGCCGGTTGAGAGTTGCGGGTTGGAATTGGTTATCATCACATCAGGTTTATCTTTTAATTTTAACACTTTTTAACATTCCATCATAAAAGAAACCATATAAACCGACCTCATACAAAAATTTAAGGCATAGAATTTGTTTGATATTAACTCAAAAGGTAATTACAAGATCCTTCCGGAAAAGATTCTTTTATCAACCTTTCTTTAGATCCTCGCACGGATTCAGCAATAACGATTTTTAAGGGACTGGGCATGTGTCCGAAAGTATGAAAAAGACAGGCCTTTTGCATGGTTTGATCACTCCTACACAAAGTAAAGCCGCACTAAAAATCATTATTGTTTTTCCGGGCTACCGATGAAAGATTCGGTCAATGTTCACAAAGGGTGAATTACTTAACGTGTTTTTCTCACATTTCTTAATCTTACAAAAATGTTAAAATTCAATATCGTACAGCGCAAAGATCCAAGGGATATCAGCGCTACACCAAAGTTTTATGCCACCATAAAAAAAGTACAGTCCATTGATTTGGATTATATCCCCAATGAGTTGGCGTCCAAATCATCCATCAGCAAAGGGGATGTCATGTCCATCATCACCAACCTGATTGACCTTGTGCCCAAAGAATTGTCCATGGGCAGAACGGTGAATCTAGGAAAATTAGGGACTTTTTGGCTAAATGTTAACAGTCATGGATATGAAAACCAGGAAGAGGTCAGCCCGGAAGCCATCAAAAAGGTGAATGTTCGGTTTAAACCATCCAATGTCATCAAAAACCTTTTGGGCTCATTAAAATTTGAAAGGCTTGAATTCATTTGATCGATTATCCACGAGATGGTGCGAGTAGGCTGTTCGAAAGAGCAGCCTTTTTTATGTTCTTTCCTGTTGAAGATGATCAGGTATTAATATAAAATACGAACAAGAAGCCCAAAATACAAAAACATTGTCCGCAAAACGCGCAAACATTATGCGCAAAGTGTTCAATCATTTACCGCAAAGTATTTCATCATTGTCCTCAAAGTGTTTCGTCATTATGCGGAAAACATCTACTGAGTTTAATAATCAAGATTTAGTTAAACAAACCATTTAAAAATATCTATTAAATAACATGAAAACATACAGATAAAAGACTAAATCTTTCCAAAAAACGGTCACCCTATTTTAGGGATTGTCAACACGCAACTGGCAACTGGCAACTCGCAACCAGCAACCCGCAACTTGCAACTCGCAACTCGCAACTCGCAACTCGCAACTGGCAACTGGCAACTCGCAACCCGCAACCCGCCTCTACTTAAACCACTTCGCATACTTAATATAGTTATTCGCCGTGCGGGCAAATACCTCTCTCATCTTGTCATCTACATCCTTCACTTTTTTGGCGGGAATGCCAGCATAAATGCTCCCTGGCTCGACCTTGGTACCTGTCAATACCACTGCTCCTGCTGCAATGATCGACCCCTCTCCTACAACAGCATCATCCATCACAATAGCACCCATTCCGATCAACACATTGTCTTCCACCACACATCCGTGAACGATGGCATTGTGTGCAATGGAAACATTATTTCCGATAGTGGTACTGTATCTTTGGTAGGTGCAGTGAATGACCGCCCCATCCTGGATATTTGTGTTGTTTCCGATTCTAATGGTGTTGACGTCTCCGCGAACCACTGCATTAAACCAGACGCTGCAGTTATCTCCCATCTCCACTTGTCCGACAACTGTTGCATTTTCCGCTAAAAAGCAATTCTCTCCAAATTTTGGTTCAACTCCTTCTACTGGTAATATGAGCGCCATAGTTATTTGTGTTTAATGATAGTATTTAATCGGCAATTTATAATTTTGCCGCTTCAAATGTTAATAATAATTCACATTGCAAAAGATAAAAAAGACAAAAATCATAAACGATGAATTAATCCAAAAAATGCTCCTTTGGGCCACTCAGCATCCATACTTCTGCTATTTTAATCCCAATCGACATTTAAATCCTTATAGTACTTTTGAACATTTTTTATGTGTTGGAAGTCACGCCTCGGTCCGATCAAACGAATCAACATTTCATCATCTTCAAAACGAGTTAGAATCGGAAAAAAGACATTTAATTGGCTACTTCAGCTACGAATTAAAGAATGAAACAAGTAATTTAAAAAGTAAAAATCCGGGAACAATCATTCCCTTTCACAGTGAGTTTTTTACTCCCAAAACAATCATAAAATTTTCAGATGAATCCATTGATATTGAATCAGAATACGATCCTGAAAATATCTGGAAGGAAATCAATTCTATTGCATCACCGCCACAAACTTCATCTCAACCAATTGACATTCAATGCGACACATCAAAAGAAGAGTATGTTTCCAAATGTAAAAAGATCAAGGAAGATATTGTAAACGGGGAATACTATGAGCTAAACTACTGCATAGAATTCAAAGCTAAAAACTGCGAAATAAATCCCATTCAAAAATACCTGGACCTGAATGATCTTTCACCTATGCCTTTTTCCTGCCTCGGAAAATTCGATGACATCTATGTCCTCTGTGCCAGCCCGGAGAGATTTATCCGAAAAGATGGTCAAAAACTGGTTTCCCAGCCTATCAAGGGAACTATCAGGAGGGGAAAGGACGAAACAGAAGACCAGCAATTAAGGACTATACTAAAAACAAGTCAAAAAGAATTGGCTGAAAACATGATGATCGTGGACCTGGTCCGAAATGACTTGAGTAAATGTTCCGTTCCGGGTTCGGTGAAAGTCGATGAATTTTTCGGTATTTATTCCTTCAAGCAAGTTCACCAAATGATCTCCACCATTTCATCTACTGTAAAAGATGGAATTAAATCAACCGAAATCATTGACAATTCCTTTCCAATGGGTAGCATGACCGGCGCTCCAAAAAAAAGGGTAATGGAAGCCATCGATCAATATGAAAATAGTCAGAGGGGAATTTATTCGGGAAGTATCGGGTACTTTACTCCTGATGGGGATTTTGATTTTAATGTGGTGATCCGAAGCATTATCTATGATCAAAAACACAAAAATTTATCCTTTCATGTGGGCAGTGCAATAACTTTTGATGCAGATCCTGAGTATGAATACGAAGAATGCCTGCTCAAGGCAAAAAGCATGATGGAAATATTATCCCGAGATTAGGCTGACATAATGTCACAATTCCATTGAGATTTCTTTATATTTGCGGTTCGTAAAAATCAGAGCACAGGAAATAAACCTAAAATGGCTGAAGATTTAATTCAAGATATTGGGATTTTGTCTGAAACAGAGACAGAGGCGTGTGAAACGGTTAAAGTTTCCAAAGACACTCATACCGGAAAGAGCCGGAAGTTGTATATCGAAAGTTACGGTTGTCAGATGAATTTTTCCGACAGCGAAATCGTCACTTCCATCCTTACTCAGGAAGGGTTTGACACTACTTCTGATTTTGAAGAGGCGGACGTTATTTTACTGAACACCTGTTCTATTCGCGATAAGGCAGAACAAACTGTACGTAATCGCCTGAATAATTTCAATACCATTAAAAAACAAAACCCTGATGTGCTGGTCGGTGTGTTGGGATGCATGGCGGAGCGTCTGAAAAGCAAATTACTGGAAGAAGAAAAGATTGTTGACCTCGTTGCAGGACCAGATGCATACCGGGACCTGCCTAATCTCGTCAAAAAAGTAGATGATGGCGATAAAGCCGTCAATACCTTTCTGAGCAGAGAGGAGACTTACGCAGACATCAGTCCGGTGCGATTAAATTCCAATGGAGTGACGGCTTTCATTTCCATTATGCGTGGTTGCGATAACATGTGTTCATTTTGTGTAGTGCCTTTTACCCGTGGCCGGGAAAGAAGCCGCGACCCGTATTCCATCGTGAATGAAGCAAAAGACTTGTTTAACAAAGGATATCGGGAAGTTACCCTGTTGGGACAAAACGTTGATTCCTACAAATGGTCGCCAAATGAAGAGTTGAAAGGAAAGGCCCAGATAGAAAAAAGTGGTGAAGACAATGTTATCAATTTTGCTCAATTACTGGAAATGGTGGCTCTTGTTCATCCCGATCTGAGGATCAGGTTTTCAACATCTCATCCAAAAGATATCACAGACGATGTCTTGTACACGATGAAGAAATACGAGAATATCTGTAAGTACATTCACTTACCAGCTCAGAGCGGTAATTCAAGGGTGTTGGAATTGATGAACCGAACCTATGACCGCGATTGGTACATGGAAAAAGTAGACGCGATAAGAGATATTCTGGGAAAAGAATGTGGAATTTCTTCTGATTGGATAGCCGGATTTTGCTCCGAAACAGAGGAAGAACACAGCGATTCTATTTCTTTAATGGACTACGTACAATATGATTTTTCGTACATGTTTTACTACTCCGAAAGACCGGGTACATTGGCGGAGAAAAAATACAAAGACGATATTCCTCTAAACATCAAAAAAAGAAGACTACAGGAAATAATCGCCAAACAACAGGAAATATCCCTAAACAGAAACAAACTCGACCTGAATAAGACCCACAAAGTTTTGATAGAGGGATATTCCAAACGATCAAACGAACATCTGCAGGGAAGAAATACCGCTAACAAAGTGGTCATATTCCCCAAACAAGACAAACAAATTGGCGAATATGTAAATGTATTCGTTAAGGATTGCAGCGCAGCAACCCTGTTTGGTGAAATTGCAGATTAAAAGCAAATACATGACAGAATCTGATATACTTAGTATAAAACAACGATTTGGCATTATTGGCAATTCGCCTTCACTGAACCACGCCATTGAAGTTGCCTCCCAGGTTGCCCCTACCGACATGACCGTGTTAATTACCGGTGAAAGCGGTAGTGGAAAGGAATCATTCTCCAAAATCATCCACAGCCTCAGCCACCGAAAACATGGGAAATTCATTGCAATTAACTGTGGAGCCATTCCTGAAGGGACGATCGATTCTGAGCTTTTTGGCCATGAAAAAGGTTCGTTTACTGGGGCTCATGAGTCACGCAAGGGATACTTTGAGGTTACTGATGGAGGCACGCTATTCCTGGATGAAATTGCTGAATTACCATTGGGAACACAAGCGCGTTTATTGAGAGTCCTGGAAAACGGCGAATTCATAAAAGTAGGTTCATCTAAGGTACAGAAAACAGACGTACGGGTAGTTGCTGCCACGAATGTCAACCTTTATGAAAATGTGCAAAACGGCAAATTCAGACAAGACCTGTATTATCGCCTGAGTACCGTGCCCATCTATGTACCTCCACTGCGTGAAAGAGGTGATGATGTAGCATTATTGTTCCGAAAATTTGCAACTGATTTCTCGGAGAAGTATAAAGTAAAGCCCATTTTCCTAACAGACGATGCTAAAGTAACGCTGGGGAAATACCGGTTTCCGGGGAATATCCGGCAGTTGAAAAACCTGGTTGAGCAAATATCAGCGCTGGAACTCGATCGCGAAATTACAGCTGAAAAACTGTACAAATATTTACCGGAGGATTCCAACTACCTGCCAGCAATTTATAAACCTCCATTTGATGCAGAAAAGGGCGGAGATAATAAATTTTCTGAAAGAGAGCTTTTATATAAGGTGCTCTTTGAATTAAGGAAAGACGTAAGTGAGTTGAAAAAAGTGGTGTACGATTCTATTCATTCCGGGAATTGGGAGAATAACCACTTTGAAGAAAGAAACATAGAAAGAGAGCCCGTCAATTACGAAGAGGAGCAGGAACATGAAGAAATAAAAAATTTAAGCTCTCAGCCTTTCGTTTTAGAACCAAAGATAAAATCGTTAAGCGACATCGATTATGACAAAATAGAAGATATAGCTCATGAAACTGAAAGAGATGATTCTTTGTCGATCGAGAAAAAGGAAAAGGAATTGATCATCAAGGCACTGAGAAAAAACAATAATAAGAGGAAATATGCCGCAAAAGACCTGGGTATTTCCGAACGAACCTTGTATCGAAAAATCAAACAATACGGAATTAATGACTAAGTTTTTCGGATTTTTTATTCTAATATTTACCATGACCATCAGTGGGTGCGGAGTGTACTCCTTTACAGGTGCATCCATTCCTCCGGAGGTCAAAACCATTTCCATTCAGTTTTTTTTCGATGAAGTTGGAGCAGGCCCTCCTACATTAAGCCAACAATTTACGGAAGAACTCAGGGATTATTTCCAACAAAACACTACCTTACAGTTGGTTGATTTTGGAGGAGATTGGCAGTTTGAAGGAAGCATTGTGGGCTATAGCACTAATCCATTGGCTGCCAGAGCCGGCGGAAGCGAAAGTTTTGAGGATGCAGATGTATCAGGACAGGAGCGTCTGCAAATCACCGTAAGTGTGTCCTTCATTAATTTATATGACGAAACAAAAGATTTTAACAGGTCATTTTCATTTTACAGGGATTACGATCCACAACGTGAACCCTTGACAAGCAATGAACAGGAATTTGTGGATGAAATTTTAGAACAAATAGTATTAGATATTTTTAACGCAACAGCTTCAGACTGGTAAAAGAAATAATTGTGACTAAGAAAGAACTAAGCGATCTAATAGAAAATCTTGAAAACGGCAATTCAGTTGATTTAAACAATCTGGAATCGCTTATCCGGGAATACCCCTACTTCCAAACCTTACACATTCTCTCCGCCAAAATTGCTTCGGATCTCGACAACGAAAATAAAAATGAGTTGATCGGAAGAGCGGCCATCCATACATCCGACAGGGGAAATCTTAAGAACCTTATTGAAAACAATTTGGTTATTCCCAAAAAAGATCCGGTCGAATCTGCAAAAGAAGAACCTCAGGAGGAAATAAAAGAACCAGAAAAGACTGATGCGAAGGAGGAACCTGAACAAATAACGGCAGAGCTCCCAGCAGCCGAAGATGAACCTGCTGACGAGATCATTGCAGAAAATACTGACCCCAAGTCCAGCCAGGGCAGCAGCGGGTTATTCCAGGAAGTAATGCAAAATCTGGAAACTCTAAAATCACTGCGGAAAAAGTACGAGTTTCTCGAGGAAATAGTGGAGGACACCAATCCAGAAAAAGAGGACTCAAACGAAAAGGATAAATCTGAAAAAAGTCGGAAGCCGAAAAAGAAAGAAAAGAAAAAAGCAACCAAATCGGTCATTTCAGAAGAAAAATCAGACAAGGACACAGAGTCTGGCAAAACACTTCTCAGTTCTTACGAGGAAGTTCCATTTAAGAAAATTGATCTTAATGAACAAAGTTTACTGATTGAAAGTTTTATAAAAAAAGAATCAGAGTTCAGCAATAAAAAACCTAAACTTGACTCAGAAAACAAAAAGGACCTTTCTCAACCAAGCACAACAATCAAAGATGATCTGATCAGCGAAAATCTTGCAGAAATAATGGTTGGACAAGGTAAAAGGGAAAAGGCAATAGACATTTATAAGAAATTAATTTGGAAATTTCCTCAAAAAAAGTCGTACTTTGCATCCCGAATTGAAGAAATAACAAATAATTAAATATGTTGACGTTTTTAATCGTGTTGGTAATCATAGCAGCTGTGCTGTTGGTATTAGTGGTGTTGGCGCAAAACCCAAAAGGTGGTGGATTATCCAGCCAGTTTGGAGGTTCAGGAACAAGCCAGATCATGGGTGTTCAGAGAACAGGAGATTTTCTTGAAAAATTGACCTGGGGACTTTCAATCGCAATTGTAGTAATCTGCATGTCTTCATTTATCTTCATTCCACGCGGAGAACAGCGACAAGGGTTGACTACTCCTGCAATGGAAAAAGCAACAGATCAGCCAATCATGAATAACAATCTGGATGACACTCCGCTTGGTATTGAGGGAGCCGAAGAAACAGAAATGGAAATCGAGTCGGACGAAAATGGCTTGGATGGTTTGGAAGGCTTGACCGATGAGAATGACGAGGAGTAAGTTCTGGTTGTAGGTTGCCAGTTACCTGTTGCGGGTTGTAGCTTTGAGCCATGTTTTTGAATACTATGACCTCCAGTTTCTTATCACATATTCGATAAAATTGTGAATTTTTCCACCCAATAGATTATACTCCTCAAGCATTTCAGATATAGATGTACCAAACTGGGGATAAAGAATTTTTAATTTCTCTAAGTGATTGATGGTTTCATCATTACTTGAATGAGCATAAGTAAGAAATTTAGCAAATTCATTTTTATATCTTCTTCGTCCATAACCTTCTACAATATTAGAATTTATGGAATCGGAGGATCGACGCAATTGATTTCCTAATTCAAATAACTCATGTTTAGGAAGTTTTAAAGAAAATTGATGAGTTTGGATAAACAATTGAAAGGACATTTTATATATATCAAGATCTCGATATGATTTAGCGGTCATATTTTAAAAAATTTTTTCCCTATTTAAAAAGAATTATTCTTTAGCCTAAATGGCATTTCTGAACAATCTCAACAACTCGCAACTGGCAACCCGAAACCGACAACTCACAACGGGTAACCCGAAACTGGTAACTGGCAACCCGAAACCGGCAACCGACAACTCGTAACCCGACAACCCACCTCCTACTTTTCAAAATTAAAAAAGACAGGATGATCGAGCTTTTTAGATATGCGATAAGCTGCGTTCATCAAACCTACATGGCTATATGCCTGAGGAAAATTACCCCACTGACTACCATTCACCGAATCAACATCCTCGCTCAGAAGACCCAAATGATTGCTGAATTTCATCAGGCTTTCAAAATTTTCAATAGCCTCATCCACTCTTCCAACACAGGCAAGCGCCTCTACATACCAAAAGGCACAAATTAAAAATGTAGTTTCAGGCTTTCCGAAATCATCCTCGTGCTTGTACCTGTAAAACAACCCCTCAGGAGTTTTTAATTCTTTTTCATGCGCAATCAAATGCTCTTTCGCTCTTTCCGAATCCGGATCGAGGTAGCGCATCAGTATCAGCTGAAGGGAGCTGGCATCAAGGTTCTTTGACCCAACCGCTTGTGTATAAGCTTTCAACTCATTGTCATAGGCGCTTTCAAGCTTCTCAGAAGCAAAATTCTTCAATTCCCTGGCCAAATGGGCCATTTTCTCATTTTTCTTGTATTTGGCAATCTCCAGAGCTGCGCTGGCTCCAGCCCAGTGGAATAGGTATGTATATGAATGAAACTGGGCAAAGTCGCGGAATTCCCATAACCCGGCGTCGGGCTCATTCATGGTCTTGCTTATTTTCTCGAGCGTATCATAGATCATCTTGTCCAGGGATGACCTTTCTCCAACGATAAATCGATTGTCAACAAACAAAGGCAACATCGAGATCAGCACCTGTCCGTAGACATCATTTTGGATATGTGTATAAGCGTCATTTCCGATCCTAACAGGGCCATTTCCGAGATATCCCTCCAGGTCCGTGATATGTTCTTCGATTTTCGATTCCCCAGTAATTTTATACAGTGGCTGAATTCTTCCATTAATGGAGCTGTAGATATTGGTGATGTAGTTAAAATACTTCTCCATCTCTTCAAAGTGACCGATGTTGTTAAAAGCAGTCAGGATATAATAGGTGTCGCGCATCCAGCAATATCGGTAGTCCCAGCACCGACCACTCCCGGGCGCTTCTGGCAGGCTGGTGGTAGTCGCAGCAATGATTGCTCCCGTATCTTCAAACTGATGAATTTTTAAAGCAAGCGCAGATCTGATCACCTGCTTCTGATAGAATTTGCTAATACTCGTACTTTTCACCCATCGGTGCCAATACCTTGTGGTTTGTCTGAGAAATTCTTCACAGGTGCTTTCCAGTGGCGCCTCGAGCGGGCCTCC
This sequence comes from uncultured Cytophagales bacterium, assembly GCA_913057175.1. Taxonomy (GTDB): domain Bacteria; phylum Bacteroidota; class Bacteroidia; order Cytophagales; family Cyclobacteriaceae; genus CAJXNP01. The sequence continues at coordinate 463,889 of CAJXNP010000001.1, forward strand.
AAATGTGAGTACCAGGTATTTTGCCTCATTCAGTAAGACGGGTAATTCCGAATTGATATACGTCAAAGAGATGTTGGTAGTCAAACGAACCATTTTCTCCAATCCGAGAAATTCAATGTGGTTAGAGCCATAAGATATTTTTGGTCGGACCTTCCCATAATCTCCAACCGGATCACATTTCACCCGAATTCTTGGAGATCCTGACAAAGGTTCGATCTTACGGATAAGCATCAAAGGACGAAAATATCGTTCATAGTTCATGAATCGAGGAGCAAAATCAGTTACTCGATATCGTCCATCAGAACTTTCAATTTCCGTGCAAAGTATATTGGTATTTTCAATGTAGTACTGATCTGAAAAATATTCCGACTCAAAAGGTTTGATAGAAAACTCTCCTCCTTTTTTCGAATCAAGCAAGCTTCCGAATATAAAACTACTATCAAATCTTGGCCAGCATTGCCAAACTACATTGGTAGATTTATCAATTCCAGCCAAAAATGCGCAATTGCCAACGATGCCAAAATTGTACGTATGTTTCTTCATCAATAATCCGTTGAAAGACTTAAAAATAAATTTTTAATTTTATAAGCAATTAAAGAATTATTTGGAAAAATAATAAAAAAAATCGGTCATTAAAGTCTCTTTGACAAAAATGACCGATTTTTATTGAATGCGCTTAAAGATTAATTCGATTGCTGGTAATATTTCAAAGCTTCGGGAATTGCTTCGTTTAATTGCTGTATTCGCGTTTCATGCGCAGGGTGAGTGGACATAAACTCAGGAGGTGCTCCTCCACCACTTTGCTCACTCATTCTCTTCCAGAATTCGGGCGCTTCGCGGGGATCATATCCGGCCATTGCCATAAATATTAATCCCATTTTATCGGCCTCAGATTCATGCAAGCGGCTGAATGGCAACATTCCTCCCACATTGGTGGTAACACCATAGGCTGTTTCATAGATCTGTTGAGTAGCAGCAGGTTTTTCAGCAATGGCCACACTTAAAGCCGAAAACCCCAATTGCTGTACCATACCCTGGCTCATTCGCTCACCGCCATGATTCGCTATGGCATGAGCAACTTCATGTCCCATTACGACAGCAACACCAGTTTCGTTCTGACAAATAGGAAGTATCCCGGTATAAAAAACAACCTTACCTCCAGGCATACACCAGGCATTTACAATGTCTTCGTCGATGACATTAAATTCCCACTTGTATCCTTTCAATTCATCGGACATGCCCTTTTCTGCCATGAATTCCTCCACTGCTTTCTGGATGCTCTTTCCAACTGTCTTCACCATATTGACCTGGCTTTGGTCAGTTGCAAGTTTACTGCTGTCAAGTACCGATTGATAACTTTGAAAACTCATGGGAAATATCTCATCATTTGATATGAGGGAGAGTTGCTTCCTTCCTGTTACAGGGACAGTATTGCAGGCTGAAAACATAAATATTACCAAAATGATAAATGCAAAATTTTTATTCATCTCTATTAAATTTTTAAGGATATACGAATTCTAAAATTAGAGGATAAATTTCTATGCTGTGATTAATAAAAATTATCAAAAATAATACCGTGAAATACCCAGGTACCTTTCTTGTCTTAATAATAGATGTAATATTAAAATATTGCATCTTAAATGAATAAATTATCCATTCCTTTTAATTAATGTTTTACAAATTTTAATTTCGTCGCTTAATTTACGTTTGCCAGGTAACACAATCGGCTGAAACACTACGAATCCGACAATAATCGGACTCGGACACAAAACTAAAATGAAACACACATGAAGATTATCGGTGTCGGGAGAAATTATGTCGAGCACGCCAAAGAGCTAGGTAATGAAGTACCGGAAGAGCCACTCATCTTCCTGAAACCAGATACCTCGTTAATCAGGAACAACCAGCCCTTTTACTATCCGGATTTTTCAAAAGACGTCCATTTTGAGTGTGAAATAATTTACCGCATAAGCCGGGAAGGGAAATATGTCAAAGAAGAATTTGCTCACAAATATTACGATGCTATTGGTATTGGAATAGATTTTACCGCCCGGGACATTCAGCAGAAAGCGAAGGAAAAAGGACTCCCCTGGACATTGGCAAAAGGATTCAATGGCTCAGCTCCCGTCTCGGAATTTGTTGACAAATCTCATTTTACGGATTTGAAAAACCTGGATTTTAGTTTAAAAATAAATGGAGAACCGCGTCAGAATGGCAATACGAGTTTAATGATTTTTACCATTGATCATTTAATCTCATTCGTTTCACGGTATATCACATTAAGAAAAGGAGATATTATATTTTCGGGCACACCAAAGGGTGTTGGTCCGGTAAAGATTGGAGATAAATTAGAGGCATTTATAGAAAATGAAAAATTGTTGGATGTTGAAGTTAAGTAGTGTTTTATTCATTTTTCTTGTTTTTTCTCAATTGGCTTTCGGTCAGGAAGACCAATACCTGTTCCCGATCAATCCCAACCAGCAAAACTATCTGGCGGGGACTATGGGTGAGTTACGGGGAAGTCATTTTCACGGAGGAATTGATATCAAAACCGGGGGTGTGACAGGTCTGCCTGTTTATTCCACAAATGACGGCTATATCAGCCGCATCAAGGTCTCACCGGTGGGGTATGGAAACGCCCTTTACATTTACCATCCAAAGGACGGTACTACATCTGTTTATGGCCACCTTGACAAATTTGAAGGAAGAATTGCGGATTATGTTCTTAAAGAGCAATACAAAAGAAAATCATTTGACATAGACTTGAATTTATCGTCCACTCTGTTTCCTGTTCACAAGGGCGACCTGATTGCCTACTCGGGAAATACGGGAGGATCTTCAGGCCCTCACTTGCATTTCGAGATCAGGGACAATGCCCAGCGACCATTGAATCCATTGCATTACAACTTCAGTGAAGTTAAGGATAACATTGCCCCCTATCCACAATTATTTGCACTTCGGGCACTCAACCAGCAATCACGGGTAGATGACCAGTATCAGACAGTCCAGTATTCCCTGAGAAGAAGTGGATCTGACTATTACGGTATCTCCAAACCGGAGGTATGGGGAGAGATTGGCTTGATGATCATGGGCTATGATCTTTTAAATGGGGTCCCCAACCGCAATGGAATCCCTCATATCACAACAAAGCTGGACGGACATGTGGTTTCAGAAATCGAGATCAACCAGGTCCCGTTCTCTCACAACCGGGAAATACTGGTTTTCAGAGATTATGACCTAAAGAAAAATTCCAACCGAAGCTTTCAGAAAGTCTACAAGGATGAAGGCATGACCATCGACGTCTATCGCCAATTACTGAAAGGAGGGAAAATATGCATTGATGATACACTGGAACATGAAATAGAAATTGAGTTAGAAGATGCATATAAAAATAAGTCCGTTATTCACCTTACGGTGGTTGGTAAAAAGCCTCCTCAAAACCTGACTGTTTTGGAAAAGAATTTCAGACCATTCGGCCAAAAGGTAGATAATAATACCCTTGTATTTATGGGCAAAAAGGAAAAGACCAATGGGCTTATTTCTGAGATTTATGCCAACCGTATGAAGTACGAGCTATTGCCCTCTTACTATGTTAATGATTATGCCATTTATCATTGGGACTTGAGAAAAGGACTTCCCGACTCCATCAACGTATGTCACGAATATATTTTTCCAGAGCTGGATATCATGATCCCTTCAGGTAAGGACTTTAATTTCTTCACAGATTTTATGGATATCAGCTTTAGGAAATACACCCTGTTTGATACCCTTTTCCTGCAGGTAAACTATGAAGGAGAAATGTATGAGGATAAAGAGCTGTTTCTGATTGGTAATGAAGACATTCCTCTCAGATCTTCATTTACAGCGAAGGTAAAGCCCAAAAAAGAATATAAAAACAGAGACAAAGTCGCAGCCTACTGGACATCCAACATGAAATACTTCTCCTACGAAGGAGGTGGCTGGGAAGGTGATAAGTTTGAGTTCAGATCCCGCACATTTGGAACATTCACCTTATTGGAAGACACTGTTCCTCCTACCCTGAAAATCTATCAGCAAAATCAGAATAAGATTTCCTGCAGAATAAATGACGACCTTTCGGGAATAAAGGACTATAAAGTAACGGTTAATGGCGAGTGGGTATTGATGCAGTACGATGCTAAAAACAACTATATTTCTTCCGAAAAACTGGACAATGACAAACCATTTTCCGGGGAAATGGTTATCACCATTACCGACAATGCAAACAATACCAAAGTTTACAAATCAAACATTTAATTAAGGTACTATGAAATTAAAGATTGGCGACCAGGTTCCTGATTTTGAAGCAAAGGATCAAAATGGCAATTTGATCAAATTATCTGATTACAAAGGAAAAAAGATCGTTCTCTTTTTTTATCCGAAAGATGATACACCCGGCTGTACTGCGGAAGCGTGTAACCTTAGAGATAACTATTCTGCTCTTCAAAGCAAAGGTTACGAGGTCATTGGTGTAAGCTCGGATGACGAAAAATCGCATCAAAAATTTATCTCCAAATTTGAACTCCCTTTTACACTCATCTCGGATCCGGACAAAAAAGTGCATGATATTTTCGGAACCTGGGGAGAAAAGTCAACTTTCGGAAGAAAGTACATGGGAACCATCCGAACGACATTCATCATCGATGGGGAAGGCAAAATCGAGGATGTCATCGAAAAGGTAGATACCAAGGAACATACCTCTCAGATACTTTCTGATTAACATTTTTAAGTGTGGGATGGCTTTTGGTGAAAACAATATAGCCTTCAACTAAATAAAGAAAAGCCCCAAAGGGGCGCTCTCAACAGCGTAGGGCAACGCCCTACGTTATTGATTTATTTCTAACACAGCCCCAAAGGGGCGAAATCAACTAATATCAGGTTAATCCCAAACATACCGGACATCATAATCTATTTTGTATTTTTTTAAGAACAGAAGATACTCCTGTTGAAATGTCCTGTTTTTGTGATGTTCTTCCTGTTCAATTATATATTTTTTTACAACCTCCTGTTTCCGTTGAATTTACTGAAAAAGCACCATACCCACTTTGCCAGTAAAAATCTGCATACTTTTTGTCTTTAGTTTTGATCCATTTTGAAGAATGTGATTTAGTCTCTTCCAACAATTTCATCAAGGCGATTTTTCTTGATAAAAGACAAAGAATATGGATATGATCAACATGACCTCCTATGATGACAGGGCTGCATTCCAGTCTTTTGCAAATTCCTCCAATATAGGTGTATAACTCATTTTCAATTTCCAAGTCAATGAATGGTTGCCTGTTTTTGGTACTATAGATGATATGAACATAATTTTTAACTAACGACTGTGGCATTGCATTATTGATTACGCCCCTTTGGGGCTTTGTTTAAACATTCTTAAATTTCTCAGGGCTACACCCTGAGCTAATGATAACGCTCCTTTGGAGCTATTGTAGATTACCTTATATTTTCTCAAGTCACAACTATTTCGAAAACACCAACAACGATATCGGTCTCTAATCAATTAACCAGGATCTTATTGGCGCTATCTATGAATAGCTCGATCTGTTCTTTGGAATGCGTGATGAAATTGGCAATAGTGAAGTAATCATCTCCTTCGTTATTTTTCATCCTTCCTATTTCAATTCCATTATTTATCATCTGGCGGTAAAAATCATTATGATCCATATTTGGGACAATAAAGGAATATACTGATGAAGGATGAGAAGTATGTGGCTGATGGAAAAATTCCAACATCGGATTTTTCTCAATGAGATTGACAATTAACACAGACTTATAGTTCATATCTCGTTTGATCAATTGCTTTTGAAGAACAAAGTCAGATAGCAACAAACTAACTAATTTCAATGCTTTTAGCTGGTCTACTGTCAATTGACCTATGTCGAGATAATTTTTTGCAGATCGATCATTATTCAGGATTAAGACAATTTCTCTATCCAATCCAACAAACGGGTTAAAGCGATAAACGACATTTTCAATTCCGAATTTTGAAAAATCAACGGAATATGGTGGGTAGCCCGTTAGCTCTACCATATCATTACTATCTGAGGTCATTAAACCATCCGGATAATTTAATATTTGAGATACGATTTCATCTATACCAGACAAATACCCGCCCTTACTTACTTGTATGTCAGAAAGATAAAATTCCTTCACACCAATAAATTCGGACAGATTCATATTCAATTCAGCCAGATCATTCCCATTGAACAAAATGTAGCTTTCTACGGCCATTTTATTCAGAACGTTCAACAATGGATAAACAGGAGGGTTAAATGGGTTTAGCTGAACTTTGGAAGGACTCTTCATAAAAAAGGTGTCATTATTTATTGCAATATAATGACACCTTCTCCAATTATTAAATTATCTTTTATTTTACATCGCCCATCCATTTTCGGAGCAACCCTGATAAAACAATGAATGTCAAACCGGCGCCAACACCTAACCATACCACTGATCCAAACAGATCGGGTAACTGTGAAACATCTTCGGAATCAAATCCTCCGGCAAAGAGTCCAGCTATCAGGTTTCCTACTGAGGCGCCAACAAACCAGATCCCCATCATTTGTCCAACATAGGCTTTTGGAGCTAATTTGGTTGTAACACTCAATCCAACAGGACTCAGTGTAAGCTCACCTATCGAATGTAAAAAATAGGTTAAGATCAAGTATGCCATACTTGCTGCTCCCGCGGCTTGTGCAGCGGCATGAGAGGCAAAAACCATTACCAGAAAGCCGAGTCCCATCATGATCAAGCCAAATCCAAATTTAATTGGTGTATTGGGATTTAAGTTCTTTGCTGAAAGTTTCACCCACAAGGCACCAATAATCGGAGCGAATATGACAATGAATGCCGGATTTGCATTTTGTAACCAACCCGGTGGAATGATATATCCAAATAAATCTCTGTTGGTGTAATCTCTTGCAAATAGATTTAGGGTAGATCCTGCTTGTTCAAAGCCTGCCCAGAAAGTAGCAGCACCTAAAAACAGAACAAATATGATAACCACCTTTTTCTTCTCATCAGTTGTCAGCCCCCCTGCTAAAATGATATTCAATAGGTAGAAAAATGTAATTCCTGGAATCAATATTGCCATGGATTCGGCAATTCCCTGTGCAGTAGTTAAATCGACCACATTAGTCACCTGTGCGATGACAAGTGATGCGATACAGATAGTTAGTATGATGATTGCAAACGCTTTATTAGGTTTTTTACCTTCTACGTCTTTCTTCTCTTTTGCCTTGGGAATCACCCCAATTTCGCCCAGGTGACTTGGTCCGGTAAGCCTGTACTGGAGTAATCCAAAAAACATTCCAATGGCGGCAAGACCAAATCCGTAGTGCCAATTCCACGTAGCAAAAAGACTGACAAATGTTTGTCCTAGGACCGATCCGAGGTTAATTCCCATATAAAAAATTGAAAAACCAGCATCCCTTCTTGCTCCACCTTCAGGGTATAAGTCGCCAACAATTGTACTAATATTCGGCTTCAAAAAACCGGTTCCCAGGGCCACGAATGCCAATCCCGCAATAAAAATGTCGGTATTCCCTGGTATAGCAAGTAGTCCATGGCCAATCATGATAAGGATTCCACCATACCAGATTGCTTTTCTCTGTCCAAAAACATTATCTGCCAACCATCCACCCGGTAATGTTAACAAATAAACACCTGCGGTATATAATCCATAAATCGCACCCGCAGTTTGATTATCCAATCCAAGGCCCTGCTTTGCTATGTCAGTTGTCATAAACAGAATGAGGATCGCCCGCATTCCATAGTAACTGAACCGCTCCCACATCTCTGTAAAAAATAAGGTGAACAATCCGCGCGGATGTCCAAACCACTCCTTTTGTCCTGTTGAATTCACCATCGTTCTTATTTACATTTTAAAAAAATTGAGCCTAAACTAATTAGTCCAGCGAACTTTCGCAAATCATTAATTGTAATACTTCTATATTAGATCAAAGGCAAAAGCTTAAAGACGAGACAAATGTTGCGGGTTGCCGGTTCCGTGAACTAGCAACCCGCAACCCGTAACAATCACAAGTAAACCTGATCCTCTAAATTTTATGAATATTATAAATATCCTATGTCCAATCCCCAATTTCCCAATTCCTAATCCCAAATCCCCAGTCACTCCAACCGTTTTTATCAACGTGTAACCAATCATGTGCCATCGATTTATTGAACGATTTTTATAGTTAAAACCTGACGATTATCATAACTTAGGTTTACCCTAAAAACTAAGTTTGTATCTGAAAATAGAGAAGAAGTAAAAATCGACTTTACACCTAATAAACCTCCATTTTCCTGGCTTTAACCAGTCTGTATTATTAAATGCTGTTCACAAAAAAAGTATAATAATTATGAGACAATCAGGAATCAGATCAAAAGTTTCAGACCTTTACTCCATCGGCATCAAATCCGCCAAAGTTCACTGGAATTACCAGCCCTCAGAACTATATGAAGAAATCCTCAGAAGAGAAGAGGGTATTCTTACCGACACAGGTGCAATAATGGTCGATACCAGTGCATTTACCGGTCGCGCGCCTAAGGACAAATATGTCGTAAAGGATGAAAAATCAGAATCTACCGTTTGGTGGGGTTCTATCAACCAACCTATTGAATCAGAAATATTTGATGAGATTTATGATGAAATGATCAAATATCTCTATTCTAAAGAACTTTATGCCCGTGAGGGATATGCCGGTGCAGATCCGGACTACAGAATGAAAATTCGTTTCGTTAATACCCAGGCGTGGCAAAATCTATTCTGCTATAACATGTTTATCCGTCCTTCAAGAGAGGATCTGGATTCATTCGCACCTGAGTGGACCGTGATCGATGCACCTGAATTTACAGTAGACCCGAAAAGATTCGGCATCCGGCATAGCAACTTTGCTTTGGTCAACCTAACCAAAAAACTTATCATCATTGGTGGATCAGGATATGCCGGTGAAATGAAAAAAGGTATATTCTCCGTGTTGAATTACATTCTTCCCGAAGAAAAACACATCCTTTCCATGCACTGCTCAGCAAACATTGGCGAAAATAACGATACCGCCGTATTCTTTGGGTTGTCTGGAACAGGTAAAACCACGCTCTCTGCAGATCCCAATAGAAAACTGATCGGAGACGATGAACATGGTTGGACAGAAAAAGGAGTATTCAACTTTGAAGGTGGTTGCTACGCAAAAGTGGTTGACCTGACAAAGGAAAAAGAACCTCAGATATGGGATGCTATTAAATTCGGTGCGATCCTTGAAAACACCCGGTTTTTCGATGATACAAGAACCGTGAATTTTCACGACACTAGGGTGACGGAAAACACAAGGGTTTCTTATCCGATCTATCACATTGACAATGCCGCTGAGCCATCTGTAGGTCCTGTTCCCTCTAATATTTTCTTTTTGACTTGTGATGCATCAGGTGTATTGCCTCCGATTGCAAAACTAAGTCCGGGCCATGCTATGTATCACTTTATTTCAGGTTATACTTCCAAAGTTGCCGGAACGGAAATGGGGATAACAGAGCCGGTACCAACTTTCTCTGCATGTTTTGGTGCAGCCTTCCTTCCATTGCACCCGACTAAATATGCTGAGATTCTGGGTGAAAACATGAAGAAAAACTACGTGAATGTTTGGTTGATCAATACCGGATGGTCTAATGGTCCATACGGCAAAGGAACAAGGATCAAATTGAGCTACACGAGGGCTATGATCACAGCAGCATTGAAAGGGCAGTTGGAAGATGTGAAATATACTAAGCACACAATTTTTGGTGTTGACATGCCAACAGAAGTCCCGGGAGTTCCAAGTGATATTCTGAGCCCACGTAAGCAATGGAGCGATGACAAGAAGTTTTATGAAGCAGCGACTAAATTAGCTGAAGCTTTCAATAAAAACTTCGAAAAATATCAGGCTTACGCCAATGATGAGATACTGTCGGGCGCCCCGTTAACACAAAAGGGTGAATTGGCAGTATAAGTTTTATCAAATTCAAAATGAAAGGGTCTATCTCAAAAGGCCCTTTCTAGACATCCTGAACTTGTTTCAGGATGACACATATTTTTACTTTTGAGGTAACAGTATTTTTGTTTGAGACCCTATAATTCTACCTATCCTACAATTTCTTTCGTAAATTAGTTGTTATTCTAATAGAAATTTCAATCTGCGATAAAATGAAAGCTTTATCAATTTTTTTTCTATCATCGTTTATTTCAATCGGTTTATCGTTCGCCCAGACGCCTGAAGGATTTGAATGGCCGGAAGGTGAAAAATTCCTTCAGTTCGAAGATTCCACAACGTTACAAGATCTTTTAAGGGATACACCATTTCAGAACAATATGAAAATCTACGAGCCCGATATAAATGAAATGGCTCCCATGCCATTCGCTCAGATTGACACATCAACAAGCTATCCTATCCATATTAAAAAATATGAAATGGTTAGACCGGAAAAGCCTGAATACCTTAAAAAAGAATTCCTGAAAGAGGACAATAAATAAACAGGTTTTATAATTTCGCCTCCTGAATGTCATCTATTAATTCCATATGTCCTTAATCACTTTTGTCAAAATCAGCCAGGTAAACAATCTTTCCGATGCACGTTATTGTGCTGGTATGGGTGTGAATTTAATGGGATTTATCATTGACCAGACCCATCTCGACTACATCGATCCGGAAAAATTCGACGAAATAGCAGGCTGGATTTCAGGTGTGGAATACGTCGGGGAATTTCAGACCAACGATTTTAATCTCATCAAAGAGACCATAAATAATTACCCGGTTCAATATATCCAATTCGAACATGCGGAATTGGCAGATGCAATTAAATCATTAGGTCTTTTGAGCATTTTTAAGGTTTCACTGGTCCAAAATGATAGTTACAAGGATCTCGCAGATACCATCAAATTTCTTTCCGATAAGATTGATTATGTTTTATTGGATGATTTTGAGGATAACCAGCTCGAAAAATATCAAGACACTTTGCAGGAAATAAGCCTCACCGTCCCGATCATTATCAGTGGAAACATTACCAGGAAAAACATCAAAGATATACTGGATCAGTATCCCATTCATGGCATCAACCTATACGGAGGAAATGAAATCAAACCTGGATTAAAGGATTTTGATGAGCTGGCGGATGTATTGGAAGAACTGGAAATGGATGAGTATTCCTAGAAATTGAACGACAAGCCGATTGATAATTCATGCCAGAGTTTTCACCCAGGTCAAACTCGTTTAAAAATTGTATACCAAACGATCTCAATTTTAGGCTGAAAAAACACCCATGGTCCCTCTTTGAAGAGGGTGAAGGGAGATGTCCCATCTAAAAAATCCGTTTTTGCAGGCTAAAATTCCTAAATGCGCTCAACAAGGGTTTTTCACCGCCTGTTAAACACATGATACAAAAATAAAACAATCACCGCACCAGTTGAGATCAAAATAAATAGCCAACTCACAATAGGTAGATCCAAAAACACCAACTCAGGCCTGGAAGGCTTAATAAAAAAAGTAGCAGCCGTCACAAGCATCAGCATGGAAGTAATGATCGCCAAGACGATCTTGTTATTCCAAACCTCCCTTCTATGATTGTAATGCTCCAGTTCTTTGATATTCAGGTTGACAGAAACCTTTCCCTTTCGTATCTGACGAATGATGTCCCTGATCTCCAATGGAAGATTGTAGAACAGAGACATGGTTTGATAAGTGGTATGCTCTATCTCGGTTTTAATATTTGACCATGAAAATTGCTCAGCAATCAGTTTCAATCCATACGGCCGGATCAATTCCATCGTATTAAATTTAGGGTCTAGTTTTGTGGCTATCCCCTCCAAAATTGCGAGAGCACGAAAGATAAGAAAGATCTTTCCTGGAATATGTAATTTAAATTTGTAAGCAATCTTCTGAAGCCGGGCTGTAAATTCCTGTAACCCCATATCTCCTACATCGAGAATGACATAATCAATGATCAGATCCTCCAATTCATTCTCGAATTCTTTCATATCGGAGATATCATGATCTGTCGACAATCTGCGAAGGTTAATAGCCAGGCTACTTGCGTCTTTTTTGGCGATGCTGACAAAAATCCCCGCAAAAGCAAAACGTTGAGATTGAGTAATCTTCTCCGTCATGCCATAATCGATCAACACAATCTTGCCATTCGGTTTAATGAGAACATTGCCGGGATGTGGATCTGCATGAAAAAATCCTTTCTCAAAGATCTGGTTCAGATACAGGTTGCATCCTTTAATGCTGATTTCCCTCGTATCCAATCCCCATGACCGAATGGTCTCCACATCTGTTATTTTGCACCCACTGATAAATTCAATGATGATCATTCTCTCAGTAGAAAACTGATGGTAGACCTTTGGCAGGTATAAATTTTCTTCGTTGCTATAAACCTTCTTAAACTGCTCCAGATGTTTTGCCTCGTTTCTGAAATCAATTTCCTCCAACATGATCTTTTCAAAAGACTCAATGATCTCCATCGGATTGAGAATGCCTTGCTTCATAAAGAAATTCTCGGTCAACCGAACGAAATCCTTCAACAGACCCAGATCGACGACTACTTTTTTCCTGGCTCCTGGCCTTCTGACTTTCACCACCACATCTTCTCCACTGATCAATCTTGCGCGATGAACCTGTCCAAAAGAGGCGGAGCCAAGAGGCTTCTCATCAAAATAGGAAAACAGTTCTTCAATTTTCTGACCGCTTTCATTCTCAATAATTTCCTTTGCAGCCTGCACTTCGAAGGGCGGGATCTGGTCTTGCAACTTTTCGAGCTCCTGTATGAGTGGTTCGGGTAAAACATCCGGGCGATTGCTCATCAACTGACCTAACTTAATAAATGTTGGGCCAAGCTCTTCAATGACCAGCCGAATCCTCACCCACCGGTTAGTAGTTAAAACTTCTTTTTTGGTAGATGATGATTTTCTAAAGAATACTTTTCTTAAAGCAGTATTTTCAACAATGTCCTCAAATCCGTATTTGATAAGCACCTCTGCTAGTTGCCTGATTCTGGAGATGTTTTGAATGGTCCTGTTGAAATACATAAAAGCGTCAAAAATCTGAAGCTGAATTTATACTTTAATTGAAAAATAAAAAACGTGTGAGGTATTCCTATGAAGGAAATTCCGGAATTATAATTTAATGAAGAGTACTATTTTTTTGCAACCAGTAATTTCTAAATCCAATAAGAGGTTGTCCTTATTCAAACAACCTCTTGTGACGTAGTTTATTGAATCTTTTCTTGATTCTGCCAATTAGGAATTATGCCGAAGCAGTTTCTTTTTTGCCTTTGCTTTTCTTCAATTCTTTCTCCAATGCCTCAATTCTTCCCCTCAATTCTTCCATCTCTTCTTTTTTAGCATAGTTTAAACCCTTTACAACTTTTTCTGTAATGCTTTTAAGCTGGCTTTCGAACTCTTCCCTTTTGGTATTGGTATTTTTTATAAAGTCATCTACAATTTTCTTTCCTTCTTCGGCAGAAATTTTGTTTTCATCTATCAGCTTATTGACGGACTGCTGAATTTTCTCGGCAGTATGGGCAACGACACCAACGCTTGTGTAAATAAATTTTTTAAATAGATCTTCCATAATGAAATGTTTGTTCCTTTTTCTTCCTATACAACGTTTTTGATGCTCAAAAAGATCGCCGGGTTACACTTTTATTCAAATATTTTTATTGAATGGAAAACTTTTTCGATTCTTCCACAAAATCTTCCCATTCTTCAAAATCCTGAACTCCTCCTCTATTATAGATCTTAACCATTTCCCTGATCAATTCGGGCTTTATACTCATTTTTTCACACATCTGCTCACAAAAGTCCATCTCCTTCTCATCTACAACTTCATCGGCCATCATCATCCCCACGATATCATATAGCTGACCAACCTTCATGTAAAATTTTTTGGGAACCTGAAGTTCGTATTCTTCATTGGAATCCAGTATATCCTGGATTTGCTTTTTCTTTAAGCCATACTTCCTTCCGATATCATGAAGAAACTTCACCTCAGTTTCATCTATGTGTCCATCTGCCTTGGCCAAAGCCACTAGGTTTTTCAGGTGGTTCTTTTTAAACTTTAAATACTGATACTCAAAAAACCCTATCATTCTCTTTCTGTTTGTGACAGTCAAATATATCCATTTAAGTTTTCTGCCTCAAATGAATTATTGTTAAAGAAATAAGGAAAGTGATTGTTATTCAACACCATCAGACCAGGTTAATGACCAAAAAAATTTCTGAATGGCATCGATTTGTTCCAGGAGTCATTACCTTCTCATTTGTTATTCTTCTCTTAATTCAGAATTTCTAACATGAAAGCTGCAAAACCGGATTTGCCAAAACTGTTCCATGCAACGATCAGTTTGTAGCGATTATTGCAATTCAATAAAGGTAATTTTTTCTTGCTTTTGTACAATTTTCCATAAAGCATGGTTTTACCTCATTTAATTTTTACACCATTTCGTTGAGGAATCTTTTCTCATGTGCAACTGAAATAAATTCGTAAATCACTGATCCACAATCATTTAATATTAAACCAATAAATACTCTAATAGGATTTTGCGTCTTAAAGCTCGAAAAGTCTTACATAATGAATTCTACATATACTCTAAAAATCTGCGGGTAATATAATTGCTAACTTGAATGCCTGTAATTGGGATAAATACTTTTTTAAATAAAATCAAAATTAAATGAGCAATAGTACATTTGTCAGACGATGTTATGCCACAGTTATTGCCTTAATTTTTATTTTTTTCGCTCAGATTTCATATGGTCAGAATGCGCCAGCTGGGGAGAAAGAAAAATCTACGGGGATTGACATTATTATTACACAATCTCCAAAGATTATCGTAAAGGTTGAAGCGGTAACGGATAACAAGTGCTTTGCAGAAAGCAAAGGTGCGATCAATATTTCAGCTAGTGGAGGATACCCTCCCTATAAATATCACTGGTCGCACGGTGATACCACCCAGGATGTAGCCGGTTTGAAAGCCGGTAAATACCGGGTTGCTGTTTATGATAACTTTAGCTGTAGTGATACCTTGACAATCGAGATCAAGCAGCCGGAAAAGCTTCTTGCTGATATTGAATCTGTTAAGGATATCTTATGTTACGGATACAAAAACGGTGAAGTCAATATCAATGTATCAGGTGGTAAGCCACCATACACTTATAGCTGGAACAACGGTGAGACTACTCAGGATTTAAAGGAAGTCAATTCAGGCCGATATTCAGTATTAATTACGGATGCCAATTCCTGTCAGGAAATCATCACGGCAGACGTGGAAGAAAAGCCACTGATTGTCAGATCCTTAGACGATGTCCAAAACATACTCTGTCATGGGGACACAACGGGAAAAGTTGATATCACGGTTAGTGGTGGGGTTCCTCCTTATACCTATTTATGGAACAACGGGACCACCACGGAAGATCTGGCAGGCGTAATAGCGGGGACATACGATGTCACCGTCAAAGACTCTGAAGGATGTACGGAAGTTTCAACTACCAAAGTGGTTGAGCCAGCAGCTCTTTCTCTATCTTTTGATGAAGTAAGAAATCTTAGCTGTTTTGGGGACCTCGGTGGTGCCATCAACATCAAAGTGGAAGGTGGGAAAGTTCCTTACACTTATAAATGGAATAATGGCCTTGCCACACAAGATATTGCTGGTATTCCGGCCGGAAAATATCATGTTGATGTAACGGATAAAAACGGATGTAAAGCTGAGATCAGCACAGAAATTTCGCAGCCAAATGCTTTACTTGTAAACCTCAAAAATTCAAAAAACATTTCTTATTACGGTGGTGAGGATGGAGCGATTGACATTGAAGCAACAGGTGGTATTCCTCCCTATGTTTACAAATGGAATAATGGTTCTGAAAACCAGGATTTAAGCGGTTTAAAATCAGGTAGTTACACAGTAAGGGTAACAGATGCTTCCGGTTGTGCAAAAATCATGAACGTGACGCTTACGCAACCCACTCCGCTTATCGCAAAACTGGATAACACCAAAGACATTAGCTGCTATGGAACCAGTACAGGTGAAATTAATATTTCCGTACTAGGTGGAGTTCCTCCTTATAAATATGTGTGGAGCAATGGTGCAACAACCCAGGACGTAGCCAATCTTCCTGCGGGGGATTACTCTGTACGAGTCATCGACGCTAACAATCACGAACAATTAATAGAAGCATCACTTTCTCAACCCGATGAATTTACTGCTCAGATTGTCGGAACGACTGATATCAAATGTAATAGCAATAATACCGGGGCTATTGACCTGGAAGTTCAGGGTGGTGTGTTGCCTTACAAATACCGATGGAGCAATGGTCAGTCAACTCAGGATCTAACCAATGTATTGGCGGGTTCTTATTCCGTTAAAGTCATTGATGCTAACTTCTGTGAACTGGAACTGTCAGCCTCTATTTCTGAGCCGGATCCACTTGAGCTTAGCTTTGAGAACATCACTCATATCAATTGTTTCGGACAAAGCACCGGTGCAATCGACCTGACTGTTACGGGTGGAGCTTCTCCTTATAAATATGCCTGGAATAACGGATCTGACACTCAGGACCTGAAAAGCATTAAAGCAGGAGAATACTCGGTCAACGTAACCGATGCAAACGGATGTGTAAAGGTTCTTTCAACTACCATCAACGAACCTCAATTGCTTTCATTGAAAGAAAATTCTGTTCAGAATATAGATTGTAAAGGAAATAGTACCGGTTCGATCAGTATCGAAGTTTTTGGTGGTGTGAAGCCTTACAGTTATGCATGGAACAATGGCGCTGCCAGCAAGGATATTTCCAATCTGACAGCTGGTGATTATAGTGTGAAAGTCACTGATGCAAACGGATGTACAACTTCCTATTCAAAGACAATCACTGAACCTGCTCAGCTGGTTCGATCGCTGGAGGATGTCACCAATATCCTTTGCTATGGTGACCTAAAAGGAGCCATCAATATCAATGTTTCCGGAGGAGTTGAACCTTACTCTTATCGATGGAGCAACGGCGCCATGACCCAGGATGTCGTAAATCTGAAAGCAGGAAACTATTCGGTAATGATCCGGGATGCAAATGGTTGTACAGATTCATTAAGCGCAACGGTAAAGGAAAACCCAAGATTGACGGCAACAGCCGCAGTAACAGATATCAAGTGTTACGGGCAAAAATCAGGCGCAGTTAATCTTTCTGTTGCAGGTGGAGTAGCTCCCTATACATATCTGTGGAGCAATGAGGCTACCTCACAAAGCATTACTCAGATCGGTGCGGGCAACTATTCCGTTTCTGTGAAAGACTCTAAGGGTTGTCAAATCAATGTAGATGCTACGGTCAGTGAGCCACCAAGATTCATCGCCAGCCTGGAATCCGATACGGATATCCTTTGTAATGGTGAAAATACAGGATCTGTTAGCGTACGTGTGAGTGGTGGTGTAACTCCATATAACTTTAAGTGGAGTAATGGCGAAACTACTCAAAACCTAACCAATACCGCAGCAGGTGACTATACCCTGACGGCTACTGATGCTAATGGCTGTCTGCAGACGGTATCCACTACATTGACTCAGCCTTCAGCCATCGATTTCTCTGTTAAATCCGTTACGAATGTACTTTGCTATGGCGATAATGGCGGAGCAATAGATATCTCCGTTGCGGGTGGTGTCGGACCTTTCACATATAAATGGTCAAACGGAGCAACCACGCAGGACCTTGAAACGCTCAAAGCTGGTAAATATTCCGTTCAGATTGTGGATGCCAATGGCTGTGCAAAAACGCTGGATGCAGAAGTTACTCAACCGGAATTGCTAAGCCTGAATATAGACTCAGTTGTAAACATTTCTTGTCATGGAGATTTAACAGGTTCAATTGATCTGAATGTAGAAGGCGGTGTAGCGCCTTATAAATATAGCTGGAGCAATGGATCATCCACCCAGGATATTTCCAAGCTACCGGCAGGGAACTATTCTGTAACCGTAACGGATGCACACGGTTGTTCCAAAACGATCGGTGCGGCAGTTAAGCAGCCACCTTTATTGGCTGCAAAAATTACAGATGTAAAAGACATTTTGTGCTATGGCAACGAAACCGGAGCGATCTCAATTGATGTGATTGGCGGTGTGAAGCCATACAAATTCAAATGGAGCAGTGGCGAAACAACTCAAAACCTTGTTGACGTTGTAGCCGGAAACTATACGGTAGAAATCACGGATCAGATGGGTTGTTCACAGACATTATCTGCCATTATCACTCAGCCGACAAAACTGACTGCTTCGCTTGCTTCTGTAAATGATGTATCATGTTTTGAAGGAAGCAATGGTGCTGTGAATATCACAGTCGTAGGTGGGACTGCTCCTTATAAATATTCTTGGAGCAACGAGGCTTCTACCCAGGATCTGGAAAATGTTGTGGCCGGAAGGTACCAGGTGAAAATTGTAGACCAGAAAGGATGTAAAGATTCAGCTATTATTGCTGAGGTGAAAGAACCAACTTTGCTTGAGGTAAAACTGAACGGTGTTACGAACATCCAGCAATATGGACAACATACTGGTGCAATTGACATTACCGTTTCGGGTGGTGTCGCTCCTTATATTTACAGTTGGAGTAACGGCGCTACCACACAGGACATTTCGAAAGTTCCCGGTGGGGATTACTCCGTAAATGTACGTGATGCAAATGGATGTGAGAAGAGAGTAGATGCTTCCATCTTACAGCCTCCTCCATTGGTGTTGACCATTCAAGCACAGGAAGATATCATGTGCTACGGTGACAAAACAGGAAGTATTGATATTGATGTGAAAGGTGGTGTTCCTCCATACAAATTTGCATGGAGCAATGGAAAAACGACTCAGAACATCGCTGATGTTGCGGCTGGAGATTATACGGTTACGGTAACAGACGCTAACGGACATCAGCAGTCGATGAGCACAAAGATCGCCCAGCCATCTCAACTATTAGTGAAACTGGATGATGTGAATAACCTGAGGTGTTTCAACGATGGATCAGGATCGATCAGCGTGACAACAACAGGTGGTATTGCACCTTATAAATATTCATGGAACTCCGGTCAGACAGCGCAGGATATCGATCAGCTTTCTGCTGGCGATTATACCCTGACAGTGACAGATAGCTATAACTGTCAAAACATCCTTCAGACGAAGGTAACTCAACCGGACTCATTCAAACTTGACCTGGCAAATATCAATCACATCAACTGTTTTGGTCAGGCAGAAGGAGATGTAAGCATCAATGTCAGTGGCGGAACATTGCCTTATAGCTTTAACTGGAGCAATGGCGAACGGTCAAAGGATATTGAAAACGTACTTGCCGGAGAATACAGTATTCGCGTGAATGACGCAAATGGATGTGAAAATACAATGGATGTTAAAATCGAACAGCCAACTGAATTGGTCGCCAGCATCGGCGAAGTAAACAATAACCTGTGTAGCGGTGAAAGCAAAGGTTCGATCAGCCTCAGTATTTCAGGAGGGTCTACACCATACACTTTTGCCTGGAGCAATGGCGCTACCACGCAGGATATCAGCGACCTGCCAAGCGGCAAATACAGTGTGAGTATTACCGATGCCAAAGGTTGTACGAGAGAATTATTTGCTGAAATTACCGAACCGGAATTGTTGATGGCATCCATTTCTGATGTCTCCAATGTAAACTGCTTCGGAAATAATACAGGTAGCATTTCCGTAGATGTTTCAGGCGGTGTTGTTCCTTACTCTTATATCTGGAACAACGGTTCTGCTCAGAAAAACCTTATTGGTATCCCTGCAGGTGACTATCAAATGTCCGTGAAAGATGGAAATGGTTGTGTCAAAACCGTATCCACGACCATCACACAGCCGGATGTATTGTCATTGGGAATCGACTCTATCAATCATGTTTTGTGCTACGGTGATAACAAAGGCTTCATTGATATCAATGTGACTGGTGGTGTTTATCCATACAATTATACCTGGAGTAATGGTTCACAGGGCGAAGACCTTGTCAATGCACTTTCTGGGACTTATTCTGTAAAAGTAAAAGATGTAAACGGTTGTGAAGAAACACTGCAGGCGACTATCGAGCAACCAGCTAACCTGTTGGTTACACTCGATTCCATTAATAACATCAGCTGTTCGGGTGACGAGACCGGTTATGTGAGAATTAAGGCGAATGGAGGTAAAGCACCTTACTCTTATCTTTGGAATAATGGTGTGACGTCCAATGAGTTGAAGAATGTTGTCGCTGGTATTTACCGGGCAACCATTACTGATGCAAACGGATGTATCACGACCTTCGAAACGGAAATCACACAGCCTTCACCATTAGTGAAGACGATCGATGCCATCACAGATATTCGTTGTAACAGTGACAGCACAGGAGCCATCCAGGTTTCAGTGATGGAGGGTGTGCAACCCTATTCATTCAGCTGGAGCAATGGTGCAGCTACGGAGGATATCAGAGGACTGACTGCCGGCAACTATAAGCTGACCATTACGGAAGGTAACGGTTGTCAGAGTGTATTGGAAGCAACTATCGAGGAACCACCAGCATTCTACGCTTCTATTGATGAAGTAGTTGATGTGAATTGCTATGGCGCGATGACCGGATCGATCGACATCTCGGCATCGGGTGGTGTGGAGCCATACATGTACGCATGGAGCAACGGCGCAGAAACACAGGATATCAGTGAGATCGGTGCAGACAGTTACTCAGTTATGGTGACGGATGGCAACGGATGTTTGAATACGCTTAATGCTGAAATCGTTGAGCCACCATTGCTAACATTGAGAATTGACTCAGTGCATAACGTAAAATGTTGTGGTGATAACAGTGGTGCGATCTTCATTACCGTTGAGGGTGGTGTGAAGCCATACAAATACGACTGGAGCCATGGTGCAACAACCGAGGATATCGAAAACCTTGTATTAGGTGTTTATACGGTCAATGTAACGGATGCGAACGGTTGTGTCGTGACTACTCCTGATGACATGACACTTTACGAGCAAGTGGTGTCTAAAGGTAGATTTACTACCAGGGATATCCTCTTTGATGTTGGGAAATCGATCATCAAGCCTGAGTCCTTTACGACCATCAACAGAATTGCAACGTTCATGAAAGAACATCCGGATATCTCATTCCGAATTGACGGACATACGGATAGCGACGGATCTGCAGAGTCTAACCAGCAGTTATCACTGGACAGAGCAAGGGCGATTCGTTTAGCGCTGATCAAGTTCGGTATACGTGAGAACCGACTGGATACAAAAGGTTTCGGAGAGTCGAGCCCACTTGTACCAAATACCACTGCTGAGAACAAATCACTCAACAGAAGGGTAGAATTTATCGCCCTGACCGGTACGATCGAGGGAACGAAGATTGAATCCGAAGGCGTACAATTACAGGATTAAATTTAACCAATCATAAACTCAACAAAGGCCAGTTCTTCGGGACTGGCTTTTTTTTGTTAAAAAGAAAAAATTTCCGGACCACGTTCCGGGATCTTTTGCTAACTCGGCCATGCTGTAAATATCAGAAGACTGAACAGCACCTCTCCTATGTGATTGGCTAATTGATTCAAGGGGATCCTGCAGACTGAAATAAATTCAGCAAAGGCAGGTGGAGGAATTTCTTTTCTTAATTATTTGATCGATTATATTTAAGCCACAATCCCTAAATTTCACCCCTCACGTTCCATCCTCTTAAACTTCTTAATGATGTTCATGGTGATGTTCACCAGGGTATCTTCCTCATTCTCACGGATTCCTGCTCCGTACAGCAGGCGATTCTTTTTCTTAATCACTTCCACGAGGTCTTCACAGATATTGATCAACTTGTTATAATTGCTACAGGCTTCCGCAATGTATTCGGCTTGCTCCTGCAATAAAATGCCATTGTGATTGGCCACTTCCTGATTATTACAATCTAGGATCTCGTTATAACGTCTTCCAATCAGGCTGTGGTCACGATAACCTGTGTATTTCCAGGGTAAATTCTGATTCATGAGTAGAGGATTTGGTTGGTTTTTAAAATTAACTGATTTTTTTGATATTTATGGATTCCATTTTTCAATGTCAAATTAAGTATGAATATTTTTATTTTTTTTATATCTGAATCATGATTTTTTTGATTATTAGGGCAATTGGATGGTATTTATATAGAATAATTTTACTCAATCTTATTCCTTTCACTGTTGTAATTATGCTGGCTGCTGTGCGAAACCTTTTTGAGCAAAGTGAGATTTTTCGGATAAAAATTCCTTTTCAAGTATACTTTATATGCTTGTTTCTGGTAAACTTTATCTATTTGACAGGTAATTCATTTGAAATCATTTACCTGAAACTCTGGAACAAACCAATTGATTATAGGAAGTTTGAAAAGAACTTCTTTAAGGTAGGAATAGCTATGATTGTCATTATAAATATAGCCGCGTCTGTATTGTATTTTATTCGATAAATGATCAAACGAACTTTTTTGATAGTTAAAATAGTCTTGATGATATGGGAATTTCAAATCTTTTTTTGATAATTTTTGGGCTTATATTCGTTAGGTTTGGGATAATTGAATTTCGGCGAATTAGAAAAATAGAACGAAATAAAATAAAAACACAAGGTATTGTGGTAGGGTCTAAAAAAGAATTGGACAATGACAATGATATAATCTACTACCCTATTATTGAATTTAGAACTAGAGAGGGCAAACATCTTAAACAAAAATTTTTTGAAGCAGGGAGATACTATGAGCCACAAATTGGACAGAAGATTAATTTAGTATATGAACTTGAAAACCCTTCAAATATCTCACATTCAAATTTCTTAAAAAGGAATTTCAAATGGATACTCAGTCTTTCATTCGGTTCTTTAGTTACTAGCTTAGGAATTCTGTTGGCTCTATTTAAAATCGAATAAGTTAGAACAAAAAGAGGGTTTCGCTTAGCTGGCATCTTCACAAAGGAGTCCTTGAGGCATCACAAAGCAAACACCACTAAGTCAAAACCAATCTTCAATCTACCATAATCAATTAAACCAATCACAACTTCACCAAATCACCAAATCACAAACTATTCGGGATTTACCCTCAGCTTATGCCCTTTGAATTTTTGGTTTTTAAAGCTTCGAACGATATGGTCCCTTGAATTGCGATCTACCTCTACGAAACTGTGTCGCTCAAATAACCGGACTTCTTTGATGGAGTTTCTCTCCAGACGGCTTTGTTTGGATATGAAACCCGCCAGATCTTTTTTATTGAAACCATCCATCAAACCAAGGTTGATGAATAATGTTGTACCGTTTGTATTTTGAGATTTTTTACCTCTGTTCGATCTGTCCCGTTTCCCAGCTCTTTCTTTTTTGTCAGTCTTTCCGGAATCCCTGGAAATTTTCTTCCCGCTTTGAAGACCTTTTAATTCCCTGGCTATCAACCTTTTGATCAATTCTTCTTTGGATATGTATTGAAAATGGGGAAGGACCTGATCGACGATTTTCTTGTTAACTTCCATTTCTTGTTCTTCATCAACCAATCCCTGTGTCCAGCTGGAAATACGAGCCAACATTAATTCTTCTTCTTCTGGAATGGTGATTTCATGAAAAGTGATTTTCAGCTTTTTCTCCAGGTTTTTCATTCTGGATAGATGCTTCTTGTCTACCAAAGCCAGGGAAATGCCTTCCTTCCCAGCCCTTGCTGTCCGGCCACTTCTGTGTGTATAGTAAGAAAGGTCCTCTGGAAGCGAATGGTGTACAACGTGAGTGAGGTTATTCACATCAATGCCCCTGGCTGCAACATCCGTGGCTATCAAAACCTGAATTTGATGTTCCTTGAATCGCTTCATCACAATGTCCCTCTGTTTCTGACTGAGGTCGCCGTGTAATGATTCTGATTTAACTCCCAGTGAATTCAGCTCATTGCTCAGGGACTGGGTTTCTACCTTCGTCCGGCAAAAAACGATTCCCCTGAACTCCGGGTCCATAGCGATGAACCTTCGCAGCGCCTCGGTTTTATCAGAAGGCTTTACCTGTACGAACTGATGATCGATGTTTTCATTGACCATCACGCCGGTATGAACAGAAACCTCAACCGGATCAACCATGTAGTTCTTGATGATCCTCTTAATTTCAGGAGGCATAGTTGCTGAAAACAGCCATGTATATTTATCTTCAGGTGTATGGGATAATATATAATCAAGGTCCTCTTTGAAGCCCATGTTCAGCATTTCATCGGCTTCATCCAGGATGACATTTCGGATAGTATCCAGCTTAACAGCTTTTCTTTTGATCAAATCGATCAACCGGCCAGGGGTGGCAACAACCACCTGAACCCCCGCTTTTAATTCCTTGATCTGTGTAGAAATATTCGCACCTCCATAAACAACGGCTATTTTCACCTGTTTCAGGTACCTGGCAAATGCGATTAGCTGATGGGCAATCTGCTGGCCCAATTCGCGTGTTGGCGCTAAAACGAGTGCCTGTGTCTCATTACTAGTGCTGTCAATGTTATCGAGAAGTGGCAATCCGAAAGCAGCAGTTTTGCCCGTTCCGGTGTTTGCTAATCCAATAAAGTCACTGTCATTGCTGGCGAGGAGAGGAATTGCCTCTTTCTGAATTTCTGTTGGCGCCACAAAACCCAACTCCGGTAGTGCTTTCGTCAAGTTTGCTGAAAGCCCTAATTCTTCAAATTTATTCAATACTGCATTTTTAAATTGAGCCGCAAAGGTACAGCTAATTATTTGATTTTCAGTTATGAATGTTATTTATTCTTGAAATGTGATTTAAATTAGCTGAAAGTATTCACTCAAATAGAGTCAAATCATGTAATCCTTAAATCAGTACACTATTTATGGATAAATTACCGGATTTTACCGATCCTGAAACAAGTTCAGGATGACTATCAGATAGGTTTTAGGACATCTACTATATTCAGAGATGCAAATTACCACATTTGCACATTCCCTCATCAGCAGATCAGCACATCAACCCCTATACAGCCACCACCTCTTCCTTTTGGGTAAGATAACTACTAATCAAAATAACCGCTGTCCCAGTCATCAACATGATCAAACTGTAAATCGCCCCGGCGATGGCCAATGATTCCATTCCAATGGAAATCGATGCGATGGCAATAGCCAATGTACCATTTTGAATACCCGATTCGACGGAAATACTAATGGATTGGCGGTTTCTCAGCTTCATCAGGTATTTGGCTGATAAAAAACCAATCAACAAAGAAATAACATTGAGCAGCAAGGCAATGAAACCAGCCTGCTCGAAATATGAAAGGACATTGGATTTTTCCTTCAAAATGATTCCTGCAACAACAATGAACAGAACAATTGCGGAAGCCGTTTTGACTGGTTTATCCATCTGTCTCGCAAAGCTTTCCTTTTTCGCTTTGATGAACATGCCAATGGAAACCGGAATAATGGTGATCACAAATAATTGCCCGACTACTTTTGGAATATCCAGAACAATCGCTGTTTCCGTACTCATGTATTCCAATAAGGCGAATTGAACAATGAAAGGAATGGTAAAAATGGTTACGATGCTGCTGATTGCTGTTAAGGTCACAGATAGGGCCGTATCTCCCTTCGCCAAATGTGTGATCAGATTGGAAGTGGCCCCACCCGGACAAGCAGCCAGGATCATTATTCCGACGGCGATTTCCGGTCTGACGGGAAATAACCAGACCAATAGGAAGCCAATTAACGGAAGCAATACAATTTGATTGATGAGACCGGTAACAACCGCTTTTGGATATAAAACAACACGTTTGAAATCATCAATGGTGAGGGAAAGCCCCATGCCCAACATGATGATAAACAAAGAGGCTGCGAGAAAAATAGCCGAAAACTTATCCATTGTGAAAAATATTTTAATTGACCAACCTCCAAGTTGCACAAGTAGAATGGCATTTCAAACAGGATGTAATTTTTCAATTAAAATAGCGTAAAGTTCTCTGTATCAACTTTTTCCTTTTAATATTAAACTAATGAAAGCAACCTTGTAAGTTACAATTAACTTAAAATTACAGGTTCAAAATAGCAAATTGATTAACTCATCTTTACTCATCTCAAAGTGATCTGCGATATCTTTAATTATGGAAGACAATGTGCCAATTTTAATAGGGCGATGCTCCGGAATGGTGATGTGATGGGTTCCTTTTTCGTTTGTAGTAAGTCGAATATGACTTCCTACCTGTCGGGTAGGTTCGTAGCCAAGTTTTTTTAGCTTTTTAATCAGATCTTTTCCTGACAAATTCCTGGGTAATTTCATGCAGCAATGATCTCATCGCGCACAAAGTGCAATCTTATTATTTTAGGAGAATCTTTTTCGAAGTGACACCGAACCGCTTCCCTTACATTGTGTTTTAACTCTTCAACAGTTTCTCCATCAGTAAAAATTGAATGGCCTAAGGCCCGCGCTTCATAACCGCCTTCACTGGATTCTTCTACCACAAAAATAATTTCTGTCATAGCTATTTTTCTTTGGTTTATAAAAATAACGATTTTAATTTTTCTTAATTCCTGTTTAGCGAAAATTTCAATGCAAAATCCCTAATTGAAAGATCCCTCCAAGGGTTTGAAACCCTAGGAGGGAAATGCTATCTATGGGTTATTTCTTCAAATTGGCTACTAAAGAAGACATATTTTGCAAAACATATTCGTTCAGATCTGAAGATTGCCCGTTTTTGTTTTCCTCCTCCAAAGCAGAAGAATAATACTCAATGGTCTCCTCGCCTATTTTCACTGCCTCTTCATTCATATCAAGTGCCGACAAGAGCTGAACGGTCTGCAAATTGGCGTATGTTGGAGGTAAATGTGGCGAATGGAACAACTCCAGTGATTTATCCATGATTTTCTGAGCATATTCCCTATCTCCGTTATTCAGATAAGAGACCGCTAGCGTGTAGAAATACTGGCTGACTGGAACAACTATTCTCGAAACATAATCCTCATGGTTCAGGTAAATGTTATCATTCTTCAGATTGTCAAAGTCAGATGAATTGACAAGGTGGTCAAACATTTTTTCCCGGTTAAGCATCGGTTCCTGTGAATTATTCTTGATAGGCAAAAAACGAAAGACCTGACCTTCCTGAACCAGATAGGGCTTTACATCCAAACCGATTGAATTCATGGAGGTGTAGTTAAAATACACCGGTCTTTCCCAATGGTTACTGATCAAAAGATCGAGGAAAACAAGTGCATTTTTTTCCAGGTAGTTATTTTTCATTTTCAGGACAATGCTTTCCTGAATTCCGTCAGACAAATAGGATGGTAAAGAAACATTTTGAACAATTTTAGCTTGATCAATTTTTAAAACCAATTCTTTTGATGGAATCAAACTGATCGGATCACCATCCTGGGTTTGGGCAACCAAAGCAGGATGCTGGTCGTGAAGCAGGTTAATGTAATTCCTGACATCAATGGCTCCCTTCACCTTTGGATTTTCCCGATAATAAATGACATCATTTAGCCCATATTGCCGATAATCCTCCCTATCCAATGTCAGATTAAATGCTTCGGATTCGTAATAGGTGTTTTTCAGTTGACCGATGTACCAATCCGTATTGAAATAGCTCAGAACAATGATCCGCACATCCGTGCGAATCCCTTCCACTTCCTGCAAATACCAGAGTGGAAAGGTATCATTGTCACCACCTGTAAAAAGGATAGCATTGGGTTCGCAGGTCTCCAACAAATTCCTCGCGCTGTCCATTTGAATCGTTCTTCCGGAACGATCATGGTCATCGAAATTCTTAAACAAAAGCAAACTAGGAAGACCGAGAGTAATTACCACTCCAATAACTTTTTGGATTCCTTTAGATTGAACTTTTTCATTCAAAAACTGAAGAATAAACAAAACTCCAACCCCAACCCAAATGCAGAATGCCATGAATGAACCCACATAAATATAGTCCCGTTCACGTGGCTCCTGCGGTGGGGAATTGAGGTAAAGCGCCAGGACAATTCCTGTGATCAAAAAAAACACCAGGGTAGTTAAAAAACCTTTTCGATCATGCCTGGATTGAAAAAACATTCCGGCTAATCCAATCAAAAATGGGATCATCCAATATTGATTCCTGGCTTTTGAGGAAAATTCCGACGAAGCTTTTTCCCATGGCCTCAGCCAGTCATCATGCTGCACGTCGCTCACCCTTCCGGAAAAATTCCACATCAGGTACCGGAAATACATGTGACCAAGTTGATATCGAAACAGATAATAAATGTTATCGATAAAGGTCGGCTTTTCATTTTCTCTCAGCCTCGCCCAGGCTTTGTATTGGGCTATGTGATCCGCATCCCGACTGTACATCCTTGGCAAGAGTGTTTCATGTTTTGCATCATATTGGTATTCGACCCGGTTTCCAGCAATTTCATAGTGATCTTCATCCTGGTAGTAAGCCTTTTTGCCACTGGAATAACCCGTAATTTCCGTATCGAAATAAGGTCCGTAAATCAACGGGCGGGTACCGTAGGATTCACGGTTCATGTAAGCCTTGATCGAAACCAGGTCTTCGGGATTGGTCTCATCGATCGGAGGATTGAAATTGGAACGAATTAAAAGCATTAAATATGGAGTGAAACCCAAAATGACGAACAACAACGACCAGGTGAAAACATTGAATTTGGGTTTTCTGCGGATCAGAAAGAAAGCGATTCCTAAAATCAGGATGATTGTCAGCCAGGCTCCGGAGTAAAATGGAAAATGCAAAGAATTTACTAAAAGAAGATCAAGTTGAAACGCTAGTTCAAAAAGTCCGACGGCTACAAATCGGTTGATGAATAACAAAACAACCAGTCCCAGAATTACTGACAAGGATATATTCTTAAAGTTCAATTCCCGTTTTTCGAAATACCAGGAAACAGCAATGACAGGTATGGCCAATAATGCCATTGGGTGAACACAGTAGGAAAGACAAACTATATAGGTCGTTAAAACGATCCATCGTCTTTTCATTTCGGTATCCTGAATTTTGAGGTAAACAAGACCTAGCCAAACATTAAAAACCAGGAAAAAGCTACCTGCGGCGTATGTCTCCGCTTCCACAGCTGAAAACCAAAAAGAATCGATAAAAGCCATTGCCAATGAACCGGACATTGCTCCAAAAATCACTGACCATTCAGGCATTTTAAGCTTGTTCCGGATTTTTCCACTCAATTCCAAAATGATCAGAAATACAAATAGAACAGCCAGGGAAGAAAAAACAGCGCTCATGAAATTCATCCACCAGGCCACCATTGACACATCGCCAAAAGAAAACAGTGTGAATATCCTACCAAACAATAAAAACAAAGGATTTCCTGGTGTGTGGGGAACCTGCAGTTTGTAAGCACAGGCAATGAATTCGGCACAATCCCAAAGGCTTGCTGTTTGTTCAAGTGTCAAAATGTAAATAAATAAAGAAGATAAGAAAACGAAAATCCCACCACCTATTTTCCAATAGTTTTGTTTTATACTATTTGATGCGAAGTTTTTTCGAAACTTTTTTCGAATATTTTGGAACCCCAAAATGCCGATTACAGGTAGAAAAAATCCAATCAACAAAACAATCGGAGCAAACCAAAGTGTTAACCAACCAAACCCATTTTGTACGGGGTCATTTGCCATAGCTAAAAACCCTGTGGACAGTAACACGAGTGTAGATAAAAAGATAAACAGATCCTTTTTTGAAAAAATCAGGTAATTCTTCTTCATTTTGCTTTTTTAGCAATGTTCGGAAGAATCAGGATGCACAAAAGTTAAATAGTGTGAAAGAGTGTTAATGGAGTGTTAAAAAGAGTTAAAAATTAAGGAGAGTAGTAATTAAGGGTTAATTTTATAGAATAAATCAAATCACAAGAAACAAAAGTCAAATAAATTCCAAAACACTAAACCATAATCTTCAAAACTGTTTGCTTATTGATTCATTTGGGTTTCAATATTATTTGAGTTTTGACATTTGTCTTTTGTCATTTAGAAAGGTGAATATTTTCCAAGAAGTATTAGAATAAAATGAAACATCGTCATCTTCGGTACATTATCTTTTTTGGAACAGTCGTACTCGCTGCACTGTTTGTTGTACAGCTTTACTGGTTTCAAAAAGCCTTTGACATCACTGAAAAACAATTTGACCATACCATTCAGGTGGCCTTGAAAAGGGTTGCTGACTCCGTCAGCCAGGAGAATGCTCAGCTAATCGAAGTAAAAAAGCTTTCTTCCAATTTCTATTTTGTCAACACCAACAGCCAGATTAACCCGCATACCATTGATAGCCTTGTCAAGAAAGAATTGCTGCAACGGGCATTGGATATTGATTATGAATTGGGTGTTTATGATGCTGACAAAGACACATTGGTCTATGGAAATTATATCCAGTCTACGATGGCCCGATTGATTGAGGAAGAGTTTTCAGGGAAAAATACTTCCGAAATCCCTCTTCAGAATTTTGCGGTTTACTTTCCCAACAAAACAAGCTACCTGGCTTCTGAAATGAAGATCTGGCTATTTTCTACCTTTACCCTCTTTCTGATGATGGGATTCTTCGGGTACGCCATGTATTCCCTTCTAAGGGAAAAACGCTACACTGACGTGAAGACAGATTTCATCAACAACCTTACCCATGAGTTTAAAACCCCGGTCACCAATATCCAGATTGCCAGTGATGTCCTGAAAAACAAATATTCCAAATCCAATGAAGACATTCTGTACTTTGAGATCCTGCAAAAAGAAAATAGAAAGCTTCAGCAGAAAATTGAGCATATTTTAACAGCTGCTACTTCTGAGCAACCCCTCGGAAAGGATTTTCGGGAAATTGATGTTCACGAAGTGATTCGCGACTGTGCGGAATCATTTCAATTGAAAATCACGCAGCGAAACGGAAAACTTGAGCTCGCGCTCGACGAAGGTCAGCCTACCGTCTTCGGCAACCGGGAATTGTTATATCAAACTTTCAACAACCTGATCGACAATGCGGAAAAGTATTCACCTGATCATCCTACTATCAGGATTGAAAGCAAAAACACGGAAAAGGGCCTTTTGTTAACCATCATGGATCGGGGAATAGGTATTCCTAAAGAAATTCAAAAAAAGGTGTTTCATAAATTTTATCGCAACCAAACAGGAAACATCCACAGTGTAAAAGGTTTTGGTCTGGGGTTGAATTTTGTTGAAAAGGTTATCCGTGCCCACAAGGGAAAAATCAAA
Source organism: uncultured Cytophagales bacterium (assembly GCA_913057175.1). Classification (GTDB taxonomy): domain Bacteria; phylum Bacteroidota; class Bacteroidia; order Cytophagales; family Cyclobacteriaceae; genus CAJXNP01. The sequence continues at coordinate 495,083 of CAJXNP010000001.1, forward strand.
CTGTCAAGCGAGCAAAACCAAGGAACTCAAATTTCCATTCTTTTGCCGATCATTTCATGAACGCTAAAGCCAACATATTGCTTGTAGAAGACGATGAAAGTCTAGGCTTTCTTATTAAAGATAATCTGACAAAAAATGGATGGTCCATTCAACTTTGTACAGATGGTGAGAAAGGCTGGTCCACTTACAAAAGTCAGGAATTTGATTTATGTGTATTGGATGTGATGCTGCCACATCAAGATGGGTTTTCCCTTGCTACCGAAATAAGAAAAATTGACCAGCATATTCCGATCATATTTCTTACCGCCAAAAACATGACCGAAGATAAGATCAGAGGTTTCCAGATCGGTGCGGACGACTACATTACCAAACCCTTCAGCATTGATGAATTTCTATACCGAATTGAGGCGATACTCAGGAGAACAAATGGTCTGGAAAAAACCCGTGAACCCGAAGAACTCACTTTTCACAACGCTCGTCTTGACATTCACAACCTGAAACTTTTTGTCGGAGATGAATCTTCTCAACTTACTCATAAGGAATGTAAGCTGCTGCAAATATTCTTTCAAAACCCTAATCGATTGATCCAAAGGGATACATTTTTAAAAACCGTCTGGAAAAATGATGGTTTTTTTGTTGCACGAAGCATGGATGTATTTATTTCCAGGATCAGGAAATATCTGAAAACTGATCCTCATATTAGAATAGAAAATATCAGAGGTGTGGGTTATATTATGAAAGGATAAAATCTCTAAAGTACTTTTAGTTTCTCCTGGATTTTAAACCTGTTTTCAATTTCCTCGGTTGTCACAACTTCTGCGTAACGATTTTTCAATGTAGTAATCGACGCCCTGTGAAGCTCAGGGGTTACAGTGGTACAGGCATCCTCCACCATTGTGACCAGATATCCCAGGTCACAAGCATCTCTAACCGTTGTTTCCACACATTCATTTGTGTAAACACCAGCAACGACCAATTCGTGAATATCAAGGTTTTGAAGGACGTAGTTCAGGTTAGTGGAAGAAAATACTCCACTCGCAGTTTTATTAATGACAATCTCATTATCTATGGGAGCAACTTCATCTAAAAATTCGGCTTCTTTTGAACCAGGTAAAGCAAGAAGATTCAGCCTTTTGTGGCCATGACTTCGATCCCTTCCATCTTGTGTAAGAGCCTGAATTCTGGTATGAATGACCTCCATTTTGGTTTTGCGAAAAACTGATAACAGTCGCTGGATATTAGGAATGACGTATTCCTCAAGTGTATCGAAATAATAATTTTGCTGTTCTATGGGAATACCCGAAGAGGTAATATCTTTGAAAACTCCATATCCTTTGGCTGCATCCAAATATTGCATATCAATAACTAAAAGTGCAATTCCTTTACTCTCAAAATTCTCTTTCCTTTCCTCATTTTCTTCTACCATATCATGGTAATACTCCTTCAGAGGATCCAGGTAGTCATTTTTAGTTAAAGGTCTGCTAATTTCAGTCATATCATGTATTTAATTCAATTATCGTATTTAAGAGCACGTTTGCTCCATTTTCTATGTCTTTGTAATCCGTCCATTCATGTGGCGAGTGGCTCACCCCTCCTTTGCTGGGTACAAAGAGCATACCTACCGGAGTGATGTTTGACACCATTTGAGCATCATGAGCCGCTCCGCTGGGCATCTTAATATATTTTAAATGTTGCTCTTTTGCAACTCTTTCAAACGCGCTGATTAATTCCTTTTCACAAGCAACAGGATTGATCCAGCTTAATTCTTCAAAATCAAACATCAGGTTTCTCCTTCTGGCGATCGCCGACAATGCTTTCCGGCTGGCATCCTGCAGTTCCTTCATGATATCTGCAGAGACATCCCTCACATCCAATGAGAACCTGACTTCACCCGGTACTGTATTAGCCGAACCGGGATAGAGCTGAACTTTCCCAATGGTCATCCTGGAGTCATCGGAACCATTCTCATCAATGATCCGGGGAATTTCGTGAGCAAAATCGGCCAATCCCATGAAAGCATCATTTCGCATATCCATAGGAGTTGTACCGGCATGATTGGACATTCCAGTCAGGGTAACCTGCCACTTAAACAACCCGGTAATATCTGTAACAATCCCTAGTTCGAGATGCTTTTGGTCCAATACCGGGCCTTGTTCAATATGCAATTCAAGAAAATACTTCAATTCGTTGGTATGACGTGCTGCATCCAATGCCTTATATGGATCATAGCCCAGTTCTTTCAATGCATCTTTCAGCTTAACGCCATCCAAATCAGATGCTTCTTCCAGATAACCGGGCGTCATCATTCCCGAAAAGGAACGTGAACCAAACATTCCTCCGAATCTACCTTCCTCGTCGCTAAATGAAATAAGTTCCAAAGGGTTTTCTAATGGAATATCCAGCTCTTTTATTCTCTGAAGACATTCCAGCCCGATCAAAACACCGAGCGTTCCATCAAGTGCGCCGGCATTTGGAACAGTGTCCGTATGAGAACCCACGACTATCGAAGGACCTTCCTTCTGACCAGGCAATCTCCCAACAACGTTCAATGCACCGTCGAGTTGTGCCTGTAGCCCAATGTTTTTAATTTTTTCCAGGAGCCATAATCTTGCCTGGTAATCCTCCCGTGTAAAGCCCATTCGGTCAATCCCACCATGATCGTTCTTGCCAATTTTGGAAAGCTCAATAATGTTATCTTTCAGGCGATGTATGTCTACCTGTACATTCTCATTTACCTTTTCTGTTACTTTCACGACTGTTTAATTACTGGAATTTCAATTTCCTCATCCGTAAGAAAGTGATCATGCAATATATGCAATCCCAAAATATGATTGATCAAAGCATCTTTCCTCACCAGCGACACTGAATCTTTATCCTGATTGTAATCATCAAAGAATTTTGTCAATCTTTTCACATCGAAAATACCCACTTCTTTGATCTTATCCTCGTTCATGTAATTGTCGAGAAGCTTTTGTAATGCTGACTTCTTGTTGCTTTTTGTATGGCTGGGTGGCGCCATGAAAGCAAATTTTTCTCTTTTGTAAAGTGTTTCCGGTAATATTTCCTTCATCGCCTCACGCAACACCCACTTCTCGATATCGCCTTTGATCCGGACATGAGGTGGGATTTCACGAGCAGCTTCCGCCACATGATGGTCAAGGAAAGCAGGTCGTGATTCCATGGAGTTGGCCATATCAACCCTGTCCCCACCCCAATTGAGGATCTGGCATTCCAGCATGGTTTTAATCCATGTGTACTGAGCCTGATCTAAAAAGTGTCTTCCCTTTAACTGATCAGAATCAAAAGTATCAACAATAGCCTGGATGGGATCGTAATCCTTCAACTCTTCCTGCAATCCATCATTTAGCAATGGCTTGGCAATATCGAGTGTATGCATCCAGGGCTGGATCCAGGATGGAGTAAAGCCAATGAGGCTTTCAAATGCCGGATGTTTTACAAGATTTTCAGAAAGAATTGCCCCTTTAAACAACTTGTTGCTTTTATCCATTTTCGAGAAATACTCAGCCCCTGTATCTCCCATATCTCCGTGAAGAAACATTTCCCGTTTAAACTGAGGATATCCACCAAAAAGCTCATCGGAGCCTTCACCGGTTACAACTACCCTGTAGCCACATTCATTCACCCTTTTACTCATACAATATTTCGCAACGCCAAGGGTATTGTAAAATGTTCGCTCGGCATGCCAGAGTGTTTTGATGTAATTTTCACCATACAGATCATCCGCTGCCAGTTTGATCTGTTCCTGATCTGCATTGGTCAGATCTGCCATTTCCTTGGCAATAGCGCTTTCATCGTAGTCCTTGTGATCAAAACTGATCGTAAATGCCTTCACTGGTGATTGCTGCATGGAAGATGCCAATCCCAGCATGGAACAACTATCGATACCTCCGGATAGGTAACACCCCACAGGTACATCAGCTTCCAGTCGATGAGCGACTGCCTCCAGTAATTTTTGCTCAACCAGGTCAATGTAGTACTGTTCTCCTTTGTCTTCCCGGTCTTTATCGAGCGGAAAGTCCATATCCCAATACTTCTTTTCCCTCACGTCAAACTTCCCATCCTTGAGATCGACAATCAACATATGACCGGGTTGGAGGGCATTAATACCTTTATATGCACTGGTACCAGGCACCATGGTTTGCATCAATTGGTGAACCAAGGCTTCCGATGAGAATTCCTTTGGAACATTCGGATGTTCGAATAATGCTTTAATCTCTGATCCCCAATAAACACCCTCATCGCCGATATGATAGAAAAGGGGCTTAATGCCAAACCTGTCCCTGACGAATATCATTCTCTGTTCCTTTTCATCGTAAAGAGCTACGGCAAACTCACCCCGAAGGTGTTGTACAAAGTCCAATCCATGCTTCTGATACAATGCAATTGCTATTTCACTATCCGATTTACAGAAGAATTTATGCCCCTCCAATCGGAGCTTGGTCCGGATCTTTTTGTAGTCATAAAATTCACCATTAACGGTTAGTATAAGTGTTTTATCTTCACTGAACAATGGTTGACTTCCCGTCTCCAAATCGATGATTGAAAGTCGCGCATGCCCCATAGCAATGCCTTTCTCTTTAACAAAGTAATATCCATACCCATCGGGGCCCCTATGATGGAGCTTTTCTGTCATGTTTGACAATACCACCCCTTCGTCATCATTGAGGTACTTATTTTTCCAAAAACCTGCTATTCCACACATATTTTCTTATTAATCGTTATTTACTTTCTTTTATTGGTATCTGATTCTGTGGCAGTTTATCAAATCGATTCATGATCGAAATGAACAAAGCCTGCCTGATAAACACAGCTCCATGAGCCTGTGTAAAGTACAAATTGTGGGTTGTATGGTCCAGATTTGGATCCAGCTCATCCAACCTTGCCAGTGGATGAAGAACAACCGCATCGTCCTTCATTTTTGTATCCTTATTCAGCTTAAACCTCGAATCTAGGGATTTGTAGCTATCACCTAAAAAGGCAATGGAATTCATGTAAAACACATCAATATCAGAAATCACTTCATTGATATCGTGTGTTATATGATATTTGATTTTGGTTTTATCTATTTCTTCCTGCAATTCATCGCCCAATGGATCCGCCATTTCGGATACAAATGTGATTTGCCTGATATTGTCTTTAAATAATAAAGACATCCTTAGAAAGCTATTAACAGCTCGCATGCTACCTGGGGTTCCCAAAATTGCAAGGTGAATCTTTTCATTCTCAGGTACAGAATTCTTAAGTTCCGGCCTCCACTTTAAAATGGCAAACCAGTCAGCCAATGATTGGGTGGGATGTTCCCCCGTTCCATTTCCGGCATTGATCATCGGAATTCTAAGATTTTGCATCAGTTGTTCTACGGCGTCAGTTTCCGTATGCCTCATGACAACCAGGTCTCCATACGCATTAAACATCTCTCCTATATCAGATATGGATTCTCCTTTTGCGGTTCCGGTTGAAGTTCCGATTGGAATGCTAATGATCTTACCATCTAAGCGTAAGACGGCACTTTCAAAAGATAATCGTGTTCGTGTGCTCGCCTCAAAAAACGCCGTAATGATAATTTTCCCATCCAAAGGATGGCAGGATGCTATTTCTGTAGATTCAAGCAGCGCTGCAAATTTGCATATTTCCAGAACCAGTTCTTTATCAAACTGTTTAACAGAGACAACTGACTGGCCGACGAGCCTTTTCAATATGTTTAAATCGATGTTGTCTTCGGAAAGCAATAATTCCGGGTCCGGATACAGTCCTCCCGAATCGAGTGGATTCTTATCCAGCATTTCTTTATCAGGTTTTAAAAACTGTTTTGCTACCATAATTTTTTGGTTTTTATATCTTTTACCAGGATTACAAGTAAATACGCTGTTGATACTGCGATGAATATCAACGATGCCATAATCAGCAGGTAAACCACTATTTCGGGAAATTTAATCATAATTCAATTGGTTTTTCCTGAAGTTGCTCCCAGGAAAATTTTTGTTTAGAAAATGAAGTGAAAATGATAACCACTATCATGGAGACCGCAGCTCCAATCAGTGATGCCGTGTACCACCCCAGCAGATTATAGGATATCAATCCGCTAACCGATCCCAGGATCATGCCCCAAAGGGCTCCATGTGTATTTGCCTTTTTCCAGTAAAGACCGGTCACGATAGGCCAGATCGTACTACCTACCATCGGCCCTGCAAAAAACAATACCGTTGCCAGCGTACCTATTCGGGGTAAACAAACGAGCCAGGCCAACACCCCCAACCCTACTATAATATATTTCGACGCTTTTCTGATTGTCTTTTCAGATGCACTACGATGAATCATTTTTCTGTAAATATCTTCCGTAAGCAGATCAGATGTAGCAGCCAAAAGGCTGTCGATACTTGATGCCAGTGAGCAAAAGAAAATTGCGAATACGACAATCGCTCCACCTTTGCCTAAAATATGAGAAGCTACCTGCGGTCCAACCATGTCCGGACTGGTAATATTTAATCCGATCGCTCCGCTTGTCAGAGCAATAAACCCCGCTGCAATTGGAATTGGCAGCCACATAAATCCAGCCAGATTATAGGCTTTTTGACCGATACCTTCCCGCATGGCAAATGCCCGGCTCCACCAGACATTGCTGTGAAATATTTCTCCCAATCCAAATAAAAGGTTATTAAAGACTGCCATGATGGAAGCGGGGAGCAGTACATTGATCAACATGGGTTTATCAGTTTCAAGATGTTGATACACCTTGTCAAAATCAATATAATTCAACACTCCGATTCCCAATACAACAATTCCGATCATGATGATCACGGATTGAATAAAGTCCGTGCCTATTACTGCGTACAAACCTCCAAATAAGGTATAAGCCACACAAACAGCTAATATTACTGTCATTCCAATCTGATAGGGAATCCCAGCGATGGCCTTCATCAAAATTCCACCAGCCATGCCCATGCTTACCAGCCATGTAAAACCGTAAAATATTGATATCAATAAAAAAACTCGCCATACCACTCCGCCATATCTCAGTCGTATAAAATCCCCACTTGTATAACCATTGGGCATCAGTTTACGGATTCTTTTGGCCAGAGGAGCAAAAAGGAATAAACCAAAGGATGCCGTGCTGTAAGCTACCATTCCCCAAATCCCAAGCTGAAGAGCAAATTGTGGAGCCAGCATGGTGGTATTGGAAGTGACCCAAGTTGCCATAGCAGTTGCAGCACCAAATGCCAATCCGACATTTCTCCCTGCCAGCATAAAGCCTTCCATGTTTTTGGCTTTCTTACCCCAATAGTATCCAAGTATAACCCACAATACACTGAGTATAGCCAAAAGTATCCACCCGGTATTCTGGGAAATGATTGCTGATTCCTGATCCATCAAAATCTTATGAATTTTCTTTTTTTACTCCTTTAATGATAATTCCCGCTGTCAGAACAAATACCAACAAACCTACGGAGGCCAGACTAAAGGCCAGGTAGAGACTATGGTGTTCGATATGAACGACAATGGTTTCTGACCAGGGAGATTTCTCTTCGTCTATCGTTTTCCTTATGCGATAATAATAGGTGCCGTTAGGAAGTCCGGAAATAAAAGATGCCCGGTCTAATCCTTTATATATAACTGAAGCATCTTGAAAGTCTTTATTTTTCGCTTGCTGCAACTCAAATATGGCATTGGGATTGCTGCCATCATCATGCCAGATTATACTAAAATATCCGGAATCATTGTTGCTCTCCAGGGGTATATCCGGCACAGGCTTATCTGGCTGTGCAGACCAGCCACATACAGGCACAAACATTAAAATAGCGGCCGCTAATACTCTGTATGAAATATTTTTTACAGATTGAAAGTGTGGAAGCATAAATGACAATCGGCTTAGTGTCCTACTGTTAATACTTTTGCTCTTATCTTGTTTTCGAATAATAAATTCTTTATTGTGAATTCCTGGTTGGCCATTCCGACGATATAACATTCACGATTTTTTACATTTGAATAGAATGAAAACAATCGCCATTTGTCAATTTGATTTTTAAGACTTTCTTCAGAATCCTTTATAGTGAAGAGCAAAAACATTCCATCTTTAACAGCAGTGATATCAGGAAAATATCCGGTATTGCTATTTTTCCATATCAATTTTTGAGGTGGCTGATACCCTTTAATATTGGCTTTAATATTTGAAAAGTTTTCACCACGAATAAAATCTAAAACGGCCTTTATGATTTCTGCTTTTTTATAATGCATAATTGATTTGAAAACCCTGAAGTATATTATAAAAATCCTATTAAATAGTGATTTGTTACAATCTATTCATGTTCTATAGAACAAATATAGGAAAATTAAATGTGGCTAAAAAAGTGAGGCAAGGCCAATTCATCTAAATGGAGATGAACCATATGCATAAAATACTAATTTTATCAATTATAAACAACTGTTTATCAATCTATTACAAAATTAGTGTAATTAGTCATCTTACCTTTAGCCTTTTTTGAAATTAATACACCAGCATCTAAATTAATATATGGTGAAAACATTTATACAGGACTTATTTCAGTTAAAATTTTAATATGTCCACTAAAAAATTGATCATTTTCCAACAACAAAAACTTAAAAAAGTAAAATTTTGATAGTTTGAATCAGAAGGAAAGAAAACTATATTAATTTTTAGCTCTTGGTTCCATTCATACCACCGACACAGCAATTAACAACATTTCATTTCATTCGAAAATGCGAATTGAATATCTTCAATATTTAACCAAAGAAAACTACCAGTGTGAACACCGCAGGGTATTCAGGAACACCTCTCCTCAAGAAATTAGGGATCAAAGATGATTTTACCATCATGCTCGTCAATGAGCCGGATCATTACTACGAACTTATTGAAAAACATCCGCATGAATTATTACTGGCAGATAGTCCTGATAACCTAAAGGATTTTATTCATTTCTTTACGAAAGAAAAATCAGAATTGGAAAAGCTTCTGCCAGAATTGAAAAAAGAAATGAAGCCAAATGGAATGATTTGGGTTTCATGGCCTAAAAAAGCTTCGAAAATACCTACCGATATGACGGAAGATGTTATCCGGAATTTAGCGCTGAATATTGGATTGGTTGATGTGAAAGTTTGCGCCGTTGACCACATCTGGTCAGGATTGAAACTTGTCATTCCTGTCAAAGACAGATAAAAATATTATTAATTATTTAATCGATTACCATTTTCACATTTGAACTATTTCTTTCTTTTTTATATTTAATTCACCAAAATAATCGACGACAACATTTGACCAACCGATGAAAAAAATCATCCTGATCATAGCGATCACTATCATAAGTGTGTACTTGATCCTTTTAGTAGCTCCAATTTTCATCAAGAATCACTTCAACAACAATTCTGAGAAATACCTGGGTCGAAAGGCCAATATGGAAAAGCTTACCTTCAATCCATTTAATTGTGCCATTACTTCTGAAAACCTGCAAGTTCTTGAAAAAGACCAGTCGACCATTTTCAGTGGCTATCGGGAATTGTATGTGAATGTAAATTTCCTCAAACTCGTTACCGGAAAATACCAGCTTGAGGAAGTAACACTGGATAGTCCATATGTAAAAGTCATTAACAATTCAGGAATTTTTAACTTTAATGATTTGATTTCCGATGAGGAAGACGAGGCAGAGACCGAAGAAGAAGATTCCGAAATTGCATTCGAAATACTAAACCTTCGCATGGACAATGGTCTTGCCATCTACTACGAAACAGAAATTGACCATGAAGTAATCATGGATGATCTTTCCTTCCAGTTACCTCGTTTTGCATACGACAGTCATTCGGCTAACATGGACATTGAATTTGTTATCAATGAAACGGGTTTGCTGCGAATGAAGAATGATTTTTTTCCGGATGAGAGCCGGTTTGAATGTTTGTTAAATCTCAGAAACTTAAACCTTGACATTGTTGAACCCTACGCTCCGGACTATCTAATTGTAAATGATATACGGGGCAATGTTCATGGAGATGTTTCCGTTACAGTAGAATTTAAGGATTCCACAAATGTCCAAATAAAAGGTCAAAGCTGGCTGACTGATGTTGCCTTAATCGATTCAGCCAAAACTCCCCTTTTTACTGTGGATTCTCTGGGACTTGATATCAGCAGTATAGATGTTTCCGGAGAAAGATATGAGGTCAAAAAAGTATTTGCCGATAACTTCTTTTTGCGATTTGACATGTTTGACAGCACCAATAACATGTTGTCAACATTTGCTCCATTGATTAATGAAGAACAGGACACACTCTCAACAGGGCAAATGGACGATAGCCTCGCAGCAAAAACACCAGCCAAATATTTCTATTCGGTTGATACATTTCTGGTTGTAAACAGCAATATTCAATACAGGGATTATTCATTAGACGAATATTTTCAATACGATATTACATCCATTGAAGCACTGGCTGATAATATTAGGTCCGATAACGACCAGGCCAAAATCGGAAGTAATGGGATCCTGAATGAAAAAGGAAATTACAATGCCAATATGGAGTTTAATCCCTCCAATCCTCTTGATTTTGAGCTCGATTTTGTTGTTGAAGGTTTTCAAATGGAAGACCTCAGTCCATTTACACTAACCTATGCGGGACACCCGATTTTTGAAGGGGACTTGATTTACAGCGGCCATACAACCGTTTTAAACGGAGTTATGGAAAGTGAAAATAATATCACTGTTTATGAGCTAACAGTTGGGGATAGAGTGAGTAAAAACGTCCTCTATGCCATGCCACTTAAATTTGCAGTTTTCTTATTAAAAGATAAAGATGGAGTGGTCAATCTTGATCTACCTGTTGGAGGCAATCTTAACGATCCGAAATTTAAATTGGGACCCATCATCTGGCAGGTAATCAAACAGAATATTGTTAAAATCGCCGCTGCTCCCGGAAAATTACTCGCATCTCAATTTGGAATGAAAGAAGAGGATATTCGCTACATGTCATTCGACCCACTGGATACAGCCCTTCAGGAAACCTCTCAAAATACGCTGAACAAACTTGGGGAGCTGATCCAAAAAAAACCAGGGTTGAAGATCGAACTGGCCTATTATGAACCCTCCAATCTGGAAGCTGTTAACTTTGCTTTGTATGAAACGAAAAAGGAATACATCGATGAAAAATTCATTCCAGTTACTCCTGATAAAGAAGAAGATCGTATCCAAAAACTGGATGATGACGACATCCACTACAGAACCTATCTGAACCAAAAAGCAGGTACGGAAGATCGCCGAACAGATAGTTTATCAGTAGAAATGATAGGCATGGACAACCTGATCCCAAAAACCAGGGAGCTGGAAAATTCCAGAAAAGATGTAATCACCCAATTTATCGATCAAATGGATTCTGTGAGTATTGAAAGCATTGAGTTTGTCGAGTTGGAAAGCATTCCTAAGTTTCCCATTGAAAAGAGCGGATTTGTAGTTGATTTTTCAATTAAGTGAGATTGAGAGAGGGAAGCCCGAAGCAGGAAGCAGGAAGTTAAAAATAGTACAGTTTGCCATTCACCGACCTAGAAAATTGATGTCTTACCGGCAATTAATAAAGTCCGGACCGGAGTTTCACCAAAAAATCATGTGTTAAATTATTGGTTTAGAAATATTTTGTTTCCCAGACACAAACAGAACATAAAATCCACGTAAATTAATATTTACACACTTTTCAAAAAATGACAATGTTAGACCAAAAAAGACTATCTGCTCTTGAAATGTCTCCCGAAGATTTCAAAAAAGCAGGGTACGAAATCATTGATCAGTTAGCTGATTTCCTTAAAAACATAAAAGACAAACCTGTTACAAAAGGAGAAAAACCAGCTCAAATACAGAAGTTATTGACTCAAAAAAGCATTCCTGAAAATGGCTCGAAAGCAAGTCTGGTATTAAGAGAAGTTTGCGATTTATTGGTTGATCATTCGTTATTTAACGGACATCCAAAATTTTTTGGATACATCACCTCCTCAGCAGCTCCTATCGGCGCACTTGGTGATTTGATTGCAGCGGCCATCAATCCCAATGTTGGTGCATACGCATTGTCGCCAGTTGCTACCGAAATCGAAAAACAAACAATCCAGTGGATCAGCGAATTCATTCACTATCATCCGGATTGTGGAGGTGTACTCGTGAGCGGAGGAAATATGGCCAACTTTGTTGGTTTCCTCACGGGCAGGGCAAAAAAGGTGAAATGGGATCTGGTCAATGAAGGGATTGGAGCAGAAAAAAAGGATCTTGTGGTTTACTGTCCAAAAGGAACACATACCTGGATTGAAAAAGCGACATACCTGTTTGGACATGGCAAAAATTCCATTCGATGGATCTCTGTAAATGAAAAACAGGAAATGAATACCGATGATCTGGAATCAAACATCAAAAAGGATCTGGCTGAAAATAGACTTCCTTTTATGGTGGTCGGAACATTTGGATCTGTAGGTACCGGTTCCATTGACCCATTGGATGCCATCTCAGAAATTTGCAATAAATACGATCTATGGTTCCACGTCGACGGTGCGTATGGAGCTCCGGTTGCCGGATTACCCGAATTTAAGAAAGAAGCCACTGGGCTTCAAAAAGCAGATAGCATAGCGCTTGATCCGCACAAATGGTTTTATAGTCCATTGGAGGTTGGTTGTGTTTTGGTAAAGAATGTAGGTGATTTGAAAAAGACCTTCAGCTTCCACCCGGATTATTACAATTTTGATGGAAATGATATGGAGGAGCCGGTAAACTTTTATGAATATGGTCTCCAAAATTCAAGGGGATTCCGGGCACTGAAGGTATGGCTTTCCTTTAAGCAAATCGGAAGAACTGGTTTTATTGAAACGATTCGGGAAGATATTTCCCTGGCAAAATATTTATTTGACAGGTTGAAAGATCACCAGGATTTTGAAACCGTTCTTCATTCTCTTAGCATTACCACTTTTCGTTTTATAGAAACAGGCCTCCGTAATTTTGATTCTGATAAAGAAAAAAAAGAATTTCTCAATAAACTGAATAAGCAAATTGTCGATGAAATACAGGTGTCAGGCGACGCTTTCTTATCCAATGCAATCATAGACGGAAAGTATTGCCTGCGAACATGCATTGTCAACTTCAGAACTTCCAAAAATGACATTGACGAATTGATTGAAATCGTTTCAAGGGTAGGAAGAAAACTTACTCACACATCCTGACTATCCTCAAAAACCTCATTCATTAGCTGCATAAGCACTTTTCAGGAATTGGTACAGTAATTGTTCAAAACCAATTCAGCGACCCCTTTTTTAATTTCAGCCATTTACAACCAAAATTTATACAGCTATGAAAAATTATGTTATGCCCACCTTATTTGTTCTGGGAATTTGTGTGATTTATCAATCTTGCTCGGAACGGGAGTTATTTGAAGAGGAGATTATACCGGAAGTACCGGTAAAATTTCCGCTGGTCCAGGAAGAGCTAAGGCCTTATTTCGAAAGATTCGAAGTGGAGGCTGCGGCTCTTGGCCTGGAGGTAGATCTTACCGAACATCAAATTCGGGGGAGGATTGCTGAAATTCACGAAGACAATGTAGCAGGTCAATGCTCTTACAACTACCGAAATCCTCACCTGATAACCATTGATGAATCATTCTGGAACCGGTCTTCTGATCTGTTTAAAGAATTCATCATTTTTCATGAGTTAGGCCATTGTTACCTGGGACGAGGACATCTGGAGGACTCATTTAACAACGGAATTTGTAAAAGCCTTATGAGAAGTGGAACTGGCTTTTGCGTGGATTATTACAGAAGGGACACAAGGGATTATTACATAAATGAATTATTTTTTCCGGAGGATGAATTTTTAGAATTGCCTCTATAAAAAAAGCGGCCAATTGGCCGCTTTTTCATTTACTCGGTTTAGGGTCATCACCTTGCGGTGACTGATTAGGCGTTTTTTTTATATCGTTTTTACTTAACTTTTTCTGAACTACTTCAGCCATTTTTGGCGCTTCCTCCTCAACTTCTTCTGCCTTCACATCTTCAGTTTTTCCCTGAAGGAATCCCGGAAGTTCCATTCCTGCCATTTTGAATAGCTCCTCCATAGGTGGAAGGGACTTGGCCATTCCCGATAAAAATCCGGAAGTTGCATTTCCATCCTTGCTTCCGTTGCTGTCCCAGACAGTTACTTTATCGATCTTGATATTTTTGATCGCTTCAACCTGTGTCTTAACCAGTTCAGGTAGTTTGTCAGCAATCATCAACAAAACAGCATCCCTTGAATTATCACCGGCTGCTTTGACTATTTTTTCAAAACCTTCAGCCTGCTTACTCAATATTTCCAGCATACCTTTCGCTTCCGCCTGCATTTTGAAATAGATCGCATCGGCTTCCCCTCTGGCATTTCTTCGGATTGCCTCAGCAGCAGCCTCTGCATCGATCTCTGCTTTTTCCTTGGCAATCTGGGATGGAATGATGATATCTGCCATCTGCGTAGCCTTGTCTCTTTCAGCTCTTGCCGTTTCTGCCTTTTGTTCTTGATCGTACGCTTCTTCCAAAGCTTTTGCCACACTCACTTTTTCTGCTGCAGTGGCTTTTCGTTGAGCTTCCGCTTCTTTTTCACGTCGCTCGGCTTCCGAATTGGCGATGTCGATCTTCGCTTTATTTTCTCCCTCAACTGCACGGGCGTTGGCATCAGAAACGGAGATTCTTTCCAGTTTATGAGCTTCAGCTGCACCTACCCTAGCCTGCGCTTCTGCTTCCGCTTCACCAATTTTTGCTTTGGAATCGGCTGCCGCCATTTCAATTCTTTCTTTCTTTTGCGCATCAGCTTCACCAATTTTTGCCTCAGCATTCAATGCGGAAACTTTTATTCGCTGCTCTTGAACAGCAGTCGCTTCACCGATCGACCCATCCCTTGTTTTTTCCGCTACACTTTGACGGGCATCATTGATGGCTTTGGCAGCAGCTTCCTTACCAAGCGCTTCGATGTACCCGGACTCATCTTTGATGTCCGTCACGTTTACGTTGATGAGCTTCAAACCGATCTTTTTCAATTCAGCCTCTACGTTAGAGGCAACATTGGCCAGGAATTTATCGCGGTTGCTGTTGATTTCTTCAATATCCATCGTCGCCACAACTAACCTTAGCTGACCGAAAATGATATCTTTTGCCAGATCGTGGATCTGTTCTCTTGTCAAGCCCAGCAACCTTTCGGCTGCGTTATTCATCACTCCCGGCTCAGTAGAAATACCCACTGTAAACCTGGAAGGAACGTCTACACGAATATTTTGCCTTGAAAGTGCGTTGGTCAGGTTAACCTCGATGGAAATAGGAATGAGTTCCAGAAATTCATAATCCTGTATGACCGGCCATACAAACGCCGCTCCTCCGTGAATACATTTAGCTGTTCTGGTTCCATCGGGGCTTGAACCAACCTTACCATAAACAACTAAAATCCTGTCTGATGGACATCGTTTGTAACGACTCACCCACCATGAAACAATAATAATGAAGGTGATAAGTACCACTACTCCTGCAATAACTAATTGAGCCATTTTCTAATAATTTACTTTGGTGACTAATAAATATTGATTGTTAATGATTTCTAAAACCTGGATCAAAGCGCCTGTAGGGATTTCGCTTACGTCATCCGTCATGGCATCCAGTTCACGAATGCTTCCCTGAATATTGACCTGAACTTTTCCAAGCCCCTGTCTTTCAGAGGGTATTCTCAAATACACTTCTCCTGTCTTATCAATGGCATTGTCCATGATAAGCGTACCACTTTCATGCATTTTAGTGAGGTAATACAGGAGATAGGAAATGATCACCATCATCACGAAACCTGCTATCCCGGAAATGATTATGGTGAGAAACAACCCTAATCCGGAATCAATACAGGCGAGGCCTGTCCAGGCGAAAATGGTAAAAAAGCCGAGGATAGATTTGAAAGAAAACAGGGTGAAACCCGTATCCCCTTCCAGATCGGCATCTATGTCCGGCTCGACATCAACATCGGCATCAACGTCACCACCAATTATGGTTAAAATTAATTGTACGATCAATAAAACCGTAGATGGAATGGCGATGATCCAGTAAACTTTTTCGGGAGTAGGGAGCAGAGCCCACCAACTCGATATATCTAATAGCATAATTAAAAAATTAAGAGTTAAAACATCATTAAAAAGACTGGAAAATCGCTATTATTTTCTGGAATAATATTAGGAATTTTTTTTATAAATAACTGATACTATTCAGAGTATTTTTTAAGGCTGGTATTAAATTTATACGCCAATATAAATTTTAAGGTTGTACTTTTCAAATAAATAAATGAATAATATTAATACTTCGGATTTTCTGTTTGTTTATGGTCTGTTGCAATCGAATTTCAACAATCCTTATGCGGATCTTTTGAAAAACAATGCTGCCAACCTCGGGAAAGGGTACTGCTTTGGTCGACTCTATGAAATTGATGGATACCCTGGATTGATCATCGATGAAGATTCAAAAGACCAGGTTTATGGCACTATTTATCAGATTAAAAATCAAGCTATTTTTTCACAACTTGATTTATTTGAAGGTATCGGTGAACGTTTCTCTAAACCCTACCAATACATGCGGATTCAAATCAAATGCTATCAGGAGATGCAGGATTTTTCCGCCTGGGCGTATGTCTACAATTGGTCTGTTAATGGAAAGAAATTAATCCTTTCAGGAGATTATCTTGAATATTCCAGTCAACCTGAAAAGGATTAATCTTTTATTAATTCCTAAATAATCTCTACCTGCACATCCACGGCCAATTGATCAGCCAAATCCTTTAAATAATTAACAAAATAGGTGGAGTCGGTAAAGCCAGGATCTGACAATTCCCAGCAACCGATGGCATAATAGGTGACAGGTTTGGATTCGGAAACATTTAACTTTCCAAAGTAGCTCGTAGCAAACACTCCCTCTTCAGGAGCTCTGCCATGTCCTTCATAGACATCTTTGGGCAAAAGTAATCCAAGTCCCAGCCACCACTCTCTGTCGTACGTCTGCTGATCATGCGTGTATAGTGCAACAAATTTCTCATTGATTTCCAATTCTGACAACTGTTTCGGGGTATTGCTATTGACCAATCCCACCAAAAGGGTTTCATCGCCTTGCAGACCTGAAACAGAAATGTTATTCTCAAAAGCATACATCCCCGGCCAAATCCTGACCTGTTCTTTCACTTCGTAATTTCTGTCGACAGGCTGCCAATTGAAATATGTAATGGAAAAGTCAGAAAATACCGGCCCCTCATTCAGAATTTCAAAGGCCGCTGATTCAACATTTGTAACGGTATCACCTGCCAGGCACCCGATCCGTACCAGGTCTTCACCAACCATCATCTCAATTCCTCCGATTCCGGCTGAATTTCCAACAGCCAAAACATCTCTACCCCAATCTTCCATCACATGGTAATTGTCTTCGACCGCACCTTCCGAACTGATCCCTACCGTCTCAGGTGAAATTCCCGGCAATTTTTTACCGAAAAGGTCTTTGGAATTCCTCCCATCAAAATAATGTCTGAAACCTACTTTATCATTTTCCCAACTAGGTCCATCCGTTTGATAGGGCTGATAGCCTAACTTCGCATGGATCTCATCAGCTTGAATGGTATCGCTTGTTTTTGGACGAACAGGGGAATCCTGGGAATCCCTTTTGCCAAATCTTACACTTGTTCTTTTTGTATAATCAATTTCCGAATCCGACCAGCTCAGCAGGAAATGTGTCGATCCTCCCGCTGACAGATCTGCAACAAAGAATAATTCATCCCAACTTCCATCGCCATCCAGATCGTTTGTCTGAGAAGGAATGGTGTCTCCTTCAGGGGAAGTTAGCAGTGGAAAATTTGTCCGTTCTGGTAATGTTTTCAAATCGCTTTTTGGTACCCGAATCGCCTTATCCGTTAGGTCAACATCTGACAGATTACTTATATGAATCTCGGTTGGTTTTGATTCTTTCGTTCCCTGACAGGCCAGAAAAAGTAATATTAATGTAATAGAAGCTAGAGTGGTTCTCATTTTCATTGTTTTTTCAATTAAATTCAGAAATAAATAAAAGTGGTGAAAAGGAAATGCATATTTACCATTCAAAAGCTGAATAATAATTTTGTTGGATGTCTCAAATTACTCCACCAAGCTAATAAAAATGTCTGAATATTTCAGAGGTAGTTAGTAGGATTCACCATTCATAACCGACAAAACAGCCTCTTTTTGTTTATCCAGAGGCTCCATTCCGTCAATCCAGTGAATATCAAACCCATTTCTTTCCATTCGCCTGAAGTAGGTCATTTGCCTTTTGGCGTATTGCCGGATGGCCACATTTAGCTTTTCTAACATTTCTCCGTAAGTCAATTGATTTTGAACGTGCAGCGTTACGAATTTGTATTCTAATCCATAGTAAATGAGCTGTTCCGGATACAAGCCGCTTTTCATTAGCAATCGAACTTCTTCTATCAAACCTTCATTTAATCTGTCCGACAATCTCTTTTTTATTCTGAATAATAATTCCTTTCGGGGTATCCTAATGCCAAATATCATGGCAGGAATGGATTGAGACTTATCATCGGACATTTCATGATTTCCCAGGTATTCACAAATTTCTATCGCCCGGACCAGGCGTTTGTCTGTGGATGTATCGAAGTCAATATTTTGATGGTTTTTCTCAGTTAGGATCTTAAGCAATTCTTCTTTCGAAATTTCCGAAAGTCCATCGCGAAGTTGATGATTAACTGGAATATGAGAATGGGAATAATTTTTTAAAACAGCTTCAATGTACAACCCTGTGCCTCCGGCAATCACAGGCACTTTATCCCTGGATTTGACTGAAGAATAAGCCTGTTGAAAGTCCCTTTGATACCGGCTCAGGTTATATTTTTCTCCGGCATTTACTATATCAATTAAGTGATATTTAATCTGATCATTGGGTAATTTATAATCTTCCAGGTCCTTTCCGGTCCCAATATCCATCCCCCGATATACTTGCCGGGAATCGGCGTTGATGACCTCTCCACTCATTTGGTGAGCAATCCGGACAGCAAGCCTGGTCTTCCCACTTGCCGTGGGACCCAGAATAACGATAGCTCTTTTCTCCGAAACTGAATCCATTAAAAATACCTGAAAAATATGTTAACTTGAACCCCCATGCAATATCTGGCTTTTACAGAATTAAATAATTTAAATTTATTAGGCTGATTGACTATATCACATAAAAACGTTAATATTTATATTGAATGATATCCAAATGAGAATACTGATTACTTTTTTAGCCACCCTACTTTTTTACTCCTGCAGTAAAATGCCGGAATATAATCCTGAAAGAAATTTCGAAAATATTGAAAAGCAAATGATTGCTGAGTTTATCATGGTTGAAGATAGCCAGGTGATCAACCTTGATGAAGGTCACTATTTGTTCAGCAAAAGTTTGATTCTGGAAGGTAAAAATAATGTGACGATCAGGGGAAAAGGAATTGATAAGACAATTATTTCATTCAGAGGTCAGGCAGAGGGCGCAGAAGGTATTCGGATAGCAAATTGCGGAAATATTACTTTGGAGAATTTTACCGTAGAAGATGCAGCTGGTGATAACATCAAAGTCACGGATACTGATGGGATAACTCTTCGCAATATTAAGACCGCCTGGACAGGAACTGTCAAACAGGAGAATGGCGCCTATGGACTCTATCCTGTACTAAGCAAAAGAGTTTTGGTGGAAAACTGCGAAGTTTTAGGAGCCAGCGATGCAGGGATCTATGTAGGCCAATCAGAAGATGTCATTATCAGGAATAATAAAGTCTACTGGAACGTCGCAGGTATTGAAAGCGAGAATTCTGAAAATGTGGAAGTTTATGGCAATGAAGCTTATGAAAATACGGGGGGTATTCTCGTGTTTGACCTACCGGGATTGACCAGATATGGACAGAATATCAAGGTTCATGACAACATGATTTATGAAAATAATCTGGAAAATTTTGCGCCTAAAGGTAATATTGTGGGAATGGTTCCTCCGGGCACCGGTATGCTTATCCTGGCTACGAGAAATGTTGAGATTTACAATAATACCATAAAAGACAACCGCACTGTCGGTGCAGGAATTATCAGCTATCTACTGGTAGATGCCATGGGTCATCAAAGTCAGACTAACGATTCTTCACAAATTGCTCAAAGTGATTATCGAAAGGATGTGAACTATGATCCGTATCCTGGCAATATCTATCTTCATGACAATGTTTTCGAAAATAAATATACACTTCCTACTCTCGACAATGACTTTGGGAAACTGTTTGTCTTAAAGTTTAAAACCAAATTACCGGCAATTATCTGGGATGGAATCAAACATGAGAATTTCTACCTAGACGATGGGTCGATCAATCCTGAATTTAAGATTTGTGTTCAGGAAAACGAATCGATCAGAACTGCAACTCTGGATGCTGAAAATGATTTTGAAGGACTGGAAGTAAATCCGGAAATATTCCATTGCAATGTTTCGATCTGACAAAAGCTTATTGTTGTTGATCATTCTCATCTTCACTTTTTCCTGTCAAAAGAAAAGGTCTGAAGAAAACACTATCCTTCCCCAGGAAGTGCCAATTGCTACCATTGGCGAAAATCCCATTTATGCCAAAATTGGACTTACAAAATTGTCTGAATATGGATTTTTTGAAGGAAATCTGGCCGAATTAAACCCCACTGAAAATGTCATTCCTTATGAGCTGAACAGTCCGCTTTTTTCAGACTATGCAAAAAAGCAAAGATTCATTCAATTGCCGGTTGACTCAAAGATTGAATTAGTTTACGATGAAGTTGTTCAATTTCCTGTTGGCACCATATTGATCAAAAACTTTTACTATGATGATGATCAGCTTAAAGCCGGAAATGGGCGAATCATTGAAACGCGGTTGCTCATCCGGGAAGAAAAGGAATGGAAAGCGCTGCCTTACATCTGGAATGAAGAACAAACCGAGGCTTACCTTGAGATTGCCGGTTTTACAACTGCTATCGCACTAAATAACCTGGAAAACATGATCCAGTATAGTGTGCCCACCATGTTGGAATGCAAAAGCTGTCATGAAAAAAACGGCAAGATAGAACCCATCGGCCCAACCCTCATTCAATTGAATCGCGATAACCTGTATGATGGAAAAGAAATGAACCAGTTGGCTTTTCTTCACTCCAAGGATTGGATGGGAAAAGTTCCAGACAGTCTAATAGTGAATAAATTTCCGGATTATGATGATCCCGAATCCGGAACACTGGATGAGAGGGCACGGGCTTACCTGGATGTAAACTGTGCGCATTGCCACCGCCCTGAAGGGCCTGCAAAAAATTCGGGGCTAAATCTTCGCTACAACAACGAAGACCTCTTTTCCCTTGGCGTTCACAAAGCTCCTGTTGCAGCTGGAAAAGGATCAGGAGGATTATCCTATGACATTGTGCCTGGAAAACCTGAGGAATCCATTTTATTTTACAGGATGGGATCAATAGACCCGGCTATCATGATGCCCGAGATCGGTAAGAAAACCACACACCAGGAAGGCATAGATCTAATTAAGGAATGGATTGTCTCATTGGAATAATTACTGATTACTGGTTCCCAGTTGTTCAAAATCAAATCTTTTTTGGAATTGTTAGGTTCAAACCCTAGCTTAGGAAGGGCAATTAATTGACCCATTCTGTTTTTTATTGATGTAAAATATTGACTGGTATGAAGAATGTCGCCTTGCTTTTTTTTATTATTCTTTTTAGCGCTTTAAGATCTTATTCACAGGGAACAAAAAGTGAATTCGAGATCATCAGGTCCATCTTTGAAACCGAGAAAAAAGGTTATTTCGAAAAGCACATGGCACTTTCACCCGATGAAGAAACAATTTTCTGGCCTATTTTTGAAGATTATGAAATTGACAAGTCAAAATATGCGCGAAAACGCATGGAAGCTCTTCGTTTTTTCGTTGAAAATTATCAGACTATGACTTCCGGCCAGGCAAAAGATTATATCAATGATATCTTTTCATTCCAGAAAAGAGACCTCAAGCTAAAGAAGAAATATTATCGATTGATGAGCAACAACCTTTCGCACCAAATTGCAGTAAGATTCATAGAAATTGATGAGTATGTCAACACTTCTATCAAGCTCAGAATTTTAGAATCACTTCCATACATCAAAGAATAAAGAACGACAGAAATGAAAGTTTTAACAGTGATTAATCCCATTTCCGGGACGAAGGAAAAAACAGGATTTCTGGAATTGCTTGACAAAACTTTCGACAAATATGGTATTGATCAACAGAGACTTGAAACTACAAGCGATAGTGAGGCAGATAGTAAAAATTTAAAAAAAATCATTCAGGATTTTTCACCAGAACGATTATTAACCATTGGAGGAGATGGAACGGTTTTATTTACCGCCATTCATTTGATCAAAAAAAAGATCCCGTTTGGCATAATCCCTTTCGGATCTGCCAATGGCATGGCTGTCGAACTTAAAATCCCCCAGGATCCAAAACTGGCATTGGATGATTTTCTAAAGTCCCGCTGCATTGCCAAAATGGACCTGATCAAAGTGAATGAAAAATACTACTGTCTGCATATTGGCGATATCGGCCTTAATGCTAAAATAGTAGAAGGTTTTTCCAAAGATCAGAATCGTGGATTTTTTACATATGTCAAACATTTCTTTAGTGAAGTCCAGACAGCTGAACTCATTGATTTTGAAATTAACGCAGATGGAAAAAATCACAATCATACAGGGTACATCCTCGCCATAGCCAATGCCAGAAAATTCGGCACAGGAGCGGTTCTTAATAAAAAGGGAAATCCTTTCGACGGAAAGTTTGAATTAGTCATCGGACTTAGAAAAGATATCGAATCCTTCCTCTACATGGGGATGACAAAATTTACCGAGGAAGTAGACATGCAGGACATCGTAGAAATCATTCAATGCAAAAAAGCTACCATCAAATTAAAAAAACCTCATCTGTTGCAGTTGGATGGAGAAGTAATTGAAAAAACCGACGAGGTAAAAGCAGAAATTATCCCCGGAGCAGTCCAGGTTATAACTCAAAAGGATAATACTTTTTTGAAGTAGAACAGGTTGATTTAATCATTTTCATTTACTTTGATAAAGGTGCTTATTAAACACATAGG
Organism: uncultured Cytophagales bacterium; assembly: GCA_913057175.1. Classification (GTDB taxonomy): domain Bacteria; phylum Bacteroidota; class Bacteroidia; order Cytophagales; family Cyclobacteriaceae; genus CAJXNP01. The sequence continues at coordinate 518,246 of CAJXNP010000001.1, forward strand.
TCAGACGACAGTCAGACCGGATCCCGACCTGATAAGAAACTATATCTGGGTCGCAAATTATTGCATTTTTGTCCCCTGAAATGTTCATATATGCAAACTTACCAGCTTCACCTACCAAAATGTTCGATCAACCCGTAAATATTTCTTTAACTTTTGCATGACTAATAATTTGATAAGATTCTTCATAAAATTTTTTTCTGTTTACCCCTACTAAATCAAAGGCCAGGCTTTTTGTTACCAATGTTCCATTTCGCGTACCAAAATAATCTCTGAAAGAGCTAAATTCCCAATTTTCCATTTTATCGGTTAAACCTGCAGCTAATGGGTTTTGATGAATATAATTAAAACAGATTAATGGATAATTGTTTGTCCGATTGACTCCACAATTTACCTCTAGGTTTTTAGCTTGCGTTTTTTGACGAAATAGAGAGCCTGATCTCCCATATTTTTTATTGAATTCATTGGAATAACCACTGCATAATAGTCTAAATCCATTGCCTAATTGAGTACTTTTTACCCTCCCAAGTTTTACAATAGATACGGATTTATCAGTAGTATTTATCAAAAAATGAAAGTGGTTAGGCATAAGACAATAACTTACAACTTGACAAGAATGAAGTAACTTCTCACGGAATTTTTTAAGGAAGAGAATATAGTCGCAGTGTTCCCTAAAAATCAATTCCTTATTATTGCCCTGATTATAGATGTGATATAATTGGTTGGCTATAATTTTCATTCACTAATATCATTTAGAGATTACGCAATTGTTTTATTACCGTAAGTTAAAGGTTGGATGGTATTCGGACTGACTTTCGTATTTTCGATAAAATACTCGGTCCGACTATCGTCTGACCTAGTCTTCTCTCAAAAATTCATCCTTATTAAAACAAAAAAAGGTGCCATTTTAGACACCTTTTTTTGAGTTTAATCATTTTCTAACTCAACATCAGAAGGTCATTAACTATAATTTCAGTGATGTACTTTTTTTGACCATCCGCATCTTCGTACGAGCGATAGTTCAGGCGGCCTTCTACAGCTATTTCCTTTCCTTTTTTAAGATATTTCTCAGCAACCTCCGCAAGGCCTTCCCAGGCAATGAGGTTGTGCCACTGCGTATCTTCCACTTTTTCACCTTTACTGTTTTTGTACGATCCATTCGTTGCCAGTGTGAGTTTGGCAAACTTTTTACCGGACTCCAGTTTTTTGATTTCAGGGTTTACTCCAAGATTTCCAATTAGTGTTACTCTGTTCCTAAGATTTTTCATGATTTTAAAATTTTGTTAAATGAATAAATAATTGATGGGAACAAAGTTGCGAGATGACAGACGCACCACTTGTAAAACATACGCTTACATACGTAACAACACGTATATTAAGTTTATCTAGCTGTTTTACAATTAGTTAATAAAATATACTACTTCTGTGAATATGCGTTGACGCTGTTTTTTGTGCTTTGTACCTGCGATATTTGTATTGACTAACAAAAGAACAATGAATACAGATTTCAAAAGGTTTAGTAAAAGGATTGGGAGTAATGGTTGGGCGTCACGGTTATATTCCCTGCACAACGAGAGGGTAGAGACACGATGGATGGATAGCTTGTACGAAGAGGCTGACACATTGGAGGAATTAACCATCTATGAGCTAAACAACAAAGAACCTGACAGAGCACTTGTACACCTAGCCAATGAGATTCACGTACGGGTCAAGATCACACAAAAGGAAATATTTAAAATTGGTGGTTTGTTGACGCAGGCTAAGAAGATTTGCCAGCAGCAGAAACAAAATTTCAAAAAGTGGATTGACAAGAACTTTGACTTCAGCTATGAGACTGCCAACAACTTCATGAACGTGTACCGGTTTTGTTTTGCGCACAAGGAATTGGCGTTGAAACTACCTGCTTCAATATTGTACAAAATCAGCACACCAAGTTTTCCTGACGAGTTACGAGAATACTTATTTGTGAAGGGCAATTTGACAAAACTTACAAATGGTAAATATAAAGACATGGTCACGAAGTATGAGCAGGGAGGGTTAGAGGCAATTGATGAGGACGTGGAGCGGGTTTATGAGAAAATGTGTTTCAATAAACAGACCTATTACATGTTTGATTATTTCATTAGTGCCATCCGGGAGTTAGAAGCATTGCGGGAAAAAATTGAAAAGAAAAGGGGTCTACCTGATATAAATGAACAGACACAAAGCTATGAGCCAGAAGCGGCCGAAATAGTAAAACTATTGTTTAAAAATCTTGAAGAAACTATTTCAAAAATGAATTCAGCGATGAATGAAGCGCAGAAAATACTTAACACGTTCAATAAGAGAGTACAAGTGTAACTTTTACATAAATGGAAATTTTGCACTTATACACAGAATCCGCCCCTCTCACAGCCTTGCACCTCGTAGCTAATGCAAACGTAAAGCGCAGGGAGATCGTTTGGGAGAGGGGATGATTTAGGGTGAGAACTGTAGTTTGAAAGAATAATGTTTTTTTTAAATTTATAATAAGTAATAATAACGGAATGCAAACTGAAAATAAATTTCAAGCTAGAAATAAATTTGTAATAAAAGATTTCATCGAAAAATCACAATTCGATTCATCTTTATTTGAGTATAAATCACAAAGACAACAGTTTACAATTTATGTAAAGAATACTGAGTTAAGATTTGCTATCATTCAGTCAGGAAATAGTTTTAGTTCATTTGAAGTCCACCAAACTAAATATTCACCTGGATATCCTTTAAAGGGTCCTATTCCACCAAATAGAAATTTTACTCTTGATCAAGTTTTACAACAGTTACAATCATGGCTAAATACTTGCGTGAGACCTTATTTAGAAGAATTAAGACTTACTGAAGAATGGAATGAATTCGAAAATTTTGGGAGTTGGGGTAAAAATAACGAACCACGAACAATTGATACTTCTCCATTAACTAGTCAAGAAATTGAACATATTGACAGAGCAGCCGAGGAAATTAAGCAAAGAATTATTAATGAGCTTATTCCAAAGATTGATAATAATTTTAGACCATTAGAAGAAAAAATTGATTTTGTAAATCAGAGTTTAGAATATTTAAAGCAAGCATCTATAAGGCAGAATAAATTTGATTTTACAGGAACAGCTCTACATGTTGTTATATCAATTGGAATAAATTGTGGTGTAGATACAGATACAGGAAAGTTGTTGTTGGAAATATTCAAGGAAGCTTTTGATAAACTTCCTTTATTATTAGATGTCGTCACGGATCTACTTCCCATAATAATAGGCTGATTTTATTTTTTGATAACAAAAGCCCCTGCAACTTAATGCAAGGGCTCGACCTATCCATCCCACTCCTTTGTCCTGTTGTGTGCGGGTGGGCTATTTAGAAGTGTTACTTTTTAACAATGACATATTTGCCACTTTCGAGCCGTATTATTTGGACGTCTCTTTGCTTCGACATTTTGCCAGGCACTTGAACGCCAATAGTAGCTTTCATTGATTCCGGTTTCCGGTCTGGAAATAGCTTAGTCAGTTTATCCAAAATCTCGTCTTTGCTGATCCCAGTTTTAGGGGCTTTCTGTAGGGCTTGGAAAATTTCCCACTTGACACCTTTTGAGGCTCGGCCTCTTGGTTCAGCTTTTTTCTTTTGAGCAGGAGCCTTTTTAGTAGTTGATTTTTTAGCCGTTGCCTTTTTCGATACTGTTTTTTCTGTAGTCGTCATAACTGTTATTTTTTAGTTTGAAATTGTATTATGCTCACAATGTATTGGACTTTTCTAAGTCAACCAAATAATTTAAAATATTTAGAACAAATATCAACTTGGTAGAATCCTAACTCTTAGTACAATACTTTAAAGATATTACAATAGTGTAGCTATTTAATTATGTATTTACGGATATATAGAGGGTATTTTTAAAAATTCTGTAAATATTCTTGATCGTGCAAAAAGGACACCGTAGCATTGTTCCGTAAATAACTTAATAATATCAAAATTATGTCAAAATTAAAGTTGAAATATGATCGATTAACAATACGCCAGACTAGGCTGCTATTAGGTTTGAACCAAGCTCAATTTGCTGAGAAAATAGGTGTCAGCCAAACAATGGTGTCACAGTGGGAAAAGGGCAGAGCGAAACCTTATCCAACAAATCAAAAGAAGGTTCAAAAACTGGTTACTAAGGTTTCGCCAGACGCAAAGATCGATTTCGACAATTGGATTTGAATATATGTTCAATTTAAATAATGAAAAGATGAAAAAGTTTGTAGTAAATGAACCAACAGGCTATCTCGGAGACGATCAAGGAGGACACCTTGTAAATGGCAAACGAGGAGTTGAGGTATCCTTTGACAACGATGAAGAAGAGTTCGAAGATGAAGCCGTAATTGCAATGAACAGCCAATTCATTGATGATGATGGGTTCGAAGATGAGTACGAGGACGATGAGGCTCTGAAAGTTATGACCGCCCCTTATCAACAATCAAACCATGATGCCGAAAAGTAGCTGGAAGGCTCCTGCTGATCCAGAGGCTTTGAAAGATCGGATTGTTATCCTACGTGGACAAAGGAAACGATTAAAGAAGCAACTGGATCAGTATGTTGAGCAACGGAGGAAAAAGAAGTTGCGATACCTAAAAAAAGGTTGGCCGCATACTTCATTTGAGTACCGTATCAAGACAAGTGAATATTATCAAATGATAACAGAATTGGAAAGGCTCAAAGTAGAAATAAGAAGCTGCAAAAATATTTTAATAAAAAGATACGACATAAAAATATAATTATGACAACTATTCAAACAGAAGCAGGCACAATCAACCTGTCAGAATACAAGCTAAAAAACAGTAGTCCAATTTATTTAGAATCATTGACATCCAAATTGGAGAATTCATCGATACTAAATCAAAGCAGCAATACACACCATTCTTTTTTGAATTTAGCAGATACGGCATCCGTTAGAAACAAAGTTGAAGTTCTGCAAGCTAAAATTGAGGAACTGGAATTGGATCGTTCTGATAACCGCAGAGATAAGGTAAAATTTGAACGTCGACAAATCAACCGTGGGCATCCACTTAGGGAAGGTTGGCAAACTAAGTTCGACAAAAAGACGGAAAATATTGAGCTTGAAATTGACTGCAAAAAAATTGAATGCAATGTATTGCAAGAGCTACTTACAGAATTACAGGAACACAAGGACAAAGTTTTAAAGCGTGACCACGCTTCGATGGTCTTGAAGTACGGTCCTAAAAACATGCGTAGGACAGGACGTGTTGAAAGGTATTTTGAAGATGGTGTAGAAGTCGAGCGCAGATTCGACCAAGTAGACTATCAAGACACAGGTTTCGTGGATGGCGTTTTATGTATCGATGATGATTGCAGTCCATATAATGGAATGGCAGTCTATGATTATGTCATACACATTGCCCGACCTTTCTTAACCGAAAAGCGTAATCGAGAAGTCAACCATGAAAAAGCTTTACAGGAGTGGGCAGCCAATGGAAGTATTCCTAATCAACGACCTGCAAATCCTAAAAAGTTGACTAGGGATGACTGGCCTAAATGGCCAAAGTCTGTCAAAAACTTCAAAGCTAAACAGAAGCAGCCAAAAACTGAATCTGTGCGAGAATCAACTTTAATAAGAACCACTTAATTAATCAATATGGACTTCGAAAAGGAAATTAAACAAGCGCTTCATCATTGGGACAAAGTCCGAACGATGCAAGCTGAATACGACAAGCGTTATAGAGTAGCTTCACAATCGAGGGATGAAGGCGATCTAATGGCAGTTAATAGGGTTTCAGCTTTGTTAGAGGAATTCAAGCTTGAACAAGCTGATTTTATGTATCATTTGAAAAAGAAATTCAATGATCATTTAGCCCTGAAAGTGAGACATTATAATTGAGTTCTTTTTCATTAGTAATAGAGTTAAATGTTTGTTCTCCATCTAGTTGATTTGTGAAGTAGAAGGGGCAGGGTACTTTGGATTTAAATTGGTTCTTGTCATAGGCTGTCCAGCCCTGCCCCTAATTATTTGAATGTGAAACTTTAGTTATCAAAGGGGACGCCTCGGCCAAGGCTG
>CAJXNP010000002.1 GCA_913057175.1 uncultured Cytophagales bacterium
GTACTCCTTATGTGGATACATATGGGTTCGCAGCATAAAAATTGTAATATTTTTATTGCTTAAGTCTTAGAATACTGGCGGGGAATATTGGTGTTTTTAACAGGATGAAATCGATTTATTACAACAATATTTCCTATGAGTTTGTAATGCTAAAATAGGCTATTTAGCATAAAGGTCTAAATATTTTTTCATGCTTTCCTGTAGCTCCTGAGCAGACCGGGCGGCGGCCTCTCCAAAATCTTTTTCAGAAGAAGAATAAATGATGCCCCTGGATGAATTCACCAACAACCCACAATCTGAGTTCATTCCGTATTTTGATACTTCCTCCAGACTTCCACCCTGCGCACCTACGCCGGGCACCAGCAGGAAATGCTTAGGTGCTAACTTTCGGACATTGGCTAACTCTGCAGCCTGGGTCGCCCCGACCACATACATCATGTTATTGTCATTACCCCATTGCTGGCTTTTAGTCAAGACCCTTTCATACAACTTTTCCCTGTCCAATTCCTGCAGCTGGATGTACTGAAAATCCTCACTTCCTTTGTTAGAGGTCAAAGCAAGAAGGATGACCCATTTATTTTTGAATTTCAGAAATGGGCTGACGGAATCTTCGCCCATGTAAGGAGCAACCGTAACGGAATCAAAATCCATGTTTTCAAAAAATGCCCGGGCATAAAGCGTTGACGTATTACCAATATCACCTCGTTTGGCATCCGCGATCGTAAATATATTTTCAGGAATGTAATCAAGGGTTTTTTGCAGGCTTTCCCAGCCATTTGCCCCCAGGGCTTCATAAAAGGCAATGTTGGGTTTATAGGCCACGCAATACTCATGGGTATGATCAATGATGATCTTGTTAAACTCAAAAACAGGGTCTTTTTCTTTGAGAAGAAAGGATGGGATCTTTTGAATATCGGTGTCCAGTCCAATGCAGAGAAAAGATTTTTTTGCTTTTATCTGCTTTACTATTTCTGATTTTGTCATTATAAAAAGTTAGGTCTTTCAAAAGCCCTGGCATTATAATGATACCAAATTTCATTTTGAGTCAAAGGCTATAAACATCCCCCTAACCCCCTTCAAAGGGGGAATTATCGTTCTAGTAGATTATAAGGCTGTTTTAAAGGTATTGACTCTCGATTTAGACTATTCTTTGGCGTCATATTTTTGCATGTGTAACTATTGAGACAACCTCTCAATTGTTATCTTAAATCAACTACTTCTACATCCGGATGGGCAGCAACGTCGAATTCAAATACGCTGTCGCTAACATTTGATTGTGGGGTGAACCCACTCATTTTATAAGAATAAACGGATCCCGATTTATCAAAAATCTCCATAAAATCAACCGTGTTTTCCGAAGCATCTATTTCAAGTTTGATCTTGATCAGATCTTCAAATTGATCAGAATCAGGCAAGGGCTGCAATTCCACCACATTATAACTGCGGGGACCTGATTTTTTTTCTTCCACAAACCGGTATTTATATCCTTCCTGGTACCCGTTGTAAATTGTTACAGGAGTCATGTCACCTTCATCTTCCTCAAAGTCATCGATATTGACCTCATTCACATCACTAAAATAAGTCCACACCGTTTCGCCGTTGTTGTAAACTTCCTGGTCACCGATGGTGAGCTTAAATTTGTCTTGCTTGACAATGATACTTCCCGAATATTGTTCGCTGATGTTCTCCACACGATTCTCCATCTTGTTCACAAAATTAACCTTGTAAGCTGGCAAATCCCTGTACTTGGTACTCATTTCATCAAGAATCGCCTTTGCTTTTTCTTCTTGCTGCGCATGAGCTGTAAAAACGGAAATCAGCAATGCCAGAATTAACAGTATCTTCTTCATCTTCAAAATATATTAATTGTTTTGATATATGTCATTCAATTTTTGTTCCAAACTATATTCATCCGTGATCAAGACCTCCCGGGCTTTGCTTCCTTCAAACGGACCGACAATTCCTGCAGCTTCCAGCTGATCGATCAAACGACCGGCCCGGTTATATCCCAACTTCAGTTTGCGTTGTATCAACGAAGTCGATCCCTGCTGGTGCCTTACGATCAAACGTGCTGCATCCTCGAACATGCTATCCCGGTCAGCCAGATCAACAGCTCCGGCAGCGCCCGATTCTTCATCACCGTGATATTCCGGCAGCAAGTAGGCTGATTCATACCCCCTTTGATTGCCAACAAAGTCGCATAAACTTTCAACTTCCGCCGTATCCATAAACGGGCATTGGAGCCTGACCAGTTCAGATCCCAGAGAAAACAGCATATCGCCCATTCCTACCAGCTGATCTGCCCCTCCCATATCGAGAATGGTCCGTGAGTCAATTTTAGATGTTACCCTAAAAGACATCCTGGCCGGGAAGTTTGCTTTGATCACACCCGTGATGACATTCACCGATGGCCGTTGAGTTGCCAGTATTAAATGGATCCCGATTGCCCGGGCAACGGCTGCCAACCTGGCGATCGGGTTTTCAATCTCTTTGCCGGCGGTGACCATCAGATCCGCCAACTCATCAATTACTAAGACAATGTAAGGCAGGTAGCGATGTCCTTTCTCAGGATTGAGGTTCCTGGAAATAAATTTTTTGTTATACTCCTTCAGGTTTCGGCAACCGGCCTCTTTTAACAAGGATAATCGGTCATCCATTTCGATGCACAAAGCATTGAGGGTGTAGATCACCTTTTTTGTATCCGTAATGATGGCTTCTTCATTATCCGGCAGGGTGGCCAGAAAATGCCGCTCCAGCTTATTGTAAAGTGTCAACTCCACCTTTTTCGGATCTACCAAAACAAATTTCAATTGCGAAGGATGTTTCTTATAGATCAATGAAGCCAGCATGACATTCAAACCAACAGATTTACCTTGTCCTGTGGCACCAGCCATCAACAGGTGTGGCATTTTTGACAAATCGGAGACATACACTTCATTGGAGATGGTCTTGCCAAGGATGACAGGTAATTCATAGGAGCTCTTTGAAAACTTCTCAGTGCTCAGAACCGATTTCATGGAAACCATTTCCCTGTTCTTATTAGGCACTTCTATACCGATGGTACCTTTACCAGGAATGGGAGCAATGATCCTGATCCCCAAAGCTGCCAGGCTCAAAGCGATGTCATCCTCCAGGTTTTTGATCCTGGAAATTTTCACCCCGGCATCGGGAATGATCTCATATAAGGTCACGGTCGGGCCGATGGTCGCTTTGATGCTGGAAATCCCGATTTTAAAATTGGTCAGTGTCTCGACAATTTTATTTTTGTTTTGCTCCAGTTCGTCCTTCGTGACTTTTATGTGGCCACTTTCATATTCATTCAACAATTCAAGATCCGGGTATTTGTAACTACTCAGATCAAGTGTTGGATCATAATTTTCAATGGCACTGATCCTCTTTTCTTCAACGCTTTGTCCGATTGAAAAATCGGGTTCACTATCTTCCTTTTTCGTATCAACAGTTTTTTCCGGAACCGGAGGAGTAAAATCTTCAAATTCTATGTCATTGTCCTCTTCTTTCTCAACAACCAGTTCTTCAATACTTAGATTAATGTCTTTGTTTTTATTGACTGATTGATTTTTCTCCTTGATCACCCAGCTTTCCTGTTCGATCATTTCTTCATCCGATCTGGATACCGCTTTATCTAATTCCGAATCATTTTGCATCATATTTTTTAATGATTCACCAGAGAACAGATAAGTGATGTTAAAAAAGAAGATAACAAAAATGAGCAGGGATAACAGCAGTACGATAAATGTTCCCCAACCAAACAGGCTTTCCATTAAAATGGCAAACTCGAAACCAATTCCCCCACTAAGGTAGGCCAGTGATTTCGGTGAAGTCGGGTCCAATGTCAGGTAGCCCAGCAATGTACTTAGCCAGATCAAAAAGAAAGCGGTGAAATAAAATGTCCTTTTGATAGAGACAATTTCCTTTCTGGAAACAATGTAGTATCCGATAATAAAAAAGAAAGGCGGCAATACAAATGAAGCCACACCAAACCACTTGTAAATGAACAGATTGGCAACTATCGCTCCCAGCACGCCCACCCAGTTTTCAGCTTCCTTCCCGGAATCCAGGATGCTTGAGCTTCCAAATGCTTCTACCACACTCTGATCACTCTGGCCTGTAAAAAGGTAGGAAGTAAAAGCTGTAAATAAGTAGAATGAAATTGCTATTAATAGCAAGCCCATGCTAAGGTGAAATCTTCTGTCCTTAAAAAATGTACCTGAGCTTTTTTTTGTTGATTTCTTTTTGGCAGAAGTAGCCTTCGTTTCCTTATATGTGTTCTTTGCTTTTGCCATAAAAGCACAAAACTAAGTTAAATGTTTAAATATTCTGCTATACTTTTCAGAATAACCTAAAAATCGATGACGTTTGAAAATTTAGCTATTTGTAAACGTTTTTAGTATCTGTTTATTGATTTTTTTTATTAATGACGGACCTTCATAAATAAAACCTGTATAAACCTGTATCAGGTCAGCTCCGGCCTTCAACTTTTCAATAGCATCTGCCGGGGACATAATTCCTCCTACACCAATAACCGGAAAGCTGTTATGGGAGTTTTCCTTTAAAAATTTTATCACCTCTGTGGATCTCTTTTTAACGGGTTTACCACTCAATCCCCCTGGGCCCATTTCTGATACTATATTATTATCAGTCAGGAGCCCTTCACGGGAAATGGTCGTATTGGTAGCAATGACTCCCGCAATTTTTGTTTCCTTCATGATATCAATGATGTCCATCAATTGTTCATCGGTCAGATCAGGAGCTATTTTAAGTAAGATGGGCTTGGGTTTCTTTTTGTTCAAATTTCGGGTCTGCAATCTTTTCAGAAGCTTTTCCAGGGGTTCCTTTTCCTGAAGCTGTCGCAAATTGGGCGTATTGGGCGAGCTGACGTTGACTACGAAATAGTCTACGTAATCAAATAATGATTCAAAGCATATTTCATAGTCGCGCTCTGCATCTTCATTTGGAGTGATTTTATTTTTCCCGATATTCCCTCCTATTATAATATTGGAGTTTCGTTCCTTTAGACTTTTGACAACCTCATCCACTCCCTTATTATTGAAGCCCATTCTGTTGATCAACCCCCCGTCTTCCGGAAGCCGGAATAACCGAGGTTTGGAATTGCCCGGCTGTGGCTTCGGAGTAACCGTTCCGATCTCAATAAATCCAAAGCCGAAATGGCTGAATTCGTCAACCAATGATGCATTTTTATCAAATCCCGCTGCCAGACCAACCGGATTGGGAAATCGGATCCCAAACAGATCACGCTCCAGCCTTTTATTCTTTTTTGAATAAAACAATTCTGCGATTGCCGATGCACCGGGAATTTTAAAGATTAACCGAAGGAGCGAAAATGTTAAGTTATGAGCCTGTTCCGGAGAAAAAATAAATAGAAGTGGCCTTACTAAGATTTTATAAAACAACTGAAAAATTTTTAAAGTGTACTGATCCTTCTTCTTACAATGGAATCCACTCTTTCCAAAAGTTTTGACGGAGCGAATGTCCTCCAGTTATCGATCTCTAATTCTCCGCCAAAATTAACATAATAATCAATATTATACTTCTTCCATTCATCCAAAATAAAATCCCTGAAACCTATTGTGACGATCCACCCTTCTTCCAGCTCATCAAACCATTCCTCATAGTAGCAGTCATCCGATCCATGAAAATTAAAGACGTTTTCACCAATCAAAAGGAATTTGTTAATACCATTCATTGAAAAGTGCTCGATAATATTCCTTTTGAGCAGCATGATGTCATTGTTGATGGCATCGTTCCATTCTCCGATAAATTCCATTATAATGGAGCCCCCTTCATAATCGGCAAAAAGAACTTTTAAATAAAGTGTGTCTGAGCCAAAATAGTCCCAAGCAGGATCGATATAATAGTTGTAGACCGATTCGGTATACAGATCATAGTTATATACTTTTCCGTGAAATGGTGAGATTTCATCATAGGAGGAATCGTAAAAATTTAACCATCTGGAGTATGGTTCTATCTCGTGCATCGCAGATCACATTTAGTCTTTCAATTTACCAACGGGCTCAAACTTTTCAAATACTTTTTCAGTGTGCGGAGCATCTTTTAATTCGTCTGTCAGATCCTGACCTGCCCAGTGCTCGTAGTGTGTACCATTTTTCCATAATCGGGAAGAGCCAAGATCATAAATGATGCCTTTATAGGAAACCCAGATTTCTTCTTTATCTTGTCCGTTTCTTAGTGAAAGTTGTGATCTGGTAAAAATTTTCATTTGCTATTAAAAATAGGATAAACAGGAGATTAATTTTTAATTAATTTATCTTTACTCTTTATTTGTAAATAATATTCAATAAACAGATGCTTTGATTCCAAAGTTACTTGCTTCAAAACATCCGGTAATTTTTTACTTTAATATTGGATAAAGAAAATTATTTGAATAATAAATTTAACTTATTTTATATTTTTTTGCATTTTTATGCGTCGATTGCAAGATTAAAAAACACGTGTAAATAAGCGAAAGTTCATTTTTATTATCTATCAATGGGGGTAGTCATTCCAATTATTTTGGTCATTGTTTGTTGTCTGATTATATGGAGGGCAAGTGACGGTTTTGCGGCGGCATCTGATTTTATCGGCAGAAATTTATCTGAAGGAGTCAGAGGTGCAACCATCAATGCAATTGGCAGCTCATTGCCGGAAGTATTTACATCCCTTTTCTTCCTTTTTTACCTGAAAGATGTGGATGGTTTTTCCGGAGGAATTGGAACGACGGCCGGAAGCGCTATTTTCAATTCGATGATCATTCCGGCATTTGTGATACTGGTTGTCATATTTACCGGTGTTGCAAGGAACATTACTGTCTCGCGTAAAGTTTTGCGAAGGGATGGTTTTTCCCTGATCATAGCAGAGTTGATTTTCATCATGCTGATAAGCGGCTCAGTCTTATACTGGTGGCATGGGTTTATCCTAATGGTGATCTATGTTATTTACCTGATTTACATGTTTGTCACCATGAAAAAGCCAAATATTATTCATCCACATCATGTGGGGGATATGAAACTTCATGGCGAAGAAGAAACAACTCTTTGGAATGCCATTACAACATTCGATCTGGAAAGGCTGATCATAGGAAAACGGGAAATGAACACCTGGAATGCCTGGCTGCTACTCTCCATCGCCACTTTCTGGATAGCTTTTGTTTGTCTGGTATTGGTTCAGGCTTGTGAATGGATTGGCAGCGATGTTTATACCATCCCCTACCTGGGGGAATTCCAGGGGCTTAACATTCCGATCATGTTTGTGGCCGTAATACTGGCTTCGGCGGCTTCAAGTGTCCCCGACACCATCATTTCAATGAACGATGCAAGAAAAGGAAATTACGACGATGCTATTTCGAACGCCTTGGGCAGTAACATTTTTGACATCTGTTTTGCGATGGGATTTCCACTTTTCCTTTATACCCTGATTTACGGCCCTATCCAAATGCATGATGAGATTATTGACTTAAGCAGTGAGCTGAGAATGTTACTCCTTTTGCTTACCGTTCTTGCCTTTCTTGTTTATGTTTTCAGGAAAGTCATCAAAGAAATGCAGGCGTATTTACTCCTCGGGATATACTTTATTTTCACGTTATATGTGGTTGGAAGGGGTGCAGAAAATGAGTTTGCTGAGCAGATTGCGGAGACCCTGAGGCATATGGTCAGCTATTTGAATATATTTCAATAATACCGCTGTTTTTTATCAAATTTCAATTTTATTAAGCAAATTGATTCTTCATTATAAAAAAATCATAAAATAAGTTTGGTTTTTTCCTATTCCTCAATTTATTCGAAGAATCTTTAGAAAAGCCGAGTCAGATGATTGAAAAGTCTTTACATTCATTCGATCAAATAGGTTTGGTTGTTAAGGTCTTATTAATGATATTGCGGGGAATGATTTGAAATTTCAGCATTATAATCAACATATAATTCTTTACATGAAACAAAATTTAAAATTTTGTTCTTCAATTTTTTACAAAAACAAAATAAAATCCTGATAACTTATGGAAAGCTTATTGTACATTTTGCCCTTATCGGGCGTTATTGCACTACTTTTCGTTTTTTGGCGAACTGCGTGGGTAAAAAAACAAGAAGTAGGTACAGAGACCATGGCGAAAATCGCTCATAATATCGCCATTGGTGCGATGGCATTTTTAAAAGCCGAATACAAAGTCCTATCAATTTTTGTTGTTTCTGTTGCCATACTACTAGCCTACAAAGGCTCGACAGAAGCAGATTCAAATTCATTGGTTGCACTTTCCTTTATAGTTGGTGCATTGTGCTCGGGATTGGCCGGATTCATGGGAATGAGAGTTGCTACGAAGGCAAACGTCCGTACTACGAATGCTGCAAGAACATCCCTTGGCAAAGCGCTGGAAGTAGCCTTTGCAGGAGGGTCAGTAATGGGACTGGGAGTTGTTGGTCTGGGAGTACTTGGACTGAGCATTCTTTTTATTGTTTATAATCAATATATCGGTGCCGACTGGAGCATTGTAAAAGTCCTCAATGTACTGGCAGGATTTTCACTTGGAGCATCTTCCATCGCATTCTTCGCCCGTGTCGGTGGAGGAATTTATACGAAGGCTGCTGATGTAGGAGCTGACCTGGTTGGTAAAGTAGAAGCCGGTATTCCGGAGGATCACCCTTTAAATCCTGCTACCATTGCTGACAATGTAGGCGACAACGTCGGCGATGTAGCAGGGATGGGCGCTGACCTTTTCGAATCGTACGTAGGCTCGATCATCGGTACGATGGTTCTAGGTGCTGCGTTCGTTGCACTTCCTGAGTTTACAGAACAATTTAATGGATTAGGTGCTGTACTCTTACCATTGGTACTGGCCGCTGCAGGGATCATTGTTTCCATTTTGGGAACTTTCTTTGTCAGAGTAAAAGAAGGCGGAAACCCACAAAAGGCATTAAATACCGGGGAATTTGGTTCTTCCATATTCATGATCATAGCATCTTATTTCATCATCGACTATATGCTGCCTTCCAGCTGGACAATAGGAGATAGCACGTATTCCTCAATGGGAGTATTTTGGTCAACCATTGCCGGTTTGATTGCCGGTTTGGGAATTGGGCAGATCACAGAATATTATACCGGAACAGGTACCCCTCCTGTAAAAGCCATCACACGGCAATCACTTACCGGTTCTGCAACAAATATTATCGCTGGCCTTGGTGTGGGAATGATGTCAACGGCCATTCCAATTATACTAATAGCCGCAGCGATATTGATCTCTTTCAATTTTGCCGGCTTATACGGAATTGCGATAGCCGCTGTAGGAATGCTGGCTAATACAGGTATTCAGCTTGCCGTCGATGCTTATGGACCTATTTCAGATAACGCCGGAGGTATTGCCGAGATGTCCAAACTTCCGAAAGAGGTTCGAAAAAGAACAGATAAACTTGACGCAGTAGGTAACACTACAGCTGCTATCGGAAAAGGATTTGCCATCGGTTCAGCTGCATTGACTGCTCTGGCCTTATTTGCCGCCTTTATGCAGCAGGCAAACCTTGAATCCATTAATATCAGCAAGCCAACGGTAATGGCAGGATTATTCTTAGGTGCGATGCTGCCATTTGTTTTTTCTGCCTTGGCTATGAATGCAGTTGGACGAGCTGCCATGTCAATGATCGAAGAAGTCAGGCGACAGTTTCATGAGATCCCGGCATTAAAAGATGCATTGGCCATTATGAAGAAATATGATGCTGATCTCGAAAAAGCGACAGAAGAAGAAATGAAGGTTTTCAATGCTGCAGATGACGCTGCCCAATACGATAAATGTGTGGAAATATCTACAAAAGCCTCTATCAAGGAAATGATCCTTCCGGGCATACTTGGCGTCGCAGTACCTGTTCTGGTTGGCTTTATTGCCGGCGCAGAAATGCTGGGAGGACTACTCGCAGGGGTGACCGTTGCCGGAGTATTGATGGCAATTTTCCAGTCAAATGCCGGTGGTGCATGGGATAATGCCAAGAAAATGTTTGAAGAGGGAGTTGAAGTGAATGGTCAAACCTATTTCAAAGGCTCTGATCCACACAAGGCAGCGGTTGTTGGAGACACAGTTGGAGATCCATTTAAAGATACCTCCGGTCCTTCATTAAATATCCTTCTAAAACTGATGTCTGTGGTTGCTTTGGTGATTGCTCCTTCAATAGCAATTGTTGAACCAACACCTGAAGCAGATACCCATGTAAAAACAGAAGAAACAGTTTCTTCCTTATATGAGAATCAAAAGGAAGTATTTATAAACGAAACGGAAGAAGTGACAAAGGAAAACATCGTTCACCTAAACGATTATCTTGTACAGGTTTTACCGGTAACAGAGAAAATTTCAAAACAGGTGAATTTACCCTTTGTGGAATAAAATATTCTATCATTTGAAATGCAAAGCGGGCAAATTTGTCCGCTTTTTTTGTTTTGAATCAATCCTTTTCAGATTTTTGCATCCTGAAAATTTAATTAACTTAATCAGAGTTCGATTAGACACTGTGAAAAAATCAATAGAAAACACAATTATTCCCCTCTTGAGAGGGGTTAGGGGGGTGTAAATACAAAAACTTGTTTTCTGGCGATTTTTCACAACCTTATTTCGAACTCACGTTAACAAAATCTGGCATGAGTAATCCGGTGTTAATTTTAGGAGGTAAGTCGTTAGGAAAAGTAGCTGTCGACATTTTTAAAAGCAATAATGTGCTGATCTATGGTATACTGGACGACGACAAAAATTTACATGGAAAACAGATCGATGATGTATCGATTCTCGGCTCGACGGATGATACCGAGGTTCTCAAAATAATCGGCAAAAAATGCGACGCATTCATTGCATCAGATGATACCAAGCTAAAAAAGAGCCTGGTGAAAATACTAACGGAAGACTATAAAGCCATGCCGGTGAATGGCGTCCATCAGAAAGCCAATGTGTCAGAATCTGTGATCCTGCACCATGGATGCATGATCAATGCAGGATGTCATATTGGTGCATATGCTGAGATCGGGAACCATTGTTTACTCAATACCGGTTCCATCATTGAAAATGAAGCTTATCTTTCGGATTTTGTACAGGTTGGAGCAGGAAGTGTGATAAACCAGGGAGTCAAAGTTGGAGAGGGAGCTTTTATAGGTTCCGGTGTAACCATCATCAGTGGAATTACAATTGGCAAAAATGCCAGGGTCGGAGCGGGAAGTGTTGTGATAGAAAATGTAAAAGACGGGGAAACGGTTTTTGGTAATCCGGCCAAGTCAGTCTAAAATATTAATATTCAAATGGAAAAATATCTCATCTTACTTTATTACTGCTATACAAAAATTGAAAATCCTGAGGAGTTCAGGGAACAGCACCATTTGTATTGCATTGAACACAATTTGAGGGGGAGGATCATTATTTCTCCGGAAGGAATTAATGGTACCATTTCCGGATTGAAAGCGGATTGTGAAAAATATATGGAGGATATGAAAGCCGATCCCCGGTTTGCGAAAACGGATTTCAAAGTCGAGGAATACGACAAACATGCTTTTGAAAAGATTCATGTCCGAACCAAAGAAGAGATCGTCAACTCGGGTTTGACGGATATTGATCCGAATGAATTGACCGGGACCCATCTTGAACCGGAAGAATTCAGGACGATGAAGGACGATGAAGATGTGATACTCCTCGATGTTCGGTCGAACTATGAACACAAAATCGGCAAATTTAAAAATGCCCTTACACTGGATATCGAAAATTTCAGGGATTTTCCAGAGAAAGTAAACGAGCTCGAATCAATCAAAGACAAGAAAATTATTACCTATTGTACCGGGGGAATAAAATGTGAAAAAGCCAGTGCATACCTTCTAAAAAAGGGTTTTAAGAATGTTTATCAGCTTCATGGAGGCATTATCAAATATGGAATTGAAGCCGGAGGAGAGGATTTTGAAGGAAAATGTTACGTATTCGACAACAGGATCGCTACCGAAATCAATAAAATCAACCCCGAAGTAATATCTGAGTGTTTTGTTTGCGGAACCAGGTGTGACAGAATGGTAAATTGCGCTAATCCTGAATGCAATAATCATGTTCCATTATGTGAAAATTGCGCTGAGGAGCTTGAGGGAGCATGTTCTGACACATGCAAACATCATCCAAGAAAAAGACCATATAACGGGAAGGGATACTATCCTAAAGACACAAACGGGTACAATCCCTATATTGGTTTAAAACGAAAAAGTGCAAACGAACTCGATACATGAATGTACCACCAGGTTTGGTGAAGCCGATCTGATCTTAAACAAAGATGGAAGTGTCTATCATTTAAATTTAAAACCTGGCAATGTCTCCGATACCATTATTCTTGTTGGGGACCCAGGTCGTGTACACAAAGTAAGTCAATACTTTGATGAGGTAGAGTTTGAGATGAATCAGCGGGAGTTCATCACCCACACAGGAAAATACAAGGGAAAAAAGATCACCGTAATGAGCACAGGTATGGGAGTTGCCAACCTGGAAATTGTACTCATCGAACTGGATGCACTTTTTAATATTAACCTGAAAAAAAGAGAACCCAAGGCCGATATTCATCAACTCAACCTTATCAGGATCGGAACATCGGGTGGACTTAGAGAAGACCTGGCTTTGGGTTCGCAAGTGGTAAACAATTACGCCATCGGCATGAGTACCCTGATGAATTTTTACCAATTGGAACAATCGGATTTTGAAATCAATGTTTCTCAAAGTCTTAAATCCCACCTCGGTCTGAACTTCACTCCTTTTTGTGTAAAAGCAAATGAGGAATTGAAAGAAAAACTGGCTTTTGATATGATCGAGGGAAATACTATGACAACTCCCGGATTCTATGCTCCCCAGGGCAGGGTTACCCGAATTCCAAAGCGATACGATAACCTCGTAAACGAACTCATTTATTTTCATGTCGATGATTTCTGGATCACCAACTTTGAAATGGAAACCGCTGCACTTTACGGAATGAGCAGGCTTTTGGGTCACAAGGCCCTCAGCATCAATACAATTTTAGCGAACCGGGCGAAAAATACCTTCTCAAAAAATCCCTACAAGCAAATCGAATATCTCATCAAAAAGGTGTTGGAGAGGATTTGAGTTTTTCCGATGTGAACAAATTCTCAGGAATTTGGCAAAAAGCAATTGGCAGTTGGCAAATTTTGCTCCCTAATCTCCTAATCAGCGTATTCAGCCAATTCCATCCAACGGTTTATTTTGACTTCCAGCAATTCAGATAACTGATTGAATTCTTCAGAAAGCTTTTGAAGTTTTTCATGATCAGGTTCAGTATTCATGGATGAAACCAGTTCCTCCTTCCTCGCTTCCAGCTCTTCAATCTCCTTTTCCAGGCTTTCGTATTCACTCTTCTCCTTAAAGCTCAGCTTGGTCTTTTCCTTCAGCTTCTTTTCCGGTTTTGGTGCCGGAGGTTTTTCAGATTGTTTTTCCTCCTGCTCTTTCGCTTCGGCATAGTCCCGGTACTGACTGTAATTGCCTGGGAAATCCATGATCTTGCCCTCCCCTTCAAATACAAAACAATGTTCCACTAACCGATCCATAAAATACCGGTCGTGTGAAACGATCATCAGGCAGCCGTTAAATCCCATTAAAAAATCCTCTAAAACCGCAAGGGTATAAATGTCAAGATCATTGGTCGGCTCGTCGAGGATCAGGAAATTTGGATTGCCCACCAAGGTGCGAAGTAGCTGCAAACGTTTCTTCTCTCCTCCACTTAAATAAGATGTGTTTTGGTATTGCACCGGAGGAGGAAAGAGGAATTGACCTAGTATTTGACTGGCCGTCAATTCAGAACCATCGGATAACCTGATCACTTCTGCGACTTCCTTGATCACATCGATTACCCGATGTTCATCTGTAAAATCAAACTTATCCTGCTGAAAAAATCCGATTTTTGTTGTCTGACCTTTATCGATTTCTCCTGAATACTCCAGGTCCAAGCCGGAAATAATTTTTAAGAAGGAGGATTTGCCAACACCGTTTTTACCAACAATGCCAATCTTATCCATTTTCTTAAAGACATAGGAGAAATCTTTAACAATTTTCAGTTCGCCAAAAGATTTGCTGAGTTTGGAGATTTCCAGGATCTTTCCACCTTGTCTTTTCGCATCCAGGCCAACCTCCATTTTCTTTGCACCAATTTTTTCCGAGGCTTTCTCGGCCAGCTTATCAAAAGCTTCTACCCGGTATTTCGCCTTGGTTCCCCTCGCCTTGGGCTGTCGCCTGATCCAATCCAGCTCCTTTCGCATCAGGTTTTTGGCTTTGTCAATTTCTGTTTGCCTTTGAACCCTTCGCTCCTCTTTCTTTTCCAGAAAGTAGCTGAAGTTTCCTGGATACGTAAATAATTTACCACCATCCAATTCAAATATGTGATTACAAATATTTTCCAGAAAGTAGCGGTCGTGCGTGATCAAAAGAAGGGTAATGGAAGAATTGGTTAAATAGTTTTCCAGCCATTCGATGATCTCGACATCCAGGTGGTTGGTCGGCTCATCGAGGATAAGAAAATCCGGAGATTCGATCAGTGTTTTGGCCAAAGCCACCCTCTTTTTCTGACCTCCGGATAATTCACTTATTTTATTGTCAAGGTTGTGAATACCCAGCTTGCCAAGAATTTCATGGATTTGGTATTCCATATCCCAGGCATTAAGGGAGTCAATTTTCTCAATCAGCTCCTGCAGTTTTTCAGGGTTTGCATTTTGATTGACAGCATCCTCATAGGCGCTGATCGTATCAAGGGTTTCGTTTTGTTGGTTGAATATTTCTTCTTTAATGGTATGGTGATCTTCCAATTCGGGTTCCTGCGACAGATAACCTGAGGTTATCTCTTTTCGCAAAACGACCTTGCCTTTATCCGGTTCGATTTTACCAGCAAGGATTTTCAGTAAGGTCGACTTCCCACAACCATTATGCCCAACCAATGCCACTTTTTGCCCCTGGCTGATCCCAAAGGTCAGATCCTGAAAGAGAGGGGTGTCCCCGAAATTTTTTGAAAGCTGTTCTGCGGACAAATAGTTCATTTACTTGAATTTATTATAGGCATCCCTGAACACTCTTTTGACATCATCAGCGGCTTGCTTCAAACCATTTTCAATGTTATCGAATGTCTCCTGATTGTTCTTCTTAAAATCCGTAAATTCCTCATTCATTTTATTTCCACCCTTCTTCAATTCGACAATCAGCTTTTCCACTTCGTCTACGACCTGATCTTTTGATTCGCTTGCGTTCTTAAAAATCTTTTCAAGGTCTTTTCTCAAATCATCAATGATCTTTTTCGTTCTTTCTTCAAAACCCATGGCTTTAACAGTTAATCTTTATTGACAATGGCTATATTTGCAATTCATAAATAGACTAGCAAATTGAAAACATTTTATCAAAAAATCATATTACTCTTCGTCATTTCAGCAATAATATTTTCCTGCGCGAGTCACAAACCCAAAAAGCGCAGCCAGCCAAAGCGAGGTCCGATACCCTGCCCAGTAAAAGATTGCTAGATGGCTCATAAAAAGATCATCATTGCCATCGATGGCCACTCGGGATGTGGAAAAAGCAGTACAGCAAAAATTGTCGCCAACAGGTTAGGATACATTTATATTGACACTGGCGCTATGTACCGGGCAACCACACTATATTTTGTTCAGCATAAAATTGACATATCCGATCAACAATCTGTAACGGAAGCTTTGAAAAAAATTGATATTTCCTTCCAATTTGAAAACAAAACACATAAAAGTAGTATTATACTACAGGGAGAGAATGTAGAATCTCAAATAAGGGGCCTGGAAGTATCCGAAAAAGTAAGCGAAGTTAGCGCGATCTCAGCGGTGAGAAAAAAAATGGTCGCTCTTCAGCGAAAAATGGGAGAACAGAAAGGCGTTGTTATGGACGGAAGGGATATCGGAACCGTTGTATTTCCTGAGGCAGAATTGAAGATATTTATGACCGCAGATTTAAAGATTAGAGCACAAAGAAGATTGCAGGAATTGAACGAAAGCGGTCATTCCCCATCCATTGAAGAAATCATTGATAATCTGGAAAAAAGGGACAATATTGATTCATCAAGATCAGATAGTCCGTTGAAAAAAGCAGATGATGCTATATTGTTGGATACAAGTCATTTAAAGTTTGAAGATCAAGTAGAAAAAATTGTAAATTTGGCACTTAATAGGATTTCAAAAAACTGAGGACCGTTATATGGATGTTATCATAGATCAAAATTCCGGTTATTGTTTTGGGGTGGAATATGCCATTCAGATGGCAGAAGACGAGATGGAACAATCTGAAAAGCTCTACTGTCTGGGTGATATTGTTCACAATGACAAGGAAGTAAAAAGATTGACCGACAAAGGCCTTACTATCATCAGCCATGAAGACCTTAAAAATCTGAAGGACTGCAAGGTTTTGATACGCGCTCATGGTGAACCACCTGAAACGTATGAATTAGCTCTTAAAAATAATATTGAACTGATAGATGCATCCTGCCCGGTTGTCTTAAAACTCCAAAACAGGGTGAGGAATTCCTATGAAAAATCAAAAACAGAAGATGGCCAGATTGTTATTTATGGAAAAGTCGGTCATGCAGAGGTCATCGGGTTGACCGGCCAAACAAAAAATGAAGCCATTATCATTACAGAGGAAAAAGATCTCGAAAAAATAGATTTCAAAAAACCCATCTCCCTTTATAGTCAGACCACCAAAAGCACTGCCGGGTTTTACAGAATGAAAGACCTGATCGAAAAGAAAATCAAAGAGGCCAACAATACGGATGTCGTTGAAGGCTTTGACACCAATGATAGCATCTGCAGGCAAGTCTCCAACCGCGAACCGCAATTGAAAAAATTTTCTGACGAGCACGATGTCATTGTTTTCGTGAGTGGCAAAAAAAGTTCAAATGGTAAAGCACTTTACGAAACCTGTAGAAGTGTGAATCCAAATAGTTATTTTATTGAAGATGAAAATGAAGTAAATCCCGACTGGTTTCATTCAGCAAAATCAGTAGGAATTTGCGGAGCTACGTCTACACCCATGTGGTTAATGGAAAATGTGGCAAGGTTCATCAAACAGTTTGATTCGGACTATGTTGAACAATAAATTGATTATTGAGTGGCTGTAATTAAAATTCTTATCAATCAATTACAACAAAGCAGTAATTTATCAAGGTTAAATACAAAATTTATTTATTTTTGCGACTTGAAAATTTGGCACAAATTAAAAATCGATGTCACATAAAATAAAGATTAAAAAGGGATTTAACATTAACCTGAAGGGAAAAGCTGAGAAGAAAATTGTTGAATCCGTTCAACCCGAAACCTTTGCCATCAAACCTACCGATTTTCAAAAAATAACGCGTCCAAAACTTTTAGTTGATGAAGGGGATACGGTAAAAGCCGGCACTCCAATTCTTTTTGACAAGTTGATGGATCAGGTAATGTTTTGCTCGCCGGTAAGTGGAGAAGTCGTAGAAGTTAAACGAGGTGCAAAACGAAAAATACTTGAAATCAAAATTCTGGCTGACAAGCAGGTAGAATACGTTGAGCATAAAAAAATCACCGTTTCGGATATTGCCAAACTTTCAAGGGACGATGCTCAAAAGCAGTTGTTAAAAAATGGTGCCTGGCCAAACATCATCCAGCGACCATTTGGCGTAATTGCCAACCCTGATGACACTCCCAAAGCCATCTTTATTTCAACATTTGATTCACATCCACTTGCACCCGACTACGATCTTTTGTTTAAGGATCAGGAAATTTATTTCCAGGCTGGTATTGATATACTTTCCAAGTTTACCAATGGCAAGGTTCATTTAGGATTGAATGGAAATGCGGATGTTTCAAAAGTTTTTGCACATACTAAAAATGTAGAGATACATTACTTTTCAGGCAAACATCCTTCTGGGAATGTTGGTACGCATATTCATTTTATCGACCCTATTAATAAAGGTGATTTGGTATGGACAGTCAATCCATATGGAGTTATTCAAATTGGAAAATTATTTCTTGAGGGAATATTCGATTGCCAAAAGATAATTGCATTGGCTGGTTCCGAAGTAAAAACCCCACAATACTATAAAACATACTCCGGAGCTTGCATCAACAAATTTGTCGAAAACAATCTTAAGTCTGATAATGTCAGATGCATTTCCGGAAATGTCTTAACTGGTGAAAAGATAGGTAAAGAGGGTTATGTAGGATTTTATGATCACCTGGTCACCGTACTTCCGGAGGGAGATAAGCATGAGATGTTTGGCTGGGTGCTGCCAACTTTCAAGAAACTAAGCTATCACAAGGCTTTGGGATTAATGTCGTTCCTGACTCCGAACAAGGAATATGAATTGAATACCAACACAAATGGTGAAAAAAGGGCTTTCGTTCAAAGCGGTGTATTTGAAAAAGTTACACCATTGGATATACTGCCAACATATTTGATCAAAGCTATCATGGCGGAAGATTACGATGAAATGGAAGAACTTGGAATATACGAAGTCATCGAAGAAGATCTCGCTCTTTGCGAATTCATAGATGTTTCAAAACACGACATACAAGAACTTTTAAGAGAGGGAATTGACTTAATTAAAAACGGCTAGTTATTAGATGGAAGTAATTAGAAAAGTAATCGATAAGTATAAGCCAAATTTTACCAAGGGTGGGAAACTCGAGCGATTCTACTATATATTTGAAGCGTTCGAAACATTCCTTTATGCGCCTGATATTACAGCTCCAAACAAAGGGGCACAAATCAGGGACGCTATTGATATGAAACGAATGATGAATACCGTCATCGTTTCCATGCTACCCTGCTTGTTATTTGGCATTTATAATGTTGGCTATCAGCATTTCCTGGCAATAGGGCAGGAAGCTACTATTGGAGAAATTGTTGGTATTGGTTTGTTGAAGGTTTTGCCGATCGTTGTGGTCTCGTATGCAACCGGTTTAGGCATTGAATTTACATTCTGTACCATTAGAAGACATCCTGTTAATGAAGGATTCCTGGTAACAGGTATGTTGATCCCTCTGGTCGTGCCTCCCACAATTCCACTTTGGCAGGTTGCTCTGGCAACAGCTTTTGCAGTGATCATTGGAAAAGAGGTATTTGGAGGAACGGGCATGAATATTTTGAACGTAGCATTAACAGCCCGGGCATTCCTGTATTTTGCTTACCCACAGCAAATTTCCGGAGATGTATGGACCTATCTGGGAGATAAAACGCCCGTTGATGGATTTTCCGGAGCTACGCCACTTGCGGTTGCATATGAAGCTTCTTCAAACAATACTGGAGCCGTAATAGACGCTTTGAATCAGACCAACACCGTATTGTCAGCAGATTTTTACAGCTTTACCAATATGTTCATGGGTTTTATTCCCGGATCTATTGGTGAAACTTCAACTTTGATGGTTATTCTTGGAGCTCTACTTCTTATTATGACAGGAGTAGGAAGCTGGAAGGTGATCGTCAGCGTATTCCTTGGAGCTTTGGCTATGGGTTTTGGATTCAATGCCATCGGAGCCAATGCATATATGCAGCTACCCGCCTACTACCATTTAGTAATTGGAGGGCTGGCATTTGGAGCTGTGTTTATGGCTTCTGACCCGGTAACAGCCGCACAAACAGAAAGAGGAAAATGGATATATGGGTTCCTTATTGGAGTTCTCACCGTCATCATACGGGTATTTAACCCGGCTTATCCGGAGGGGATTATGCTAGCGATTCTTCTTATGAATGTGTTTGCTCCCCTTATTGATTTCTATGTAGTTAAAGGCAACAAAAAAAGAAGATTGAAACGTGCAACAGTCTAATACTTATATCATCGTATTTACAGCAATCCTTACCATTATATTGGGCGGATTGTTGTCACTTGCCAACCAGGGTTTGAAGCCCATGCAGGACAAGTCCATTGAAATTGATACGAAAAAGCAAATACTCGGAGCAGTTGTGGATGTCAGTGAAATGTCAAACCAGCAAATTCTGGACTACTACAATGGAACGATCAAATCGATTGTCGTAGACTACAATGGGGAATTGATCGAAACCGATGAAAAAGGGAGCCCTATCGTAGCAGAAGAAGTTAACATTCCCAAAAATTTCAAACAACAACCTGAAGATCGTCAGTATCCTGTGTTCATTTATCACGCAGAAGGAAATGATGACGCAGTAGAGGCTTACATTTTACCTATGTATGGTACAGGACTTTGGGGGCCTATTTGGGGTTATGTGGCTTTGGAAACTGACCTGAATACCATAAAAGGTGCCGTATTTGATCATGAGACTGAAACTCCTGGATTAGGTGCGAGAATTACGGAAAAGGAAGTCCAGCAAAGATTTGAAAACAAACAGATTTATGATGAAAATGGAAATCTGGAATCTGTTTACATGCTAAAAGGTGAAAGCAATCCTGAGTCTGCCCTGGATGAACATCATATTAATGGGATGTCAGGCGCTACTATAACAGGAAAAGGCCTATCCGATATGTTGAAAAGTTACTTCAGCTATTATCAGGGATACATAGAAAAAGTGAAATCCGAAAAAAGTGTAGCATCACTATAAATTATTGAACTTTTAAATTAAGATATAATGAGTGAAGAAACTGCAGAAAAAACATTAGTTAAGGAGAAGAAAGCAGAAGAACTCCTCTCCAGGAGGCGAAAGAAGATCATTGCCGATCCCCTGAATGATGATAACCCCATTACCGTTCAGGTGCTAGGTATTTGTTCCGCTCTGGCAGTAACAACTCAGATGAAACCAACACTGACCATGGCTGTGGCCGTGATCTTTGTTATGGTATTTTCTAACCTGCTTATTTCATTGATCAGAAACTTAATACCAACCAGGGTAAGGATTATTGTTCAATTAGCTGTAGTCGCTACTTTGGTAACTCTTGTTTCGGAGGTTTTGAAAGCGTATTCATTTGATATGTATAAGCAGTTAAGCGTCTTCGTAGGTTTGATCATTACCAACTGCATCGTGATGGGACGTTTGGAAGCCTATGCATTGGGCAACAAACCCTATGATTCCATTTTGGATGGTCTTGGAAATGGTCTGGGTTACTCATGGATTATCCTTGCCATTGCATTCTTCAGGGAATTACTGGGAGCAGGAAAATTATTTGGATTTCCAGTTTTCGAAGCCATGGGTATTCAAAGTTTCCCAACCAATGGTTTAATGGTGACGCCAGTCGGTGCATTCATTATTCTTGGATTAATAATTTGGGTCCAAAGGGCTAAAACCGGTTACGTAGAACACTAAAAACATAGATTATGGAATTAGTTAATTTAGGTATAAAAGCGATCTTTATTGAAAATATGATTTTTGCTTACTTTCTGGGAATGTGTTCATTCCTGGCAGTTTCTAAAAAAGTAAGCACAGCGCTAGGCCTGGGAATGGCCGTAATCTTTGTTTTGATTATCACTGTACCTGCCAACTGGTTTTTGCAGGAGTTTATCCTAAGTGAAGGGGCGCTGGCATTTATTCACCCAAGTTTTGCCACAGTTGACCTGACGTTTTTGCGTTTTATTATGTTCATAGCAGTTATCGCAGCAATCGTGCAACTGGTTGAGATGATTATTGAAAAATTTTCTCCTGCACTTTATGGCTCACTCGGTATATTTCTTCCACTTATTGCCGTAAACTGTGCTATTTTGGGTTCTTCCCTGTTCATGGCACAAAGGGAATACACCATTTCAGAATCAGTTGTTTTTAGTCTTGGATCCGGTATTGGCTGGTTGCTGGCAATCGTTGCACTGGCAGCAATCAGGGAAAAGCTCAAGTATAGTCATGTTCCCGATGGATTAAAAGGTTTAGGTATCACTATGCTCCTGACAGGATTGATGGGTGTGGCCTTCATGTCATTCATGGGCATTTCGTTGTAAGAGATAATATTCTAGTTAAGATAAAGCAAAAGCCTCTCAGAAATGGGAGGCTTTTTTTATATTCAAGTTTTAACTAATGAAGCTAAAGCGAATCATACTTATTTTTTCGGTCACAATCTTGGTGGCTTATCTTTTATGGCCACTTGGATCGGACACATTTTCCATTCATTTTGATGAGGCAAAAATTAAGAAGAAAAATGCCTGGCTAAATGGATTCATAGATCCCAACAAAAAAGATAGTTTACCCAATATCCTTTGCATCGTGGTGGATGATCTGGGAATGGCCGACCTTTCCCTGTATGGATTAGGAGATATTCAAACTCCAAACATTGACAAAATTGGAAAGGAAGGTATCACTTTTACAAATGCATTCACCACCTCCCCGGTATGCAGTCCGGCCAGAGCTGCCCTCCTCACAGGCCGATACCCTCAACGTTTTGGTTTTCAATTCCAAATGCACGATCGATACCTGAAGAACAGGCTGGAATACCTGGGGTTCAAATATTTTATCGACAGCGAACCATGGGAACCAAAATGGATGGATGAAGTTCCTGAAAAAAATGATATTGAGCGGCAGGGAATTCCCCCATCAGAAATTTTATTACCTGAAATTCTCAAAACAAGTGGATATCAAACAGGACTGATAGGAAAATGGCACCTGGGATCAAGTGAAACCCAGATACCGTGCAAACTTGGATTCGACTATCAGTATGGCTTTTATGCCTCCCATTCTCTCTACATTGAGGAGAACTCAAAGGGATATGTTGGCCAAAAAATTGAAGAAGACTTTACGGATCAATATATCTGGAGTGGACAAAGAAACGGACCGCACGCCATTTACAGGAATTGTGAAATGGTAGAAGAAAAAAGCTACCTGACAGATGCGTTTACAAGGGAAGCACTCCATTTCATTGAAAACAGAAAAGACAATCCTTTTTTTCTCTTATTGTCTTACAATGCGCCCCATACCCCGTTGCAGGCTCCCGAAGAATACGTTGATCAGTTTTCGCATATTAAAGATCCAATAAAAAGAGTCTACTATGCAATGATCAAAAACCTCGATGACAACATTGGTAAGGTAATGGAATACCTCTCAGAAAGTGGACTGGATGAGAATACTGTTATCTTTTTTATCAGTGACAATGGTGGAGCCGAATATACATTGACAACAGAAAACGGGCCTTACAAAGGTGGGAAAATTACAGATTTCGAAGGAGGGATCAGAATACCATTTGCAATGAGATGGAATGGTCATTTTCCAGATGAACAAATTTTTGAGGATCAGGTGTCCATCATGGATATTTTTCATACTTCCGTCGCCCTTGCAAAAGGAAAACTTCCGGCGGATATTAAATTTGATGGGGTAAACCTTATGAAATTTATTGATGGACCTAACGATACTCCTCATCAAAATTTAATCTGGCAACGAGGCGCTAGTAAAGCAATTCGAACAGAAAAGTGGAAACTGCTTTGGAATGAAGAAAAGAGAGACACATTGCTGTTCGATTTAGTTAGTTCCGAATTTGAAAATGAGAATGTATTGATAGAAAATCCGGGAATTGCATTGGAGTTGATAGACCGGCACAAAGCCATCTCTTCGGGATTCTCCAAACCCATTTGGCCTTCAATGATTTATTACAAATTCCCATTTGAAGGTAAGGAAGTCTATTTCGATCAGTAGCTTTCCTTCGTTGCAGAAAGAAAATTCTGATGACTTTCGATGTATTTTACAAGATTTCGCATGACCGTTTTTCTGATTTCCTTTTCGATTTTCAGGTCGTGTTTCTTAATAATATATTGGAAGCTAAATTCTGCCAGATCTTTTTTGATTTCAATGGTTCTCAGGAAATAAGAATTAGGCTGAATGAACCCCTGATAGGATTTTAGATTTGATTTGATAAACTCTTCCAATTTCTCAACATCATTTATCTTCTCAACGTCCATTTCAAAATAAATATTGATTTTGTTGATATCCCTTTTGGAATAATTGACCACCTCGTGTGAAAAGACAAATGAATTGGGGTAGAATACCAGGTCACCATTCTCATCAAGAATATGAATGTTGACAAAAGTTATGTCCATGACGGTACCACGATGATCTCCTATTTTAATAAAATCCCCAAGCGATATCTGGTCGGTAAACATGATGATCATGCCATTGATCATATTGGAAATATAATCCTTGGATAAAATAGCGATAGCAGCCGCAATGATCGAAAGGGAGGTAAAAACTGCTTTATAATCAATATCGAAAAAAAGAAATACCGCAGCTCCGAATATCATGATATTGAAAATTGACGTGATGCGGGTAAGACCAAAAAGGAAATTGTCTTTACCAAAATCCGACTTTTTAATCCTCAGGACATAAATGTGGGAGAGAATAAACCGGGCAAAGTTGATCAGCAGGTTAGAACCCAGGTAAAACAACACCGCAGTGATGTAGTGCTCCTTTATCTCCAGCTTTTCATAATATTCCCAGCGATAGTAATAGCTCCACAACAAGATGGTGAAAAGTATGAGCTTAATAACGAAGGATGTACGCCCTCTCTGATGCCTCCAACCGATATAATCAAGTATATTCATTAGTCAATTAACAAGGATGCAAATTTGAATAAAAATCAGGATTAACAGATACCTGGTAGATATTTTTTATCTGATAAAATATAAGGTGAAAGAATTACTTTCACCTTATAGAATTGTTCAACCTTAATTATCACTAAAAATGGTATACAAACCTGAACTCCCAAAATGCATTTCGGAGGGTAGAATAACCTGCAACGGTTTCAAATGAGAACTTTTTCTTAATGATATTATCAAATCTCAAACCAAGGCCTACCCTACCCTCATTTGCATTGACAGGGTTCCAGGGTGTTAAATTCTCCGTTCTCTCCCATCCAAATGAATGGTAGTACGCACCTTCAACGAATGGTGCTACCTTGTTTCCATTCAGGTAATACCTGGCAAAAATCCCGGGCCTAAAATCCTTGTACAAAGTTCCATTGAATCCAAAATTTACTTCCGGTCCAACCGCAAACCTTTCGAACAGGAAATAACCATACCTGGCTCCCACATTCCCAATAAAACCATAATGACCGGCATAGGAAGAATTCAGTGATAAGCCAGCCAGTTGCCTTCCCTTTTGCAAGTCATCACCAGCCTGTGCCAGACACGTTCCGCTGACCAATATGAATAGGCAATAAGTTAAAACTGATTGTTTCGTAATTGTTTTCATAGTTTATTTTTTGAGACAAGATATACTTGATACAGATCGACCGGTGTTAAAATTTGTTAAGGATTGTTAAAAGATATTAAATGGAAATGACGGGCATTTAGTCTGTGAAATAAATACTGAATTTTTGTATATTATATTCTAAATCCCTATACCTCAAAAAGAATGGAACCTATCGAGGAACCTTCAATGGATCAGGCTCTTCTCAATAAGATAAAGGAAACTGTACTGGAAAACCTGGATAATGAACAGTTCAGTGTAGAGGAATTGTCCAAAAATGTGGGAGTAAGCCGATCTCAACTACACAGAAAACTTAAACTTTTAAAGGGAAAGTCAGTAAGTCAATTCATTCGGGATATCCGGCTGGAAGAGGCAATGAAATTACTTCAGAAAGAAGTAGCAACTTCTTCCGAAATTGCTTACCGGGTTGGCTTTAGCAGCACCTCCTATTTTAACACTTGTTTTCAGTCAAAATATGGATTCCCTCCCGGTGAAGTAAAAAAGTTGAAAAAGGAAGAAGTTCAAAGGAACAATGCCATTGAGCCAGCAAAATCCAAAAGACCAACAATCCAAAAAACAGTTATGTTGGCTATTTTAGGTCTTGCAATAATAATTCCTGTACTACTATTCTTCTTTATATCACTTTCAAACAAAACAAATGAACGGCCAACCTCCGTTGCTATCCTTCCACTGGATAATTTAACAGGAGATGCTGACCTAGAATATATGGCAATGGGAATGCAAGATGCTCTTATAGGAGAATTGGGCAAGATTGGCAGGTTACGGGTTATTTCAAAAACATCTACATTGCGCTACCGAGATCAGAAATTTTTTATGAAAGATATTGCCAGAGAACTTAATGTTGATGTCCTGGTTGAAGGTTCCATATTTGCATCCGGTGATAGTTTGCGATTGCAATTACAATTAATAGATCCATTCCCGGAAGAAAACCATCTGTGGGCCCAGGAATACTACCAGGATATCCGACAGGTATTGGCCATGCAAAACACCGTGATCCGTGACATTGCCCGGAAAATAGAGATCAATTTATCTCCGGAGGAAGAAGCCAGGTTAGCCGGTACCCGCACTGTGAACCCCGACACGTATAAAAATTACCTGCGGGGGATGTACCACCTGAATAAAGGTACTACCGAAGATTTTGAGAAAGGAATGTACTACCTCAACCTTGCCATTGAATCAGATCCGGCCGACCCGTTTGCATATGCGGGACTCGCCTTAGGGTATGCCATCACGGGGCATGGCCCCCTCCAGCAAGAAGAGGCAATGAAACGGGCAAAAGCGGCCGCACAAAAGGCCGTGTCGCTGGATGAAAATATGGACAATGCGTATACGGCATTGGCCATGATGAATCTGTATCAGTTTTGGGATTGGGATAGTGCCCGCACTTTTTTTGAACATGCACTGAAGATCAATCCCAACAATGAGATGACCCATTCGCATTATGCCTGGCTCCATCATGTGCTGGACAACGGGGAAGAAGCTATCCGGGAAGCTCGATTGGCTGCAGAGATAGATCCCCTTTCACCTACCTTTGCTAATAATGTAGGCTGGATACATATGCGGTTAAAGGATTATGACCAGGCTATCGCAGAAGCTAAAAAATCTTTGAAACTGGATCCTGATTTTCCGTATGGACATTTTGTAATAGGTTATTCCTACTTATTTCAGGGCAAGTACGAAGAAGCTATTCGGGAGCACCAGCAACTCCCGCAGAATGATGATTTTTTCAAAGCTACCCTCAGCATCACCTATGCCTATGCCGGCCAGTCTGAGAAGGCAACTGCCTTGCTGGATGCCTTGGAAAGTAAAAGCAAAGAAACCTGGGTACACCCTCTGATATTGGCCCGTTTGCATGCTGCCCTGGGAAATAAAGAAGAAGCTTTGCGCTACCTGGAGGAAGCTTCCGACAAAAAATACTATCCACTGCCCTGGATGAAGTATGTACAACTCTTTGAACCGCTGAAGAATGAGCCTCGGTTTCAGACAATCTTTAAAAAATGGAATGTGCCTTCCTGACATTGAATTCTTTCGTTGAGTCCTGCCAAAATGATTTTCTCTCTTAACATTTAATACGTTCTGTTCTGGGGAATCCGGAAAACGAATAGTTTGATGTTAAGAATGAACACATATTAAGGATTTAAAAACTACCTCTTTGATCTTCAATTAGTTTCTAATACTTAGTAAAAGAAAAATAGTCTATAAATGATTGATATAGAAACCCTTAGATTAGAAATTCTTCCATTGCAAAATTTGGATTTCAGTACGCTCTACACAATATCTACAGGCTTCCTAATTCGCAGAATAGCTCTTAAAGAATTTTGAAATGAAAAAGTTAGTTCTACTGTTTTTTATGTAAAGCGAAGAATTGTACTTTGAATTAACATCCAAAAATAGTAAATTATATTGTAGGGAATTGCTTTCTATTACTTAGTAATTCATTGGTAATGAAATAGTTGTTGTTCTATACACGCTAATCTGACAATTTTCGCCAGATAAGAAAGAAACCCTGAAATGATCATCGCCATTAAGCCCATCAACCTTCTATTTTTCCTGTTAGGAATTACCCAAACTATTTGCGCTCAATACTCGATCACGGGAAGAATTGCGGATGAAAGTGATTCTGGTGTTCCATTTGCCAACGTCTTATTGCTCAATTTACCGGATTCAACACTGGTTAGGGGTCTCGTAACTGATCTGGAAGGTAAGTTCAGTTTTTCAAATGTTTCCCGTGGAGATTATTTTATACAAAGTTACATGGTAGGATTTGAAAAATCCTATTCTTCAAAGATACTTACCAGGGAAGATAGAGACTTAAGCATCCAGGACATCATCTTAATAGAGGATACTCAGGAGCTGGAAGAGGTAGTTGTCAAAGCAGATAAGCTTTTGTATGAACAAACCCTTGATCGAATGGTGATCAATGTACAGAGTAGCCCCCTTATGGCAGGTAATTCCGTTCTGGAAATTCTCGAGCGCTCACCTGGAGTCATCGTGAACCGACAGAATTCTACGGTAATGATGAATGGAAAGAGTGGCGTGATGGTCATGATCAATGGAAAATTGACCCGCATGGATATTACTGCCCTGTTCGGGATGCTAGATGGTATGCCAGCCAGCAATATTGATAAAATCGAACTGATTACCACACCTCCGGCCAATTTTGATGCGGAAGGCGATGCAGGTTTTATCAATATTGTATTAAAAAGGAATGACTATGAGGGTATGAACGGCGGTATTTCTGCCATGGTAGGTACAGGTAGAAGGGCATTATATTTGGCTGGCGGGAACTTCAATTACCGACAAAACAAAATAAATGTTTTTGCCGATTTAAACTTTAATCATAATGGAAACAATCAGTTTATTGATACCAACAATGAAATAATAAATGACGATTATGTCTTTAGCTCAACCAGCAGGGCAGACCGATTTGGAGGATATAATATTACAACAGGAAGAATTGGTGTTGATTATTATGTGTCTTCCAAAACAGTCATAGGTTTTCTAGGGACATTATTCATCAGGAACTGGGTACAAGATACTTATTATCAGTCATATTATAGCATAGAACCGGGAATAGACACACTGGTTACCGGGATAAGAACAAATGAAAATCCACGGCAACAATACATGATGAACATTAATTTCCAGCATCAATTTAATGACCATCAGCAATTAAATGTCGATTTTGATTATTTTATTTACAGCTCAAACCAATTTCAGACTTACGCAAACCAGTATTTCCTGGAAGACGGTCAAAACGTTTATAATGAGGACATAGATATAGATAAGATTACCCCCCTTTCAATCTATGTTGGAAAAATTGATTATAGAGTTCAACTCTCTGATCAATTTACCTTCGAAACCGGGGCAAAGGCCACCTTAAGCCAGCTTGATAATGATGTCGAAACAAAACGACTGGAAGGTGACAGTTGGCAAACAGATCCCCAGTTTTCTGAATATTTAACGATGGACGAGGACATTTTAGCAGCATATGGGTCTCTTAGCGGTAATATAAATCAAAAACTACAGATTAAATTAGGGTTGAGATATGAACACACGGTCACTGACCTAAAAGAGCAGGGTGGTACACCGGTAGTTTATAGAAATTATGGGAATTTATTCCCAACAGCTTTCATCAGCAGGAAAACAGGTGAACATAGCAGTTTGAATTTGTCCTATAGCTATCGAATTACCAGGCCTTCATTTTCAGAACTTGCACCATTTGTACTATTCATTGAACCACGAACATATGTAACAGGCAACACCAGTTTACTTCCGACATTAACTCATGCCATAAAATCGACCTTTAGTTTTAAAAGTGTAAATCTTTCCTTTGAATATGATAGAATATCAAATTCCATTTTCAGATTTCAACCCTCTCGAATTCCGGAAACCAATACAACTGTTCTTTCATCTTTAAACATTGACCGGGCCAATATGTTCAATTTCTCCCTTTCGTTTCCAATAACAGTTACCAGTTGGTGGGAAATGAGTAATAACCTGACCGGAATATTGAACCAGGTGACTGACAATTACTTTGAAGAGCAAATGAATATCAGACAAACCTGGTTTACAGTTAATTCTACTCATAGATTTATATTGACTAATAACTTATCCATGGAAATAAGTGGGATTTATTATTCAGGTGGGCTGAGTGGAATTTCCATCAATGAGCCTTATGGCATGGTCTCTTTCGGTTTACGTAAAGAGTTCGGCAAAAACGGCGGTGCACTAAACCTGAATATTAGTGATATATTTCGTACTATGTTAATTAGTCCTAGTGCCAACATACCCCAATTTAATTTAACTAATAGCTGGACCTACGATTTTGATACAAGACAATTAAAATTGACTTATACAAAAAACTTCGGCAATAATAAGCTAAAATCAAGGAGTAAACGCAGCACAGGTTCCGAAGAAGATTTAAAACGTGTAGGTGACTAACAAATGAATCATTTTGTTTAGCTGTTTGAAGCACTTTAATTAATATTAACTATCAACCTTATCATATTCACCACAGAAATAAGGGGAGGATGGTAATTGGATAGCTGTCGGATGTAATTCAATTAATAATATCCGATGCTTTTAAGTTCATTTTCATTCGGCAATAATAAAGAGCTCCGAAAAAGTCCTTTTCCTCAAAGGAAAGGCTTCTTTCTCTTTCACAGCAAATAAAAGGGTCATGCTTTAAGGACCTGAAACACCCTTAGCCGTCATGGCGAACTCAACGCAATGGTGTGTTGGAATCTCGATAATATAAATTTTTAAGTTCCCTTGGGAGGAATTAGTCGTACTATTAGGTTTAGATATATAGTTACTAAACAACTACATAAAGATCACTGTTATCCACATTGATAATTATGAGTTATTCTTGATCATTATTCTCACTTTGAATCTTCACAAAACCATTACCACCTCCGATTGATCAAATATTCATTTTATCGTATCTTACTAATTAAACCACATTGCCAGATTGGATATAGACCACCAAGACGAGCTATCCATGGACGAGGAATTTCTTCTCCGCTTGGAGAAAACTGTCCTTGATAATCTAGCAAATGAACAATTTAGCGTTGGGCAATTATCCCAAAAGGTGGGTATCAGCCGATCTCAATTACATCGGAAACTCAAACGCCTAACAGGCAAATCAATCAGTCAGTACATACGGGATATTCGCCTGGAAGAAGCCAGAAAGTTACTTCAAATGGATGTAGCAACTTCTTCAGAGATCGGGTACAGGGTTGGATTTAGTAGCACCTCATACTTTAACTATTGTTTCCATTCTTATTTCGGATATCCTCCGGGTGAAGTAAAAAAAATCAAAGCAAGCCGTTCTGAAACAGCGTTGTATAATGTTGCGCAAAATAAAAATGAAAGTGGAATAATTGAATCCGAAAAAGAAGAAAAAAGAAATCGAAAAAGGGCTTTCCCTTATATTAAAATAATTGCCAGTGTATTGATTTTCAGTATAGTTATAATTGGTTTCATTATTTACTTAAATCCAAACCAGAAAATCCATTCTACCCAGGAAAAATCCATTGCCATTTTGCCATTTGACAACTTAAGTACATTGGAAGAAAATCAATTTTTTGCGGATGGTATTGTGGAAGATTTACTAAATCGGCTTTCATTGATTGAAAACTTCAGGGTGATCTCCCGCACCTCTTCTGAAATGTACCGGCAGCGAGGGTCAAAATCCCTGAGCCAGATTGCCAGGGAACTCAATGTGAATTACATCATTGAGGGTAGTGTTCAAAGGGAAAATAATACCGCCCGAATCAATGTGCAATTGATTGATGCTGAACAGGATGATCACATGTGGTCCAAGCTGTATGACCGTGAATTAAATGAAATTTTCAAAGTTCAAAGTGAAATAGCCCTGAAAATTGCTACTGAACTGAATACAGTACTTACCGCACAACAAGAGATTGATATAGAAAAAAATCCTACTACCAATGTTGAAGCTTTTGAAATGTATCAATTGGGAAGGTATCATTGGAATAAACGTACTAAGGAAGGCTATTTAAACGCCATTGAATATTTCAACAAGGCCATATCAGAAGATTCAAGTTATGCATTGGCATACGCAGGGATTGCCGATACATACCATTTAATGGCTGTTCAAGATCACATTGCGTGGACGGAAGGAAGGGATTTGGCGGTGAGCATGGCAAATAAAGCCCTCTCAATAGATTTCAAACTTGCTGAAGCACATACAGTGTTGGCCTCAGTGTATGCTTACCTCGACTGGAATTGGCTGGAAGCAGAAGAAGAATTTAAATTGGCATTTCATTTTGATCCAAACTATTCTACGGCAGCCCAATATTATTCGGAGTTTTTAACGATACTGGGCAGAAAAGAGGAGTCAAGGCAATACATTAACCACGCAGTTGAAGTTGATCCTTTATCATTTGTTATTCGACACATTAGCGCACGGCACTACTCAGATGATGGTGACTTCGAAAAATCGATAGAAGAACTAAAAATCTGTGACGAAATAATTCCAAATCATCCTTGGACCAATAATGAACTTTTTTTCAACTACGTTTATATAGGGGATGATAAATCCGCTCTTAACTGTTGCAGACGTTTAGGTAGTACATACTATCATAATTTTACACCAAACCAGGTCGATAGCATATATTCAATTGAGGGAATCAAAGGGATCTTACAGCTCAGGATAGATAGCACAAAAGCCAACATGCTAAAAGCAAGATGTTATGCTTTGCTGGGAGAGTCCGAAAAATCTTTAGACTGCCTTGAGCGAATTATGCAAAGAGAGCAAGGTCAGGCATTTCCATGGATATTGAGCGTGTATGGTTTTAAGGACCTCCATGACTTACCAAGATTTCAGCGCATCCGTCAAAAGCTGGGATTAACTCCTGGTTGATTTCCTTCCGAATTTCGCGTGCAACATAGTTTTTAAAAAATTTAAAAACTTTCACGACATACCTGATAACTCCGCCATCAAATTAATTCCCAATTTTAATCAAAGCTTTACTAAACACGTGGTCCGCGGTCATTTAAAATAATTGTTCATCCAGGCTATGACTTAGCCTATCAAAACATTACGACCATGAAAAAATTACCGCCATTTTCTATGATAAAGAAATCAAAAATTCTTTTCTGTTTGCTACTCTTATTTCTCATCAGTTGTCAGGACAATGATGAAACCATCATATCAGATCCTGATCCCACTTCCACTTCAGGGGTTGAAGCCTGGCAGGATTTGGTAAGTGAATTGGTCTTAGACCATACGATCATTGTGCAAAAAAACCATTCCATCCAGGATGCTATCAACGCTGCTGAGCCTGGTAATGCCATTTACATTGAACCGGGCATATACAAAGAATCCCTCACCATCGACAAACCGGATATTTTGCTCATCGGCATCCAATCTGTAAACGGTGATAAGGTTATCCTTGAAAACCCCGGAGGAGCGAGTAAAGGGATAAATGTCACCAATAATGTTTCAGGAGTTGAAATCAGTAACATTGAATTACAAAATTTCGCCGATAATACTTCTTATACCACCAGTAATTCAGCAGTTCGAACAGCAGGTGAAACGCATGTCATCAAGATGAGTCGGGAGTGGGCCTGTAGTGCTATCGCCTATTATCAATTTGAGATCCAGATCGGTTCTGATCCACATAATGTAGTTCGAATACGAAGGTTTGTAAAGGAGGACACCCCTTATCAACCATTGCCAACTAATGGAGATATTTTTATGGCACACGGTGCAAATCAAAACCTGGAAATTTTCTTTCGTACCGGTACAGATCTTCCTACTCCTCAAACATCTGCTTTCCTGTACCTTGCATCCAAAGGGATTGATGTCTGGGGCATAGACCAGGCGTGGACCCTGGTACCCCAGGAAACCACTGAATTTGAATTTATGAAAGATTGGGGAGTAGAGCATGATGCAAAAAATACCCTTGCAGCACTTGCTTTTGCCCGTTTGATACGGGGATTTACCGGCCAGGGATATGGCCCTATGAACCTGCTCGGTTTCAGCTATGGAACGGCAGTTGCTTTTACAGCGGCAGGAATGGAAACTCAACAAGAGCAAATATTACGGGATATCAAAGGGTTGATCAACACAGATCAGATCCTGAAATTTGATGATAAAGATGAAATGTACCGACAAAATACCTGCATGGGCACAACTGGTTTATTGGAACAGATTAACGCTGGAATTTATCAAGCCGGTAATGCCGGCAATTTGGGTAATGTTGGTCAATTGGCACATTCTGCACCTGACGAGCCCTCCCCTATTTTCCCCGGTTTAACCAATGCACAGGCTGCCTTTTTCATCGGGGCAAACATGTATTTACTGGGTGATACTCCGGCGCCATATTGGCATTTTACAGGTGGTAATCAAACCTCACCGGAAATGCCAGCAACAGACCTCCTTTTCACATCAACGGGTCGATGGTTAAAGCCATTACCTAATGTATCCGGAGTATCTTATATGCCAAATTTGGCGATATATGATTTAAATGCCTGCATGTGTGATGAGGAGGATGTGAGTTTTGATGACCATTTCTCAAAGATCTCCCTGCCAATCTTTTACCTTGGAGCAGAGGGTGGCTTCGGAAGCTATGGGTTATACACCAATAGCATCACAGCCAGTAGCGATATTACCTCCCATATCGTAAGCAAAACTCCTGAACGATTTAACGATTTCGGACACGCAGATCTTTTTTATGCAGATAGCGCACCAGAAGATGTTTGGGAACCACTTTACCAATGGCTGAGAGAACATAACGATGACGTAATGGGCCTTTAAGTATCCGCTTCTTAGAAAGATCAGTCCTAAGCCTGATTAATTATAAATGTGTAAGCTACCCGTTCCATAATCGTTGGGCGGGTAGTTTTACTAATTTCTTTGTTCTAATAGTCACAACTCCATTACTCTATTCCTATGTTTTAAAAATTAATACTTGTTGTGTACCCATTTACATGCATCAAACACTTGCCCTGCAACATACGTACACAAAAACTTACACTTTTTGGCAACATAACTATTAAGCTTCGCTAACGACTTTCCCTCACATTTGTATAAAGCTTTTCAATACGCAGCCGGCCACTGCAATCTTTCAATCAATGTTTAACCTGGTCAAAATGACCTGTAAATTCTACTACCATGAAATTTATGAGAAAACTATTAATCGTATGTACAAGTCTGCTTATTCTTTTTGCATGTGAGCAGCCGGAAGATGAAGTCCAGACAGAAATTGAAGATTCCGAAAGTTTCTGGTTTGGCAAGCATAGAAAATCTAAAAAGAAAGTAATTCCATTCTATTCAAAATTGGTAACATCTATGACCCCAACAGATGAGACGGGAAATTGCGAAGCACCTTTTGACTTTTTCAACAACCAGGAAGGGGAAGGAATTATCTTCCCATTCGGAAAATTCACAACTAAAATCACTTTCTGTGTCAACATCTCAACCTTAGAATACAAAGATGGTGTAGGAACCTTTTTCATGGCCAATGGTGATGAGCTATACCTGACGGTTGCAGGGCAAATTTTACCTAGTGAAGACCCGGAATACGATCTCCAATTCCAGGACAAATTTTATTTCACCGGAGGTACTGGCAAATTTGAAGGTGCCTCGGGCTGGGGGGTTACCGACAGCTACGTTCACCTGTTTCCGGAAGGTGGTGACCAGACCGATCATATTTGGAAGGGAGTTTTGATTCTTCCGAAATCACACGACAGAAGATGGAGTGACTGAAAACAAATCGACAAGGGATATCGGTTATTTTAAAAAGATAATCTGATATCCCTTCTTTCTTTTTATTATTAAGACATTTCCCCCTTTTCATTAGTCTTATATCAATGACGTTATGTTCATAAAATCCTTTTTTTAATTCTTTCTTCCCGGATTGAACTAGTGGGTAAATAATATTATCTTAGATAGTGAACACACCGTACTTCTTACCCAATGGAACCAATCAAAGAGACTTCCATGGATCAGGTTTTAATAAAAAAACTTACTGATACCGTTCTGGAAAATCTGGAAAATGAGCAGTTTGGGGTGGAAGAATTGTCCGAACAGGTTGGTGTCAGCCGTTCTCATCTACATCGAAAGCTTAAATTGCTTAAAGGTAAATCCGTCAGCCAGTTCATCAGGGAAGTTCGGCTGGAGGAGGCAATGAAATTATTACAGAAAGATGTAGCTACGGTTTCTGAAATAGCCTATCGTGTGGGATTTAATAGCCCGAGTTATTTCAATAAGGTTTTTCAACATTACTACAAAGTAGCTCCAGGCGAGCTAAAGAAAAACCCTCAGATAATACTCCCTGAAAAATTACGAGATGACAATGAATCGGAGGACAAGCCAGCGCCCTCACTTTGGAATCGTCCGGTATTCAAAACAGGTTCTTTTGCATCAATCCTGATAATTCTTATTATCACGACATTTTATTTGATATTTCCAAAATATCCTTCAGAATACTCTGTGGCGGTGCTTCCATTTCATAATCTCACGGGTCAGCCAGAAAACGAGTACTTTGTAGAAGGAGTACACGGTTCACTAATCGGGGAACTAGGCCAAATTAGCTCACTCAGGGTTATTTCCCGAACTTCCACACTGAGGTTCAAAGATTCTAAGATGCTGATGGAAGAAATTGCGAATGAATTAGGTGTGAATACCCTGGTAGAAGGCTCTATCATAGGAGCGGGGGATAGTTTACGCATAATGATTCGCCTGGTACAGGTTTTTCCTAAGGAAAAACATCTTCTTGCTCAGGAATACAATGATTCGATGGAAAAAGTACTCAATATCCAAAGCACAGCTGCTTATGAAATTGCACAGAAAATAAACATTAAACTTTCAGATCAAGAAGAAAAGTTACTCTCTGAAACCAGGACCATCCATCCGGAAACATATAAAAACTATCTCCGT
Source organism: uncultured Cytophagales bacterium (assembly GCA_913057175.1). Taxonomy (GTDB): domain Bacteria; phylum Bacteroidota; class Bacteroidia; order Cytophagales; family Cyclobacteriaceae; genus CAJXNP01. The sequence continues at coordinate 36,564 of CAJXNP010000002.1, forward strand.
GGACTTTACCATTTGAATAGGGGTACGGAAGAGTCGTTCCAAACAGCGCTGGATTATTTTCAGCAAGCCATTGATCGTGACCCGGGAGATCCACTTGCCTACGCCGGTTTGGCAATGGGTTATGCCCATGTCGGCCACGGATTGTCAGCCGATGAAGCATTTACCCGGGCAACCCGGGCTGCAGATAAAGCCCTTCGGTTAGATCCAACACTTGACGAAGTACACACAACATTGGCGATCCTTTACCTCTACGACAAATGGGACTGGGAAAAATCAAAAAATGCATTTCAAAGTTCCCTGGCTGCTAATCCGAATAATGAAATTGCCCACGCTCATTTTGCCTGGCACCACGAACTTTTTGGTGATATGGAAAGTAGCATTTACCACGCAGAAAAAGCTATACAAATTGAACCGACTTCATCAACCTATTATTCCTGGCTTGCTCTTTTATATTTCGAAAATAATGAATTTGAAAAAGCAGAGTCTATGGCTAAAAAATCCCTGGAACTTCAGGAAAACTCATTCTATGGTTTGGTAACACTTAACTGGTTGAGTTTAAAAAAGAACCACCACGAAGAAGCAATAGCTTATGTAGAACAAATGCCTGAATCAGATTCTCACTCAAAAGTATTTCTTGCACATACGTTTATACAAACTAATCAGCGTGAAAAGGCAATAGCCATATGGCATGAACTGGAGAAGGAGTCACAGCGAAATTGGGTAAACCCGGTACACAGGGCAATGATCGCCTCTTGTCTTGGATTGACAGATAAAGCATTTGAACTCCTGGATGAAGGTTACGAACAAAGGGTATATCCCATTACCTACCTCAATTTTTACCCGGCAACCCAATACATCCGTAGAGATCCCCGGTATAAGCATTTAATGAATAAGCTGAATATACCCTACCATGAAAATTAGTGGCTAATCATTCCAATTAATAAACCCCGTCCTATTTCGTATAGGTCCAAAATCCCAGCCTATAAGGCAACATAAGTGTACTCTTACAACATTTGTACACAAAAACTTACCCTTTTTGGCAACATTTCTATTAAGCACACAGGCGTTTTTCATCCCAAATTTGGGTAAAGCTTTTCAATGAAGCAGCCGGCCACTGCAACCTTAAAATCAATGTTTAACCAGGTCATAGACCTCAAAATTTACCATCATGAAAAATTTAAAAAGCGTTTACCTATTTACATGTTTATCATTTGCAGGACTTCTTTACGGATGTGACAATGAAGATGAAGGACCAAAACCAGAAACCATCGATTTTACTGCTACCTTTTTTACCGAACGTGGTAATCCATTGACACCATGTGGTACAGCCATCAGCGAAACCAACTTCTGGGTACAGGAACACCAGATTGGGGATGGGACTGCCACGGAGCTAGGAGAATTTACTACCGAAATGACATTTTGTATTCACTTTATCACAGATGAAGATGGTAATATACTTCCAACCGAAGAGGGATTTGGAGAATATGGGGATGGTGTTGGGGAATTCATTGGGGAAAATGGTGACAAGATAACTTTCACCATTCCGGAAGGACGGGTAAAACTTTCATCAAATCCGGATTATGTGTTCGAATTTCAAGACAAAATTATCATTGACGGTGGAACAGGAGCGTTTGAAGGTGCAACTGGCGAACTGGTAAGTGATAGCTATGTTGGAGCCGATGGAATCGTGGATCATGATTGGTCAGGAGAAATAACAATAGTTCGACAATGATTTACAGGCTGCCCCGGTGTGTACTGGTTACACATTGATGGGGTGGCCTTTTACTAGATTCAAAACCAAACAAACTAATATTATCCAATTGAGATTGGATTTCATTTAAACCATTGACTCTCTATCCTTGAGTGTCAATGGTTTGGAATTATCTGAAACACAATTCATCACTTTCTCAACCCTTGTACTTTATGGAACAAATGGGCTTCTCTTCCGATGATCCGTCAGGAACAGAAAACTTAGTTCAAGAAATAATGCATGAACTGACCCTTACACTCTACAGATTAGACAATTTGCGGCGGTGTATGTCACAAGAAGAATGGAAATACTTTTGTCTGACAAAAACGACCCGATTTTCACTATTCGAACATTTACTATCAGATCCATTTACTAAGCGGGTATTTGAAAAACACCGGGGATATTCCTGCGATCCAACGGCATCAGATCTTTTACTTGGATTAGAAGAATTAAAGATCAGTATTCCTTTAGGTAGAAAAATTTTTCAATTTATTTACAAAAGTGATTTTGCCAATGCTATCCGACACAGAAGGGAATATATTCAATATTTCATAAGGGATACCTCTAAAACTTATAATATTCCATTCACAATCCTTTCAGTACTTTCCGGGAATATTCGTGAAATAGAACATTCTAAATCCTTCAAAAGTAAAATTCTAAATAATATCACAGCATACGACCCGGACGGATGTACAATCAAGACTATCAATAAACTGTATTCCCATTTTGGGGTAAAATCGATAAATGGCACATTGAATGATTTGATCTTCCAAAAGCCTATTAATTGTCAGTTTAACCTGGTTTACAGTACTGGATTGCTGGACCATTTAGATAAACACCTGGCTCAAAAAACAATCAAAAGCCTATTTGATCTTGTCCAGGATAGTGGGTATCTGCTTCTGACAAACTTTCGGGAAAATACCCCAAATACACTTTACAGAACTTACCTGGAAGCTTTTACCAATTGGTTCATTTATTATCGTACAGATGAAGAAATGATCGACCTGTTTTCTGATATTGATCCTTCGGGGATTGATGATTTCCAATTAAACACAGATCCATGTTGTAATATTACCTATCTCCTGGTTCGCAAAAAATAAGGTAGCCAGGCTTGATTAATTTATCCTATTTACGGAAACGGATAAAAATTACTATATTATTATCCAACCTGTTTCCCTACCTGTATGAAACCTGAAAAAGAACCGTCGATGGATGAAGTCTTTTTAGACAAGCTCACCTCTACTGTTCTTGAAAACCTGGAAAACGAACAGTTTGGAGTTGAAGAATTGTCAGATCAGGTAGGGATAAGCCGCTCTCATCTTCACAGAAAGTTAAAACTTTTAAAAGGCAAGTCTGTCAGTCAATTTATTCGGGAAGTCCGTCTTGAGGAAGCAATGAAATTATTACGAAGAAATGTGGCAACCACCTCTGAAATAGCATACCGGGTTGGGTTCAATAGTCCGGGATATTTTCATCGTTGTTTTCGCTCTCATTACGGTTATTCTCCGGGTGATGTTAAAAAAGGACCGCTTGAAGATGAAGTTTCCAAGCTTTCAGAAAACATCGATCAAATAGGTAAGGATGAAAAATCGGGCCAAAGAAAAACAAAACAAAAGCGGATGATTACCGCTTTGATAGTAGCTCTAATTGGTGTCTCGGTCTTTTTGTGGTACAATTCAAGTAAAGATCAAGACAGTTCACATGCCATAGCTGTCTTGCCCATTCACAACTTTACAGGTGATTCAGAGCAGGATTATTTTGTATTTGGATTTCATGATGCTTTGATTGGTGCTTTAGGCCAAATTTCTTCATTAAGGGTCATCTCCAGAACTTCCACGATGCGATACAATACAAACGAACTTCCCTCAGTGCAGGAAATAGCTCGCGAATTAGGAGTGGATGTTATCGTAGAAGGATCAGTTATTGGTTCCGGAGATAATATTTATATCCAATTACAATTAATAGATGTATTCCCGGAGGAAAGGCATATCTGGACTCAGGAATATGAACAGGATATTTCCAATATCATAATCTTACAAAATGAAATCGCAAAAAGCATCGCCAACGAAATCCAGATCAGCTTAACACCATCAGAAGAAAATTTACTAACATCTACAAAAGAGGTGGACCCTGAAGCTTACAAAGCTTATATGAAAGGCCGGTTTCATTGGGACAAACTGACCAAAAGCGATCTGGATCTTGCTCAGCAATATTTTGAACTGGCCAAAGAAATAGATCCCGATTATGCATTGGCCTACTCCGGAATCTCACTTGTCTGGTTAGGCAGGCTTCAACAGGGACTTACATCCTATTCCGAAGGTGCTTCCAAAATGAAAATAGGCGCTTTAAAAGCATTGAGTATGGATAGCACTCTTTCAGAGGTTCACTTTGTCCTGGGAGGTATATATTGTTGGGGAGATTGGAAATACAAAGAGGCTGAAATATCTCTTAGAAAGGCCATCGTACTGAATCCTAATAATTCCTCTGCACATGCCTACCTATCTCATGTATTGAACATCCGCAATAAGTCTGAAGAAGGAATGAAGCATATAAAATTGGCTCTAAAGTTGGATCCATTCAACCTTTTATATCAATCTCTCTATGGAATGTGCATGATGCATACCCGTCAATTTGACCAGGCAATTGATTCACTCAGTTTAACATTAAGAAAGGATCCCAAAAATCCGATAGCGCTTTCTACATTAAGAACGGCATATCATATGAAGGGCGATTACGAAAAGGCTCTGAGAACCTGGGAAACATCCTATGCTGCAAGGGAAGACAAAGAAGCTGTTAGAGTCTTAATTGCAGGCAAACAGGAAGGTGGATACCAGGGAGCCCTTGAGAACCTTGCCGAACTACTAGTCGCACGTTCTGATACCATGTATGTGACCCCCTGGCAAATCGGAACAATCTATACAAGAGCCGGAAATAAAAAAGAAGCAATAAAATGGCTTGAAAGGGCATATAACGCTCATGACAATAATATGCCTTATTTAGGTGTAGACCCAATTTTTGATGTTTTGAAAGATGAACCCCGCTTTGAAGAGTTATTGGAGAAGATGGGGTTGTAAAATACCATTACCACAATGGTCAATTAAAGTTAGTATGAAATTATAATTTCACATTTTTCAATTTGCATTTGTAAAAATAAATAAAAGATATATTTTTGCATCTATCAAATATTTAATTGTATATTTTTGATATAAACATTTATAGTATTTTAATCATAAAAAGATTGAGTTTCATGGTGAAATAGATCGCGATTTTTTTCAGCCAATTAATCATTTTTAGACTCAATAAATTTTTAAAACTGAACCTTAAACCCATAAAGTTGAAAGAAAATGTTATTCTAAAGGAAGATTTGGAGCATATCTTCAGAAATCTTTCGAACCAGGAGAAAGCTAAATTTGACAATTCTACCATTCTAATTACCGGTTGTGGCGGCTTTCTTGGGTATTACTTCATGCATTTTTTGTCTGCGTATTCAGAAATATTGAATATAAAGAAGATCATTGCTCTTGAAAATTTCCTAACCGGGACAAAAGATTGGCTGGAAGAATTGGTCGACAAAAATGAAAAAATCACTCTTCATGAATTCAATGTCATTTCAGATGATATCTCAAAAATAGAGGGAACCGAAGACGCAGATTTAATCATACATGGAGCATCTATTGCATCACCTACTTACTACAGGATTTATCCTGTTGAGACTATTGATGCAAATATTACTGGCTTGAGAAGGTTATTAGATTTCTACGCTAAAAAACCAATTAAAGGGTTACTCTTCTTTTCAAGCAGTGAGATTTACGGGGATCCATTTCCGGAATACATTCCCACAAAGGAAACTTATAGAGGAAATGTAGAAACCATGGGGCCAAGAGCTTGTTATGATGAAGCGAAGAGGTTTGGAGAAACCCTTTGCTATGTTTTTAATCAAAAGTTTGACATGCCCATATCCATCGCCAGACCATTTAATAATTATGGCCCTGGAATGAATATCAATGATAAAAGGCTTCCTGCAGACTTTGCTAAATGTGTTGTTGAAAACAGGAACCTTATTATTTTTTCTGACGGAAAACCTACTAGAACTTTTTGCTATATTGCTGATTCTATAACGGGATATTTAAAAGTTCTTCTTTATGGTAAACTTGAAGCGTTTAACATTGGCATAGACAAACCAGAAATTTCTGTGCGACAGTTTGCTGAATATTTTACAAAAGCTGCCGAAGAAATTTACTCGTACAAAGGAAAAGCAATTTTTCAAACTTCGGATGATAAAGAGTATATGACGGACAATCCTAACAGAAGGTGTCCTGACATTAGCAAAGCAAGGGAATTACTCGATTATCGCCCATCCATTTATGTAGAAGAGGGGGTTTCCCGATTTCTCCAATTTTTAAAACTAAATAACGGAAAACTATGATTACTGTATTAGGACTCGGTTTTGTTGGACTAACAACTGGTCTGGGATTTGCTAAAAAAGGATTTAAAACTTTTGGATTTGATATTAATGAAGAAAGGTTAAATCAATTAAAAAATTTAGAAATACCCTTTCATGAGCCCTTTCTAAAGGAGGTGCTCACAGAAACTTACAACAAAAATTTTTTCCTGGATGTAAGCTTCTCTGAAGCCATTAAAAGAAGTAAAGCTATTTTTATTTGTGTTGGAACCCCAGGTAAAGAAGATGGTAGTGCAGATCTGACGTATGTTTATAATGCTATCGAGCAAATTTTGAACATCGAAACAGACAATTTTCAGGTAATAATTACCAAATCTACAGTTCCACCCTCAACTGTATCAAAGAAAGTCATACCTTTCGTAAAAAGTAAGCTAAAAAAACTCCCCAAAAGAAAAATTGGGTTTGCATCAAATCCGGAATTTTTAAGAGAAGGTTATTGTTGGGAAGATTTTATTCAACCGGACAGAATTGTTATCGGCGTGAAAGATGATGAATCTAAAAAAATACTAAATAAAATATATGAGCCTTTCAAAGCTCCTATTCACTATGTTTCCTACAATTCTGCTGAATTCATAAAATATTTGTCTAATACATTATTGTCAACTCTCGTAAGTTTTGCCAATGAAATGTCAATGGTTGCAACAAGTATTGGAGATATAGATATTGCGAAGGCGTTTCGAGTCTTACATGAAGACAAACGATGGTTTGGACAGCCCGCGGAAATGGCGAAGTATGTTTATCCGGGGTGTGGTTATGGGGGCTATTGCTTGCCAAAAGATACCTCAGCTATAGCCAAGATATCAATGGAAAATGGCTTTGAACCCAAAATGCTTCATTCTACCATCGACATCAATGAAAGAATAAAGCCATTGTTGGTAAGTAATATTATTAAGAAAATAAAACCAACAGAAACAATAGGCATCTTAGGTTTGTCTTTTAAGCCACATTCGGATGATGTGCGTTTTACAGCTTCCCATGATATTATTGAGTTGTTGATGAAAAAAGGATACAATAAGATAATAGCATACGATCCGATCGCCATCGAAGAATTCAGGAAGCATTATCCAAAACTAAATATTACGTATTCTCAATATTTAGATGAAATAATCGATAGGTCCGACGCCCTGGTGTTGACGACAGCATGGCCGGAATTTAAGAAGAACAAAAATAAAATATTGAAAAAGCCTCTTTTTGATTTGAGATATTCCTTATAAACCATGAAAGTCGAAAAAATTGATACGGAAATTGCTGGTTGTTATATACTAAAGTTAACTACCTTCAGCGACCTCAGAGGCGGATTTACCAAATTGTTTCATGACGAAACATTTAAATCTTACGGATTAGCAGATAATTTCAAAGAAGAATACTTTTCAACCTCGAAAAAGAAAGTTTTAAGAGGATTGCATTTTCAATTACCACCTCATGACCACGCAAAATGTGTTTCATGCCTGAAAGGTTCTGTTTTAGACGTTGGTGTTGACTTGAGAAAAAATTCTCCTACCTATAAAAAACATATTGCCATCGAACTTTCTGCTGAAGAACCTGTATGTATTTATTTGCCTGCAGGTATTGCCCATGGATTTTATACATTTGAAGATGATACGATCATTCTAAACAGAACAACAACTGTTTACGATGCACAAAGTGACTTTGGCATTAAATGGGATACATGTGGCATAAAATGGCCTGACGATAACCCAATTCTTTCAGAAAGGGATTCAAGTCTCATTAGCCTGGATGAATTCCAGTCACCTTTTTAATTTCTAAACATGTATTATTACGAACAACCACTTCTCAAAAGAGAAAAAGAAGGAAACCCGATAAAAATCGGAATTGTTGGCATGGGAGAAATGGGGAAAGGCCTGTTAAATCAGGTTCATAATTATACTCCAGGAATGATGGTACTTGGAATTTTCAATAGAAACATTGAAAAAGCTCAACAGGCTTGTCATACAGTAGGCATTAAACAATTCACAACTGAAGCAAAGCCCAATATTTTTCAAAAAGCATTTGAAAATAATATGCCCGTCATCACAAATGATATTTCATTTTTAATTGAATCTGAAGAAATAGATGTCATTATCGAAATGACCGGCAGCATTTCCTTTGGTTTGGATACTATTATTCGCTCATTTAAAAGTGGTAAACATGTAGTATCGTTTAATGCGGAACTGGAAGCTACTTTTGGTTCCTATTTAAAAGATCAGGCTCAAAAACATAAAGTAAAATATACTTTAGGAGATGGTGACCAGCCTGGTGTTACCCTGAATCTCTTTAGGCATGTCAAGTTAATGGGATTTGAACCATTGGTTTGTGGCAATATAAAAGGTCTCCAGGATCATTACAGAAATCCCACAACTCAGCAATCATTTGCCAAGACCTGGGATATGACCCCTGAAATGGTCACAAGTTTTGCTGATGGAACGAAAATATCATTTGAACAGGCATGTATTGCCAATGCTACAAATATGACCATTGCTCAGAAGGGAATGATTGGTATTCATTCAAAGGAGCACGTTGACGATCTAACCGGAAACTTTGACGTAGATCAAATTCGTGAATTAGGTGGAATTGTCGATTATGTTGTTGGAGCCAGACCAGGGCCTGGGGTTTTTATATACGCAACTACTAGTGACCCTATTTCAAAAAAATATTTAAAGTATGGGAAATTAGGTGATGGGCCACTTTACAGTTTTTATGTGCCTTATCATCTCTTATTTTTTGAATTGGCATTTTCAATCGCACGCTTAATCGATTTGGATGACATTACACTTGATGCCCAATATGGAATGAAAGTAGAGGTTGTCGGTTTGGCAAAACGAGCACTATCGCGAGGCCATACACTTGATGGACTGGGAGGCTATGATTCTTATGGAGTTTGTGAAAAAAGCAATTTATCCAGATCTGATAAACTTGTCCCAATGGGATTATTATTAGGTTGTGAACTAAAAAATGACATAGAGAAGGATCAACCTATCACTTTATCTGATTTAAATCAAAATGGAAAAGAAAAGCTTTTTGAACACTACTTTTCTCAATTTTAAATAATTGTATATCTTTAGAAGACTAAAAGTGAAAACTAGAAATACCCTATTCAATATGCCATACAGATTGTTGATGATACCATCAAAAAGTCAATAAAATTTTTTAACAATTTCGATAATAAAGATGTTACTCTTTTCGTCGCAATTGTTTAAGACTATAAGTTTGTTTAGCCCTGAGAATTTATTTAATGTGTTTGCCTTAATTCTCAGAAAATTTTAACCCTTGATGATTTATCCATAGATAGATTTATCAAAATATTTTGTCTAAATGAGACAAAATAGAGCATTAAAAATAAGATATCATCAACATCAGTTGATAATCTGATTAGAACTAAATGATTTAATTTTCGATAAAAAATTATCTATACTCAAAACTAAAAAATCATGCAAATTGTTGATCAACAGCTAAAAAAAAGGGAGGAGGAAAAAAATCCAATTAAGGTTGGAATAATTGGTGTCGGGGCTATGGGAAAAGGCCTCTTGAATCAAATAGAAAATTATACACCAGGTATGAAAGTGCTCGGAATGTACAATCGGACACTTGAAAAAGCAGAAAATACTTGTAAAGCCCTGGGAATAAATGATTACCTGATCGCAAAAAGTCTTAAGACTTTTAAAGAAGGGGATGAAAGAAATCTTCCCGTTCTCACAAATGATCTGGAATTGTTTTTAGAATGCGATCAGATTGAAGTAGTTGCTGAAATGACTGGAAGCATTACTTTTGGTCTGGATACCATCCTTACCTGTTTTAAAATGGGCAAACATGTTGTCTCGTTTAATGCCGAATTAGAAGCAACATTTGGACCTTATATCCGGGAACAGGCCATTAAGCATGGGGTAAAATATTCATTGGGTGATGGTGATCAGCCTGGCGTTGTGTTAAACCTATATCGCCAGGTAAAAATGATGGGCTTCGAACCGCTGGTTTGTGGTAACATCAAGGGGCTCCAGGATCACTATCGTACACCTACAACCCAGGCAGCATTTGCGAAAAAATGGGATCAAACGCCACATATGGTGACAAGTTTTGCCGATGGTACCAAAATATCATGTGAACAAGCTGTTACTGCCAACGCAACCAATATGACGGTTTTGAAAAGAGGTATGCTGGGTGTAGAATCTGACCAGCATGTTGACAATTTAACTCATCATTTCGATGTTGATAAATTAAAAGAGCTTGGTGGTGTGGTAGACTACGCCCTTGGTGCAAAACCGGGTCCGGGAGTATATGTTTACGCAACTACAGAAGATCCATTTTCGGCAAAATATCTAAAGCTTGGCAAACTTGGCAATGGTCCACTTTACAGCTTTTATGTGCCATATCACTTATTATTCTTTGAGTTCGCATTTTCTATAGCAAGGTTAGTTGATTTTGATGATGTGACATTAGATTCCGAATTTGGCATTAAAGTCGAAGTGATTGCTGTAGCTAAACAGGATCTTAAAACTGGTAAAAAAGTTGATGGATTAGGTGGTTACGATTCATTTGGTGTTTGCGAAGCTGCCGAAAGATCAAGAGAAGATCGATTAGTTCCTATGGGCTTGCTTGAAGATTGTACCATAATAAAAGATGTAAAGAAAGATCAGGCAATTACCATGTCTGATATTGAATTGAATGGTAAATCTGACTTATTCGATCTCTATTTTTCTCAGTTCGAAATGATTAAACAATTATAATAATATCAGAATCAGGGATCCGTATAGCATTATGCGGATCTCTGATTTAGATTACTCAATCTTTTTTCACTTTTTGGTTTAAATTGACTCGAGCTTTATATTTGATTTTTTTCAAATAACCTTTCATGACAAAAAAAGAGAAAGCTCTGGCCATTGCTGAAATCCTTGAACATTATTTCCCTGAAGTTCCTATTCCCCTCAACCACGTCGATCCTTATTCGCTGTTAGTTGCTGTACTTTTATCCGCTCAATGTACGGATGAACGGGTTAATAAAGTCACTCCATTTTTATTTGAAGCTGCGGACAATCCTTTCGATATGGCCAAACTTCCTGTAGAAAAAATTCAAAATATCATCCGCCCATGCGGACTTTCTCCACGAAAATCAAAAGCAATATCAGATCTATCAAAGATTTTAATTAATGAATATCAGGGCAATGTTCCCCAGACTTTTGAAGAATTGGAAGCCTTACCCGGAGTTGGTCATAAAACCGCCTCTGTTGTGATGTCACAGGCTTTCGGTCATCCGGCTTTCCCTGTTGATACACATATTCACCGTCTTGCCTATCGTTGGGGTTTATCAAACGGCAAAAGTGTTGAACAAACAGAAAAAGATCTGAAAAGAATCTATCCGGAAGAAACCTGGAATAAACTGCACCTGCAGATCATTTATTTCGGAAGAAAGTATTGTCCGGCAAGGGGACACCAGCTTCTTGAATGCCCCATTTGTAGCAAATATGGCAGACGCGATTTATTTAAATAAATCCTAAATTCACCGCACATAATATTTGGCAATAATTTTGACAATATTTTCTGGGCTCAACCATTAATTTTAAGTCAAATTATTAATTATGAAGAATTTTTCTGTTGTACTACTGGGATTTATACTGCTGATATTTGGTAATTTTAAATCGCCGGATACCATTCCGCCTCTTAATAAGGAAGTTGTCAAATATGTTAAATCAGTGATTGGCCAGCAGGTAGACCGCGGTGAATGCTGGGATCTCGCCGCTGCCGCTTTAAGCTATGCAGGGGCATACCTTGACAGAAGCTCTCAAAAAACAATTTATATTTTCGGAAAAAAACTTAACCCGGATAAAGATGAAATTTTCCCAGGTGATATTATTCAATTTGAAAACATCCAGCTGGAATATCAAAAAGGAAACGCTATTTACACAGAAAGTATGGCACACCACACATCTATTATTTATGAAGTTTTGGAAAAAGGTCATTATAAATTAGCTCATCAAAATACAGCTTATACAGGGAAAAAAGTGGGGATTAGCGAATTTAAACTTGCAAACGTCAAGAAAGGAAAAATGATCTTTTATAGACCTGTGCCAAATTGAGCAGATTGCTGGATTCAAATTTTAAGGTTCTAACCGAAGGTTACTGACTGACGACACAATTCCTTCAATTTTTTGTTCATTTAAAATGATAATACTAATAGAGGAACATTTTCTCCAAATAATATTTTGATAATTCAGGTTTATATTCGACTTTTGTCAACCTATAATTTAAAACAAACAAATTTTATAGAATTTCAATGAGACTTATTAGCCTACTTCTCGTATCTGTCGTGGTCATCGTGGACAATCCATGCTGAGAGAGGTAAGCTGTAAATAAAATTAAACTTCATAAAACCTTTCTCAGTTTGAGAAAGGTTTTTTTTTAGTACAAATATGAGTGAGCATTTAAACAAATACAGCGAAAAGATCACGCAGGACGAAAGCCTTCCGGCCGCCCAGGCGATGCTTTATGCCATAGGGATGAAGGAAAATGACCTTAAAAAGGCACAGGTTGGAATCGCCAGCACAGGCTACCAGGGAAACCCATGCAATATGCACCTGAATGGCCTGGCAGAAAGAATAAAAAAAGGCGTTGACGAAACAGGACTTTATGGGTTGATCTTTCATACCATCGGAGTAAGTGATGGTATCACTAATGGCACGGAAGGAATGAAATACTCCCTTCCATCACGGGAAATTATCGCTGACTCGATTGAAACCGTCGTGAGTGCCCAGTTTTACGATGCGGTGATAACCGTTGTCGGTTGCGATAAAAATATGCCTGGTGCAATGATGGCAATCGGAAGGTTAAACCGGCCAGCCATATTGGTTTATGGTGGAACTGTAAAACCCGGCAAATGGAAAGGACAGGACCTGAATATTGTTTCTGCCTTTGAAGCATATGGTGAAAAACTGAGAGGCAATATTTCTGATGATGATTACAAAGGGATCATTCAAAATTCTATACCTGGTGCAGGAGCATGCGGAGGCATGTATACTGCCAACACCATGGCCTCTGCGATAGAATGCATGGGAATGAGCCTTCCCTATTCATCATCCAACCCGGCTGTTAGCGAAGATAAAGGAATCGAGTGTTCACAAATTGGAAAAGCTATCAAAAAACTTTTGGAAAAGGATATCAAACCTCGAGATATCATGACCAAAACTGCTTTTGAAAATGCTATCAGGTTGACAATGGCTTTGGGAGGCTCCACCAATGCCGTTTTGCACTTGATCGCCATGGCAAAAACAATTGGAGTTGATTTGACGATCCAGGATTTTCAACGCATAAGTGATGAAACACCCTTTATTGCTGACTTGAAACCAAGTGGAAAATATTTAATTGAAGACCTTCATAAAGTAGGTGGCATGCCGGGAGTAATGAAATTCTTATTAAAAGAAGGATACCTGGAGGGTAATTGCCTGACTGTAACAGGAAAAACTCTCGGTGAGAACCTGGAAGAGGCTGCTGATCTCGCAAAAGATCAAACCATAATCCGGCCATTTTCTGACCCTATTAAAAAGGTAGGCCACATCCAGATCTTGTTTGGAAATCTGGCAGAAGGTGGATCAGTCGCAAAAATTACGGGCAAAGAAGGTGAGACATTTACAGGACCTGCGAAAGTATTTGAAGATGAATTTCAGGCTATAGAAGGAATCGGTAAAACAGTTAAAAAAGGAGATGTGATCGTTATCCGTAATTCGGGACCAAAAGGAGCCCCCGGAATGCCTGAAATGCTCAAACCAACAGGAGCTGTTATGGGAGCAGGGCTGGGTAAAGACGTTGCTCTCATCACAGATGGTAGGTTCTCAGGTGGTTCGCATGGATTTGTGGTAGGACACATTACACCTGAATCGAGCGAAGGTGGACTAATCGGATTACTTAAAGATGGTGATATGATCACCATTGATGCAATTAATAATCGACTAGATGTCGACCTGAGTAACGAGGAAATCGCCCAACGAAAAAAGAACTGGGTAAAGCCAGGTTATAAGGCGACAACAGGAATGTTAAAAAAATATATTGACTCTGTAAAAACAGCATCTGAGGGATGCATAACTGTATAATTTAAATTTTAAGCAATGGCTACGCTGACTCAAAAATCGAAAATGAAAGAAGCCCAATCCATCAAAGTTTCCGGATCTGAGGCTGTCATTCTTTCATTAATGGAAGAAGGGGTAGACACGATCTTCGGTTACCCCGGCGGGGCAATCATGCCCGTTTATGACTCTTTGTATCACTACAGGGACAAGGTCAATCATATTCTCGTCCGACATGAACAAGGTGCTGCTCATGCCGCACAAGGTTACGCTCGAGTCTCTGGTAAAGTCGGCGTCTGCTTTGCAACAAGTGGACCGGGAGCCACAAACCTTATTACCGGTATTGCAGATGCACAAATTGATTCGACTCCAATTGTATGCATCACAGGACAGGTTCCCGCACATTTACTGGGAACTGATGCCTTTCAGGAATCAGATGTATTAAGTATATCTATGCCTGTAACAAAATGGAGCTTTCAGGTGACAACGCCAGAGGAAATCCCCTATGCAATTGCGCGCGCATTTTATATTGCTAAATCCGGCAGACCTGGTCCTGTTTTGGTTGATATTACAAAAAATGCTCAGTTCGGACAATTGGATTTCAAATATGAAAAGTGCGAAAAGATTAGGAGTTATCATCCATATCCACCGATTGATTCTAAGAAAATCGAAGAAGCTGCCAACTTGATCAACAAGGCTAAGAAACCCTATATCCTTGCAGGCCATGGTATTCTGCTTTCCGGAGCGCAGGAAGAATTAAAACAGTTTGCGGAAAAAACAGGGATCCCGGTTGCAAACACGCTTCTTGGTTTGTCAGCATTTCCAACTGACCACCCGTTAAATGTTGGCTTTCTGGGAATGCATGGGAATTACGGATCAAATGTAAAAACGAACCAATGTGATGTTTTAATAGCGGTCGGAATGCGATTCGATGATCGTGTTACGGGTGATTCAAACAAATATGCAAAACAGGCTAAAGTCATTCACATTGAAATTGATCATGCTGAGATTGATAAAATCATCCAGACAGATGTTGCTATCAATGCTGACGCCAAACAAGCCCTGAAGGAGCTGATTAAATCTGTGAATTCCAATACTCATAAAAACTGGGTTCAGGAATTCAGAGACTGTGATAAAATTGAATTTGAAAAAGTTATCAAAAAAGATCTTTACCCGGAAGGAGATCAGATCAAAATGGGTGAAGTAGTTCGATTGGTGAATGAAATTGCTGATGGAGAGGCTGTTTTGGTAACTGACGTTGGGCAACACCAAATGGTCGCCTCTAGGTATTACAAGTTCAAATATCCCAACACGAACATCACATCGGGTGGATTAGGGACAATGGGGTTTGCCCTGCCCGCCGCGATGGGCGCTCAGGTTGGCGAAAAAAACAGGCAGGTGATTGCTGTTATCGGTGATGGAGGTTTTCAGATGACCATACAGGAATTAGGAACCATTTTCCAATACAACATTCCTGTCAAGATCATTGTGCTAAATAATAACTTTCTTGGGATGGTACGTCAATGGCAGCAGCTGTTTTTTGAAAAAAGGTATTCATTTACTGAAATGACTAATCCCGATTTTATTAAAATTGCAGACGGTTACAGCATAAAGGCCAATAGAATTTCTGAAAGAAAAGATTTGCAAGGTGCAATCAAGGAAATGTATGATCACAATGGTCCATATTTACTTGAAGTTAAAGTAGAAACAGAGGAAAATGTTTTCCCAATGGTCCCATCCGGTGATTCAGTTGCAAATATTCGATTAAGCTAAAAGAGAAAGATCATGGCAGATATATATCAAGACGACACAGGACAGGAAGTTAAAAAACAGTTCACCCTGTCCGTATTAACAGAGGACCTTCCCGGTTTGCTGAATTCCGTAACCATTATTTTTACGAGAAGAAAGCTGAATATTGATATGATCAATGTTTCGGCCTCCGAAGTTCCGGGAGTAAGTCGATACACCATCGTATTGACCACCACCAGAAGCCAGGTCGAGAAAGTAGTTAAACAGATCAGAAAACATATTGATGTTTTGGGTGCTTTTGTTTACGAAGAAGATGAAATTCACTACCAGGAAATTGCCCTTTACAAGGTTCCGACTGATATTTTCTTTGAAGGAATGAAAGTCGAAAACATCGTTCGGGCTAATAATGCACGAATCCTGGTAATAGAAAAGGACTATATCGTTATTGAAAAAACAGGGCATAAGGAAGAAACTCAAAAATTGCTCGATACATTAAAACCATTAGGTGTTTTAGAATTTGTACGATCAGGAAGGGTCTCAATCTCCAAATCCAAACGAAAAACAGAAACATTTATCGAAGAACTCGAAAATTCAAAAACCCATTCATTAAATACAAACGGTAAATTAGAATATGGCAAAAATTAATTTTGGCGGCGTTGAAGAAGATGTCGTAACAAGAGAAGAATTTCCATTAGAAAAAGCTAGAGAAATTTTGAAAGATGAGACCATCGCAATCATCGGGTATGGTGTGCAAGGTCCGGGCCAGGCATTAAACCTTAAAGATAACGGCATGAACGTTATCGTCGGTCAGAGAAAACCTTCCAAGTCGTATGACAAAGCAATCAAAGACGGTTTTGTTGAAGGTGAAACTTTATTTTCAATCGAGGAAGCATTGGAAAAGGGGACAATCATTTTTTACCTTCTTTCGGATGCAGCCCAGATTGCTGTATGGCCAACAGTCAAAAAATACCTGACTGAAGGAAAAACTCTTTACTTTTCTCATGGATTTGGAGTGACATACAAAGAGCAAACCGGTATTGTTCCTCCTGATAACGTCGACGTCATCTTAGTCGCTCCAAAAGGTTCGGGCACGAGCTTAAGAAGGTTGTTTGTTGAAGGAAAGGGCTTGAACTCGAGCTTTGCTGTTCACCAGGATTTTACTGGAAAGGCGAAAGAAAAAGCCATCGCTCTTGGCATTGGAGTAGGATCAGGGTATTTATTCGAAACTACTTTTCAGAGAGAGGTTTACAGCGACCTTACCGGAGAAAGAGGATCATTGATGGGTGCTATTCAGGGGCTTTTTGCTGCCCAATATGACCTGTTGAGGAAGAAAGGTCATTCTCCATCGGAAGCGTTCAATGAAACCGTTGAAGAAGCCACTCAATCCTTGTATCCATTGGTTGCAGAAAATGGCATGGATTGGATGTATGCTAACTGTTCCACGACGGCACAACGAGGAGCATTAGACTGGTGGAAAAAATTCCGTGATGCAGTCGCACCGGTATTTGAAGAGCTATACGAGAGTGTTGAAACAGGAAATGAAGCTAAAATTTCCATTGAACGAAACAGTCAATCTGACTACAGGGAAAAACTCGAGGAAGAACTAAAGGAGCTACAGGAATCCGAAATGTGGCGAGCCGGTTCTGCTGTCCGAACGTTAAGACCTGGAAAGGATTAACAAAAAGATTCAGATAAAATTAGATCCCGCATGCTTGCCCATCGAAATCAGGGCAGTATTGCGGGATTTTTTTCTATCTTCAAAATCAGAATATTCATCATTTATAAGCCATAAAACCAGATTTATACAGGATACATAATCAATCAAGACTTTATCAAAAATTATCAAAATGCCTGAATCTGAAAAATACTTGAGTTTGTTGGAAATTGAAACTGCCTACCAAAGGATCAAGGAGGTTGTCAAGCCTACTCCTTTTGTCATCAACCAAAATCTGAGCGAAAAATATGACTGCAAGCTGTGGCTAAAACGCGAAGACTTGCAGGTAGTCAGGAGCTACAAAATCCGGGGTGCATTCAATAAAATCAACTCATTGACTGAAGAGGAAAAAAGCAGGGGTGTGGTTTGTGCCAGTGCCGGAAACCATGCCCAGGGAGTCGCTTATGCATGTCGATATTTGGGCATTAAAGGGAATATTTACATGCCTTCTACCACCCCCAATCAAAAGATCAGGCAAGTTGCCATGTTTGGAAAGGAAAATGTAGAAGTAGTCATTAAAGGTGATACTTATGATGATTCCTACAAATCCGCAATGGATTATTGCAACAAGCACCAGAAAACATTTATCCATCCATTCGATGACAAAGATGTGATGGCTGGTCAGGGTACAATCGGTATTGAGCTACTTCGCGAATCCAAAGATCCCATCGACTACATATTCATCCCCGTTGGAGGAGGTGGTTTGATTTGTGGTGTGGGCAGCTACTTCAAACAGATCAGTCCGAAAACGAAGATTATCGGTGTGGAGCCGCAAGGAGCTCCTGCTATGGTGGAATCCCTCAAGAAAAATGAAGTAGTAGAGTTAACAACCATTGAAAAATTTGTGGATGGGGCTGCCGTACAAAAGATAGGTCAAAAGTGTTTTGAGATCAGTAAAAACGTCATTGACGACATGATCCTCGTACCGGAAGGCAGGGTTTGTACCACCATTCTGAAACTATACAATGAGGAGGCGATTGTTGTGGAACCCGCAGGGGCACTCTCCATCTCCGCCCTTGACTTTTATCAGGAAAAAATTAAAGGCAAGAATGTAGTTTGCATCGTAAGCGGTGGCAATAACGACATTACAAGAACGGAGGAAATCAAGGAACGTTCTTTAATGTATGAGGGATTGAAGCATTATTTCATCGTACGCTTTCCGCAACGCGCCGGAGCGCTACGGGAATTTCTGGTCCATGTGCTAGGACCAAATGACGATATCACACATTTCGAATATACAAAAAAGAACAACCGCGAACAGGGACCTGCTTTGGTAGGAATTGAATTGAAATACAAAAAAGATTATGAACCCCTTCTGAAGAGAATGGAAGAGTACAACTTTAACTATAAGTCGATTACGGAAAACCGTGACTTGTTTAACTTATTGATTTAGTGGGTTGCGGGTTTACCGGTTACCAGTTGCGAGTTGCGAGGAACTGGCAACTCGTAACGCGTAACTCGCAACCGAGATAAATGAAAGATCAAAGGAATTTTAAAAACTATCACATTAAAAAATAAAACGAATAACAATGGCTGACAAACTTTTTATTTTCGATACAACATTGAGGGATGGCGAGCAGGTACCTGGTTGCCAGCTGAACACCATCGAAAAAATTGAGATAGCCAAAGCCCTCGAAAAACTGGGAGTAGATATAATAGAAGCCGGATTTCCGGTTTCAAGTCCCGGAGATTTTAATTCTGTGGTAGAAATATCAAAAGCCGTGACATGGCCAACTATTTGTGCCTTGACACGAGCCGTTGAAAAAGATATTGACGTAGCCGGTGAATCTCTCAAGCATGCAAAAAAAGGAAGGATCCATACAGGTATCGGAACGAGCGATTACCATATTCAATATAAATTCAAGTCCAACAAAGAAGAAATCATTGAGCGTGCTTCAAGGGCGGTGAAGTATGCTAAAAAATTTGTGGAGGATGTTGAATTTTATGCTGAAGATGCAGGCCGTACCGACAATGTTTACCTGGCGAAAGTCATAGAGGTGGTTATTGCAGCTGGGGCTACTGTTGTCAACATTCCTGACACCACTGGTTATTGTCTTCCCCAGGAATATGGAGAAAAGATCAGGTTTCTAAAGGAGAATGTAAAGGGGATTGACAAAGCCATTATTTCCACCCATTGTCACAATGATTTGGGAATGGCGACCGCCAATACCATCGCTGGAATACTAAATGGAGCACGACAGGCAGAGGTTACGATTAACGGGATTGGCGAACGTGCCGGGAACACATCACTTGAAGAAGTTGTGATGGCATTGAGAAGCCATAAGGAAGTAAACATCGATACAGGAGTAAATTCTCAAAATATTTATAGTATCAGCCGACAGGTATCCACGTTGATGAATATGCCTGTCCAACCCAATAAAGCCATTGTAGGAAGAAATGCTTTTGCACATTCTTCGGGTATTCACCAGGATGGTGTGTTGAAACATCGGGAAAATTATGAGATCATCGATCCTAAGGATGTGGGAATTGCGGAGTCATCCATTGTCTTGACAGCGAGAAGCGGTCGGGCTGCGTTAAAACATCGCCTGGAAGTATTAGGGTATGATTATGGTGACCAGGAGTTCGACAAAATCTATGAGGAATTTCTTTTACTAGCTGACAGGAAAAAAGACCTGAAAGATGAAGATCTTGCCCAATTGGTTGGAAATATCAGCCATAAAGAATCACGGATCAAGCTCGAATTTTTGCAAATCGTTTCAGGTAAGGGAATCAAATCGATGGCTTCGGTAAAACTGAATATTGGTGGTGAGTTCTTTGATGCAACTTCCGGTGGCAATGGACCGGTAGATGCCGCAATTAAAGCGGTTAAAAGCATCATCAAAAGAAAGGTTATTTTGGAAGAGTTCCTGATCCAGGCTATCACAAGAGGTAGTGATGACGTGGGTAAAGTCCACATCCAGGTTGGTCACAAAGACCGGATCTATTATGGCTTTGGAGCCAATACCGATATCATTACGGCTTCGGTCGAGGCGTTCATTGATGCGTTGAATAAAATACCGGCGAAGATGTGAGTGGCTATTCGTCGCTATAATCCTCCAAGGGTTCGGAGCCTACGGAGGGTTGGGCTCAAATGGTAGTGATCTTTCACAAGTAGGCAACAAAGAGCTCTTCTACTATAAATTTTGAGCCAATGCCGATATCAAAACCACTTCCATCGTGGCCTTTGTTTACAGTATAATAATCCAGCAGATGTGATTCCTACATCCTCAAATAATCTATGAATACAGATTTTTTATCGCCTATACGAAAATACAATCAAAAAAATCATTTGTATCTTGCTCTATTTTAAAAACTCATTAGCTTGACTATAAATGAATATAACCCTAACTGATTTTATCATTTTTGTTGCGTTGATATTAGTATATCTTGTTCTTAAGAATCTGCTATCAAACTACTTTTCTCAAAAAGGTAGAAATCTGGCTCAGCAGGAAGATATTCAAATACTGACCAGGAAGATTGAAGAGGCTAAAGAGCAATTTATCGAACGTACTGAAAAGTTGAAATCTCAACTCAGTTTAATTTCAAGGCTTCAATTTGAACATAAAAGTGAAGAAAGGAATGCTTTTTTACGGTTTCATGAAGCTATGTTCACATGGATAAACGGATGTTTAGATTTCGGACATGGAGGAATTGATGACTATAACAATGACAGTATTGATCAACGAATTTTTTTTCTAAATGAAGCTCATCAAAAAGTAAATGACGCTCTATCAATACTAGAATTGTATTTGGTTGACATTGAGCTACTTGATTCTATAAATTCTTTAAAACTCGCTATTTTAGAAAACTTATCGTTTGCTCCAATTCAATGTCTTCGAACTTTACAGAAATTAAATCTTGAAAAAAAGGAATTAAACTCTATTCCAACAATTGAAGAAAGGGAATTAAAACTTCAAGAATTTTTTAACAATAGAAAAAAGATACATAGTGACTTTAGGATTATAATTTTTAATGGGTATAAAAGTGTTACAAATGAAATAAAAAATTATCAGAAAAATTCTAGAAAATATTTGAAGCGAATATCTGAAGAATAGCAATTCTCTTCATTTTTATGTGGTTTAGTTTCATTAAATGTAATTTCTAGTAAAAGTTTGTGCTAATTAATCTTAATAACAATTGTAAATTTGCAAATAACTTCAACTACCTACCTAATTTGAATTAAACAACCAACAACACTTTTAAGATGTTTAATTCATTCTAATATTATGTGCAATTTTTCAATTTGTAAGCAAAAATATCTGTTTTGCTTTTTGCTCTTTATTACAATTTCGATTGAAGGTTATAGTCAAACTCTTCTAAAAGATATTTCAGATAGCCCAAGTCAGCTAAATAGTAATGCCGAATTTCTATATAGTGGAGATGACTATTTAATTTTTAGAGCAGAACACCCATCTTACGGGTGGGAACTTTGGATCACCGATGGAACAGAAACCGGTACGGCTTTATTAAAAGACATAAATCCCGGAAGCGAAAATAGCAATCCACGCGATTTTATCGACATGGGTGATTTTTTAATTTTTTTAGCAACAACTACAAGTAATGGAACAGAATTGTGGAGAACTGATGGCACGACTGCTGGAACTTACTTAATAAAAGATATTTATCCAGGTAATATTGATGGTGTAGAAGATGAATTAACTCTATATAATCAGGAGGTATATTTTAAAGGACATGACCCTCTATTTGGTCGAGAATTATGGAAATCTGATGGCACTTTAGCGGGTACGCTGTTGGTAAAAGACATGACTCCAGGAGAAGAGAATTCAATTTATTTAGATGAGATTGTTTATTTTGATAACCACATTTTCTTTAAAAACTTTACATCACTTTATGGTACAGAACTTTGGATTTCAGATGGAACAGAAGGTGGTACAAAGATTTATCAGGATTTAAATCCTAAAAATACAACTGGTGGAGGTCCACGTTATCTTACTGTATCAAATGACAAATTATATTTTGTCCATTCAAATGATACCTTAAACAATTCAATTTTTTTTATCGAATCCTCAATTGATTTTATTAAGCCTTTATTATCAAATGAGCCCTATTCTCTTCCTGTCTTACATGTTGATGCAAAGGGTATTCTTTATTTAACATGCTATTTTGAAGAATCTGGACAATATCTTGCAAAGATTAAAGATAATAGTTTAGAGAGGATTAAGGCTGTGTCAGGTGCAAGCAAAATCACACCTTATGAAACATCAATTTTTTTTGTTGGAAGTACTTCCGATACAGGCAAGGAATTATGGTTTAGCGATGGTTCTGAAAAGAACACATTTATGGTTGAAGATTTACTGCCCGGACAAGCAAGTAGTAATCCAAATTATTTACAAATTATTAATGAATCCCTCTATTTTATAGCCATGGATGATCTAGGTGGCAATTTATATAAATCTAACGGGCAATCATGTAATACATATATTGTTTCATCAGATCTTAATATAATACGAAGTAATCCTTCTCAAGTAAACTGGATTAAACCAATATTTGGATATTTTAATGATCGAATATTTTATACAATGTACAGGGAAGATATAGGGTACGAACCATTCTATAGCATGTTTTCAGAAATATCAGGAGAAACAATTGAGAAATGGTATGCTGATGGTGATGGTGATGGCTATGGCGATAATAATAAAATGGTAGAAAGTTGTCCTTCACCGGAAGGATATGTTTCTAATAATATAGATTGCAACGATACAGACAATAGTATTCATCCTGATACGAAATGGTATCTGGATAATGATGGGGATGGATATGGCAATCCTTCAGTATCGATTACTCAATGCGACCAACCAAGTGGTTATGTTCAAAATAGTTCTGATTGCGATGATACCGATTCAAGCATTGTTCCAACCTTATTCTGGTATTTAGATTCTGATGGTGATAATTATGGTGATCCCAGTATAATGATTCTACATTGCGCAAAACCAACAGGGTATGTATCTGACAATACAGATTGTGATGACTCCAATGCTCAAATAAATCCTTCAACAATATGGTATTTTGACAATGATGGGGACGGGTTTGGTAATACTGAAATCTGGAAATCTCAATGTTCCAAACCAGGAGGTTATGTATTAGAAGCAATGGATTGTGATGATACAAATAGTAATCTAAACCCTCTGACAAAATGGTATGTAGATGGAGATGGAGACGGTTTTGGGCATCCCTTTTATTATCTTCAACAATGCGATCAACCAAATGGATATGTATTAGATAACACGGATTGCAATGATAAATATTCAGATATGAACCCAAATTCTATCTGGTATGCGGACAATGATGGAGATGAATTTGGCGATCCAAACAGTATGCTTTCACAATGTATTAAACCAGATGGATATGTTACAAACAACGATGATTGCAATGATGTAGATCCACTATCAAACCCTTACACATTATGGTATGCAGATTTAGACGGAGATGGCTATGGTGATGAATATAATGTGATAGAGAGTTGTGTTATGCCAAACGGATACACTTCAGATTATCTTGATTGTGACGATTCTAAAAGTGATATTAATCCATTTACTAGTTGGTATTTAGATCAAGACAGGGATGGTTATGGAGACCCTGAAACTTTTATTCAACAATGTGAAAAACCAAAAGGTTATGTCAATAATAACATGGATTGTAATGATTCGGATAGTTATTTAAATCCTGAAACTTTTTGGTATGCTGACTTAGATAATGACGGTTATGGAGATCCTGAAAATTTTGTTCAACAATGTGATCAACCTGAGAACCATGTGTTTGATGGCGTAAATGTTGACTGCGATGATACTAATCCGGACGTTAACCCGATAGCACAATCAAAACCTGATGGATATGATAATAACTGCAACGGGGTGCTGGAAGAAAATGAGAAACTGATAACAGGATTGGAAGAAATCCAAAATGAGTTCAAAGTCTATCCTAACCCTGTCAAAGATATTTTATCAATTGAAACAAGCTCAGAATCTATCATAAACTCAATTTCTATATTTAATTTAATCGGTGAAAAGATAAAAACAATTGAGAATATTGACAATGCTAAGGTTAAGATAAACTTGTCTGGTATTAAACCAGGAGTTCATTTTGTTGTTGTTTACCTTAGTGATAATTCGGAGGTTAAAGAAAAAATATTGATAAAATAGACTATCTTCTTTAAACATCCACTTTACTATTAATTTAAATAGAAAGTGACGTTAATATGAATTCATCAAAATTTATCTATCATTATACTTCAATAAATTCGCTTGCCTTAATTTTATCAAACCAAACAATTAGGTTTTCAGCACTAAACACGGTAAATGATTTAACCGAAGGGAAAAGTGCCGATGTTGGCGATTTAGGAATGTACTTGTTTTGCAGTTGCTGGACTGATCATGAAAAGGAACACCTGCCTCTTTGGAATATGTATACACCAAATATGAGAGGGGTGAGAATAAAACTTCCATGCCCAATATTTCCAACTTATGATAATGGTAAACTCTTTAAAAATGAGGATTTATTTCAAGAGTCACATATGATTCTCCCAAATAGAGAACCTTTCAGGCGTATTATTTATACAAATGATCCTAATAAAATCAAACCAAAATCATTAGTCAATATCGGTAATGGATTTGAAGGAATTAATCTTGATGGGCTTGGTCTTTATAAAGATGAAATATGGGATTTTGAAAAGGAAATTAGATTTTGCTTCAACATTTTTCCTAAACCAAAAACTCGCAAAGCTCATCATTCATTTAACATTGATGAACTGACCAAGTTAATTGACAATAGAACTCCGTTGGGATTTAATTATTATGATTTAAAAATAGACAATAGAAGTTTCGAAAAAATGGAGATCACTTTAGGGCCCAAAATTATTCCAGGTGATAAAGAAATAATTGAATCATTAATAAAAAGATTCAATCCAAAGGCGAGAGTTCATGCGAGTGTACTAACAAATAGAATCAGATCATAAAATGTATACTCACTCTTGTGGATTATTAAGTTGGTGTTTCTAAATTGGGATAAATAAATTCCAGAGCAAAATGAACACAAATCAAACCCACCTCAAGACTAATATTGAAATTTTAGAAATAAATCTTTGGAGAAAATGGCGACGTAACGATACAGACGATGTTTACTCTTTTATTCCAGGTCAATATGATAATGATAAGTTTAAAGACTTCAATACAGGCTTGTTAGTTACTAACGGTAGAACTTTTAGAATTGGATTCAAAGTTTTCGAGGAAAATAGCAAAAACAAACTTCAAATAGTTGATGAAGTTCTTGAAATTAAAAGTATTGACGGTAAGTCAAAACCGGCGAAAATGATCCTTATTGGTCCTCAAAACAATGAAATCCAATTTACTGAGGAAATATAACCTAATAGCAAAATGACCTTTAGAGGCTCCGTTTCAAAATTACCCTAAAAAAATAGTATTTTCCGATACAAACTTGGAGATAGACTTTCCCATCCCCAACAAAAACCCTCAACCATTCATACAAATCGTTGGGGTGGTGACTGGAAATAAAAATCGTTAAGCTGCCGGCTAGACGATCCCCAGCATTTTCAGGCATTGAGGTTTTTCTTCCAATACAATGCGAAATATGGAAACAAAATGACTCATCCGTTTTAATAAATGACCTTTGGATTTTAACCCTCCAAGGGTTTCGAACCCTTGGAGGGTTGTGTTAAGCGGTTCGATCTTATGATTTGGAATTTGTTCTTTCAAAAGAAATATCTTTGACTTTACTTTTCATTTTCTTTGATGGAAGGAACCTGATCTTCACATTTCTGATTTTGGATTCATCTACATCCATTTTCGTATCCGAGCCCTCAGCCGAAGCCGACAGGTAAAAAGATCCCATAGAGCCAAACTCTACCCTTCTTCCCTGGAGCAACTGCCGGGGAACCAACCTAAAAAATGATTCTAATACAGCTAGAACATCAGGTGGATTTACGGTAGAATAGTCTGTGATCAGATCGACCATTTGATCCAGGTCAACGGTTTCGGTTTTCGTTAGGAGAGGATAAAATTTTGCAGGAAGGTTTGTATCACCGGGGTCTACACGGTTTACAATTTTATATTTTACTGGCATGATCATAAAAATTTAAGTGAAAAAAATATTTAAAACTCACAGGCCGGATCTTAGATAAAGAATTTGCATTATCCGGTTATAAGAATCAACGGCGGTTTTCATTCCACAGATTTCAATAAAGGGTGGTGAAATCCTAAAAAATGTTAAATGGGCTCTATTTCGACAAGATCAACGCAACAAATCATACGGTTCAAATAAAATTGTCTTGCCCAACAGATCAAAATGTGCTGGGCAGGAAATTTAAATGTCTCGCCCAAGAGAATTAGATTAGCTGATTATAAAACCCTCCAGGGGTTCGGAACCCCTGGAGGGCTGAAAAAATAATATAAAATTTTCGATCTCTTTGTAAGAGAATTCAAATAATACAACCATTCGCCATGACAATGGGTCATATGATATATTACACCTGACTATGAAGAAAATAGTACTATTAATTATCATCTCTCTTGTTATACAATCTTGCGAAAAAGAAATTGATCAAACAGACAATGATGATATCCATTTTTATTTTCTCCGAATTAAAAATGATACGCCATTTATTTTTGAGAATGTTTATGCAGAACATGGTGCAAGTCAACATAATTTTGGTTCATTGCAACCCGATGAAATTTCCGAATATAAAAACTTCGAACTCAATAAATCTGGTGATTATCCATTATTTAAAATAAGTACCAGGGATCAAGATTTTGAATTGGGTATCCAACCAATTGATCCTCCTCCAAACGAAGTAGTTACTACACATGAAAAATTACCACCATTAACGTGTGTGATAACAGTTAACCAGTTTAACAATAATAATCTGGGTTTATATTTTATAGAATAAACCGGCAAGTATATAATCAACAGATTGGTTAAGGCTCTTTAATAGACCAAAGAAAAATATTGAAAATCGACAGAATCCTGAAGTTAGAATTTAAACATTAGTTTAAAAAATGTCAGACGGCTTTATCCTGTCATTATGTTTAGTTCATAATTAATTGATTATTAACTATTTAAGCGGTAAATTGAATAGACACCTATACACAAATTATCAAGATGAAAAAGTTTACCACAATCATGGCGATCATGCTTATAGTATGCATGATTTCCAACCAATCAGTTGCACAAGATGAGGAAGCCAAACCTCAAATGCTGTTGATCCACACAGATCATGTCTTGCCCTCTGCTGCTTCGGACTACGAAGAAACCGCAAAAAACCTAAGCACCCTTTTAAAGGAAAATAGCATTCAGGATTTAGAATATTTTGCTTTTACACAATCGGATGGAGATTATTTGTATGTGAATTTCATTGAAAGCTTTGCAGACCTTGATAAAAATCCTTTTGATGCCCTGAAAGAAAAATTAAGCGACGATGAATGGGAAAACATCTGGAAGGGATTTAATGATGCCTATCTGTCTCATTCAGATAAAATTGTCTATTATCATCCTGGCTTGTCTTACAAAGCTGAAAAGCTTCAGGAAGGTGACAATAGTTATCGGGTTTGGTTTTTTTGCTACTTCGAGGAGAAACATTGGGACGCCGTCAAGTCAGTATCAAACAAATGGGTAGAGCTATATGAAAAATACAACATAGAGTCCGGCTATACGACGTATACCAGTGGTTTTGGATTTGATGGACCCTTCATTGTCTTTCACATGTGGGCAAAAAGTCCGGTAGATTTTTATACCCAGGAACAAAATACATGGAAAACTACAGGTGAAGACGGTAAAAAATTGTGGGAAGAAACAGCACAATATTTTTACAAAACTGAAAAAATTGATGGCTGGTTCAGACCAGATCTATCCTATATAATGGAAACAGAAGAAATTGCTGATGCAGATAACGAATAATTACTTTTAAACTTTTGACTTGGTATATCCTGAGTAATTTCATTTTGAAAATATTCAGGATATATCGGATTTTGCTTTTAATGAGGCCATTAAAAAGCTTTAAATTATGCGAATTCCTTCAAAATACTTTGCGAGATACTTCATGGAGATCCTGGAATAAATCTGGGAATTTCTACTCTTGTCTGGTCTTGAAGGTTGAATCTTTGGACATTTATTTGACCAATAACTTATTAACTCAATAACCAATAACTATTTAATTAATTCCCCAAATCTCTCATTAAATCCCCTGATCCCCTGCAATCCACCGGTATGAATCGCGAGAAGGGTTGATCCTTTTTTAAAAAAGTCCTTTTCCAACAGATCAAATATTCCAAACATCATTTTTCCTGTGTAAACAGGATCGAGTTGAACTCTGAAATCCATTTTGAATTTATTGATGAATGACGCCAGGTCCCAGTTGTATTTAGCATAGCCCCCAAAATGATAATCAGTGATCAACTCCCAGTTACCCCATGTTCTTGAGTTTCTTTCCAAAATCAGTTTGTCTATTTCTTTTTTTAAAAATTCACCTCCTTTCAAGACTGGAAATCCCAAAACTTTTTTGTCTCCTTTCAATCCACTGATAATCCCGGCAAGAGTTCCCCCCGTTCCACAAGAGCAACAAATAATATCAAAATCCATATCGATCTCATCGATGATTTCCTCACATCCCTCTACAGCCAATGTATTCGAACCACCCTCTGGCACAATAAATACCACACCAAACTTATCTTTTAATGCATGAATGAATTCATCGTCATCTTTTTTTCGAAAATGTTCTCGTGAGATATATTCCAGTCTCATTCCATATTCCACAGAATCCTTCAGCGTCGGATTTAAAGGCTCAATTCGTTCCCCTCTTATTATACCAATCGTCTGAAAACTATATTTATTTCCTGCATAAGCCAAAGCATGAATATGATTGGAATATGCCCCTCCAAATGTCAGGATTGTTTTATATCCTAGTTCCTCCGCTTTGAGGAAATTATATTTCAGCTTGCGGAACTTATTCCCAGAGATACAAGGGTCGATCTGATCCTCCCGTTTGATGAAAAGCCGTACTTCTTTTTGAGTAAGCAATTCATTTTTTAATTCCTGAATTTCAGTTGGCTTTTGTAATTCAAACATTATTTGGGAGATTTGGCACAATTTAAAGAAACATTTTTGGCAAACGGAAGCATTTGTTTGGACAACAAGGTGAATGCATATACAAAAACACATTTCAGAATGTCGAATTTTAACCTGAAAAAACGATCTTTTAGATTTAACATACCCCTTCACCCCTTTCAAAAGGGGAATATCGGTGTTTTTTGCAGGTTAAAATTCTTAAATGCGTCAGCTCAGTTGG
This sequence comes from uncultured Cytophagales bacterium, assembly GCA_913057175.1. Taxonomy (GTDB): domain Bacteria; phylum Bacteroidota; class Bacteroidia; order Cytophagales; family Cyclobacteriaceae; genus CAJXNP01. The sequence goes on from CAJXNP010000002.1 coordinate 66,600, forward strand.
GACAACTATTGAGTTTGCGAAGATTTATTTAAGAAAAAATGACGGATTTTGATAAGGAATTGGAAAATGAAGATCAAGATGATGAGCTTTTTGAGCATCACCGGATAGTGGTTGATACCAAACAAAACTTGCTGAGGATTGATAAATTCCTGATGGACCGCCTGCCAAATGTAACCCGAAACAAGATCCAGTCAGGGATCAAAGATGGGTTTGTAAAGGTTAATGATCAGGATGTCAAACCCAATTATAAGGTCAGGCCAAAAGATGAAATAATCATCTCTTTTCCGGAACCACCCAGGGATACTGAAGTCATCCCGGAAAACATTTCTTTAGATATCGTTTTTGAAGATGAGTATCTGCTGGTTGTTAACAAACCGGCAGGTATGGTGGTTCACCCCGCCTATCAAAACTGGACAGGCACCCTGGTTAATGCATTGACGTATCATTTTAAAAACCTACCGGAAATGAAGGGAAATGAAGGTCGACCAGGACTAGTCCACCGGATTGATAAAGACACTTCGGGACTTCTTGTTATAGCCAAAACTGAGGATGTGATAAACGGATTAGCCAAACAGTTTTTTGATCACAGCATTGAGAGGACGTATTATGCCCTGGTGTGGGGGGAGCCCAATCCATCAGACGGGACCATCAATGTCAATCTGGGAAGAAGCTTAAAAGACAGGCGTGTAACAACCGCTTTTCCTGATGGAGATTTTGGAAGAACAGCCATCACCCATTATAAAACCATTCAGAATCTCCGTTATATCTCACTGATCCAGTGCAATCTTGAGACAGGACGAACACACCAGATCCGCGCACATATGAAATACATTGGTCATCCGCTTTTTAATGATGCTACATACGGAGGTGACCAGGTATTGAAGGGAACCCAGTTTTCCAAATACAAAGCCTTTGTTGAAAACTGTTTTAAGTTGATCCCAAGGCAAGCACTGCACGCAAAGTCATTGGGCTTTATTCACCCCATTACAAAAGAAAAAATACAATTTGATTCGGAGCTGCCAGAGGACTTTGTTGCTGTACTGGAAAAATGGGAGAATTATGTGCAGTATAATTGACAGTGTCGTTCCCTCCAATTAATGACATGCGATCGACTTTGCAGACTCTGGTATAAAATCATTTATGGCATTAATAATCTCGATTAACTATTAAGTAAAAATTTCGTAGTTTCGAATAAAATCAATCATTTTAATCTAGTGCTAAATTAGACTATGGAAACATTGGTGGTTACCGTCGATACCAAAAAGAATGTCAACTTTCTTAAAAAGCTCTTACTTAAATTTAATTTTGTAATAGACATAAAATCAAGATCCTCAGATAGAAAACCAAAAGCAATAATTAATGTAGCGGGAAAACTTCATGCTTATGCAGATCCTAGCAAGCAAAAGCAAGAAAAATTCGCCTGGGAGAAAATAGCTAGAGATAAGCATGGTAATTTCTGATGCGAATTACATATTAAGATATCTCCTAAACGATATTGAAGAGCAGTTCTTAATCGCTAAAACATCTATTGAAAACGATGAGGTTTTTATTCATGACTTCATTGTTGCTGAAGTAGTTTATGTACTTGAAAAGGTTTATTCTATTCAGAGAAAAGAAATAAAAGAAGTTTTGGAGAACTTGTTACTCTATCCAAATATACTTCTGACAAAGAAAAAAGTCATTTTAAAATCATTGGAATTGTATTCGGATAACAATATTGATTATTCTGATGCTCTTCTTATAGGGTACTTTCAGTCTGCTGAATCAAATAAATTGCTAACTTTTGATAAGGGAATTTTAAAAATAATTGAAAAATAAAAATGCTCTTATGCTCAGGCCTGACTTTAATAATAGGGTTGTATTTTACCATTACAATGGCGTTGATTTTTAGTCATAAAAAAACCGGGAAGAACCCGGTTTAAATCTTTAGGCAGTTGCAATAGCCTTTTCCAATTCATCAATTAGCTTTTTGGAAACTTGTCTGGGCTTTTTCTCCTTGTATTTTTTCAATTTGGTCAAGGCCATAGCGCCGATTTCATAAAGCCCAACCGGATTTTGGTCAAATCGATAACTTCCGATAACGTATTCCAGCTTGGATTCCACATCGTTAAAGTCATCTGCTCCGATTTGTTTGATTTTTACTAAGGCATCTTCACATGCTTGTTCAATTTTTTGATTTGGTGACGAACTCATATTAATTGTAATTTAATAAAATGTTAATGATCTATTAGTTTCGTTGTTTTGACCATGCAAAAATAGAACTTTCATTACAAATAAAACAACATATTGTCTATTTTTTTGAATAAAGAGTAATTAATACACTTACTAAATCACTACATAGTATTTTTAAATACGCATTCTATATTTTTGTGATTCATAGAAACCGGAACAAAAATTCTTGTGTGAAAAATAATTCTTACAAAATCTGGGTGGACACAGGAGGAACCTTTACGGATTGTCTTTCCGAATCACCTCAAAATGAGCTTAAGCGGATCAAAGTATTAAGCAGCAGTTCGCTTCGAGGAAAAATTTTGAAGAAAAATTTTGATGATTCCTATCAAATCTCCACTAATTGGAACCTAAAATCTGATATTTTAAAAGGATACCATTTTAGATTATTGAAAAACAAAGATCTTAGTATCATTCATCAATTCGAGCCTTCTGATCAAACCATTTGTTTTGCTGAACAACCAGATTTCAAAATAAGTGAAGGTGATGAATTTGAGATCACAGCCTTTGAGGAAGCTCCGGTCTTAGCGGCCCGCATTGCAACTGAAACCGGCCTGGAAAATGAACTGCCGGAAATAGATGTTCGCCTGGGAACAACCAAAGGAACCAATGCCCTGCTTGAAAGAAAAGGTGCAAAAGTCTGCCTGATCATTACAAAAGGTTTCAGGGATCTGATCGAAATTGGAAGCCAGCAACGGCCTGATATATTCGCTTTGAATGTTGTCAAGAACCAGCCTTTATACTCAAATGTCATTGAAGTTGATGAGCGAATGGATAGATATGGAAACATTTTAAAACCGCTGGATGAAAACTCCATTCTGGATTGCATTGAAAAAGTAAAGAAAATCAATCCTGAAACCATTGCCATTGCTTTGATCAACAGCTATCAAAATGATACCCATGAACGCAAATTGAGGGAACGACTCCAAATTGAAGGCTTCCAATTCATCAGCATTTCTTCCGAGATGGCCAGAGAAATAAAATTCCTTCCCCGCACACAAACCGGCATTGTCAATGCATACCTTGACCTGGTCATACTGAATTATTTGAATTCTGTAAAAAAAATCCTTAAGAACGGGTCCCTGAAAATCATGACCAGTTATGGGGGATTAGTTGATGCCAATTTATTTCTGGCAAAAGAAAGTCTCCTTAGTGGACCAGCCGGTGGAGTAGTTGGGGCCGCAAAGATTGCTGAGAGCCTGGGGCATAAAAAGATCATCACTTTTGACATGGGCGGTACCAGCACGGATGTTTCCAGAATTGATGGAAAGTTGGATTACCAATTTGAATCAGAAATTGACCGGATCCCAATTTTCAGTCCGGTCCTTTCGATCGAGACCGTTGCTGCAGGAGGTGGATCAATTTGTGATTTTGACGGTTATAAGATGACAGTAGGTCCCGAAAGCGCTGGTGCAAGTCCCGGCCCGGCATGCTACGGAGCAGGAGGGCCCCTGGCGATTACGGATGTCAATCTTTTACTCGGTCGATTGGATGAAAACAGTTTTGGGATACCTCTAAATAAAAATGCTGCCCAGCAAGCATTTAATGCTATTAAAAATAAGTTACCAAAAGATCAAAGTGATGAGGACATTCTGAAAGGATTTATACAGATCGCCAACGAAAAAATGGCCGATGCCATACGAAAGATCTCATTACGAAAAGGACATGATCCAAAGGATTTTACCCTTCTGGCTTTCGGTGGAGCAGGTGGCCAAAATGCCTGTTCACTCGCTGAATTATTAAATATTAAATCCATTATTGTTCCGTTTGATGCAGGTTTATTAAGCGCCCTTGGAATGGGAATGGCTGATATAGAACGGTTTTCTCAAAAACAAATCTTGAAACCTTTATCAGAAATTATCAGCTATGTTGATGGGCAATTCAATGAACTGGAAAAGGATGCTATCCACAAATTAAAGCAGGAGAATTTTTTAGAAAAGGATTGTTTTGTAAAGCTCAAGCAAGTAATGATGCGATTCAGGGGACAGGAAAATTGTCTTGAGGTCGATTACAAAGATCCGGATTCCATAGAAGGTCTGTTCAAAGAAAAATATGAAAAAATATACGGGCACTGGCTGGACAATGAAACCATTGAAGTTGAATCTCTTAAGATAGTTGTCGCAGGAAGAATTGACGAGGAAAAACATGAGAAGAAAGAAATAGAAGAATACAAACCACAGCCCGACCGGCAAGTAAGATCATTTATCCAAACAGACTGGAAGGAAATCCCGGCGTTTGTTTGGGAGGGCCTTACTGAGGGAGCGGTCATCAAGGGACCGGCATTATTGCTAAGCCAAAACTCAACCGTATTTGTGGATGAAGATTGGAAATTAATTCTTAAAGAAGGCAAAAATGCCATTCTAAATCAGGTAGAGGAAACAATAACCCTTGCTTCAACTGCGAATGAATACGCAAACCTTGAGCTCTTCACGAATCGATTTAAGGCCATTGCTGAAGATATGGGAGCCATTCTTCAACGATCTTCCTTTTCCGTGAACGTTAAGGAGCGTCTGGATTTTTCGTGTGCAGTCCTGGATAAGGATGGATTTCTGGTAGCTAATGCTCCTCATATACCCGTCCACCTGGGCAGTCTGGGAGTATGTGTGCGTTCTGTAATCGAAAAGATGAAAATCGGCCCTAACGATGTGGTTATTACCAATCATCCGGGTTATGGAGGAAGCCACCTTCCAGACATAACTTTAATCGGAGGTGCATTTGATGATGCCGGACAATTAATAGGTTATGTGGCAAACCGGGCTCATCATGCAGAAATTGGAGGTAAGACACCCGGGTCCATGCCTCCTGATGCCAAAAGGCTCTCAGAAGAAGGAATTGTCATTGAACCTGCCTATTTAATCAATGATGGAAAAGAACACTGGAAAGAAATTAAGAGATTATTAAAATCTGATCCTTATCCCAGCAGATCAATAGAAGAAAACATCGCTGATCTAAATGGCGCATTGGCATCAATTCATTCAGGTGTTGGAGAATTGAAGAAATTAACTGTTCAATTTGGAATTGAAACCATCCATTCGTACATGAAAAAACTGCAGGAATATGCTGCTCAATGTGTGATAAACTCATTTAAAAAACTCCCAGCAAACGAATGGAAGGCAACTGAACAGCTTGACGACGGAACAACATTGCAGGTAGAAATCATAAAGGATCCCAAAGGGATTTCAATTGATTTTTCCGGATCGTCACCAGTTCATCCAGGAAATTTAAACGCGACCTATGCAATTGTAAACAGCGCAATTATTTATGTTCTGAGATTGATGGTTAAAGAAAACATCCCGCTCAATGAGGGCATCATGGAGCATATAAATATTAATGTTCCTGAGGGATCTTTTCTCAATCCTGGATTTTCAGACGATCCCCAAAATTGTCCGGCGGTGGTTGGAGGTAACACGGAGGTAAGTCAAAGAATTGTTGATACATTGATAAAAGCACTAAACCTGGCCGCTTGCAGTCAGGGAACCATGAACAACCTGATCTTTGGCAATGATGAATTCGGGTTTTATGAAACGATTTGTGGAGGCACTGGAGCGGGAGATGGCTTCCATGGCACATCAGGAGTTCATCAGCATATGACCAATACAAGAATTACAGATCCTGAGATCATAGAATTTCGCTATCCTGTTCGATTGGATAGAATGGAAATAAGGAAAGGTTCCGGTGGAGATGGAAAATGGAAAGGAGGCGATGGGGTGATCAGGGAATTAACATTTCTGGAAAAGATTAATCTCTCAATTTTATCACAACACAGAAAAGAGAAACCATTTGGAATGAAAGGAGGTAATCCCGGAAAAACCGGGAAGCAATACATTATCAGGAAGGGTGGTGAAAAAGTAGAACTTGACGGAATTGACGGAAGTGTGCTGGAAAATGGCGACAAGATTATTATTGAAACTCCCGGTGGTGGTGGATGGGAAAAAGCAAAATCATGATTAAAACAAAAAAGGCCGTTTTCAACGGCCTTTTATCATTAATTCTTTAGATTTCTTTTAAATAACACCTTCCAAAACATCCTTCATTTCTACCCTTGTTCCATCTTTGTAAGGAACGATCCATGCATCATTTACTCCCATTTCACGAAGGTATTTTTTGAAGGTATCGGCTTCCCAGTAATCACGGAAAATCCCTAATGTTATTTTCTGTACTCCGTCATCACCTACTTCGCCACCAAAGTTTTCATGATTTTCGAAATATTTGGAAAGATCTTTGTTTCTGAATGCTCCAATCTGCACCTTAAAAACTACTCCATCTTCAGAAACTGAACTTCCTGTATTTTGAGCAGCTTGTTCCTGTGCCTGTGCAATAGCTCGCTGAGCATTGTTAACTTTTGCTTCTGCTTCGCGAAGCTGTTGGGTCATCTCAGCAATTTTTGCATCTTTTTCGCTTAAACGCGCCTGAATGCTAGATAACTGACCTTGTGCGCTGCTAAGCTCGCTTTTCAAACTGGCATTCTCGTCGTACATTCTCTTGAACTGCTCCGGAGTCATTTTTTTCAATTTCTTCTTCCACTCCTTTTTCTCATCCTTTGATAATTGTGCGTGGGCTTGATTGACAGCAGTAACACAAATAAAAAGTATCAATACAACCGCTAACTTTTTCATTTTAAGTCCTTTTATAATTGTTCTAGTTAAAAATTACCTCCCAATGTACAAAAATATATTTAAAAAAGTCAAATAAATAATTGTACTATTTTAAGCTGCCTGTCATGTTTTTGGGCACCACCCACTGGTCAAATTGTTCATTTGTAAGAAGTCCCAATTCCATCGCAGCCTCTCTCAGGGTCTTTCCTTCCTTGTGAGCTTTCTTTGCAATCTTAGCGGCATTTTCATAGCCGATGTGTGGATTCAAAGCGGTCACAAGCATCAAAGAATTTTCCAGGTGCTTTTCAATGATCTCATAGTTGGGCTGAATTCCAGCTGCACATTTATCGTTAAAAGACACACAAGCATCACCTATTAATCGAGCAGATTGAAGGACATTAGAGGCAATTACCGGCTTGAATACATTCAATTCAAAATGACCATTTGAACCGGCGACAGAAACTGCCATATCATTTCCAATTACTTGTGCGCTCACCATTGTCAATGCTTCAGGCTGTGTGGGATTTACTTTGCCAGGCATGATAGAAGATCCGGGCTCATTATCAGGAATAATGATTTCCCCTATTCCACATCTTGGTCCGGAGCTTAACATCCGAATGTCATTTCCGATTTTCATCAATGAAACTGCTGCTCTTTTTAAAGCTCCTGACAATTCTACCATGGCATCATGTGCTGCCAGAGCTTCAAATTTATTTGGAGCTGTAACAAATGGCAACCCGGTAAATTCTGCAATCTTTTTCGCCACTAAAACATCGTAACCCTTGGGTGTGTTAAGTCCGGTTCCGACCGCGGTCCCACCCAAAGCAAGCTCTTTTACCATTATCAAAGCATTTTTAATGGCCCGCATGGAATTGTCAATTTGCTGAACATATCCTGAAAACTCCTGTCCAAGGGTCAATGGCGTCGCATCCATGAAATGAGTACGTCCGGTTTTAACAATTTCATTAAATTCTTTAGACTTTGTGGCCAATGTGTCTCGGAGTTTTTTCATTCCCGGAAGGGTGACTTCCTCTACTTGCTTATAGGCTGCAATGTGCATGGCCGTAGGAAACGTATCATTGGAAGACTGTGACTTATTCACATCATCATTAGGGTGAAGTGCCTTTTTTTCATCCGTAAGCTTTCCTCCTGATAAAACATGACCCCTGTTGGCAATAACTTCATTGGAATTCATATTTGATTGAGTACCAGAACCCGTTTGCCAGATTACCAAAGGAAATTGATCGTCGAGCTTTCCCTCCAGAATTTCATCACATGCTTTTGAGATCAAATCCCGCTTTTCTGCTGCCAAAACACCCAGCTCTGTATTTGCATGAGCAGCAGCTTTCTTCAGGTATGCAAATGCCTTAATAATCTCATTTGGCATACTTGCTTCAGGGCCAATTTTAAAGTTGTTTCTCGATCTCTCCGTCTGTGCTCCCCAGTATTTGTCCGCAGGCACTTTCACTTCGCCCATGGTGTCATGTTCAATTCTGTAATCCATTATTTACATTGTTTATGGTTTCTCAAATGAAGGGTAAATTTAGCCACTTTTATTTCTTTTACTACCTGATGAATGTCAAAGAATGACTTTAATTTTAAGAAATTGGCTTTTAATTGTATTCAATAAATACAGCTACGATCAGTGCTATGGAACCAATTGCGATGAACTTTAGAATGAGTGGGAAGACAAATTTAAACCATTTGCCGTACGGAATTTTAGCAATTCCTAAAATTCCCATCAGTACGGCATTTGTAGGAACAATCATGTTCATGAAACCATCACCCATTTGATAGGCCAATACACTGGTCTGCCTGGTCACACCGGTAAGATCGCCTATTGGCGCCATAAGCGGCATGGTGACATATGCCTGCCCGCTACCGGATGGAATAAAAAAGTTGAGCATACTTTGTATCAGGTACATCCCAACAGAGGCAATATGCGGTCCTGTCTGTTGTAGTGGAATGGACAAATAATGTACAATTGTATGTAAAACCAATCCATCCTCGAGGATCAACGCAATAGATCGGGCAAATCCAATTAGCAACGCAGTAGTAGTCAACTCAGTAGCTCCTTCCGCAAATTTTATTGCTACTTCATTGATATTCAGCCTACCGATTATAGCGACGACAATTGTTAATCCAAAAAATACTGCCCCTAATTCGATCAGGTACCATCCCCATCCGGATAACTCCGATATACCAAAAACGATCAAAGCAATCGCAAAAAAAGTGATGATCAATATCAGAATATGGGTTTTGGTCAATTCCGGATACTGATAGACTTCTTTCTCTTCAACCTCAACAGCAATTGACTGCTTCCACACATTCATTGCATATTTTTTAACATGAAAAAACCCGACCAGGAAAAATGGTAACAAAAGTACGAGCCGGTACCACAATCCGGATGTCGGCCTCACCTCAGCAATGTCCTGGGCGATCAGGACTGTAAAGGGATTGATTGTAGCGGTTCCATATCCAATCCCATACCCTACTACCATAATTCCAACAGCCGAAAGAGTATCGAGTTTTAGTGCGGCACAAAGCACAATCAAAACTGAAATGAATGGCAAGTATTCTTCTGCCATTCCCAGGGTACTGGAACCTACCGCAAATATGAACATGCCGGCAAAAATCAATACCTGTGGCTTAGAACCAAACCTGTTCAGCAGTTTGCCAAGCACTGCATCGATCACACCGGTTGATTTGATAACTGATAGTGCACCACCAATGATGAAAATGAAAAATATGATTGCCTGGCTATCTGCAAAAGCACGCGGCAGAACAGTCAACAATTCCCAGGGTTCCAGATATTCCTTTTCTACTGTATGATAAGTACCTGCTACTACCTTTTCCCTGTGATGTTCTTCAACCGTTTCAAAAGTTCCGGAAGGTAAAATATAGGTCAGGATCAACCCCAATACCATCATAAAAAACAACAAAACCAGTGTATGTGGTACTTTTAGCTTCATAATTATCCCATTAGTTCAGAAATAATCTCGTGCAATTTACCGAATTGCATCACTTTTATTTTTGTCCGGTTGTTTGATGAAATTTTATTGAATTTCGAAATGATAATTTTGTCAAAACCCAATTTTTCCGCTTCTGCTATCCTTGATTCAATTTTATTTACCGCCCTGATCTCCCCACTCAAACCAATCTCAGCCGCAAAGCAATAATCGGTCGGTATCTCAATTTCATTGAAGGAAGAAATAATTGACAGCCCAACTGCCAGGTCAATGGCCGGATCATCCACTTTTAATCCACCTGCTATATTTAAAAATACATCTTGTGAAGCTAATCTGAAACCAGCTCGTTTTTCAAGTACTGCCAGAAGCATATTTAATCTCTTCAGGTCAAAACCGGTACTCACCCGTTGCGGAGTTCCATAAGTTGCTGAGCTGACGAGAGACTGGATCTCGATCAGCAATGGTCTGTTTCCCTCCACAGTTGCCCCAATAGCTACACCGCTGCTATAAGAATCCCTCTGTGAGATCAAGATCTCTGATGGATTGGATACCTGTCTCAGTCCCGCAGCATTCATTTCATAAATACCAAGTTCGGAAGTTGAGCCAAACCTGTTCTTCGTTGTCCTCAATATTCGGTAAGCATGATGACGATCACCCTCAAAATGGATGACCGTATCAACCATGTGCTCCAAAATCTTTGGTCCTGCCAGGCTTCCATCTTTTGTGATGTGTCCAATTATGAAGACAGGAACATTCGATTGCTTGGCAAATTTTATCAAGACGCCTGTGCAATACCTCACCTGTGAAATGCTTCCGGGAGTTGCCTCCAAAGAATTTGAAAAAACTGTTTGAATGGAGTCCACGACCAGAATGTCTGGTTGAATATTTTTGATTTGATCGAATATTTTTTCGAGGGATGTCTCGGCTAGTAAATAGAGGTTGTCAGAATTTCCCTGCATTCTTTCAGCTCGCATTTTGATTTGCTGTAAGCTCTCCTCACCGGATATATACAATATTCTTTCGTAATTCAGTTGAAGAGAAACCTGCAATAATAAAGTTGACTTTCCAATTCCGGGTTCTCCACCGATCAATACCAAAGAACCTTCTACAATTCCTCCCCCTAGCACTCTGTCCAATTCAGCATCTCCTGAGCTTTTCCGTCGATCACCGCCTGACTTGATTTCACCAAGCTTTAAGGGTTTGTTTTTCTCCACTGTAGTATCAACTTTCAAAGACCAAACTTCGTCTTTGCCTTGGTCAATCACTTCCTCCACATAAGTATTCCATTCACCACAATGGGGGCACTTTCCTATCCATTTTGCTGATTCTGCACCACATGCTTGACAAAAAAATGCTGTTTTCCGTTTAGCCATTATGCTTTATAAAGGTCTGAATTCATAAAAGGTATCAAAGCCAGCACAATGGCATGTCGATAATATTCGGTTCTATCAATTAAATTTTTGGTCAGAATACCTACCGAACCATTTTTTGTTTTTGAATCCTTTCTTTTAAAAATTTTGTCATCTGCATGTCCAAGTTCAAGCCCCTGATCGATCAAACCATTTATTTGCCGTGGCAAAGTAAAAGACGCTGTCTGCGCTTTTCCAGTCAGTTTTTTGCTTTGTACAATTATCCAGGCAAAGGCTTCATAAAATCCTCTGGACTCTCTCACCCCTCCTTCAATACTAACAAAAAAATCGGCCGTATTCTGATATTTTTTAATGAATTCCAATCTATTCAGGGCTCCGGCTAATGTTTCCTCTTCGGACATGGGCTGAAGTGAAACTCCCGAAGGTGATTCTGTGCCACTTATCTGAAAATTTTCATTTGGAAAAACCTGTTCAAAAGCTGTTTTTGTACTTTTAATCTTTACGGGATTGGCTGATGCAACAATTATACTCTTCAAACCAGGCAGAAATTAATGTCAAACTTGATCGTAGCGAAAATAAGTAGACCAAATTTGCAGAAAAAGTTTCAAAACTTGAATGAAACTTCGGAATGTCTTAGAGTTTTATGAATTAAATCTTATTTAAAATCCCCCAAACCAACTCGGACTCATAACCCTTGCTAACCAAAAAAGAGGCGACTTTATTTTTTTTTATATAAAGGTTGGCATCCTTGACCGTACGATATTTTTGATAAGCCAAATTCTCGAGTGTTTCCAGATATGCCTGGCCCTCAATTTCTGCCAGGCCTTCCAGGATATAATCTTCAGGTATGTCTTTCAGCCTCAACTCTCGCTTAATCTTTAATTTCCCCCATTTTTTTAACCTGAACTTGCTCCCGGCAAAAATTTTTGAAAAACGCAGATCATCCAAAAATCCTTCTTCCTTCAGTTCCTTTACAAGAATTTCAATTGATTTTGGGTCTAATTCTAATAATTCCAATTTGTTGGTTACTTCTTTGGTGGCACGCTCCCGATATGTACAAAATTTCAATATTTTAGACCGCGCCTGTTTTAGGGTCTTATCATTCATAGGGTTTGGCAATTGTGGCTTGACCTAAGTCAATAAAATAAAAAATGCTACTGATCAAGGTGATTAAATATACTACTTATTATTGTAAATCAGCAGTTTTCACTAACTAAATAACAATTAATCTAAATAAATAATGTAAAAGTGGTTGCAGCGCTTCGACAATCAAAAGTAGAAAAGTCTGTCAGAAAAAGTTAAAAAATAAAGACTTAATTTGAACCAAAACAAGCCAAACGACGTAATTAATCTTAAATCAATTCAACAATGAATTAACATTCATCAAATTAATTCAAGTGTATTTTGGTTTTCTATAGTTATAAGGATTAAGGGCTGGTTTATTCCAGCCTCTTTTTTTTAGATCATATCGCGTTTTTCCATCAGTTTAATAGTGCAAGATATAATCTCTTCTTCGGTGCAGGTATAATAGTTGAAGATAATATCAAAAACCGAGTCATCAATTTTCTTACCGGCAAAAAACTTCCTGAGGTGGTCCCGTTTCAGGTCTATTTCTTTAATTCTCCTTTCCGCCTCATCCAATGTGATCATATAACGTTTACTTACATCGTTAATCCTCCATTCCAGAGGAGCCGTGATTTTTATATGTACCGATTTTTTAACATCCCTCAGCAATGCTACACCACCTCTTCCTACCATAACTACTTTACCCCTGATAGCATATTCATTAATTATGTCTCCAATTGTATGCTTTACTTTGATATCTCCCGGATAATATTTATTAGTGAAAGAAAGTAAAATATCATCGATCAAGCCTTGTCCGTGGGTGTTGGCTATTTCTTTGATTAGATCCGGTTTTAAATGAAGCTCTTTGGCAGATTGCTCCAGAATTTCCTTTCCTAACAGCGTCCATTTTTCCTGGCTTTTGTTATTCTCTACGATCTGATTGATTGCTGATGTGAGCATAGCAGCTATCCTTTTTGCAGGACACCCATACATCCTCGAAATTGTTACTACCGGACCATATGGAAGAAGCGATTCTTTCTTACTGCGTTTCTCAGGCTTGAAACGATTCTCCATATACTTTTGAAGAACATTATTCATTATATTGATATAGTTAGACCTCTATACTATAAACAAAATTTGAGGCTAATAGGATTCAGAAAGTCAAACTATTTCTGTGGTATATAAATATAATGAATTTAGCTTTGCCGTGTCCACGACCAGGTAGATTTACCACCGTTAGAATAATTAATGACAAGTTTATTAGCTGAGATTGTGACAGTGCACTGGTATATTTTTCCCTCATCAGGTATATAAAGCGTCCCACTTTCCCATGTTTTTGATGAGGAATTAAATTTCAGGTCCTTTAAAATTCTGCTACCTTTAATTGGTAACTTCCTAAACTTAGCTTCAGGATTTTTGATATCAAGCCTTTGTTGACCGTTTTCGTCTTTCTCATTTCTCATCCAGACAATTCTCCCTTGAAATTCCGGTCCCATAGAAGCGATTTTGATCATATAATCACCTTTGTCCGACTTCCAAACACCTTCAATTTCACTTTGAGCCTGCGCGTAGCTTGCGGCTAGAAGTAACGCTGTTAAAAAATATATTTTTCTGACGATCATTTCCACCACATTTAAATCAAATAACGATTTCTTTCCCCTGTATTTTCTTAAATTCAATATGAATATAGGTAGGAAACCCAATATTTATACCAAAAAAAGATGGAATAACCGTATGGTCAACATTGATGTAATAGATGTAGCAAAAATCATTAAAAATCAGAAGCTCTTTTTTTCTACACACAAAACACTGGACACAAAGTTTCGAAAGAGCCAATTGAAGACTTTAAAAAGGCTTTTAAAGGAAAACGAAGAACTATTTTTTGATGTACTCAAAAAAGATCTGGGAAAGTCAGAATATGAATCTTTTGGGTCAGAGATCGCACAGGTTCTGGATGAAATAGACTTTGCGTTAAAAAATCTGAATAGCTGGGTCGAAAAGAAAAGAGTTAGTGCTGCGTGGGTTAGTTTTCCGAGCAGGCACTATGTCTATTCCGTTCCGTATGGTGTTGCATATATCATAGGAGCATGGAATTTTCCTGTATTACTTACACTCACACCATTGGTTGGCGCCATTGCAACAGGGAATTGTGTCATTCTAAAACCTTCGGAGTTGGCACAACATACTTCCAATTTGCTGGAGAAACTATTTGTGAAATACTTTGATGAAGATTATATCAAAGTTGTGCAAGGCGATGCGGAAATCAGTCAACAAATTCTGAATGAGGATCTCGACTACGTTTTCTTCACGGGTAGCTCTCGAGTTGGAAAAATTATCATGAAAAAAGCCGCAGAAAGATTGATCCCGGTTACACTCGAACTGGGTGGAAAAAGCCCCTGTATTGTAGATGAGGATGCAAATCTGGAAATATCTGCCAAAAGAGTGATTTTCGGAAAAATGCTGAATACCGGTCAGGCATGCGTGGCTCCTGATTATTTACTGGTTCATGAAAAAATCGCTGATAAGTTCGTTCAATTGTTGAAAGAAAGAATTCTGAATATTTATGGCAATGAACCACTTCAGCACGAAGACATTGGCAAAATCATAAATGATAATCACTTTCTCCGCCTCGTCAAATATTTAACAAATGGAGAAGTTTTTCATGGAGGTCAGGTTGATAAAGAACAACTGAAAATCTCTCCAACACTTCTGGTCAATGTGAATTGGAGTGATGAAGTGATGAATGAAGAAATCTTTGGCCCGATCCTCCCCATTCTTACCTTTTCTAATTTGAACGATACGATAGATTTACTCAATAAATTC
Source organism: uncultured Cytophagales bacterium (assembly GCA_913057175.1). Taxonomy (GTDB): domain Bacteria; phylum Bacteroidota; class Bacteroidia; order Cytophagales; family Cyclobacteriaceae; genus CAJXNP01. The sequence goes on from CAJXNP010000002.1 coordinate 81,651, forward strand.
GAAAAGCCACTTGCTGCTTACTATTTTTCAGCCAACAAAAAGAAGCAGGAAGGTTTTATTAAAAACCTGCAATGTGGAGGAGGCATGATCAATGATACCATGTTCCATTTTGGAAATCCGGAATTACCAGTAGGAGGAATAGGAAATAGTGGATTAGGTCAGTATCATGGTAAATATTCTTTTGATACATTTAGTCATAAAAAAAGTATTGTTAAAAAACCTTATTATTTGGATTTGGATCTGAGATATCCGCCGTTCAAAAACAAGCTCAAATACCTGAGAGCAATTTTTAAACTTTAATTTCCTGCATTTTGGTACCGGATAGTGGAGTAGGCTACTCCAAAATTTTCTGCCAGACGAATATTTGGGAAGACCGTAATTACTGCAATTTTGATAATGGCCATGTGATGAATGGCATGCTCAATATTGTAAGCTAACTCGCGATTTACGGAAGTCTGAACATCAATAGGCATTCCATCATCAGTAGAATAGGATACTTGAAGAGTTAAGGGTTGATTTGCGTCTAGCAGACTAATTTTGGATATAATGGAGTTTAATTTATTAATACAAATTATTTTGTCAGTTTCTATCTTTTCATCTCGATCTCTATCATCATAGTTGATGATATTATCCTCAGAGATTGAAACGAGCAAATCAAAAAATTCAACCACATGCCTGATATGCTTTCCAATTGAATTACCAGATAGCAAATCCAGTGACGCCGTATATTCATCAACACTCAATTGCTCCACCAGCGATTTAATTTGGTCAATTATTAGTAAAGCCGAATTTTTTAATTGCATTTTAATTAATATTAAAAATTGAAATTAAAAGAATGTTTCGTTGAAAAACTGATCAGGTTTTTACCAATTAGTTTCATTAAATATAAAAGTTATACCGAATAATTATTGAACCGAACGTGAATAAAAATTTATATACGATTCAAAAAAATAAAAATTAATACTTTTTATTGGAATATGACTATACGCCAGCGATTGAGATTTAAGATCATTCGATTGCTCAATTACGAGTTTTGGCCCTACTATATTTTTTATTTTCCCATGCTCTTTTATGGGCTTTATCTGGCCCTTCGAGCTAAATCCCTTTGCTATTTTTCAACGACTAATCCCTGTATGAAATATGGTGGGATCATGGGAGAGTCCAAATATAAAATTTTGAAGAAAATCAATCCAAAATGGATCCCAATAACCCTACTCATAAAAAAAGGGTTATCATTCAAGGAAGTAGTTTCTATTCTTAAAGGTTCAAAATTATCATACCCATTGATAGCGAAGCCGGATATTGGTGAACGGGGAATAGGTGTTGAAATGATTGATGATGAAAAATCACTTGAAAAATATTTTGAGCAAATACAAGATGACTTCATCATTCAGGAATTTATAGGATACGAAAACGAGATAGGGGTTTTTTATTACCGGTTTCCCGATAAAGAAAAAGGAAACATAAGCAGCATCGTTCAAAAAGGGTTTTTGTATGTAACAGGAGATGGAACCCGAACATTGGAGCAGTTAATAACAAATGAATTGCGAGCTTTTTCCAATCTTGACTATTTCAAAAAAAAGTATTCTTCCCGGCTTGGTTGCATTCCCGAAAAGGGAGAAAAAATATTGCTTGAGCCCATTGGCAACCATAATCGCGGGACGACCTTTCTGAACGGAGAACGGCTAATCAATAACAAGCTGATTGATCAATTTGATGAGATTGCCAAAAGCATTACGGGCTTTTACTATGGAAGATTTGATCTAAAAGTAAAATCAATTGAAGACCTTTATGAAGGAAAAAACTTAAAAATAATGGAGTTAAACGGAGTAAGTTCAGAACCGGCTCACGTGTACGACCCCAATTACAAACTTCTGAAAGCTTACAGAGACATAGCTTTTCAAATGAAGGTCATTTACCGGATCAGTGAGAAGAATCATCGACTAGGGTTTAAACGGGATTCATTTTTTCAGCTATTAAAAGACGCCAGACATCATTTGTCGGAAAGCAGAAAGAAAAGAGCAGCAATTCAATCTTAAACAAATTTCAATTTCCTTCTTCCTGTTTTTTTTGAACAGAAAAATCAATATAAACTGGTAAATGATCGCTAAGGCCTCCATTGTAATAATCTCCGAGATAAGTTCTATCCGGCCTTCCCTCATAGTTGATCAGCCAGGAACTTTTAAACACCCTTAAACCTTTTTCAGATATCAATCCATCAGAAATCAGGATCTGATCAAACAAATACCAATTGGTAAAAACATTAGTATAAACTGTAGTGCCCGGGTTTTCATCCTTGTCGTATTTTAATACTATCTTTTCCGGCTGTCCCTGGTTATTCAAAAATTTGTGATGAAGAATTTGAGTAATACTTGAATCAGTTGGTGTGTCATTAAAATCTCCCATTAAAACCAATTTCATGTTTGTGGTAGTATGGCAGATTGAATCGATGATATTGATCATCTCCTTACTATACTCCAAACGGAAAGGTTCAGAATGTTCCTTCCCTGAAATTCTCGAGGGCCAGTGATTGACCAGAAAATGAACGGTATCTTCACGAATTGTTCCTGTAAACAATAAAATCCCCCTACCGGAATTCTCTCGGACCTTTATATTTTTATGACTCAGATATTTAATATGGTCACTTCTATAGATTAACCCAACATCGATTCCTCTTTGATCGTCGGATTCTTCTAAAATTGCCTGATATTGAAATTTGTGTAAAGGAGTTAAATTGATCAGGTCATCCAAAATTTCCAGCTTTTCAACTTCGGCTAATCCCACCACTAATGGAGGATTCCACTCACCAATTGCAATGATCACCTTGTAAATTTCATTGAGTTTGTGATGATATTTTAGCGCATCCCACTTTTTACTTCCTTCCGGCGTAAACTCTAAATCATTTTTGTGTGGATCATCAATGGTATCAAACAAATTCTCAACATTGTAAAACATCACTCTATACTCATTGTCAAGAAATTGAGAGAAGGAAGCAAGAGGAATAAATAGAAAAAATAAAAAAAAGTAAACCCTCATGAAAAATCAATTATGATACTTTTTGTAATATTCGGAAGGCGTCATCCCAACAGATTTTTTAAAAATACGATTGAATGATGCCTTGGAGTTAAAACCACTTTCAAGAGCATTCCCCAGCAAAGTAAGCTGCTCAAAGTTTTCCTGTCTCATTCTGCTTTTAATCTCCTGGATCCGATAATTATTGACAAAATCAAAAAATGTCATGCCCATCTTATCATTTAATACTTGCGAAATCTGATAACTTGGATAATTAATCTCTTCGGCCAATTCTGCAATATTCAATTTTGGATTCAGAAATGGCTTTTCTTCTTCCATCTTTTTTAACAATGCCTTCCTGATCTCATCGGCATAATTATTCTCAATCTTGGTTTTTTGGTATTTTTCCTGAGCTGCAGGTTTTTCGTTGCTTTTTATATTTATAAAAACCGGAGTCTTTTTAAATCCATAATATCCGATTGTAAAGATCCAGATCGTTGCACTGGCCATCACTATTTCACCTGCCAAATGAAAAATAGTCTCAGGCTTGCCAACCCTAAAAACATTTAAGATAACAGCAATAATAGCCAATACCGACATGCTTACCACCAGGTACCTCATCCATTTCAGATTCATATGAATACTGTCAAAAGAGTAATTCTTTTTCATGTAGCTGCTATGGTGGAGAGTAATGTTTAGGGTAATCGCGAGGTAAATTAATGGATGGAGCCCTTTTAAAATTGTCACCAAATAGAAATAAAAAAAATGATGATTGAGGTAAGCGTGTTCCAGGTAGTTCTGCTCCCTGAAATTATCGCTTGTGAAATAATAGATATTGAACACCTCGTAAATGAGAAATGGAATAAAATGTTGGAATGAATTTTTTATGGTAATTTTTTTCCTCCCTGTAAAGGAAAGGATATACAAGTATATCAGCGGGCCATAAACGAATATCAATGCTGCAGATGTTCCAATGACATTTGGAGCAAAATTCCTGGCATCCCAAATCCTAAAAATGTTAACCAGGTAATTGATTGTCAGTACCAATAAAAGTAAACACAACAATCTATCGGCCACCTTTTTATCTGGTTTTTTGTAAATGACAAAGGCACAAAAAAAGGCAAGTATGGCACCGCCAGATATTAAGGATTCCATTTGGTATGAATTTTGGATCTGTTTGGAATGAAAAGTTATTAAAAATAATCAAACAGTCAGATTAATATAACTCTTAATTAACAGATTCTTAACAACAGATCTTCATATTTAGGTGTTGTACAAAGAGAAAAGGTTTGTAATATGATAAATAAAGTTCATCCCAATTTTGATAATGGAATCGAATATGTGCGTTTATGTGAGTTGCCTTTTACACAAAGTGTGAAGTTCAAAAACTGGCTTTCACCAAATAGCATTTTCAGTATGGAGGTAGAAGAAAAGATTTTTTATGATTGTATTTCCTATGCGGTTTATGAATTTTGGTTTGAAAACCAAACGCCAAATCCCATTTTCCAGGAACGATCACATTTTTAAATCTGTCACTTCCTGCCATGTAATTCCGTCTGATTTTTACTAATTTGATGACTTATCAAAACTTCATCAAACCATGCAAATAGGAGTAATTTTATCAGGTTGCGGTGTATACGATGGCAGCGAAATTCACGAAGCAGTTTTTACGCTTCTGGCCATCAAAGAAAATAATGCTGAAGTAATGTGTTATGCCCCTAACATCGAGCAGCATCATGTTGTCAATCATTTAGACGGCAGCGAAATGAACGAAACAAGGAATGTGCTGATTGAAGCTGCCAGGATCGCAAGAGGAAAAATCAAAAGCCTAGACAAATTCGATGTGAATGATGTCGATGCGATTGTCCTTCCCGGAGGTTTTGGGGCAGCTAAAAATCTTACCAAATGGGCCTTTGAAGGACCAGCAGGTGAAATCAATCACGAAGTAAGGAAAACAATCGTCGAGATGGTAATGGCCAATAAACCGGTTTGTGGCCTGTGCATGGGTCCAACCGTAATTGCTAAAGCCCTTGAAGGAACAGGTGTCAGAGCAGAATTAACTGTTGGAACTACCGAAGAAAAATCACCCTATGACATTGGAGCAATTAGCGGAGGTGTTGATCAAACAGGAGCTGTGTCAGTTCAAAAGACCATTCGGGAAATAGCAGTGGATTCAAAAAATAAAATCGTGACTGCTCCATGCTATATGATGGAAGCCAATATTCTTGAAATACGAAATAATGTAAAAGCAGCTATCGATAAGACTGTTGAAATGATATAAAAAGGGGCTTTGAAACCCCTTTTATATTTCAATTTCTTCCCCAATTTTATTACTGAACATATAGTCAGTTATCGGAAGCGACGAATCTGGCAATAACTTCACCCATTGTCCATAATTAAAGAACCATTTCATTCTTTGAGAATATATTCCCTTGGTAAAGAAAGAATGCAGATATGGATGCAGGGTCAGCGTAATATTTTTTTCATTTTGTTTTTTTACCAGATATTCCAAATCTCGCTCGATTTGGTCAGCCACAAGAATAGATGATGAGATCTTTCCGGATCCACCACATGAAGGGCATATTTCCGTTGTAGTAATGTTCAATTCCGGACGTACTCTCTGCCTTGTAATCTGCATCAACCCAAATTTTGAAAGGGGCAGCAAAGTGTACTTTGACCTGTCGGAAGACATAAACTCCTTCATCTTGGAATACAGCATCTTCTTGTTCTCAGGCCTCCTCATATCGATGAAGTCGATTACAATGATACCACCCATATCCCTTAGCTGTAGTTGTCTTGCAATTTCTCTTCCAGCCTCAATATTCGTTTTTAATGCCGTAGTTTCCTGGTCAGCTTCCGAATTGGATTTGTTTCCGCTATTTACATCGATAACGTGAAGCGCTTCTGTGTGTTCGATGATCAGGTATCCGCCTGTTGGTAAGGAGACAGATTTTCCAAAAAGTGATTTCAGCTGTTTTTCGATGTTGAATGCCTCAAAAATCTTCGCCTTCCCGTTGTATTTCTTGACGAGCTTCTCTTTGCCTGGTGCAATTTTTTTGATGAATTCCCGTACCTCGTCAAAAATAACTTTGTCATCTACCAGCACTTGGTCAAATGACTCATTTAGCATATCCCTGAGCAATGATGATACGCGGCCCATTTCCCCGATCACTTTATCTCTGGTTTTTGCTTTTTTTAGAACATGGACACCAGCCTTCCAGTTGTCGACCAAAGTTCTCAGGTCTCTGTCCAATTCTGCAACGTCCTTTCCCTCAGCAACGGTTCTAATGATCACACCGAAATTATCCGGCTTAATGGATGAAATTAGCCTCGTAAGTCTCTTTCTTTCTTCGCTTTTAACGACTTTTTTAGAGATACTGATCGTATTGGAAAAAGGCACTAATACTAAATACCTTCCTGCCAATGACAACTCACATGACAATCTTGGCCCTTTTGTGGAGATAGGTTCTTTGACTACCTGAACCAGAATTTGCTGGTTCCTTGATAATACCTGGTTTATTTTACCAAATTTGTTAATGTCAGGCTCGCTCCTGAAATTTTTCAGGGTTGAAGATAACGGCTTACCTGCACGAATAAGCTTGGTAAATTTATTTAATGAGCTGACCTGGGGCCCCAGATCCAGGTAATGTAGAAATGCGTCTTTTTCATACCCAAGATCTATAAATGCAGCATTAAGTCCAGGAACAACTTTTTTTACTGAACCCAAATAGATATCACCAACTTTAAATTTGTTGGCGTTTTCATCATGATGAAATTCTATAAGGTTTTTATCTCTTAAAAGGGCTATTCGACAACCATGCTGAGTTGAATTGATGATTAATTCATAACTCAAACCTTTTATATTAAATGGTTATACAATAACTTACCCTCAAATATTATAAAAAGAAGAAGTACGTATATTACTTCTTCTTATGTCGATTTTTTCTCAATCGCTTTTTTCTTTTGTGAGTAGCGATTTTATGTCTTTTTCTTTTCTTACCGCAAGGCATAATTTTTAATTTTTTATCTAATTATTAATCGATTCCAAATAACCACTTGCTGCATTCTTAATTGTTTGCTCAGCATCTGAATCTATAACTCTTTCGAATTCAGCTTTTGCTTTTTCCACCTGTCCGAGTTCCATATAACAATAGCCCAGATAGAGTCTGGCTTCGTAATGATCAGGATAGTTTGCAAGCAATGTGCTGAACCTCTCCACCGCTCTATCCAACTGACCGGATGTAATGGACAATAACCCCAGGTTAAACAAAGCCCTCTCATGACTTGGATCTACCTCCAGAATTTCCCTCAACATGCCAATTCCCTGCATAGGTGACTGGCTGGTAACATATGTTACAGCCAAATTGGCTTTAGTATCGAGATCATTAGGATCAATTTCCAGGACTTTATCATAATAGTACCTGGCCCTTTCACCTGACGAGTTCCTTTTTGATTCAGAAACGGCAAAATTAAATGCTTCAAAGTACGCATCTCCGGCAATTTTAAGCCTTTCTTTACTTTCCACTTCATCAGCTATATCAGCTAAATATATGGCTGCACTGTCATAAAAAAGTGCATTTTTATAGGCTTTTGCTAAAGAGTCCGCAAATATAACGCTTTTTTCCGGACTTTCGCTATTGTCGATTGACTCCTTTAGGGAATTAATGACAAGACGTAAGCTATCTGATAAATTTCCTTGAAATGTACTATGTTCCTCCTGGGTATTTACTGGTTCACTTAATTCAACTTTTTCCTCTTTGTCTTCAACAACAACCCTAGGCAAAAAATAAATTATTGTAATAAGTGAGCAAGCAAGAACAAAAAGTATGATTCGGTTTTTTACCATGTAAAAGTCAGATCAACTTTCATTTAACCGTTCTGGTTAAATTTCTTTACCAAATCACTGTTCTTAATTTTTTCTACAAAAACTTTTGATGGTTTAAAGCTAGGCACATAGTGCTCATCAATAACAATTGCAGTATTTTTTGAAATATTTCTGGCTACCTTTTTGGCTCTTTTCTTGTTAATAAAACTCCCAAAACCCCTCACATAAATATTCTCTCCCTGAGACATCGAATTTTTTACTACACTAAAAAATGCTTCAACCGTTTCCTGAACATCTGCTTTGTCAATTCCGGTTTGGTCAGCTATCTGAGTAATTACCTCTGCTTTAGTCACTTTGTTTTAATTTTTATGAAAATAGATATTTGTCAATTCAATTTTAGAGGTGCAAATTTATACGCTCATCTTTAATTTTAAAATAAATATTGAAAATTGATTTATAAAATATTGGAAAACAGTGCATTTACATCAAATCTGATGAAATGGTATGCATTCCACAAAAGGGATTTACCCTGGCGAAATATTGACGATGCTTATAAAATATGGTTAGCGGAAATAATTATGCAGCAAACCAGGATCCAACAGGGACTTCCCTACTATGAAAAGTTTATTCATCGTTTTCCCAAGATTTGTGAGCTTGCAAATGCAAAAGAAGATGATGTATTGCGGCTTTGGCAAGGACTGGGATACTACAGCAGAGCGAGAAATCTTCACAAGTGTGCAAAAATCATCTGCAAAAGACCTGGTCATGATTTTCCAACTGAATATACAGATTTATTAAAACTCCCAGGGATTGGTCCATATACAGCTGCAGCCATTTCCTCGATGGCGTTTAGCAAACCACATGGTGTTGTTGATGGAAATGTTCAGCGGGTTTTGGCCAGGTATATGGGAATAAGTGAAAACGTTGCAGAACGATCAACTCAAAAAGAGATTGCAAAAATTACTAATCAACTTATAGACAAAAATGATCCTGGTGGATACAATCATGCGATAATGGACCTTGGAGCAACTATTTGTACTCCTTCTAACCCGAATTGCCAGGCTTGTCCGGTATCGGATTCATGCGTTGCATTTGAAGAAAACCTCCAAAATAAGTTGCCGATAAATAAAAAGGAGATCAGGAGAAGCAAGAGGTTTCTTTATTACTGGATATTGCGGTATGATAACAAAATGATCTTCCAAAAACGCGATACAAAAAATATCTGGAAGGGACTTTATGAATTCTATCTGATCGAAAAACCGCAAAAGATTGAACCGGAGGAATCTATCGATGACTTTCTTATTAATCTTTCCGTAAATGATCTTACAATCTCCGAAATTTTCGAATACAAAAAACATGTTTTGAGCCACCAGGACATCTACTCCTTTTTCATTATCCTGGACCTCAATTTGACTCAGTATGAACACATTAAATTGAACTATTCCTATCAATTTTATTCACTTGATGAGATACTTCAGTTACCCAAACCGATTTTGATCGACAAGTTTTTGCGTGAAAAAATTATTTGACTACTTTTAAATTTCATTCATATTTTTGCAAAAAATAATTTTTAAAAGATGGCGAGTGTAAACAAAGTAATATTGGTAGGGAACCTTGGTGCAGATCCGGAAATCAGGCATTTAAGCAATGGCGCTACAGTCGCTAACTTTAGCCTGGCAACTTCTGAATCTTATACCAATCGGGCAGGTGAAAGAGTTACTCAAACCGAATGGCACAGAATTGAACTTTGGGAAGGGCTTGCCAAGATCGCCGAGCAATATTTAAAGAAGGGCAGATCCGTTTACATTGAAGGTAAACTAAAATACGAGACGTGGCAGGATCAGGATGGCAATAGCCGTACTACTACGCGGATAAGGGGACTAAGTATGGTGTTACTGGGAGGAAGAAGTGACGATTATTCATCTTCTGATGACACTCCATCTCCACAAAGAGAACCAGCAATGTCAAAGAATGACATCAACCCGGACATCCAACAATCAGGAGATGATGATTTAGACGATCTTCCTTTTTAGTTTTGTTATATTAAATACTCATTATTGGAAACAAGTTTAGACGACCCTCTCCCGTTTTTGTTGGCAGTGCAAAATGCTGATGGAGAATCATCTATCATCTTTTTTACCATCAACATTTTAATTCTATTGCTCCTGCTTCTTTTTTCAGGCCTTGTAAGTGGATCGGAGGTAGCATTTTTTTCATTGAGCAGCAAAAAGCTGTTTAAGCTTAAAGATGGTACACCAACTGAACATAAAATTTATGAGCTGGTTTCGAAACCCAAGAGGTTACTTGCAACAATTCTCATATTGAATAACCTGATTAATGTGGCCATTGTAACGTTATCCACTTTTATTTCATGGAAAATATTTGGTACAAAGGAAGCTGTGGGAAAGGTGGTAGCAGTGGTGACGTTTGTCACAACATTTGCAATTGTGTTCTTTGGAGAGGTTGTCCCGAAAATTTATGCGAATCAAAAAAACATAAGCTTCGCCATGTTCACTCTGCCTATGATCTCTTTTTTCGATGTTATGTTAAAGCCATTTTCCTGGATATTAATGTCTATGACCAATATCATCGAAAAGAGAATTAAAAGTGAGGGGTACCAGATTAGCATTGAAGATTTAAATAAAGCTCTTGAAATTACTGTTCCTGAAGACACTCCAAAAGAAGAAAAGGATATTCTGAAAGGTATTGTTAATTTCGGCCAACTAACTGTAAAACAGGTAATGAAGTCAAGAATTGACATTACTGCCTTTGATGTGGAAATGGACTTTCATGAGCTCATGGATAAAATCAATAAATGTGGATTCTCCAGGATACCTGTTTATAAGGAAACTATAGATAACATTCAAGGCATTTTATACAATAAAGATTTATTGCCTCACCTTGATAAAGAAGAAGATTTTAAGTGGCAAAAATTACTGAGGCCTGGATTTTTTGTGCCGGAAACCAAAAACATCGATACACTTCTCAAAGATTTTCAGGCAAAACGGGTGCACATGGCCATTGTAGCTGATGAGTATGGCGGTACTTCCGGAATTATCACCATGGAGGATATTATTGAAGAAATTGTTGGTGAAATCAATGATGAGTTTGATGATGACGAAATCAATTTCAATAAACTGAATGAAAATACGTATGTATTTGAAGGAAAGACAACTCTTCACGATTTTTGTAAATTGACCGAAACTGATCCGTTAGTCTTCGAAGATGTAAAAGGCGAAAGTGAATCAATCGGAGGCCTGCTTCTGGAACTGAATGAAAAGCTTCCCAGAGCGGGAGAACAAATAACCTTCGAAAATTTCGTGTTTACGGTTGTTTCCGTAGACCAAAGGAGAATTAAAAGAGTAAGAGTATTAATCAAGCATAAAAAGCAATAGGTGATCAAATCCCAATTTCTGTTTGTTTTATTGATTCTGGGAGGTATTTTATCCTGTAATTCGGACTATTTGCCTAAACCAAAGGGATATAACCGTATCGTTCTCCCGGAAAATGAGTACCAGATGTTGCCAGACACCTTTCCCTATTCGTTTGAATATTCCAAATATGCAAAAATACTCCCTGATTCTTCCTGGATTTCAGAACCCTATTGGATAGACATTTTCTATCCTACACTAGGTTCAAGTATAACTATGTCATACAAACCCGTAAATGAAAGTGTTGACTCATTAAAAGACTATTTGCGCACAGCATATCGATTGACTTCAAAACATCAAATAAAAGCCTATGCTATTGATGAGTATATTTTTGAAACTGACAGAGGAAAAACAGCCGTACTTGCCAATTTAAGTGGCGAAGTTCCCAGTCAATATCAATTTTTTGTCACAGATTCTGTTAATCATTTTTTACGTGGCGCACTTTATTTTAATACAGCAACCAAAAACGATTCCCTGGCTCCTGTAATCAAATTCATCCAGGATGATATCATGCACATGTTGAATACGCTTGATTGGCAGGAAGATCAACCCTGAATATGAGTGGTTTCTTCGATACTAAAATTGAATTTTTAAAAGGTGTCGGACCCCAAAAAGCTGAACTCCTCAACAAAGAATTAAATATATTCACTTTCGGTGATCTTATTCAACACTATCCTTTTCGTTACGAGGATCGGACAAAGTATTATAAGATCAATTCTATTTCTCCTGACATGACTTTTGTCCAGGTAAAAGGTGTGCTTAGACACCTGGAATTGATTGGAGCGGGCCGTCGAAAAAGACTTGTCGCATTCATAACCGACGATACGGGAGAACTGGAGCTTGTGTGGTTTCAGGGAATTCAATGGGTGGTGAAAAAGTTGAAAAAGGGAGTGGAGTATATCGCATTTGGTCGACCCGCACAGTTTAATGGTAGGTTGAATATTGCCCATCCTGAAATAGAAATCTCTACCAATACCAGTGAAAATGATGGGTTTTTACAGCCGGTTTATTCGACAACGGAGAAATTAAAGCTCAAATATCTCGATAGCAAAGCAATTTTTAAACTTCAGATGAACCTACTGGAAAAAGCACTTCCACATATTGTTGAATCATTACCTGAAAATATTATTCGAGAAAAATCCTTACTGAATAAAAAGGATTCTATTCTCCAGGTTCATAAACCTGAAAATAGAAATATGCTGAGTAAAGCACTTTTCAGATTGAAATTTGAGGAGCTTTTTTATATCCAACTTAGATTGCTCCGTTTAAAACTTGCCAGAATCGATAAATTTAAAGGTCAGGTTTTTAGCAACACATCTCTTCTCAATGAATTCTATCACAAACATTTGCCTTTTGAGTTGACAAATGCTCAAAAAAAAGTGATCAAAGAAATTATCAAAGACCTTCGGTCAGGTCACCAAATGAACAGATTAATGCAGGGTGACGTAGGAAGTGGAAAAACCATCGTTGCCTTCATCACCATGCTGGTTGTTATTTCAGATGGCGGACAGGTGGCAATGATGGCACCAACCGAAATACTAGCCGAACAGCATTATCAGGGTTTAAGTGAATTAACCGAACGGATAGGGCTTAAAATATGTCTTCTTACAGGATCTACTAAAAGTAGTGTACGAAAAGAAATTCATGAAAAGCTTGAAAATGGGGAAATGAATATCATCATTGGCACCCATGCCTTGCTGGAAGAAAAAGTTAAGTTTAAAAGTCTTGGAATGGCGATCACCGACGAGCAACATCGATTTGGAGTAGAACAACGATCGAAACTCTGGCAAAAGACAGAAGATGTTTATCCACATATTTTGATCATGTCGGCCACTCCTATCCCTAGAACCTTAGCCATGACATTATATGGTGATCTTGATGTATCCGTGATTGATGAATTACCAAAAGGTAGAAAACAAATCCACACTATTCACAAATATGATTCACATCGTATCTGGGTATTTGGATTTATCAAAAAAGAAATCGAAGCGGGAAGGCAGGTTTATATCGTCTACCCACTCATTGAAGAATCAGAAAAGCTGGACTTGAAACATCTCACTGATGGCTATGAAGCTATAAAAAGAGCTTTTCCAAAAGAACAAATTGGCATTGTACATGGCAAAATGAAATCGCAGGACAAAGATTATGAGATGAAGAGATTTGCATCGGGCCAATCCAAAATATTGGTAGCAACTACAGTCATAGAAGTTGGGGTCAATGTACCCAATGCTACTGTAATGATCATTGAAAATGCAGAGCGGTTCGGGCTCTCACAGCTTCATCAATTAAGAGGGAGAGTTGGAAGGGGAGCCGATCAATCCTATTGTATCTTAATGTCAAATTACAAACTCACCAAAGAGGCAAAGGAGAGAATTAAAACAATGGTTCGTACAACGGATGGTTTTGAAATAGCAGAAGCTGATCTGAAATTACGAGGGCCAGGAGATATGATGGGTACCCAGCAAAGCGGACTAATGGACCTTTTAATCTCTGACTTAAGCAAGGATGGCATCATTCTTCAAGCTGCGCGCGAAACCGCAAAAGAAGTGCTGAGAGAAGATCCTTCGCTCACAAAAAATGAAAATCTTGTCATCCGAAAAAAAATCGAATCATTCAATAAAAATGTCTTTAACTGGAGCAAAATTAGTTGACCTTTCACTTCATTAAGATTGGAGGCTGACCGAAGAAATAGCTGAAAAAACGTTATTCGTCTCAATTTTCGAATGTGAATCAAAATATCCTGAGGAATATTTAATACTTTTAATTCAATAAACTAACCAAATGCATTATGAAAAAGATATCGTTTAATCCATTAACATTTCTTACTATTTTTTTAATCTCTTTCCTGGGTTCAGGGTTCATAATCGATGATTCATGCAACTCATATTTTCCTATGAAGGAAGGAACCAAATTTGAACTTTCTTATTTTAATGCAAAGGACAAATTCCAGGGGAAAACGGAATATGAAATTACTGAAAAAACTGAGGAGGGAAGTAAGATAATTGCCACCGTTCACATTATCAGCTATGATAAAAAGGAAAAGTCTGTCTTGGAATCTGATTACAATGTTTCTTGTGAAGATGGTATGTTAGAAATCGATATCCGTGGAATCTTAAATGCTGCGCAAATGCAACAAATGAGCACCATGAAAGACATGGATGTAACGGTGGAAACAGAAAACATACACTTCCCCTCTGACCTGGATGTTGGTGATCAACTTGATGACGGAAGTCTGGAAATGAAAGTTTCATCTTCGGCAGGAGGTATGAACATTTTAAGTTTCAAAACGGAAATTACTGATAGAAAAGTGATCGGAAAAGAAAGCATAACCACACCTGCCGGAAATTTTAATTGCATCATTCTTACTTCCAATATTCAGTCGAAAGCCGGTTTTGCTAATTTCAGTTTTGAAACGAAAGATTGGATTGCCAAAAATGTTGGAGTAGTCCGTTCAGAAACCTATCGAAAAGGTTCACTTGATAGCTACACACATCTGACAAAATTTGAATAGAGAAATTATGAGGAGGCCCAGGGGTATTTTTTGTTCAATAACCCGAACGATATTACCTCAGCAATTACTTTGATTTTGAAACCAGAATAAACACAAAAGCCTGAAATTAAGGGTTTTAAGAATTCGATATTAAATTCACCATTCCCTCAAAAATAAATAACCGATTTTTATTACGATTGGTCGAATAATGTCGAATTCTAATGATTATCCATAATTGGATTCATTATTTTAGCGGATTCAGTAAAGTTTGATTAATCTTTGGCATATAAAGCCGACATTTCAAGGAAAATCATAGCTTAAAGATTGATCAATCAAATGCTAAAAAAGAGGTTATTGTTTACTTAGTTGTCAATATTTTTCAAAATTAAAGTAGGAAGACATGGGGGAAAAAGTTAAGAATCTTTTAAAGGAAAGGGGATTTGAGTATGCGATTTACTTTATCCTTCTCCTTATTGTTGGCAATAGTGTGCTCATGCTCATTTATCGCCAAACAATAAAGGAAAATACCACCCAGCAAAATGATGTACTTGAAATAAGAACA
The DNA here is from genome assembly GCA_913057175.1 of uncultured Cytophagales bacterium. GTDB lineage: Bacteria > Bacteroidota > Bacteroidia > Cytophagales > Cyclobacteriaceae > CAJXNP01. The sequence continues at coordinate 96,971 of CAJXNP010000002.1, forward strand.
CGGGTCGGCGAAATGGACCGAATCATAAACCGTGCCGATATGGGCCTGAGAGGATACGTGCTGATAACGGAACCATCTTTGATAGATCCAACCCTACAGTCTTTTGAGGTTTATAAGCAAAACAATGAAGAAATAAGAAATCTCCTTCAGCGAAATGGCTATGATATATCTAAGCTAAATCGTGGCATGAAAGCTTATGAAGATTATATGGTTCTGCTGCAACAACTTGTGGATCTTGTTAACAACGGGAACACAGATGAAGTTGTTGAAGTTATCAAATCGGACCCTGGACAAGTCGCATGGCAAAACTATGGACCCATGCAGGCGGATGTTCTGAATTTTGCAGATGGTTTAGAGCAAACTGCTAGTAAAGAATATGCGAACCTCCTGCGAAATACCAGGCTTTCACAGCTTATCTTATTGATCATTTCTATCCCATTCCTGCTTGCAATTATCAACAGACTGAGAAAAAACAGGATTAACAGAAGGAAATTATTTAATCGACTTGATGAAAATCAAAAAAGATTTCTTTTTGACCCTAATTCTGAAGAAAATCACAAGACCAATGATGAAGAGGAAGTAATCAACGAAATTGTTTCGAACCTGAAAAAAGCTTCACAATTCATAAACAAAATCACAGAAGGAAATTATGAAGCTGAATGGGAAGGACTGACCGATGAAAATCTTTCTTCAAACGAACATGGTCTTTCTGGAGCTCTCATCAAAATGAAAGAGCAAATGGTCAAGGTGAAAAATGAGAATGACATCAGACTATGGATGACTGAAGGCCTCTCGAAATTTGGGGAAATCATACGAAATCATCAAAATGATATGGGAGAGTTATCAGACCTGTTGATTTCCGAGCTGGTTAAATATCTGAAAGCAAAACAAGGCGGAATCTTTATTCTCAATGATGAAAATGAGCATAATAAATTCCTGCAACTCACAGGTTGTTATGCATATGACAGAAAAAAATACATGGATAAAAAAATCAAGCTTAATGACGGTTTGATTGGTCAGTGTTTCATGGAAAAGGAGCACATTTATCTGAAAAACATTCCACAGGATTATGTAAGGATAACTTCAGGATTAGGAGAGACAAACCCAAATTCTTTGGTTTTAATCCCTCTTAAATCAGATGAACAGGTTATTGGCGTTATGGAGTTAGCATCTCTCAATGAATTCAAACCACAAGAAATTGATTTTTTAAATCAACTGGGTGAGACAATTGCCTCAGCAATTTCAGGTGTAAAAGTCAATCAAAGTACAAAGGAGCTATTGATGAGGTCTCAGCAACAGTCTGAAGAATTGCATGCGCAGGAGGAAGAGATGCGCCAGAACATGGAAGAGCTGGAAGCCACCCAGGAAGAAATGACCAGAAAGGAAAGGGAAGTGACAAGACTGCTCGAGGAATCAATGAAAAAAGAAGAGGAGTTGAAATCAAGATTTGAGGAAGCCGAAAAAATGCAGGAATTGCTCGAATTGGAAAATGCTATGTTTACTCACTTAATGAATTTACTTCCTGATAGAGTTACCATAAAAGATGCATTTGGAACTTACCTGCGAGTAAATAAAACTAAATTTGATAGCTTGAAGGAAATTGGTTTTACAGAGGTTGAAGGAAAATCAGATAAGGATTTCTTTGGGGAAGAGCATTTTAAAAACAGCTACGAATTAGAAAAAAATCTAATGGATTCCGATCAGGAGAAAATAGATAAGGAATCTAAATTAAAATTACCTGACGGAAATGAGATATGGGCAACCACAACCTGGTCAAAATTCAAAAACAAAAATGGTGAAATTTTAGGGACTATCGTCATGACCAGAAACATTACAGAAATTAAAAACTGCTATGAAAAAATTGAGAAACTAAAAGTGGAGTTAGCTGACCTCAGAAATAGCAAAGGATAAGAAAATTAGTCAAAGTAAAGTTCAATTCGCTTTCAAATAAACACTAATTTTAATATTATAGAACAATAAAAGCATTAAAGACCCCCCTATCCATTCATTCCTTTAGAAAGCGTTCTGCGCCTGCAGAGCGCTTTTTTCGTTATAAATTGATATCAAAACAAACTTCTTTTTCTATTAATCATAGGAAATTATTGAGTCAATTGATGAATGGTTAAAAAAGAGCACTATTCTCATTTGTTAGATAGCAAATCGCTATATAAAAATTTTAAACCTCCGGATCAGAAAAGATACCGAAGGTTTAAAAATGTCACAATTACTTCTCGCCGAAAACAGTGATGCTTAAAATTCTTGGCATCTTTTTATCATCGGTCGCACCATATTTGCTAAAATATTTTTCGATATAACCTTCCGGAAGTTTTGTCTCCGTTTCTTGTTGAATGATAACATTTTTAAAACCAGTTGTTTTTATCAATTCCAGATACTTGCTTTTCTCTACCGCCCCGGAAACACAAGCAGCATAAGCAGCAATATCATTTCGAAGGTCTTCGGGAACATCACCTTCGATAACAATGTCTGAAATGCTAAAATGGCCCCCATTCTTCAAAACCCGAAATGTCTCCTGAAATGCCTGTAATTTATCAGGAACGAGGTTCAAGACGCAATTACTAACTACTACATCAATGCTATCGCTTTCAATTGGTAAACTTTCAATTTCACCTAATCTGAACTCGATGTTTTCAAAACCAAGCTTAGATACGTTTTCACGGGCCTTGATGATCATCTTTTCAGTCATATCCACCCCTATTACTTTTCCTTCCTGGCCTACAACGCTTCTGGCAACAAAACAGTCATTTCCAGCGCCAGATCCCAGATCCAAAACCGTATCTCCTGATTTAATTTGTGCAAATTTAGTTGGAAGACCACAGCCTAATTTTAGATCGGCGTCCTGAAAATAACCTTCCAGAGTAGAATATTCCTCGGCAAATGTTACTTCACCACAACCGCATCCTGCGGAACCATCAGAACTTCCGCAACACCCGGAGCTTGATGAAGATGAACTTTCAACAATAGCACCATAGTGCTCTCTTACTTTTCTTTTAATTTGATCTGAATTTTGCATAATGAAATAATTTATCGTGTTATTGTAATATTACGATTAATGTGTTTAAATTTTTTTAGCAGCAATTCTCATTTACCCGGGAAATAAAAGACCGGAGGGCGCCTGACATCCGGTCCCACATGTCTTTATTAATGCAGTAGCAAATGGATGGACCTTCAATTTCACCTTTGATGATACCAATAGATTTTAATTCCTTCAGATGTTGGGAGATGGTTGATTGAGAAAGCGGCAATTCTTCTGTCAATGATCCAACCACACAGGTTTTGTTTTTAATTAAGTACTCCAGAATAGCTACTCTGGCAGGGTGAGCAAAAGCTTTAGCCGTTTTGGCTATTAAATTCTGATATTCATTAAAATTTTCTGTCTTGCTGATCCCCATATCGTAATATTACGATTAAATATTTAAATTGTTGAGTAAGATTCATTTTTTTTATTTTATAAATTTTATGGAATGGTTGGAACTGGATATCTAATATTTATAAATCAAAAAAGCCCCGAAGGGCTTCTTGTTTTATCTTTATACTCCATTCAAATGAAATAAGGAGTTATCTTTTGCTTCCAGCATTGACTCTCCCATCAGATAGCGATCAACTTCCCTTGCCGCCTCACGCCCTTCTGAAATCGCCCAAACTACCAGGGATTGTCCACGCCTCATATCACCTGCTGCAAATACCTTTGGCAAACTTGTCTGGTAATTATTGGTTTTAATATTCCCTCTTTCATCCAGATCCAGATCCAATTCCTGACGGATACTCTTCGTTTCACCATGTAAAAATCCAATTGCGAGCAAAGCCAGGTCACATGGAAGGTCTTTTTCTGTATTAGGAATTTCAACAAATCCCATTTTCCCATTTTTATCTTTGTCCCATTTGATTTCAACAATCTTCAAAAACTTCACATTTCCTTCTTCATCACCAACAAATTCTTTAGTCAGAATAGACCAATTCCGGTCGCAACCTTCTTCATGAGACGTTGATGTTCGGAGAATCATCGGCCAGTTTGGCCATGGATCATTTTCTCCCCTTTGATTTGGGGGTTTTGGTAATAATTCCAACTGGGTAACAGATTTTGCTTTGTGCCTGTTGGAAGTTCCCACACAGTCTGAACCGGTATCACCTCCACCTATTACTACCACGTGCTTATCAGTTGCCATTATCTCAGCTGGTGTACTTTCACCCTTGTGGTTGATTAATACATTTTTAGATTTTGCAACACGATTATTTTGCTGACTCAGAAAATCCATAGCAAAATGAATCCCTTTAAGGTCTCTGCCTGGTATTGGAAGGTCTCTTGACATGGTAGCTCCACCACACAAAACGATGGCATCAAAATTATCCATCAATTCCTGGATGGGTTTGTTCACACCAATGTTGGTGTTCGTGACAAACTCAATCCCTTCTTCTTCCATAATCCTGGTCCGTCTTTCAACAATCGACTTCTCTAACTTAAAATCAGGTATACCATATCTCAAAAGCCCTCCGATTCTTTCAGCCCTTTCAAATACAGTGACAGAATGGCCTGCTTTGTTCAATTGAGATGCTGCAGCCAAGCCTGCTGGTCCCGACCCCACAACAGCTACTTTTTTCCCAGTCCTTGTATCAGGTATCACTGGTTTGATCAAGTCAAGGTCAAAGGCTTTCTCTATAATGCTCTTTTCTATATGTTCAATAGCAACCGGAGGTTTATTTATTCCCAATACACATGATGCTTCGCATGGAGCAGGACAAATCCTTCCTGTGAATTCCGGAAAATTGTTTGTACTCAATAAAATTTCTGCTGCCAGTGACCAGTCTTCCTGGTAAACAGCATCATTAAATTCAGGAATAATATTTCCCAAGGGACAACCGGTATGGCAAAATGGTATACCACAATCCATACATCTTGCAGCCTGCTTTTTAGTATCTTCATCACTAAATTCCAGGTACATTTCACTGTAATCCTTAATCCTCTCTTTGGGATCCTTCTTTTTCGGTAATTCCCTGTTGTATTCTAAAAATCCTGTCGGTTTTCCCATTTTATCTTAAATCGCTTCTTTTAATCTTTCTTTAAAATCACTCTCCTGCTGCAATACTTTTTCTTCCTCTTCTTTTTTCTGAAGCAATACTCGCTTGTAGTCACGCGGCATTACTTTTACAAAACTGTTGAGAGACTTTTTCCAATTATCCAAAATTCCTTTAGCTACATCACTTCCTGTATAATCCAGGTGTTTTTCGATCATGCTTTTCAGAGTTTGCTCATCTTCTTCATCCATTGCATCAAAATCAACCAATTCCATATTGCAATAATCATGAAATTCCTTTTCAGGATCATAGACATATGCAACACCTCCACTCATACCAGCGGCAAAGTTACGTCCTGTCTTACCGAGAATAACAGCGATACCACCGGTCATGTATTCACAACCATGGTCTCCCACTCCTTCGACAACAGCTTGTACACCGGAGTTTCTCACACAGAAGCGCTCTCCTGCCTGCCCTCTAATGTAGGCTTCTCCGGAAGTAGCGCCGTAAAATGCAACGTTTCCAATAATAATATGATCTTTCGGATCAAATTTGGCTTCCCTGTCAGGATAAATGACCAATTCTGCCCCGGAGAGTCCCTTCCCAAAATAGTCATTCGCCTCACCTTCCAATTCAAATTTCAATCCCTTTGCTCCAAATGCACTAAAGCTTTGGCCCGCAGACCCTCTTAGTTTTATATGAATGGTTCCCGGTGGCAATCCATCACCATCATAAATTTTAGATATTTCATTTGAGGTAATGGTTCCAACAGATCTGTTGGTATTGATGATATCAAACTCAGCCTTAATTGGAGTTCCATTTTCAATAGCAGGTTTAGCCGCTTCGAGAATTTGCCAGTCAAGAGCAAATTCAAGCGCATGATCTTGCTCTTTGACACAGTAGAGTCCGTATCCCTTGTTTACCGGTTCTTTATATAGAATCTTACTCAGATCAAGAGACTTCAATTTCCAATGCTCAAGATCTTCCCTTACCTTCAAAGCATCTACCTGACCGATCATTTCTTCAATGCTTCTAAAGCCAAGTGAAGCCATGATTTCTCTCAAATCTTCCGCGAGGAAAGTAAAAAGATTGACAACATGTTCAGGTTTACCTGTAAATAATTTCCTGAGCTCTTTATTCTGTGTAGCTACTCCGACAGGGCAAGTATTCATGTGACACTTACGCATCATGATACATCCTTCCACAACCAATGCAGCTGTGGCAACACCCCATTCCTCAGCTCCCAGCAAGGCCGCAACTGCTAAATCCTTACCCGTCTTCATCTGTCCGTCAGTTTGAACGACAATCCTGTCCCTCAGATTATTCTTCACCAAGGTCTGATGTGTTTCTGATAATCCAAGCTCCCATGGAAGTCCGGCGTGCCTTATCGAACTTATCGGCGATGCACCCGTTCCACCATCGTGTCCGGAAATAAGGACAACATCGGCCTTAGCTTTTGCAACTCCGGCAGCAATGGTACCCACACCTGCTTCCGCAACGAGTTTTACATTGATCCTGGCTTCACGATTTGCATTTTTCAGGTCGTGGATCAATTGAGCTAAGTCTTCAATAGAGTAAATATCGTGATGTGGTGGAGGAGATATTAGTCCTACCCCTGGCGTAGAATGCCGCACTCTACCGATCCAATCATCTACTTTATGTCCCGGCAACTGACCACCTTCTCCGGGTTTCGCACCCTGGGCCATTTTAATTTGTAATTCAATGGCATTAGTCAAATAGTAGCTTGTTACACCAAATCGACCAGAGGCCACCTGCTTGATGGCAGATCTTTCCCAATCACCGTTTGGTTTTGGCTTGAACCGAATCTCGTCTTCACCACCTTCTCCACTGTTACTTTTCCCTCCAATTCGGTTCATGGCAATTGCGAGGGTAGAATGCGCTTCATAAGAGATCGATCCAAATGACATAGCACCTGTTGCAAACCTCTTGAAGATATTTTCTTTTGGCTCAACTTCCTCGATAGGGATTGGCTTCCTCTTTTTCGAATTAAATTCAAGCAGCCCACGCAGTGTAGCTGCTTTCTGGGTTTGGTTGTTGACTTTTTCAGCATATTTTTTGTAAAGCTGATAGTCATTTCTTCTGGTTGATTGCTGAAGTAAATGGATCGTTTCAGGGTTGAACAAATGATATTCTCCCCTTCTTTTCCATTGATAAACTCCACCAACTTCCAGCCGTTGATTGACCTGAGATTTATCAGGGAAGGCAATTTTATGCCTGATCAGTGTTTCCTTGGCTATACCATCAAAACCAATCCCTCCAATTCTGGAAACTGTTCTGAAGAAGCATTTATTGACAACTCTCTTATTAAGTCCCAATATTTCAAATATCTGTGCTCCCTGATAACTCTGAACAGTCGAAATGCCCATTTTTGAAAAGATCTTCAACAATCCATAATTAATCGCATGGATATAGTTGTCAAATATTTCATCATCAGACAATTTTTGTTGAAATACATCTTTTTCTTTTAATTCAACGAGTGTCTCAAAGGTCAAATAAGGATTAACCGCACTTGCACCAAAGCCAAGCAAAGTAGCGTAATGATGAGTTTCCTTCACATCTCCTGCCTCCACAACAATTCCAGACCGAACCCTAAGCCTCTGTCTGATCAGATGGTGATGAACAGCTCCAACGGCTAGCAATGATGGTATTGCAGCCCTGGTTTTGCTCATTTTTCTGTCTGATAAGATAAGTACGTTTACACCGTACTTCACAGCATTTTCCGCTTTGAAACACAATGTGTTGATTGCTTCCTCCAATGCACCCTTTTTACCATTAGCGTTGAAGGTAATATCAAGTGTTTTTGACTTGAAATTAGGATGATCGATGTTTCTTAGCTTATCGAGTTCATTATTTTTAAGAATGGGGTGCTCAATAAAAATCTGCTGACAATGTTCCGGGGTTTCATCAAGAACATTTTTGTTTGTACCAAAAGCAGTATTTAAAGACATCACCAGCCGCTCCCTTATGGGGTCAATTGGCGGATTACTTACCTGAGCAAATAGTTGCTTGAAATAATGTGATAAATGCTGACTTTGCTCTGACAATACTGCAAGAGGAGTATCAGCTCCCATACTCCCGATAGGTTCCTTGCTGGTATCTACCATCGGTGTCAGGATCATTCGTAGATCCTCATAAGTAAAACCATGTGCCAGCTGTCGCTGTAAAAGAGTCTCCCTGTTTGATTTGTAAGTTGGCTTTTTTGCTTCAGGAAGGTCTTTGATGTCAAGTTTATTTTCTTTCAACCATTTACCATATGGCTTCTGATTACAAATGTCCTTTTTCAATTCCTCATCACTGATAATCCTTCCTTGCGACAGATCTGCAATAAACATTTTTCCTGGTTGCAATCTCCCCTTAAGAATAACTTTTGACTGGTCAACTGGAAGTGCGCCGGCTTCAGAAGCCATAACCAATTTGTGATCTTCTGTCAGACAATATCTTGAAGGCCTGAGTCCATTTCTATCCAGCGTAGCCCCAACCACATTTCCATCCGTAAAACAAATGGACGCAGGACCATCCCATGGTTCCATGATAGAAGAATAATATTGATAAAAATCCTTTTTATATTGCTCCATCAGGTCATTTTCCTGCCATGCTTCCGGGATCACCATCATCATAACCTGAGCAAGCGGTCTTCCTCCCAATACAAGGATCTCAACCATACTATCAAGATTAGCCGAGTCAGAATGCAATGGATCACATACCGGGAGAAGCTTTTCAATTTCGCTTTTCGTAAAATATGCTGACTCGAGAAGAGCTTCCTTCGAGCTCATCCAGTTTACATTACCCCTGATTGTATTGATTTCGCCATTGTGGGCAATATATTTAAAGGGTTGAGCAAGCTTCCATTTTGGAAATGTATTGGTAGAAAATCTTGAATGAACCAGCGCTAACGCTGTCTTCATATTTTCATTCTGCAGATCTTTATAGTAAGGTTTCAGCTGATCCGTTCTGAGCTGTCCTTTGTAGGTAATTGTCTTATGAGAAAATGAAACAAAGTAAAAATCACCATTATTTCCTTCTACATTGTGCCCGACAAAATGGGTTGTGTATTTTTTCAGAACGTAGAGTTTTCTTTCAAATTCTGTGCGATCTTTTATGTTTTTGTGACGAACAAAAACCTGTTCAGTTTTTGGCTCTAACGACTTGGCTGTTAATCCGATATGTTCATTGACTGTAGGAACCTCCCGGTATCCCAATAACTCAAAACCCAATTCGTCTATATGCTTATTAAGGATCTCGCGGCATTCGTCTCTGACACTTTTATTTGACGGAAAAAAAATCTGACCAACGGCATATTTTCCGAATTCAGGTAGTTCAATACCAATTTTCTTGCATTCGGAAACAAAAAATTCATGTGGTAATTGAAACATAATACCTGCACCATCACCTGTTTCAGGCTCACATCCGCAACCACCACGATGCTCCATGTTTTCAAGCATCTGAATGGCGTCTTCAATAATGTCATGGGATTTCTCTCCTTTTAAATGAGCGACAAATCCGATTCCACATGAGTCGTGTTCCATTGACGGAACATACAGTCCTTGGTTTATACTTTGTTTCTTTTGCATCTAATAAGAAATTTAAAATCAACAAGCGAATTATTCGCGATGGGATTTACTCCCCAATTCTAATCTTAACAGGTTGTTTAACAACCACCTTTGGCAAATTTCGTGAGGCTCTGTTACTTTTGAGCCTCTAAAATTATTAAAAAAAACTAAATTTTCTTGCGATGAACGCAAAAAAATTAGCAAAACGTTGCTACAAAACATCGATTCACACTTAATAAATACGAATATTCATACTTTAAGATGTTTTTTTAATAATTCACATTTACACTCATTTCTTCGAGTGTTTTGCCGACAATCTCAATAATCCGATCAATTTCAGTTTTTGATATGATCAATGGTGGTGCAAATCTTACTACATTTCCCGCTGTGCAGCTCACCAATAATTTATTTTTCAACAGGTTCTTGACCAATTCCCCACATGAGAAATTCAATTCAAGACCAATCAACAACCCTACCCCCCTTATTTCTTTTACTGCGGGGTTGTTTCCAAAACTTTCTTTCAACTGCGTGATAAAATAATCGCCCATATTAATGGCATTATCAATCAGTTGTTCATTTTCTATAGTATTTAAAGTAGCAAAAGCTGCAGCACACGCTAAAGGATTTCCTCCAAATGTGGTACTATGATTTCCGGGCTTAAAGCTTTTTGAGATATTTTCCTTAGCCATAACAGCTCCGATTGGAAAACCTCCAGCCAGACCTTTTGCCAGGGTTATGATATCCGGCTTGACTTGATAATGTTGAAAACCAAACCAGCTTCCCGTTCTGCCTATTCCGGTTTGAATTTCATCAGCTATTAATAAAACATTATTTCTTTGACAGATGTTGCCTAACTTTTCAACAAAATCATGATTTGCAGGATTTACCCCTCCTTCTCCTTGAATGAATTCAATGAATACAGCTATATCATTTTCACTAATCTTGTCAAGCGCACTCAAATCATTGAATGGCAGCATTTCAAACCCTCCAGGCATTGGTTCAAAGCCTTCCTGATACATTTTTTTGCCCATTGCCACCGTAGCGAGAGACCGGCCATGAAAACATCCGGTAAAAGAATAGATATTTCCGGTCTTACCATGTTCGTGCGCATATTTTCTTGCCAGCTTAATTGCTCCCTCATTTGCTTCTACACCGGAATTGCAAAAAAACACCCTATCGATCGTTGAAACTTTATTCAATTTCTCCGCCAGCTGGCTTTGAGGAAGGTTGTAATAAAAGTTGGAAATGTGCATTAAAGTGGCTGCCTGCTCCTGAATAGCTTTCACCAAAGATGGATGACAGTGCCCTAAACTATTTACGGCAATGCCTGCCAAAGCATCCAAATACTCGTTCCCATTGTCATCATACAACTTACAACCCTTACCATTGATAAAGGTAACAGGGTATCTGTTATGCATTTGGAAGTAGTAGTCGTTATAAAGTTCTTTTGCGTCTTGGCTCTGTGTCATGTTCTGGAATTTAAGATTTTTTAAGGTCTGAAAAAAGAAAATTTGGACAATCACAGACGCCTCCAGAATTGTTTCTGGAAAAATAATTTTTTGTAGAATATATTATTGAACAACCTCATAAATGCGTAAAAAATGGGCTGCAAATGTAAGAAAAATATACGGAATTAACTAATTGGCATCAATACTTGATTTTACACCTTTGTAAAATTTATTGATCACCTTTGTCAGCTTGTCAAATTCCAATAAAAATCCATCGTGACCATAGTCAGAATCGATCTCAATGTAAGTGCTTTTGGGAGTATTGTTGGCTAAAAATTTCTGCTCAATAGTCGGAAATAATATATCTGTTCCAATTCCAACAAAGAGACTTTCTGCCTGAATTTTTTGCAATGCATTGACCAATCCTCCTCTTTTTCGGCCCACGTTTTGTGAATCCATTGCTTTCGAGATATACCAATAGCTGAATGCATTGAATCTCTTGGACATTTTCAAACCCTGGTATCTCTGGTAGGATGAAGCCCTATAATTATCGTAAGTTTCATCGGAGTCTTCTGATTGGGTTTTATCATATTGAATGTAATTTCTGTAAGAAAGTAATGCGGCTGCCCTGGCAGTTTTCATACCCTCAAGACCTCCGTTGTCCTTTCCCTCTTTCCAGGTTGGATCCTGTTCAATGGCCATTCTTTGAGTCTCGTTAAATGCAATGGCCCAGGGAGAATGTTTAGCGTTAGCGCCAATGGCTATAAGATGATCAAAAACTTCAGGAGTTTCGATCGCCCATTCAATAGCTTGCTGACCACCTTGTGAGCAGCCGATCACCGTATGGATCTTATTAAGCCCTAAGTCAATTCGCAGATGATCAAAAGCCCTGACAACATCCCTGTTTGTGATAATAGGAAAATCATGATAATATTTTTGACCGGTTTTTGGATTGATGGAAAGTGGCCCGGTTGATCCATAGCAGCCTCCCAAAATGTTAGCGCAAATGACAAAATGTTTGCCAGGATCAAATAACTTTCCCTCTCCAAATAATCCTGACCACCACTGAGTAAAGTCTGATGAGCCGGAAAATGCATGGCAAATCCAGACGACGTTATCCTTTAATTCATTCAGCTCCCCATAGGTGGTATAAAAAAGCTGGAATTCCGGCAAAGACTCACCGGATTCCAACTCAAATTTATTCTTGTATTCAAATAAACCTTCTTTAATCATTCGTTTGTTCATGCAGTCGCAAACGAGAACACCTTCTCAAATGCTTGTTGTAAATCTCCTTTAATATCATCAATATGCTCGATACCGGCAGAAATTCGCAACTGAGTAGGAGTAACTCCAGAGCTCAATTGTTCCTCATCCGAAAGCTGTTGATGAGTGGTAGATGATGGGTGGATGATCAACGTTTTGGCATCACCAACGTTTGCCAGGTGACTAATGAGTTCAAGGGAGTCAACAAACATTTTAGCATTTTCATATCCTCCTTTGATTTCGAAAGTAAAGACTCCACCAAATCCGTTTTTCAGATATTTTTTAGCCATTTCGTGATGAGGACTCGATTTCAAACCTGGATAATTGACACTTGATACATGTTTGTGAGATTCCAACCATTCTGCCAGCTTTTGGGCATTGCTACATGTTCTTTCGACCCTTAGTGACAATGTTTCGAGCCCTTGTAAATACAAAAATGAATTGAACGGACTCAACGCAGGGCCAAAATCCCTCAGACCTTCTACTCGTGCTCGTATAGCAAAAACAATATTTGGTAAACCCAGTGGATTTCCTTCGCCAAATGTCTCCCAGAAATTTAGTCCGTGGTATCCTTCGGCAGGTTCAGTAAATTGTGGAAATTTACCATTCGCCCAATTGAAATTTCCTCCGTCGACAATCACTCCTCCAATGCTGGTTCCATGTCCACCAATCCATTTGGTAGCTGATTGGACCACTACATTAGCGCCGTGCTCTAATGGCCTGAATAAGCACCCTGCAGCGCCAAAAGTATTATCTACAACAAGTGGAATGTTATGCTTTTTAGCAACTTCAGCTATTTTCTCAAAATCCGGAATGTTAAAAGCCGGATTACCAATTGTTTCGAGATAAATTGCTTTGGTCTTTTCATCCACCAGGCTGTCATAGGTTGATGGGTCATCATCTTTAGCAAATTTCACTTTGTATCCCAATCGCTTAAAGGATACCTTAAATTGGTTGTATGTACCTCCATACAGATTGGCTGTGGAAATAAAATTATCTCCAGATTGTAAAATTGTATTTAAGGCCAGGAATTGAGCGGCTTGTCCGGATCCAGTCGCCAATGCAGCGACTCCTCCTTCCAACGCAGCTATCCTCTGCTCAAAAACATCCGTGGTAGGATTCATGATCCTGGTATAAATATTCCCAAATTCTTTCAAAGCAAATAGATTTGCTCCATGCTCAGAATTTTTAAATACATATGAAGTGGTTTGATAAATAGGTACAGCTCGTGCTCCTGTGGTTGGGTCAGGTTGCTGACCGGCATGCAATTGCAATGTTTCGAATTTAAGGCTTGAGTTCATGTTTGTATAATAGTTTTTTGGTGATAATTAATTAACATTTCGTGATGCTTAATATTTCTTCTTCACAAAATATTACCGTTACATACAATAAAAATATTCTGAAGAAGAAAAAATTAGTAGTAAGCCTGTTTTTGGGAATAACCTTGGAATAAGAAGTTTTTGATGCGCTCATGGTAAATCAATTTATATTTTCTGCCATAGGCAGATCAGGAATTAGCACCATCTCCACTACTTTGGAAGGTTGCTAGAGCTTCATAGAGCCTGTCTCTCCACTCTTCTTTATAAATCAATTATTTTCTAATTGACTTGTAAATACAATGATACATTTACGACAATTGATTTACAAGGTTTAAAGTATAATATTTAATTTTTTGGAAGCGACAAATGTTAAATTGAGGCTTTCAAATATTGCCTTTACGACAACTCGCTACCTGCTTTAATCAAAAGATCCTTTGTTGCCTGAATTCCCTCATAAGCATCGGTCGGACCTTCGAATTCTATGCCAATATAACCGGTGAAATTTGCATCCTTCACAATCTTCAGCAATCTCCTGAAATCTATTTCCGGCTCGTCACCATTTTCATCGAACTTATTGGCCTTTGCACTTACACCTTTGGCGTAGGGCATCAGTTCTTTTGTCCCTTTATACCGATCGTATTCTTCAAGACAGATAGGTTCGTCATTTTCATTCCTACCTCTTTCTATACAAAAGTTTCCAAAATCCGGAAGCGTACCGCACATATCTTTACCAACTTGTGCAATAACTCCCGAAAGCCATTGCCCGTTTGAAGAATATCCTCCGTGATTCTCAACAATAATCGAGACACCATGCTGTTCACCGAATTCTGTCAACTTACCTAACCCCTCTACAGCAGCCTGAGCAACTTCTTCCGCCGTTCCGGTTGATGAATGTGCATTGACCCTGATTGAATGGCAGCCGAGAAACTTTGCAGCTTCCACCCACTTATAATGATTTTCTATTGCTTCGTTTCTTTTTGCCGCATCTAATTCCGCTAGTCCGCCCTCCCGATCGATCATGATCAGAACATTGGTCATGCCCAGGTCATCAGTCCTTTTTTTCATTTCACCCAAGTAATCCATATCCTTTGCTTTATCAGCGAAAAACTGATTAACATATTCAACTGCATGGATATCAAACCTGTCTTTCGCAGTTTGTGCAAAATTAAGATTGTCCAACTCTCCAGCTCTTAGCTGCCTGTTCAATGACCATTGAGCCAGTGAAATATCAAAAAATAATTCTTTAGATGTCTTGATTGCTGAACTTTCTTCATTTACCGTAGATTCATCCTTTTTTGGTTTGGATGAACAACCTATCATCGGAACAGCAAATGTGCTGGCAAATCCAAGACTCAATGCTGTTTGTCCAGCAGTTTTAATAAATTTTCTTCTGTTATTACTCATAGTTGAAATGTTTAAGTGCTGTAATCTACTAAAATTTTACGCTTTGCCATATATTTGCCACCCCAAGTCAAAAATTGATTTAGGATAAAGAAAAATAATTTAAAAAATGCAGCTAGTAGAAGTCACTGATCCGAAACGGGCAAAGGAATTTGTAAAATTTCCAGTTGAGCTTTATAAAAATGAGGAAAGCTGGATCCGGCCCCTGGATAAAGATATCGAAGGCGTTTTTCATAGTAAAACCAATAAGACTCTTCGTCATGGCGAATGCATTCGATGGATACTAAAAGATGAATCAGGGAAAACGATTGGACGAGTAGCGGCATTTATCAATAAAAAAACAGTCAATAAAAATAATGATCAACCAACTGGTGGAATGGGCTTTTTTGATTGCATTGATGATCAAAAAGCTGCCTTCATGCTTTTTAACGCATGTAAAAGCTGGTTGACAGAAAGAGGTATGGAGGCAATGGATGGCCCTGTCAATTTTGGTGACCGCGATAAATGGTGGGGGCTTTTGGTAGATGGATATGACAAAGAGCCCAATTATACCTGCAATTATAATTTTCCTTACTATCAAAAATTCTTTGAGGACTATGGGTTTAAATTATACTTCAAGCAGTTAACATATGCACGAATTACACGCGATCCACTTTCACCAAAGTTGAAAGAAAAGGCCGATAAAGTGGCTGCCGACCCCCGATATTCGTTTCGGCATATGAAATTGAAAGAATTGGATAAATACACCGAATACTTTCGCGAGGCATATAACCTGGCCTGGGGTGGACATAAAGGTGTGGCACAACTATCTTCACTTCAGGCAAAGGCAATTATGAAACAATTAAAACCTTTGATCGATGAGAAGATCATGTGGTTTGGGTTTTACGATGAAAAGCCCATTGCAATTTTTATCATGTTACCGGAAGTAAATCAGATCTTTAAGTATGTGAATGGGAAAATGGATCTAATTGGAAAATTAAAATTCATGTACCACAAGTGGTCCAAGTCTTGCAATAAAATGATCGGATTGGTCTTTGGAGTAGTCCCTGCCCACCAGGGAAAAGGTGTCGATGGAGCCATTATCGAAGCTGCCAGGGTTATGGTCCAGGATGATTACCACAGGTATAAATATCTCGAAATGAACTGGATCGGTGACTTTAATCCTAAAATGATCAATGTAGTCGAGCAGGTTGGCGGATATGTTTCAAAAGTGCATCACACCTACCGGTTGCTTTTCGATCCGACTAAAGAATTTCATCGGCATCCGATTTTAAGGTGAGGGCTGGTTGTCGAGTTGTTGGTTGAGGGTAACGGGTTGACAAGTAAACGGTGAACAGTGAAAAACAGTATGTCCATTTGTTCTGTTTACTTTTCACTGTTCACTCCAATTATTAATCATTGAACCCTTCTCTGCTGCATTCTCGAATCTCAGTGCAATACCACATGACTCTCTCAGCACCACGCCCGCTCAGCACATCTTCACATAACTTCCCAACCATTTCAGGTCTTTTTTATGCTTTTCCATCAGCCTGGCTACATTTTCATCCTCAACATGGCCATCGAAGTCAATGAAAAACCAATACTTAAAATTCTTGCCCCTCTTGGCTGGCCTGCTTTCAATTTTGGAAAGATTGATACCCTCATCATAAAAATCCTGAAGTAAATGTGCCAGACTACCTGGTTTGTCACTGGTTTTTGCCAAAACAGAAGTTTTGTCCTCACCGCTTCCAATGTTTTTAATATCTTTTGAAATGATCAAAAAGCGGGTAAAATTATCCTCCGAATCTTCAACGTTGTCAAACAGAATCGGAAGATTATTCAACCTGGCTGCAATGTGCGGGCAAAGCGCCGCAGTTCCATCTTCCTCCATAGCAAGTTTAGCAGCTTTTGAGGTGGAATTAACGGGAATCAATTCAACTCTATTCCCATTAAAAGATTCCTTCAAAAACTTCCTACATTGTTTAAATGCGATGTCTTTTGAGTAAACCTTGTTAATATTTGCAATACTATCTTCCCGCGTTCCAAATGCAAAATGTATTGAGAATGCTATTTCAGCTACGATTTTCAAATCAGTTCGGCCGAGCAAATCGATTGTTTCTGCCACAATTCCTTCCTGGTTATTTTCAATGGGGATGACACCAAACCGAACCCTTCCTGTATCAACTGCTTCAAAAACAGAATCTATTGAACCCAATGGCATATATTCACTCATCGCTCCAAATCGACTTTCCGCTGCCTGGTGCGTGAAAGATCCTTCAGGACCTAGGTATGCAATTCTTTCCGGTAATTCCAGGTTCCGGCTAATTGCAAATATTTCCAGGAAAATGGCCTCAATAGCAGGACGTTTTAACAATCCCTTACTTTGCGCCGTAAGTCGGTCTATGATATCTTTTTCCCGTTCAGGACGATAAATTACTGTCTTTGTCGACCGCTTCAGATCGCCTATCTTTTTTACTACTTCCATTCTTTTATTTAGAATTTCAAGCAGTTGATTATCGTAACTATCTATTTCCTTTCTTAATTTTTCTAAATCCACAGGTTAAAAATTGTTTTGCAATAACAACATTGGGCAAAAGTATCCAAAATTCAAGTATTTACAAATGAGACAGTTATACTTAATTTGATAGCCAAACATAATGATTATTAAAAGAATCTGTTAAAATTCCCATTTTCAGACCAAAATTGCTCTATTATATAAGCGCTCTTGGGATTTTTGATTGTAATGGCAAGGATAAATGCTAATATTTCGTTAAATCACATAGTTGCTTCCTTCCACAGATGGATATTTGAGTTTGGGATCAGAACTTCTCATTATCCATTGCCCCCGGCGGGAATAATTCTAAGGATTCATCATCATTAATGAAATAATAAATGGCTACCACTACTTCGGATGACATCAAAAAACTTGAGAATCAATTACTAGAATTGCAAAAGGAAAACAACGGTCTTCTTAAAATTATTTCACACGACATCCGGTCTCCTTTCAATAAAATCCACGCTTTTATTCAGCTAATGAAAATGGAGGAGGATAATCTCAATACCAACCAGCTCGAATACCTGGACAATATGCATATCGCAGTGATGAGCGGTTTGGAACTGGTGAGAAACATGCATGACGTCAAAGTGGTTGAGGATGACAAAATGGACATTAAAAAGGAGCAGTGTGACCTCAATCTGATCATAACGAAAGCAATTCAAAATTTTGACCCATTGGCTGAACTCAAAAACACCAGGGTTCATTTTAATTCAAATTGTAAAAATCCTCTTGTCCTGGCAGATCCATATTATTTGCAGCGAGCAATCGAAAACGTTATTTCCAACGCGGTGAAATTTACAAGCGAAAGCAAGCCCATTAATGTTGAACTGAAACTGGAAGATAAAATTTATAGTATTTCCTTTACTAATTTTGGACAGAACATTCCCATGGAAGAATTGGACCTGCTTTTCAAAAAGTTTTCAAAATTATCCCCCAAGCCGACTAAGGGAGAAGGTTCATCCGGATTAGGTCTATTTCTGACCCATAAATTTCTGGAGAAAATGGATGGTGAAATATTTTACCAAAACCAGGAAAAAGGAATGACCACTTTTGTCATCCAATTACCATCCTAGTTATTCCTTCCCAACCGAAATCAAATTTGTAAATAGTCTGTACGCACCGGATACACCAGCCGGTAATTCCCTAAACCACGACAAGGACGAATAGATAAAATATCCCTTACCGTATTTTGCCACAAGAATCCCTCCTTCCAGTGGGTCCTCTCCAGGGTCGTGTGTAGAAATGACAGTGTCAAATTTTTTGTCCCACTCTTCAGGAAAGTACAATCCTCGTTCTTGTACCCAATCTTGAAAATCCTCATCAGTAATCTTATTTGGATAATTCATGACAGGATGCTTGGGTTTGATGATCTTAATTTCAGCTTCTTCTACAGCTACCCTGTTTCTGGATAGCTTTAGCTCGTACGGTGAAAAATGGTCCGTAACCATTCTGTGACTAGTGTTATACTGTGTGAGAAGTGTTCCACCATTTTTTACATATTCCAATAGCTTTGGCATGTCAAAATTAAGCCGCTCAACGGTATTCAAAGCACGTATTCCCAGAATGACGGCGTCAAATTTTTGGAGATAGTCCTGGCTAAAATCCTTATCATTGATGATCTCAACATTGTATCCAATTTGTTGAAGGGCTTCAGGAATGGCATCACCTGCACCCATGATATACCCGATTTCGCTTCCTTTCTTACTTAACTCTATTCTCACAAAGCTCGCAGTAGCATCCTCAAATAAGACCTGAGATGGGATATGGTCATATTCAATATTGACCAAAGATCGCTCGTAAGCTTTGCCTTTGTATTCCGCAATAGCTGTTGCGATTACCTTAGATTTTGTATCGGGTGGAGTAACTGTGAATGAGAAAGATTGCTCCTGTCCTTTGACTTTTAAATTAAAATCATAAAAACCAGGCTCAACTTTCCAACCGTCGGTGATTTCCAGTCTTACTTTTCCCTGAATACTATCCTTTCCTGATTTTACCTTTACAGTCACCTCCCGAGGTTGTTCATTTGAGAACACCATCACCGAGCCATTGATCTGAGTAAAAACCGGTGGGATTACGACAAATGGTCGATACATCTCGCCTTTCACGGGATCATTGTGTTTATACACAACGGCTTTATTAAACTGGATTGGTATTCCATTAATTTCCAAATTGAAACTGGCATCCAAAGCATTTCCATTCTGAGCTCTCCCTATCAGTCTTTGGTCATCAACCTTAAACATCCCAAGAGACCCCTTTTCCTGTAACCAATAAGGTTGCGAATAAGAAATGTCATCAGGAATGATGATGCCATATTTATCATTTCGATCTTCATTTGGCATTAAAAGTGAATCCATAGTCCCTGGAATATTTACCTGGTCAATGGAGTATGACAAAAGTTTTACATTAACCGGTGAGCGGTTGATGGCTTCAAAAGTGAGATAAAGCGAGTCTCCATGAGTTGCTGAATAGGCATTTGCGGTGACCTCCAGGTAAAGTCCGAGACATGCATAAATAAGCTCATCAACTTCATTTAGTTTTCTCTCTCTCCAAAACTTATTATTAAGATTATCAATTGAATTTCGCAGACTGAGTAAATCAGCTACTATTTCATAGGGCTTTTTTGGATCATATTTGTCAAGTATTTTATTTATCTCCTTTTGAATATATTCCCCATTTTCGACCCTGTTCCAGGAGACATCAATATGCTCGAAGAGATCTTCTTTTGCTTCCTCTCCATCCACAAAGCTAAAATACTCCATGATTTCACCTCTCTGGCCTGTTGCCCCAAATCCCTGGCTTTTGTGCTGACTACGACTTAAGGCTGCTATTTCCGAATATGATTGTCCTAATAACGGATTGTATTCCCCAATATCATATTTAGGCAATTTTTCCAGGTCTAATCCTTCTTCCCGTCTCCACCAGTAGGTATTCCAGTAAACAGCGCTTGGCTGCCAGGTTTTCACATACTTTAATTGCTCAGGGAAGACTTCCGGATCATTTGCGATTTTAAAGGCTTCACCAGCAATGATGGCAGATGCAGTATGATGACCATGAGTTGTCCCAGGTTCCGTATTAAACCGACATATGATCACATCGGGTCTGAACTTTCGAATCACCCAAACCATATCACTCAAGACCTTTTCCCTGTCCCAGATCTGAAAAGTTTCATCCGGATGTTTGGAGTATCCAAAATCAACAGCACGACTAAAAAACTGCTCACCGCCATCTATTTCTCTCGCTGCCAACAATTCCTGAGTCCGGATCACTCCTAATTGATCCCTGATCTCAGGGCCTATAAGATTCTGTCCTCCATCGCCACGGGTAAAGGCAAAATAGCCAGTATAGAATTTCTTACCATTAGCCAAATATGTAATCAGCCTGGTATTCTCATCATCAGGATGGGCCGCAACATAAAGTGCCGTTCCCAAAACATTGAGCTTTTCCAGTCTCAATTGTATATCTGAAGCTGAATAAGATTTTGGCTTTTGAGCCAATAAAACCCCGGTTAAAAGGATAAAAAAACTGAATGAAAACAACACTTTCCTTATCATAGATGATCCGATATCTTTCCAATTAAAAATTTAAGTTTCCAAATATCCATAACTATTAAGCATAATAATAATTGTTTTTGATCAAAGCTTAATTATTTATGGAAAAGGCAGGATAGTATTTTTAAGCTATATTTAACCCTGAAATTATAATAAATGCAATACATTTTAAAAATAGATTGCCCGGATCAGAAAGGGCTTGTACATAAAATATCTGGTATCCTCTTCTCCCACGGATTGAATATGACCGAGAACGAGGAATTTGTCGACAAAGAAAACAGACACTTTTTCATGCGATCTGAGGTGGAAGGTGAACTCGACAAGGAAAAGGTTAGGAAAGAAATTTTGAAAATACTTCCTCCCGAAGCGAATGCTGAATTATTTGTCAAACACAAAAAGGAAATTGTCATATTTGCCACGAAAGAGTACCATTGCCTGGGGGATTTGTTGGTCAGGCATCATTTTGGTGAACTTAATGCTAATGTTAAAGCCGTAATCAGTAATCATGAAACCCTGCGGGAATTTGTAGAAAAGCTCGATATTCCGTTTCATTTTATACCCGCCAAAGAAAAGGAGCGTCATCAGCATGAAAATGAGGTTCTCAAAATTGTTAAGAAATATCAGCCGGAATACCTGGTTCTTGCCAAATACATGAGGATTCTCACACCGGAATTTACCAGTAATTTTCCCAATCGGATCATTAATATTCACCACTCTTTTTTACCGGCATTTATTGGAGCCAAGCCTTATGCACAGGCGTATGCCAGGGGAGTGAAAATGATAGGAGCAACTGCTCATTTTGTGAATGAAGACCTGGATGAAGGCCCGATTATCAACCAGGATGTCGTGCAAACAAATCATGCAATGGATGCGATCACCATGGCCCGGGCCGGAAGAGATGTTGAGAAAATCGTATTGTCTAATGCTTTAAAAATGGTATTTAGCGACCGGGTTTTCGTCATCAAAAACAAAACAGTGATTTTATAAATTGTGCTAACGGGTGATTATTTTTCAATGCTGGTTTCAAATCCATCCAGGCTATAAGTGTTTTTCTCTCTCCTGTAATTTTTGAGACGTTCTTCGCCTTGCTTTTCTGCCCAGCTTTCTAATTCTCTTCTTTCTCCTCTAAAGTCATAAAACGGAACAGCCATTCCACATGAAGTCTGTACCATATCAATGGATACCTTAAAAATCTGCCTGGAGCCAGGAATATAAGGGAAATTCTTGATCAATTCACCCCATTCCTCATCATAGGAATGATAGATTTCAGCTGTTCCATATAAACGAAGAATGAGAGGTTTCCCTTCAAAAGCACAAAACATAATGGTAATCCTGCTATTCTTCTGAATATGGGCAGCAGTTTCATTGCCGCTACCCGTTAAATTAAGCCATAAAACTTTGTTAGGAGCTAAAACCCTCAATGTATCCATTCCTTTAGGAGAGACATTTACTTTGCCACTTTCGGCAGCAGTACCAACAAAAAATATTTTTTGATTTTGAATAAATTCCCCGACTTCCGGGCTGATTGCGTCGAATTGTTTTCCCATTTACCTAAAATTGCATTGAAATATAATTACGAATTGCAAGTGTTATGGTTTGTATAAATATATAACACTAGGCCAGCAATTCACGGGCGCTGTTCAGGTTTGTTTCAGTGGGCTGATCTCCGCCAATCATTTTTGCGATTTCCAGGATTCTTTCATCATTGGCCAGCTGTCTGATACGACTGACTGAAATGTTTTCGGAATTGTCTTTATATACAAAAAAGTGCTGATTCCCCTTTGAAGCGATTTGCGGGAGATGGGTGATCGTAATAACCTGGTGTTTAGCTGACATTTTCTTCATCAGAACCGCCATTTTTAAAGCTATTTCACCTGAAATTCCACTATCAATTTCATCAAAAATAATGGTTGGCAGAGAGGTCCTTTCGGCTATGATATTTTTAATGGCAAACATAAGCCGGGAAAATTCTCCACCACTCGCCACTTTTTTGAGCTCTTCAGGTTGTACTCCTCTGTTGGCACTAAAAAGAATTTTAATATCGTCAATACCCTGAGCATTAGGCGCTATTTCAAGACGATGAAATTCTATGATTGCGTGAGGCATTCCAAGGTCAGCAAGTAATTTTTCAAGTTTTGATTTCAATGGGACAAAAACATTTTTGCGTCCTTCTGACAATTGTGTCGCGAGTTCTTTTGCTTTATGGTAGAATTCCTCAGAAGCACTTTTAGCCCTCTCTACCTCTTCATCAATATTTGAACTGACATGTAGTTTTTCCTCCAGTTGGTCTTTGATCTTTAAAAGATCCTCAATATTATCAACCGAATGTTTTTGTTGTAGCCTATAGATGAGGCTAAGCCTTTCAACTATTTCTTCCAGTTTCGATTGGTCAAACTCAATCCGGTTTTCCTCACCTTCAAGCTCATCCTGGATATCTTTGAGCTCAATCAAGGCACTTTCAATTCTTTGATAAAGACTTTTGTAATTCTCGGAATAATCGCTAATTGACGCCAGATTTTTTGACAAAACCTGTAATGAGCTTAGTACAGAAAAGTCATTTTCCTGCAGCAACTCCATTCCTTCCAATAGTTTCTTTTTTATTTCTTCGGCATGCTCCAGTAGTCTTTGTCCCTCTTCCAGCTCTTCCTGTTCTTTTTTCTGAAGATCGGCTTTGTCCAATTCGTCAAATAAAAACTGATTGTAATCGGCTTCACTTTTGATCCCATTGGCATGTTTTAGCAAATCCTCATACTTTTTTGTAGATTTTCGGTAGCTGGTAAACGCTTGTCTATATTCCTCCAATAAATTTAGATTGCCTGCAAAAGAATCGATCAATTTCAATTGAAAATCAGATTTTCCAAGTAAAAGTGTGTCAGATTGAGAATGAATGTCGATAAGGTACGAACCAATTTCCTTTGCTGCATCAAGATTGACGGGTGTATCATTGATAAAAGCCCTGGATTTCCCGGAAGGGGCTATCTCCCTTCTCAAAATGCATTCATCAAAATAATCCAATTCCAATGACAGAAAAATCTCCCTGAGATTGTATTCCCTTATATCAAAAACCCCTTCAACAATGCATTTTTCATTTGGATCCAGCAAAGCTTTGGTATCAGCCCGATTTCCCATTAAAAGGCCAATTGCGCCAAGCATAATGGATTTACCTGCCCCCGTCTCTCCTGTTATGGTATTCAAATTCTCAGACGGATCGAGTTCAAGCTCTTTGATCAGAGCATAATTTTTTATCTCAAGATGCTTTAGCATGGTTCAATTAATTTTCAAGAATTTCTTTGAACTTATCTGTGCTGCTTGGTTCAATCTTAGCACAAATATCGTAAGCTTCCCGTTTTTGTGAAGGGTTTGCCTGTTTAAAAATATTGATTATTTCATCTTGCTTGGCATCAAAAAATGAAATCTTTATTATGGAATTAGGCCTTAGCTTTTCAATTTCCTGAAGCTTTTCCAACAAACTTAAGGCATGGGTTCGTAGATCATTGGGCTTTTCTATAAATGTATCTAGTCCATTTCGATGATAATTGTAGTATTCCTTTCTGAATTCTTCAGAAGTTTTATTGGTGAGATTTTCAAGTAGCCAATATCTGTTTCTGTTGCTGTCAAATGGCTGCCATCCGGTTACATTCGTTGCCTGGGCTAGATTGACAATATCCAATGCCCTGGCAAAATAAGGTGTGCCCCCGAGACTTGAAAATGTGTCATGGTCCATCCCAATGATGATATAGGCATAAAAACCCAACATAGAGGTCAGGTTATTGTTGTAAAGCGTCTCACTAAATTCCAAAGGCTGAGACTCCACATAGTCAAAGTTAAAATCGCGATCTGCAAAATTTAATACAAGACTTTCATAGTTGGTATTGTAAACCGGACGAGAAGATTGGATCTGCGCTGTTCCCTCATAACTTCCAATAGCGGGAGAACCGGTAAGTGTAATGATTAAATTACAATTAATCCTTTCTTCAGGTAAAAATGATTCTGATGTCCACTTCCGGTTGTTCATGAAATTTTCTACTGACTCCTCCAAATCCCTGAATACTTCCCGGTCCGTAGTTTGAATACGCTGGGCATCTACCACTACCCTACAATTCAATTCCTGTGAAAATCCGGTAAATTGAAAGATAAAAACAAAAACCAATATAGCTGTAAAAAATTTACTCATTTAAATGGCTAATAATTGAGTTTACAATATCCTTAGCAACTTCTGATTTCGGTTTGAGTTCAAATTCCTCAATCCGATCCCTCGCATCTATGATCCTGATCTTATTGGTATCAAAACCAAAACCAGCGCCTTCGTCATTAAGGGAATTTAATACGACCAGATCAAATTTTTTTGAAACCAATTTCTTTCTTGCATTTTCCAGTTCATTCTCTGTTTCTAAAGCAAAACCTACAGAAAACTGCCCTTCTTTCTTTTTATTTCCTAACGTTTCAGCAATATCGATCGTCTTTTCCAGCTGGATATTTAATTTCTCAGAATGCTTCTTGAGTTTTTGATCAGCTACATGAATAGGTTTATAATCTGCCACAGCAGCGGACAAAACAGTGATATCAGAATTCGGATAAACGGTTTCGCAAGCCTCATACATTTCATTCGAGCCCTGGACTCTTGTCAAGCGGATATTTGGATGGTTAATTTGGAGCTGGGTCGGTCCGCTAACGAGGTCAACATAAGCCCCCAGGCTTGCCATGGTTTCCGCTATGGCAAATCCCATTTTTCCTGATGAATGATTTCCAATAAACCGGACAGGATCAATTGCTTCGTAAGTAGGCCCCGCAGTAATGAGTGCCCTTTTATTTTTTAAGGGTGAATTTCTGTCAATCTCTGATTTCAGAAAGGAAAGAATACTTTCAGGTTCTGCCATTCTGCCTTCACCAACTAATCCGCTAGCCAACTCCCCATGTTCCGCATGGATGATTTTGCAACCAAAAGATTCGAGTTTTGCCAGGTTTTCCAAAGTAGTTGGATGCTGGTACATATCAAGATCCATAGCCGGCGCTATTAGTATCTGACATTTAGCAGAAAGATATGTTGCAGTTAAGAGATTGTCGCAGATACCATGCGCGAATTTTGCCAATGAGTTGGCCGTTGCCGGCGCTACCAGAAAATAATCGGCCCAGAGCCCCATCTCAACATGGCTATTCCATTCACCTGTCTGATCTTTAAAATATTCGATAAGAACAGGATTTTTGGAAAGGGTAGAAAGTGTAAGAGGGGTAATAAAATAAGTAGAGGAGGGCGTCATGATAATTTTGACCTGAGCACCCTCCTTAACTAAAAGTCTTGTTAATTGAGCAATCTTATATGCAGCTATGCTGCCGCAAACTCCAATTAAGATCTTCTTCCCACGGAGCATTTTTATTCATTTTCCTCCGGTAAATGAAATCTCAATTTTTCATCCAAAAATTCCTCTGTTGCAACCGATGTTGTTTTCGGCATCCTTTCGTAAAATTTCGAAATTTCAATTTGTTCCCTGTTTTCAAAAATCTCCTCAAGGTTGTCAACAGTTGTAGCAAATTCAGCTAGTTTGCTACTCAACTCTTCTTTTTGCCTTGTAGCCAATTGTCTTGATCTTTTGCCAATGACAGCGATTGACTCATAAACATTACCCGTTGGCTTGGCCAATTCATTTAAATCCCTTGTAATTAATGATGCTTTATCTGACATAATATGTTCTTATAAATTATTCTTGTTAAACTTATCGATCTGCTCAACACTATTGTTGTAGATGCTTTCAGCTTGTCTTATCCATTTACTTTCAGGGAAATCGTCAACCATTTCAAGATATAGATCAACACTTTCCTGGTAGCGTTCCTTTTGTCTGGATAAGATGCTCCTTTGAGCATAATCGTATGCAGCAGCAATTTTTAAATAAGATGCTTCTGCATTATAATCCGAATCCGGAAAATCTTTCGCAAAGTTATCAAAGGCAATGAGTGCAGCAGAATATATTCCCCTGTGATAATACAGTTTGGCATTTTCAAAGGCTTTCATCTCTAGCTTTGCCCTCAACTCTACCATGATATCGACTGCTTCATCCATGTGTTCACTATCAGGGTATTTGTTAATAAATGTCTGCAAAGCCGCAATAGCCTCCTCACTGCTTGACTGATCAAGATTGTACGGGGGCGACTGCATGTACAAACTGTATGCATGCATAAAAAAAGCTTCCTCAGCATGTTCACTGCGTCGGTAAGTATCATAAAAGCTTTTGAAGTAATGAGCACTTAGTATGTATTGCTTCTGATAATACTGGACATAGGCATAGTAAAATTGAATGTCTTCATTTTCCTTTTTCCCCCGGTAAAATGGCATGATTTGCTCGAAGAGGATGTTTGCCCGGTAATAATCTTGCTTTTCATAGTACTTCATGGCAGCTTCATACTTTTCAGTAACGTCCGTACTTTTTTGAACTTTCCTGAATTCACTGCACGAAGAAAGGATAACTACGAGAAAACCTGTAATATAAATTAAAGCCCTTTTTTGCATAAGCCTGCAAATATAAAATTATGATCGTTAATAAACAATTTGCTAACTAACTGCAAATGAAAAAAATATGACATCAAATTAAAGTTTTGGATGTTAATTTTTGTTAACGGAGTTATTTGGGTTGGGATTCTTCTTCCGGCAATAGTTTGTTTAACACTTCCGGATCTTCAATATCTTGCCTTTCCATCTCCCTCATTTCTGTTTGTGCTTCAGGTGTTATTGGTTTATTATACTCTCGCTCAAACTCCTCCTGACTGATATCAAGAATCTGCCATAATTCAGGCCTCTCCTTAATTCTCCAATTAAAACCTGCAAGAAACTTTTCATCTTCTCTTAGCTCATGAACTGGAATAAATTTCCCATCAGGATTCGTATAATAACTAATGGTTTGAACACGATTGTTTTTAAAACGAATTTTCATGGTGCTGCAAATGATGTTATTCATCCCCATTAATGCCTCAGAATTATTTTCCAACTCAAAATAATTAGACTCTCCGTTACCATAAATATCCACTGAAACAATCCTGTTATCTGCAAATTTCGAAACCATATCACGGCCTTTTAATTGCTGATAATTTTTTGTTGAATCCTCTGAAATAATAAAAGAATTGCGCTTAGTGACCAATTCGTCAAGCAAACCATTATTAATAGTTACACTAATAGAATCGGCTGTTATCTGGGTTTCATGATTCCACAAAATGGGATCATTGTAAAAGTAAATAAGGGAATCAGATAGATGATAGGAGAGTGAGTCAGCTTTTCCCCTAAGACCAGTCTTATAAACCTTTACATTATGATAACCAAGCATTCTACGATCTTTCGGTATCTCACTATCAATCGATCTGAGGGTGTCAGCTGTCAAATAAAGGGTATCTCCCTGTGCATTTTTTTTCATGATGGGATCACCATAAATTACTGTTATCCCAAGTGGTTTTTGATGATAGGCTTCTTTCCCGGTTACGATTACTTCATTTTCCTTTCCAATTAATTTTACATTTCCTTCGGCCTTATAATAATCACGCAGGTCATCAAAAAACATCCTGTCCGCACTAAGAATGTATGATTCCGTTTCAATCTCCGAAACCGAAAAAATATATTCGTAATCGTTTATGTTAAATTCACTGCCCTGCTCAGCATTTAAAACTGTGCCGTCACTTCTGGTGATGGTATTTGGACTGTTAATGACGGCAATATTTGTAATGAGGTTATAAACCAGGTTTTCACCTTCCAGGATATATTCGGGATTGGTGACTTTGACATTATTCGTAAAAGTGAGGACGTTCGCTTCTGTGTCGTAAAATCCATTGGTACTTGTCAAAGTGTTCTCCTGGTCAACCACCCGACCTCCGTTGAAATATTTGGCTGATCTGTTGATCATATCATAATCGAGGTGATCCGTATAGAGTAAAACTGAATCGTCTTTGTAAACAACATTTTCCCTGATCTTCGCCAACCTGGAATTTCCATCATAAGTCAGTTTCCTGGAGGTAATGGTAACCGAATCTACTTTATCATAAATTTTTACTCTGCCAAAAGCTTCCAATGAATTCTTATTGGGATAAAAAATGGCCGAATCGCAGTTAATGATTGTTTTTGGCTGTCGGAATTCAACATTTCCAACCAATACATTCACATTTTCACCTTTTATTCTTCGCCCAAGTAGCCTGTCCTCGCTGTGTTCAATTTTATCATTCGTCTGAGCCAGGGTCTGCGTTACTGTTATCAGAACTAAGGAGGAAATAATTAATATTGTATAATTAAATTTCATTGAAATTGAAATAATGCACAAATCTACGTAAAAATGTAGGCGAAACGATGGTTGAAACATTTTTAAACTTCATCAAAAACAACAAAATACTTACCAGCAACCATAAGGTTATACTGGCAATCAGTAGTGGAATTGATTCTATGGTCATGTTAGACCTGTTTCAAAAATCAAAATTTTCATTTGCCATTGCACACTGCAATTTTCAGTTACGAGGTAGCGAATCGGATGAAGATGAGCGGTTTGTAAAGGAATATGCTTCAAGGTTTAATATTGATTTTTTCACGCAAAAATTTAATGTTTCTGAGCTAACGAATAAAAAAGGGATATCCGTACAAATGGCTGCTCGTGAACTACGATATAATTGGTTTAATGATCTGCTAAAAGAAAAACAATATGATTACTTAGCGACTGCCCATCATAAAAACGATAGCATAGAAACAGTCCTTTATAACCTTGTGAAAGGTACAGGAATTGCGGGACTACATGGGATAATTGCCAAAACCGAAACAATCATCCGCCCGATGCTATTTGCATCAAAAAGTGAAATCGTCGAATATGCCAATAAGGAAAACCTAAAGTGGAGAGAGGACGCATCCAATATATCATCCAAATATCACCGCAATCTTATCCGGAATGAAGTAATTCCTTTGCTGAAACAGATAAATCCTAAATTGGAAGACACATTCTCTTCCACAATGGACCGAATAAGCAGTGTAGAGGATATGTTTATCCATCAGGTCGATGAACTCAAAAGAAAGGGGATAAAAGAAAAGGAAGGGGACTATTGGCTAGATCTAAACTCCATCTCAAATGTGGCAGGAAAGAAAGCTGTACTATTTGAGTTGATCAGAGACTTTGGATTTAACTATCCACAAACCCTAGGTATTCTGGAAGCTATTAATCATCAAAGCGGAAAGGTATTTTATTCTCAAGACTATCTGCTTAATGTGGATCGGAATTTCATGATTATTTCACCAATCAATCAAATTGAAAAAATACATGAAGCTGATAGTTTCGAAGCGGTCATTAACATGCCTGATTATGAATTGAATTTTGAGCTCATCGATCGGAATAAAATAGTAATTGATCCATCACCAGATCTGGCTTTTATCGACGCTGATAAAGTTGACCTGCCGTTCGTTTTGCGGCCCTGGAAGCATGGGGATCGATTTATTCCATTGGGAATGAAACACCAAAAAAAGCTAAGTGATTTTATGATCGATGAAAAAATTCCTGTTATCTTGAAAACCAGAATTTATGTTCTGACATCAAATGAAAGTATATTCTGGGTAGTTGGCCATAGAATTGATGACCGTGTAAAAATTACAGATAAAACAACCACGGTCTTAAAAATTACCAAAACAGCGACAAATGATCAGCCTCTTTAAGAAGTCATATAGTGAAAAGGAAATCAATTTTTTCAGATTCCTCGCCCGTATGAAATTGTTTGAAAAACTTACCTATGAAGAGATGGCCCTTTTCCATCCTTATTTTTATTTAAGAGAGTACAAAATGGATGAAGTAGTTTTTTTCAGAAATGACCCCAGCAATGCACTTTATTTGGTCAAAAGTGGAAAGGTATCCGTTTGTCTCGACATCAAGGATGATTTTGAAAACTTACAGATCTTGAAATCTGGCTCTTCATTTGGAGAAAATTCCATTTTAAATGACTCCATCCGTCATTATAATGCTATTGTCGTGTCAGAACAATCAGAGTTGTATGTCTTGCCAAAGCTTAATATCGAAGACATTTTCAGTAGTAGTGAAAAAGTAAAAGTTAAAATGATGGAATCGTATTCAGAGATTTTAAACGAATTTCATCTAAATCTTTTCAAGGGATATAAGTCTTCCCATGGTCTTTTCAATCTCAGCCAGATTTTCGGAAGCTAGTGTTAAGTTATTCATATTTTTGAATTGCCTGAAATCAAAAATGACTGCGACTTATATAGCACAGTATACTTAACTTAACACTAGATTGAATGACTAAAGTCAATTTTTGAATACATATAATTTAGATTTATTCCAATAAAAGATGCGAATGTATAACTTTGCAGCATTCTTAAAGTAATCTTTAAATCCCAAAATAAATAAAACATGAAAATTACTGTTGTAGGTGCTGGAAACGTTGGCGCCACATGTGCAGATGTACTGGCTTACCGTGAGATAGCCAACGAAGTTGTGCTTGTTGACATAAAGGAAGGATTTGCTGAAGGTAAGGCACTGGATATCTGGCAAAAATCCCCCATTAATCTGTATGACACAAGAACCATTGGTGTCACAAACGACTATACGAAAACTGCTGGTTCTGATGTAGTTGTTATCACTTCCGGTTTACCCAGAAAACCGGGGATGACCAGGGACGACCTGATCGAAACAAATGCTGGCATTGTCAAAACTGTCACTGAAAATGTCATCAAGCATTCTCCTGAAGCAATTATCATTATTGTTTCTAACCCATTGGATGTAATGACTTACCAGGCTCATCTAATTTCTAAAAAATCCAGAAATAAAGTAATGGGTATGGCTGGAATTTTAGACACTGCAAGATACAGGGCTTTTCTTGCTGAGGCTTTGGATGTTTCGCCTAAAGACATTCAGGCAGTTTTGATGGGAGGACATGGAGATACAATGGTTCCCTTGCCACGATATACAACAGTAGGTGGAATTCCTGTGACAGAGCTAATCGATGAGGATTCGTTGAATAAAATAGTAGAAAGAACAAAAGTCGGAGGGGGAGAATTAGTCAAGCTCATGGGAACTTCTGCATGGTATGCGCCAGGTTCGGCTGCTGCTCAGATGGCTGAAGCGATCGTCCGTGACCAGAAAAGGGTATTCCCGGTTTGTGTAAAGCTTGAGGGGGAATACGGTATCGATAATTGCTATCTGGGTGTTCCTGTGATACTTGGCAAAAATGGGATCGAAAAAATAATTGAATTGGATCTCAGCAAAGATGAAATGGAGCTTCTTAAAACTTCGGAAAAGCACGTTCGTGAAGTAATGGAGGTTCTGGATAAGCTAAACTAAATCCAATTTATGGGATAGAATTTTAATAGGGCTGTTCCAAAGGACAGCCCTTATTTATTATCAAATTTTTCAATCACCGACAAGATCAGTTTTAAATCATCATCTCCCATCACGGACAATCTTTCTAAAATTCTATTAAATAGCACAGGGTTATTTTTAATGGTAGTTCTGTTGAATGATTCGACCAACTTACTTTTGACAGTTGGATAAATCCTGCCTTTGGAAATATTTGTAACCTTCGATTGAAGGTTCTCCTTCGATAATTCATAAGCATACAGCATAACCGATTGAGCTAAATTCAGTGAAGGAAATACGGTCTTTAGTGGGATGGTAGAAGCAATATCACATTTCTGAAGATCTTCATTATTCAAGCCACTTTCTTCTTTTCCAAACAGGATCCCAACCTTGTGTAGGCTATTTGTTTTACCCCGAAGAATATCTCCAACCTCAGCAGGAGAATAATATTCTTTTTTAGAACTTCTCGCCTTTGCTGTAGTCCCGATCAGAAAATCAATGTCCTGGATAGCTTCATTAAGTGAAGGAACGTTTTCTGCATTTTCCAAAATTTCTAATGACCCATGTGCCAGCCATTTTGCCTCTTCATGATTATGAACATTAGAGTTGATGATTCTCAAATGCTGAAATCCCATTGTTTTAAGAGCCCTTGCTGCTCCACCAACATTCCGGGGAACACCCGGCTCAACAAGAATGAAAACTACTTCCAATATAAATGCAGATTATTACAACAATGTATATTAAATTTCAGTATTTAAAGCAAAGGAAAAATTATTAACCCAAAAATATATAAACTATGTCACTCAGATTAGGGGACGAAGCTCCCAATTTTACTGCACAAACTACAGAAGGAGAAATTAATTTTCATGACTGGCTGGGCGACGGCTGGGGAGTTCTGTATTCTCATCCTGCCGATTATACCCCTGTTTGTACCACCGAGCTTGGAATGACCGCAAAGCTAAAAGATGATTTCGATAAGAGGAATGTTAAAGTAATCGCTGTTTCGGTTGACGATCTTGACTCACACAAGGGTTGGATCAACGATATCAATGAAACTCAAAATACACATGTCAATTTCCCGATCATTGCCGATTCTGATAGAAAAGTAGCTTCTCTCTATGATATGATCCATCCCAATGCAGATGATAAAGCTACTGTTCGTTCTGTATTTGTCATTGGTCCGGATAAGAAAATTAAATTGACGCTGACATATCCTGCATCAACAGGAAGGAATTTTAGCGAAATTCTAAGGGTGATCGACTCTTTGCAATTAACTGCCTATCATCAGGTAGCTACTCCAGCAAACTGGGTTGATGGCGACGATTGCGTTGTTGTGCCATCTATTGCTACAGCGGACATTCCTGCTAAATTTCCAAAAGGCTTTAAGGAAATAAAACCATATTTACGAATGACACCTCAACCGAATAAATAGAAAAAGGGGCGAGATCGCCCCTTTTTCTATTATTTCCATATTATAAAATCTCAGACATACATCACAGATTTAACTGCCTCGATGGTCCTTTTTACATTTGGAAGAGCAGCCTCGATCAAAGTTGGAGCGTATGGGAGTGGAACATCCATATTCACAACTCGCTGAACCGGAGCGTCTAGATAATCAAATGCATTTCTCTGGATGTGGTAAGTAATTTCAGCTGAAATACATGCCAAAGGCCATGCTTCTTCTACGCATACAAGCCTGTTAGTCTTCTTTACTGAATTAACAATCGCCTCATAGTCAATTGGGCGAACAGTTCTTAAATCAATAACTTCAGCTGAAATCCCATCTTTTTCCAACTCCTGGGCGGCCTGGTTGGCTACTTTCATCAGCTTTCCAAAAGAGACAATTGTTACGTCGTTCCCTTCTTTCACTACATCAGCTACTCCGAGAGGAAGAAGATATTCATTTTCCGGCACCATACCCTTATCTCCATACATAAGCTCAGATTCCATGAAAATAACAGGATCATCATCACGGATAGAAGCTTTCAGAAGTCCTTTTGCATCATAAGGGTTGGAGGGGACAACCACTTTCAGACCGGGTGTATTGGCATACCAGTTCTCAAAGTTTTGTGAGTGCTGAGCGGCCAGCTGACCAGCGTTACCAGTTGGTCCCCGGAACACGATTGGAACACTGAATTGCCCGCCTGACATAGAAAACACCTTTGCCGCGCCATTGATAAGTTGATCTATGGCAACAAGAGAGAAGTTAAATGTCATAAATTCTATGATGGGCCTAAGACCATTCATGGCAGCGCCAGTTCCCAATCCTGCAAAACCTAACTCTGAAATTGGAGTATCCAGCACCCTGTCAGGGCCAAATTCATCCAGCATACCCTGGCTGGCTTTATAGGCTCCATTGTATTCTGCCACTTCTTCTCCCATGAGAAAAACCTTTGGGTCTCTTCTCATTTCTTCACTCATGGCATCTCGTATGACTTCTCTAAATTGTTTCTCAACCATAGTTCAAAATTTTGAAATGCAAAAATAGGGATTTGATCGTTTATCGGAAATATTAACTAAAGAATTGAAGCAAAAAAAAGCCCCGCTGAATAACGGGGCTCATTTACGAATTTAAATATTCTTTATTTCAATGCATTCTGGAATGCTTCGCTTCCAGATATATTTCTAAATTCAAGATCAGTAAGTGCTTTCTCTTTCAATGAAGAATCACTTGATACTGCGCTTGTAAGATGGGTAACGGCATCATCTTCATTACCTTGCCTTGCAGAAGCTACAGCAGCAAGATATTGACCCATTGCGTAATCAGAATCAGCGTCTTCTAATTCATCCAAAGTTGACAATGCATTTTGATTGTCGCCAGACAATACTTGTGCAAGAGCTTTGTTGAATAAATTATCAGGCTCATTAGTTGAGCTTGAAAGACTTCTTACGGCATCGTCATAAGCTGCTTTCTTGATCTCGATTGCTCCTTTTACACCATTGAATCCCTGAACATCTTTTGAAGGCAAACTCATTCCAACAGCGCTATTGATATCATCATATGCTTTGGAAGTATTTCCAGTTTGCAATTCTGCTACACCCATGTTGCCAGTCGCATATGGGTTTGATTTCTTGTTATTTGAAATTTCGAACTGGGTAACAGCTTTTTCAAGATTTCCGGAACCCTCACCTGCAGCGGCCATTGCCAAATAAACAGCACCTAAGTTGTTATGAGCAGCCCAGTTGTCATATGTTCCAACAGTAGCTTCATAAATAGCAGCTTTTTCGCTAAGAGAAGGAGTCAGGTAAGCAGCATACGCTAATTCACCGTATGACAAAGTATCTGCTGGTAATTCACCATCAGCAATTTGTTTTGCCAAAACCGAGATTTCTGCATCAGATCTTTTTTCGATAACTGTTAGTATTTCAGTTTGAGCTGTCCTTAAATCAGGATAGATGTCTCTGAATATTGCTTTGTAAGAAGACAATTTATGCAAAGCATCTTCTTTTTCTTCGAATGAGCCTGATCCGTTGACAACGTTAAGGATTTCGCTTTTCTGACTTTGATCAATTCCATCGTAATCTTCTAATGCCATTTTGAATTCTGTCCAATCTTCAACAACTGGCTTAAGGATAAAATTAATAGAATCAGCAGCACCTTTATAATCGTACCTCTGCATCATCCTTCTATACCAGTCTTCGATGACATCAGCTCTATCCTGCGCAAGGCTTGAGTTGATTCTTTCCGCACCTTCAGGAGAGTGAGTACCTGTAATGGATACAGTTCGTGTTACGTTTTTCTCAGCAATAAAAGCCTGGAAGAATTTACCTCTTTCACCGTTTCTTTCGGAGCTTCTCAAAACAGAGCTGCCTTGTGAGAAATAGAAGTTTACATTAGTTGGCTCCAATTCCTCTTCAGGAGTCCATCCATCGATATCACCATCTTTGTAATCATAGCTTACCATTGCACTGTAAGATGGCGTCTGAACCAATTTTGATGTAGTAATAAGACCTCTGGCAATTTCAAGAGCTGGTTCTGGTTGAGGATCAGTCTCCTTGTTTTTGTTAGGATCAATACCCACACCTTGCATCACCAAAACTCCATTACCCATGCCTTCTGTATAAGGAAATTGAAAATCTTCTACAACTCTTGGTTCCTGAGTATCTGAACTTGGGAAGTCGTCTCCTTTAACTTCTACTCTTTCAAATCTTGCTTCTTTATCATCATAAAGATACTTTAGGTCTACGCCATAGACCAGACCTGGCTTAAGCATTTTGACAGGTAGATTAACGGAAACATCAAATTTAACAGTGTCTGCATGAACCTCAAGAGGATTGGGATTAACCTCAAGTTGTTGGTCTTTTGCTGCTTTCATCATCTTCTGCAATTTGCATCCTGAAAAAAGCACAAAACTTAATAGGACTAAAGAATAACTTATTTTTCTCATCTGAATCTGTGTTTTAATTTCGTTGAGTTTGGGCAAAAATATTGTTATATTTTAATTATTCCAATATTACTATTAAAAAATGATGCGTATATTTAGCCTTTCATTTTTACCTGGAATAATTATTCTAAAATAGCTTAAAAAATGAAAAGAATACAAAATTTTTTTGAACACCAGGCATTTGGGGTTTGTACACGTCTCGGAGAAAAGCTCAATATCTCCATTTCCAGTATTAGGATTTTTTTTATATATGCTTCCTTCCTTACATTCGGATCACCTATCATTTTGTACCTTGGACTAGCTTGGATCATGAACATCAGAAAGCACATCAGAAGGAGGTATAATAAGTTGTGGTACTCCTGATTATAACTTTGAAAATACTTTCTTTCTCTTAATAAAATATTGGTAAACGATGCTTTTGGGATAATATCCCTGGAAGCTCTTTAAAGATCTTTGATTTTCCAGTTTATCATTCAAAAAATCAGGAAGATTGCGATAGAAATCCATGTGAGCCTTAAAAACCATCATGAAATTTTTGGGCGATCCCTGTAAAATAAACATGATAGCTGCAGGAAGATCAAGGACCATTCTCACTAACAGTTTTGAAAACAATCTATTTGATGGCAGGTTTTTAACAAGCATAAAAAGGCTGTTTCTGAAATTTAGAAATATCTTTTTTGGATTATTTTTAGGAAGAGTACCTCCTCCGACATGATACACTTTTGAACCAGGACTATACATGATCCTATAGCCAAGGTTTTTTAATCTCCAGCATAAATCTATTTCCTCCATATGAGCAAAAAACTTTTCATCAAAACCATCTGCTTCCCAAAAATTTTTCGCTTTTATGAGCATACATGCCCCGGATGCCCAGAAAATTTCGTGAACAAGGTCATACTGACCAGCATCTTTTTCTAACGAGTTAAATATTCTTCCTCGGCAAAATGGATATCCGTATTTATCCATGTAGCCACCTGCAGCCCCTGCATATTCAAACCTGGTTTTATCCGAATGTGATAAGATTTTCGGTTGAACAACTGCAATGGTAGGATCCTTTTCGAAAAGATTCAACAGTGGCTTTATCCAATTTCTTGTAACTTCAATATCTGAATTCAGCAAAAGATAGTATTCTGCATCTACTACTCTCAATGCGCGATTGTAACCTCCACAAAAGCCATAGTTTTGATCAAGAGAAATGACTTTAATTTCAGGATAATTGTTTTGCAGGAAGGGGATTGAATCATCCGTTGATGCATTGTCAGCAACAATTATCTGGTATCCCTTGCTATAATTGATGACAGAAGGTAAAAATTTACTTAAAAAATCTACGCCATTGTAGTTTAAAATGACAATTGCGACCTGGCTCATCAAAACATTTTAGAAAAATCCATGCCCGGGATGTTCGGGATCATTCCTGAAGTCGTTTTCCTTAATTCTTCGTTGGCTTTTTCCTCTACATTTTCAAGGGCTTTGTTTACAGCTGCGACGATCAGGTCGCCCATTAGTTCCTTATCTTCCTTTTTGACGATATCATCATCAATTTCAAGTTTGATCACTCTTTTCTTTCCGTTAACAGTGGCTTTTACCATACTTGCCCCGGATTCTCCCGTTGCAGTGATATTTTCAAGATTATCCTGGGCTTCCTTTATTTTTTCCTGCATTTCCTTCATCTTACCCAGCATTTTAGACATGTCCATCATATTATTCTTTTATTTATCTCAACAAATATACCTCACCTTTTTTTACGAACGAAATCCCCGATTCATCTTTGAATTCTGCATTAAATATATACATATCCGACGGTGCCTGCTTGGAATTAGTTGTGCCGTCCCAGCCTAAATCGGGATTCTCTGTCACATAAATCGCTTCCCCCCACCGATTATAAATAACCATTCTAAACTCATTGATAAACAATCCTTCATAAATGAAAACGTCGTTTAATCCATCCCCATTGGGAGTAAATGCATTTGGGAAAACGACACTGGATGGAAATGTTACCGGAAGAAAATTAGAATGTACATCAGGTAAACCCATATCATTGGGAACAACAACAATTCTGTATACGACATTTTGCGGTAAATTTGTAAAATCAACTTCCGCATAAGACGTGTCCGTTCCAATATTGATTGTGTTCAATAGCTGGCCGCCATCATCATATGTTTCCAGTTGATAAAATTGAAAACCGTTTTGCCATCCCTGATAGTTAGTCCACTGTATTGTTGTACTTAGGTATTTTGACAAAAAAACAGGACTTGCCGTCGCTACGGGAGAAACATTTCCACAAAGATCTTCATAGGAAATTTCATATAAATAGGAGTTTTGAGAAGGCCGAGAAGTAGAGTCGGTAAAGGCGGAAGTAGTAGAATTAAATGATTCAGCTTGAGTACCTCCCTTCACATATCGATTGATAAAATATACCAAGGGGATAGTAGCCGGATCACTCCAGGAAAGTTCAACCATATCATTTTCAACAGTTGCATTGATATCAGAAATTCCCGGTGGGGTATCCGTTGATATGGCCGTGATGCAAATCGTGTCACTATAGCTTTCAAAACCATTATTCTCAGACATGACGATACGGTAGCAATAATTCCAGCCACACTGGACATCCGTATCAATGTATTGAAATCCGGTTTGGGAATTGATCACAGAATTATCCTTAAAAACTTCAAACATCAACAGATCGGTGGTTTCTGTTTGCCAGTTAACCCGATTTTCGTTGTTAGCCGCAGCACCGTTCAACAATATACTGCAACCAACCAGGGAAGGTCGTGTATCACCATCACAAGGGTCAAACGCTGTCAGCCTGAAACAATAATAATTAGTTTCGGTATCCAATCCGTCAACGATATAATTATTGGGAAAGGTCCCATAAGCAAGCGTATCGACGATCGTGAAATTGGAAGATCCGTTTAAACTAACCTCAAGATAGTAAGAAGTACCTGTGTCTATCGAATAATTAAGCAAAACACTGTCACCATTCATTACCTCTACCTGGTCTATTTTTCCTGGTATGATGTCGTCAATAAGTGTGATATCCTGTGGCGTAGAAAGACAGTTGATATTGGCGAGATCAGTTTCCGACATTGATGAATCCATCAGGCCTGTGACGGTCACACTGAATGTCCCCAGTGAACCGTAATCGTGTTGATTGATCTGACCTTTTGGAACCTTCTCACTCGTTCCATCCCCCCAGTCAACAAAATAGGCATTGTATAGTGTGTCTTCTGCATAAATAAAAGCTTCTGAGCCTTTGCAATTGGACAGGATAAATGAAGGAGGGATTGGTTCTACGACCCTAATAAAAAGAGAATCTAACCGAGGTGTTCTACCTGCAACTAATTGTGTTATTTTATGTATCCCGGGATTTGTATAAACATAAAAAGTATCATTAGACTGCGATAATCCTTCACTATATTGATAAACTGTAACTGGTTTACACACTGAACTATCTGGATTGGTATCGCAAACAGCTGGCAATTCATACAAATTTATGACTGAAACTGTAAATGGATTGCAACCTTCATTCGAAACTACCATAAAATCACCGCCAGCAGATATTTGTGCATAAATATCAATGACAGTTCCAAGTATTAAAATAAAGAATATGTTGAAAGCTTTTGGTTTCAATTCAAATTTTAAAAGTCCCAAATATTTATTAAACGCATACAAACAGAAATTAATTATTGTGAAATGGATGGCTTTGCCATAGTTCTTTTTAAATATATGATCCTTCCACTATAAAAAGTAATTGGTTATTTTAATTCTTCTATGATGTTTTTCAGGTCTAATTCCTTTTGTTCGCCCGTGTTCATATTTTTCAGGCTAAATAGCTGGCTTTCAATTTCCTTACTTCCTATCATTAAAACAAAGGGGATATTTTTCCTGTTGGCATAGTTCATCTGCTTTTTCAGCTTAGTCGATTCGGGATAAATTTCGCTTGAAATACCTGAATTTCTTAACTGGTTCAAAATACTCAGAGAATACCTTTCAGATTCTTCATCAAAATTGGCCAGCAAAACTTTTGTTGTTGTCAGGTTTTCATCCGGAAAAAGGTTTTTCTCCTCCATGATGTCATAAATCCGTTCAATGCCAAATGAGAATCCAACCCCGGAGACTCCTTCCAGACCAAAGACACCTGTTAGATCATCGTACCTGCCTCCGCCACTGATGCTGCTTGTAATCGAGGAATCATTGGAAACAACTTCAAAAATCGCCCCGGTATAATAAGTTAATCCACGGGCGAGGGTTAAGTCAATAGAGAGGTTTTTCTGAGAATAATCAAAATCTTTTAGGTACCCGAGAATGGCCTTGATCTCCTGAATTCCTTTCATCCCTGTTTCAGAATCATTAAGCAATTCCTTCAGCTTATTCAAAAGAGTATTGTTATCACCTGACAACTCAAGAAAAGGATCAATGTTTTTGATACTTGTTTTACCGAATCCCTTTTCCACCAATTCGTCAATAACCTTCTTTTTTTCGATTTTATCCAGTTTATCAATTGCAACACAAAATTCAGCTTCCCGGCCTTTGGCGCCTATAACTTCCGTGATCCCTGTCAGAATCTTTCGGTTATTGATCTTAATTGTAAAATCCTGAAATCCAAGGCTGGTCAGAACTTCATTGATCATCAGCACATTTTCAGCCTCGCAAATCAGGGAATCTGTCCCCACTACATCGGCGTCGCACTGGTAAAATTCACGATAGCGGCCTTTTTGTGGACGATCGGCTCGCCATACCGGCTGGATCTGGTACCTTTTAAAAGGAAAACTAATCGTCCCCTGGTTCATGGCAACATATCGTGCAAATGGAACTGTCAGATCATATCTTAACCCTTTTTCGGCTATTTTTGGTAATATTTTTATGGAATTAAATTCATCATCTGGACCAACATTTTTCATGTAATCACCAGAATTCAGAATCTTGAATAAAAGTTTATCACCCTCATCTCCGTATTTTCCCATTAACACATCGAGATTCTCCATGGATGGAGTTTCAATGGGAAGGAATCCGAACTTCTCAAATGTGCGCTTAATGACCTGAAGGATATAGTTCCTCCTGATCATCTGTTCAGGTCCAAAATCACGTGTTCCCTTAGGAATAGAAGGCTTTTGTTTGCTCATTTTGAATAAAAAATTTCCGCAAAGCTAATCATTGACATGGAAAATTGGAGGACAGAATAAATTTTTTGACCAAATTTGCCAGTTTTTAGAAATCTACATTTGCTTGTATTTTTTAATTTCACTACTTTTGCAGGCCAATTGAAAAAGGATTTTATATGATCATTGTAAACGTAAAAGAAAACGAGTCAATCGACAAAGCTTTAAAAAGATTCAAGAAGAAGTTTGAAAGAACTGGCGTTTTGAAAGAAATCAGAAGGAGAAGCTTTTTTGAAAAGCCTTCTATATCAAGGAGAAACGAAAAAATCAAAGCTGAGTACCGACAAAAGTTTTTAGAAGAGCAAAATTAATTCCCGCTCAGGCTATCATTTTTCTTCACTTTTAATTATGTTTATTAACCTTTGATTGTTGGTCTTCAGGTTAAGAGCATGGTTGAAAGTTTTTTAAGATATTTACGGTACGAGAAGAGGTATAGCGATCATACAATCCTTTCATATCAAAACGATTTAAATCAATTACAAAATTTTCTGGATAGTGAATTTCCCGATGCCCCTATTATCGAGGTAAATCACTCTATTTTAAGAAGTTGGCTCATCAACCTTTCTGAATCCAGTCTTAGTCCGAGATCCATCAACAGGAAAATCATATCTATACGGTCGTTTTATAAATTTCTTGTAAAAAAAGAAGTCATTTCCACTAATCCCGCTTCTAAACTTTCCATGCTGAAGGCATCGAAAAAGCTCCCTTACTTTGTCAGACATGACGAGATCATTTCATTGTTAGACAAAAAAGTATTCACCGATTCCTTTGAAGATCAAAGGGATAGACTAATCCTGGAATTGCTTTATGGCACTGGGATCCGGGAAGCTGAATTGATCAATCTGAAGGAAAAAGATATTGATTTTCTTAATCAACAAATTAAAGTTTTGGGCAAAAGGAATAAGGAAAGAATCATTCCCGTTACCAGGCAAATGACCGACCTGATTAAGATCTATTTGCAAAAGAAAAAAGAAAGTCATGAAGGAAACGATGGCAAATATTTGATCGTTACTAATAAAGGAAATAAATCATACCCGATGTTTATCTATCGGATCGTCAACAACTACCTTAAATCATTTACAAATGTCGAAAAAACTAGTCCACACGTATTGCGCCATACTTTTGCGACGCATCTGCTTAACAAAGGAGCCGATCTCAATTCAGTTAAAGACCTGCTCGGTCATCAGAGCATAGCCTCCACACAAATTTACACTCACAATACCTTAGATCAATTAAAAAAAATATTTGAACAAGCTCATCCGAAAGCTTGATGGTTTAATCTTTAAAATTTCGCTATTATGAAATTACAAATGCATTCTATTCGATTTGATGCTGATGTGAAGTTGTTAGACTTTATTCAGAAGAAAGCAAACAAATTAGACACTTTTTATGACCGAATTATCGACGGGGAAGTATTCCTCAGGTTAGATAATGATGTACAGAATGAGAATAAAATCGTGGAAATCAAATTGAACATTCCAGGTACGCAACTTTTCGCAAAAGAGCGATCAAAAAGCTTTGAAGCTGCCTCAGACCTGGCCATTCAGGCATTACGAAAACAACTCAAAAAATACAAGGAAAAGAATTTTGTCTATTAGAATATTCAATCTAAATAGCTGCCTCGCGCAGCTATTTTTTTAACATCCAACCCTAACAATATGATCTTAGACTTTTACAAAGATTTAAACCACATTTTTCAAAGCCTGATTATTTTAGGGCTGTCACTTCTA
Organism: uncultured Cytophagales bacterium; assembly: GCA_913057175.1. Lineage (GTDB taxonomy): Bacteria > Bacteroidota > Bacteroidia > Cytophagales > Cyclobacteriaceae > CAJXNP01. The sequence continues at coordinate 140,671 of CAJXNP010000002.1, forward strand.
GCCGGGTATATCGTTCGGTTGATCTTTTTTAGAATAATCTCGTCCGGAGCCGAAACTTCAGAGGATTCCATTAAGAGAATATTATTTAAAAGGTTCAAGGGTGCTTGGCTACTCTTTATTCCGATCATCATTTTCCTGATCTTTTATCCAAGAGATGCATTTAATGAAGATACAGCAAAATGGATTATCAATATTTCACACATATTAATCATATTTTCATTTGTTACCATAGCAATCAGGGCAGTAAATGTTGTTCAGGATTTTCTTTATGAGAAATATGACACTTCTAAAACTGATAACATTAAAGAAAGGAGAGTCCGGACGCAACTGTCATTTGTAAAAAAAATTCTGGTCGTAGTTATTATCATTATAGCCCTGGCAATTGTATTGCTGAATTTTGAAAGTGTTCGCAAATATGGGACCGCATTGTTGACTTCTGCAGGAATAGCTGGAATTATAATTGGATTTGCAGCACAGAAAACATTGGGAAATCTCCTGGCCGGATTTCAAATAGCCTTTACGCAGCCCATTAAAATAGATGATGTTGTTATTGTGGAAAATGAGTGGGGGTGGATCGAAGAAATCAACCTGACTTACGTTGTTGTGAAGATCTGGGATCTGAGGAGGTTGGTTGTTCCAATTACTTATTTTGTGGACCACCCCTTTCAGAATTGGACCCGGACAACAGCAGATTTACTGGGTTCGGTGTTTTTGTATGTTGATTACAACGTTCCATTAAAAAAGCTTCGAGAGAAATTTGATGCTGTCCTTGAAGAATCAAGTTTATGGGATAAAAAAGCTAAAGTCCTGCAGGTAACGGAAAGTACGGAAAGAAGTATGCAAATCCGATTATTAATGAGTGCCCGGAATAGCCCGGAAGCCTGGGATTTGCGATGCGAAGTACGGGAGAAAATGATCGATTTTATACAAAAAAATTATCCGGAAAGTTTGCCAAAAATGCGGGCAGAAATTTCCGGATTAAATAAGATCTATGAAAAATAATTAGTTTATTCCAAAGGCTGATTTGAGCTTATCTACATAGTCAAGTTTTTCCCATGTAAACAATTCAACTTCCATTTCTTTTTGTTCAAAGCCCCTTTCATTAGGTCTTGAAAACACCTTCTTCACAACTTCATTTTTTCTTCCCATGTGGCCATAAGCTGCAGTTTCTGAGTACATTGGGTTTCTCAATTTCAGATTCTTTTCGATCATTCCAGGTCTCAGGTCAAATACCGTACTGACCTTCTTGGCAATTTCGCTATCATTAAGTTTAACATTAGCCGTACCGTATGTATCCACAAATACACCCATAGGCTCTACAACCCCAATTGCATAGGACACTTGTACCAGTACCTGGTCAGCAATACCGGCAGCAACAAGGTTTTTAGCGATATGTCGGGTAGCATATGCTGCAGATCTGTCCACTTTACTTGGATCTTTTCCTGAAAAAGCACCACCGCCATGAGCCCCTTTTCCACCGTAAGTGTCTACGATGATTTTTCTTCCGGTCAAACCAGTATCACCATGAGGGCCACCAATCACAAATTTACCGGTTGGGTTAACATGATATTTTATCTGACCGTCAAACAATTTCTGCAGTTCGGGCTTCAGTTGTTTTTTGACTCGTGGAATTAATATATTGATAATGTCTTCTTTAATCCCTTTCAACATCTTTGCTTCCTCGTCAAAATCATCATGTTGAGTAGAAACGACGATTGTATCTATTCTTTGAGGGATATGATCATCCGAATATTCGATTGTCACCTGTGATTTTGAATCCGGACGAAGGTAGGTCATTTCTTTTCCTTCCCTTCTTATCTTTGCCAATTCGATCAAAAGTTTGTGACTAAGGTCCAATGCCAAAGGCATGTAATTTTCCGTTTCACGTGAAGCAAATCCAAACATCATTCCCTGGTCTCCTGCGCCTTGTTCTTCAGCGCCTCCTCTGTCAACTCCCTGGTTGATATCGGCAGATTGTTCATGAATAGCTGAGAAAACCCCACATGAATTTCCTTCAAACATATATTCACTTTTTGTATAGCCAATTCGGTTGATGACTTCTCTTGCTATTTGCTGAACATCAAGATAGGTTGAGGATTTCACTTCACCTGCCAGAACAACCTGACCGGTTGTTACTAAGGTTTCGCAGGCAATTTTCGAGTGTGGATCAAATGCTAAAAAGTGATCGACTAACGCGTCTGAAATCTGATCAGCAACTTTATCTGGGTGTCCTTCGGATACGGACTCTGAGGTAAATAAATATGACATATTAACTGTTGTTTAAGGCGGCAAAAGTAAATTAAAAAAACTTAAAGTTGAAGGAATTCAAATATAAAGCTCAATTTATCTTTGACAAAAATTCGAAGGGTTAATTAAACATTCCATTTTATAAATCTTAAATTGATTCTCAATTAACGATTTTACGCGATGAGTAAATATTCAAATCTGCAAATCGAGGTCACAGACCAAATTCAAACAATAAATATCAACCGACCTGAAAAGCTTAACGCTTTGAATATCAAGACCATTGAAGAGCTAAAAGACTGCATTCAGACAGCTTATGATGATGGAGAGGTAAAAGGAATAATTATTACAGGAACAGGAGAAAAATCATTCGTAGCCGGGGCAGACATCAAGGAAATCGCTGATCTGAATGAAGTAAATGCTAGAAAATTCTCAGAAAATGGCCAGGAGGTCTTTGAATTAATTGAAAAATGCCCCAAACCAGTAATTGCTGTGATCAATGGCTATGCTCTGGGAGGAGGAATGGAGTTGGCATTAGCCTGTCACCTTAGAGTTGCTTCCGAAAACGCCATAATGGGGCTGCCAGAAGTCACCCTTGGAATCATTCCAGGTTATGGAGGCACCCAACGCTTATCCCAGCTTGTTGGTAAAGGCAAAGCTTTTGAACTAATTATGACAGGCGAAAAAATAGATGCTACCGAAGCTTTCCGTCTGGGGCTGGTCAATTATGTGTGCAAGAGCATTGATTTGGCCAAAACAAAAAGTACTGATATTTTAAACAAGATCTTTGAAAATGCTCCGTTAGCCATCAGCATGACCATCGACTGCATCAATGCTGCTTTTTTACCTGATGAAGATGGATATTTAATAGAAGCTAATAGCTTTGCAAATTGTTGCACTTCAGAGGATTTTCACGAAGGCACCAAAGCATTTTTAGAAAAGAGAAAACCTAACTTTAAAGGCAAGTAATTGAGTAAAATTAAGCGACTGGCCAGCGATACGGCCTATTACGGGTTGAGTAGCATTGTTGGAAGGTCAGTTAATTTTTTATTGGTCCCTTTTTTAACCACCCCGGGCATTCTTTCGGTGGGGAAATATGGCGATGTATCACTGGTATTTGCCCAAATTGCCTTTCTCATCATTATTTACACTTTTGGAATGGAGACAGCCTATTTCAGGTTTTCTTCAAAGGTGGAGGGCGAACCACAAAATAAAATTTTCGACAATGCCTTAAGTCTTGTCTTTTTACTGTCTATCTCCTTTTCAGTACTTCTTTTCATATTTGATTCTCAGATAATCAATTGGCTGGACTTGCCCGGAAATGAAATCTACGTCAGGTTTGCAGCGGTTATCGTAGCCATAGACGCTATTATAGCCATCCCATTTGCCAAACTCAGGTATGAACGAAAACCAAAGCGATTTGCCGTCATTAAAATTACCAACATCCTGGCGAATGTCTTTTTTAATATTTTCTTTCTTTACTTCTGTAAGAATATTTACCTGGAAAATTTATTGCCCGGCCTCAAACCAGTAATCAGCTATATATATAACCCTTCCTATTCTGCAGAATATGTTTTTATATCAAACTTATTGGCCAATCTTTTATATTTCCCACTACTGTGGAATGTATTTAAGAAGTATCGACCTGAAATAAGTAAATACCTTCTGAAGACCATGGTCATTTATGCCTACCCACTTGTTATCACCGGGTTGGCAGGGGTAACCAATGAGATGTTATCTCGCTTAATGCTTGTTAAGTGGTTGCCTGAAGGATTCTATGCAGGCCTAAGCAACCGGGAGGTCTTAGGGATTTTTGGTGGTGTTTACAAACTCGCCATTTTCATCAACCTGGCTATCCAGGCATTTCGATATGCAGCTGAACCATTTTTCTTTTCCGAATCAAGTCAAAAAGACTCCAGGGAAACCTTTGCTAAAGTATTCTATTACTTCATAATTGTAGGATCCTTATCAGTATTGGCGATTAGCCTAAACCTTGAAATCCTCAAGTATTTTCTAAGAAGTGAAACCTATTGGCAAGGATTACATATCGTTCCAATCCTTTTGTTAGGTAATTTATTTTTTGGCTGCTATGTCAATTTTTCAATCTGGTTCAAACTAACCGACAAAACCTATTATGGCACGTACATAACTATTATTGGCGCCATAATCACCATTGGGTTGAATTATATCCTCATTCCGATAGCAGGTTATGAGGGTAGTTCTATGGTGACATTGTTTGTTTATTTTTATATGATGATCAGTGTTTATGTACTTGGTCAAAAACACTTCCCCATACCCTACAACATAAAAGCTGCTATTTCGTATTTCACTCTGGCCGTTTCCCTGTTGATCGCCGGATGGTACGTTGATTTCGGAAACCAGTATGTTAATCAGGCATTTAAAGAGATCATGATTATCATCTATGTATTGTTTGTCTACATGTTCGAGCGAAAAAAGGTAAGGCAAATTCGCAAATAATGTCTACTTTTGCGGTTCGGTTCAAAATCTATAATATAAATCATTGATTATCCGAAGGATATCAAAAAATCTTATTCCAATAAATGAACATAATTATCCCCATGGCCGGAATGGGTAAAAGACTACGGCCTCACACATTAACAACACCAAAACCCCTTATCCCCATTGCTGGAAAACCCATTGTTCAATGGCTAGTAACTGACATCGTCAAACTAACCAGTGAAAAAATTGAAAATATCGGGTTTGTCATAGGAAGAAACTTTGGAGAAGAAGTTGAAAAAGACCTTCTGAAAATAGCAGAAGACCTGCACGCAACCGGAAAGATCTACTATCAGGAAGAACCATTGGGCACGGCTCACGCCATCTTTTGTGCGGAAGAGCTATTAACCGGAAAGACCATCGTAGCATTTGCCGACACCCTATTCAAGGCGGATTTCGAACTCGATGTAGAAAAAGATGCCATTATTTGGGTTCAAAAGGTAAAAGATCCATCACAGTTTGGGGTTGTGAAACAGAATGACCATGGTGAAATCATTGATTTCGTAGAAAAACCAAAAGAGCATATTTCTGACCTGGCGATCATTGGTATTTACTACTTTAAGGATGGTCAAAAGCTGCATTCAGAAATAGATCAACTCATAAAAAATGACATCAAAGATAGTGGTGAATATCAGCTGACTCGTGTATTAAAATCATTGCAGGAAAGTGGGAATCATTTTTATCCCGGGCAGGTTGAAAAATGGCTGGATTGTGGGAATAAAATAGCCACAGTCGAAACACATCAGGCATATCTAGGTTTTATTAAAGAAAATAATTTAATTAGTAGTACGGCCAAAATCACTAATTCTGTCGTCATTCCACCTGTCTATCTTGGCGAAAATGTGGAACTTAACAATAGTGTGATAGGTCCTTACGTTTCTGTAGGTGAAAATTCAAAAATATTTGAATCGCGAATTCAAAACAGCATCGTTCAAAAGGATAACCAAATAAAGAATGCAAATCTCGCCAATTCAATGCTGGGGAATTACGTAACCTATGAGGGAAAAACTACGGATTTAAGTGTAGGAGATTATAATACGATTTTTAATTGATAGAGGGTAATGCTAAATAAAATATATAAAATATTCATTCTTACCTTGACAATGGGTTGCGTTGTCTTTTCAACCAATGGTCAATCCAGAAAAAAGAAAAAATCAGCTGATAATTCAGAAAATATAGAGATCAAAGATCATCCGGATACCAGAAAATCGGAATACTATCTGACGGAAGCTGAAAAATACTATATACTGGAAGATTTTGCCAAGTCATTCGTGTTGTATCAAAAGGCTTTGGAATTTGATGAAAACAATGCGACTGCTTACTATAAAATAGCACAAATCTATCAAAGGAGCGAAGAATATGATAAGTCGTTGACAAATGCGATGAAAGCAGTTGAAATTGATCCGGACAACAAATACTTCTACATTTTACTAGCAGAAATTTATACGAAAAAGAACAACTATCAATCTGCTATCGAGACCTATCAAACCATGTTTGAAAGGTGCAAAGATGCTAATGAATACCTGTTTGAATTAGCAGCACTTTATATTTTTCAGGAGAATTATGGAGAAGCCATCAGTGTTTATGATAAAGTAGAAGAAATTTATGGTGTCAACGAACAAGTGGTTTTCCAGAAGCAAAAATTGTATATTCAGCTTAACGACCTGGAGGGTGCTATTGAAGAAGGGGAAAAATTACTTGAGTCATTCCCTGGAGAATCAGATTACGTAGTGGCACTGGCCGAAATTCTGCATTCGAACGGACACAGTGATCGAGCTGTTTCCTATTTAGAAAACTACCTGCTCGAATTTGACGAAAATAATCCTAATGTTAAAATACTTCTTGCTGAAATCTACCAGGGAAAAGGTGAAAAAGATAAATCAATTGTCTATTTAAAAGATGCATTTGCCAATACCGAGCTAGATATTTTGGTCAAATTAAAGGTTTTCAATTCTTACCTTCAACAACTGCCAAACAAGGATATCGAAGCTACGTGCGTGGACCTGTCAAAAATATTGATGGATGTGTATCCGGATGAGCCCGATGTTTATGCCGTTAGCGGCGATTTAAACATGCAATTGGGCAACAACCAAAAATCCATTGAAATGTATAACACAGCTCTCGAAAAAGGAGCTACAAATTATAATATCTGGCACAACATCGTTCGCATTTCTTTTATGGAAGAAAAATATGATGATGTCATTCAATATGCTGAAGAAGCCATTGAGTATTACCCAAACCAGGTATTCCTTTATTTTTTTATGGGAACAGCCCAGATGTCGAAAGAACAGTATGAGAATGCTGTGGAATCGCTTGAAATGGGTAAATCACTCTCTGGTAAAAATTATGAATTGAAATCAACCATCAATGCGCAGCTAGGGGACGCCTATAATTTTATTAAGGAATATGAAAAATCCGACCAGTCATACGAAGATGCACTGGCATTTAACCCAAATAATGACCACGTATTGAATAATTATTCATATTTTTTATCAGTTAGAAAGGAAAAACTCGATCTTGCATATAAAATGTCGTCAAAACTTGTCAAACGAAATCCTGATAATGGAACATTTTTGGATACTCATGCCTGGGTATTATATACGCAGGGAAAATACAAGGATGCAAAATATTACATTGAAAAGGCTGTGGAAATGGGCGACGCAAGTGGTACCGTAATAGAACATTATGGAGATATCCTTTTCAAATTGGGCGAAGTTGATTCTGCTGTTAAACAATGGCAAAAAGCCAAGGGAATGGATGAAACTTCGGAATTAATAGACAAAAAAATAGCAGACAGGAAACTCTATGAATAAATCAATCGCCGTATTTTTTCTTGGATTAATTTTCCTTTTTAGCGCTTGTAGTAAAAAACTTAATCCTTCTTCCATCACTACCAAAGAAGTTCAGAATGTCGAAATAGATGAAGTTGAATTTGAATATTTTGAGTCAAAGACAAAAATAAAATATCAGGAAGATCGGCAAAAAGTGAACGGAAATGCCAATATCCGAATCAAAAAGGACAGCCTTATCTGGCTTTCCATATCTCCTTCACTGGGAATTGAAGTGACAAGAAGCATCATCACTCCCGATACGATTATTGTGATCAATCGCATGGACAAGGAATATTATACCTTTAATTTCAGGGAGCTAAGTGACTACTTTAGCTTCCAGATTGATTTTGATTTACTTCAATCGATGCTGCTGGCCAACCTGCCTATTGAAGTTGGTCCGGAAGATGAAATATCTGAAATTCCCGGATATCAAAAAATTAATCAAAGAAAAGGTTTGTTATCCGTTGACAGTTATGTCAATTCGGAACTGAAAAAGCTGGAAACGGTAATCATAAAAGAATTATATTCACAGAACCAGCTATCTTTAAAATATAGCGATTTCGAGGTGATGCACAATTCACTGTTCCCAAAACTTTGTTTAATTAACCTCACCTACGATACACCAAATGGACCACTTGTTACAAGTGTTGACATTGAACATAACAAAGTTGAAATTCTTGATAAACCACTTAAGTTCCCATTTAGTGTTCCGGATAAGTATGTACATAAATAGAGCAATTCTTCTGCTCTTTTTAATTTTTTCACCCGGCTTATTCATTCTGACTATTGCCCAGGATAAAGAGGATCTTGTTAGTCAAAAAAACGAGGCCTTAAAGCATATTGAGGAAGCTGAGAAGATCCTTAACCAAACCAAACATAAGCGGGTGACGAGTCTTGGTCAGTTGCGTGCCATCAACAAACAAATAGAATCAAGGCAGACCGTTATCAATTCCATCTCCCAGGAGATCAAGCTGATCAATGAAGAAATTGATGAAAGTCAGATTGTCATCGAATCACTTGAAAGGGATTTGACAAAGCTTAAAAGCGAATACTCTACAATGGTATATGCTGCGTATAAGACCCGAAATAGCTTTGATAAGCTGTCATTCATTTTCTCTTCCGAAAATTTCAATCAATTTATTATGCGATTGAAATACCTGGAACAATACACGGATGCCCGTAAAAAACAGGTTCAACTAATCAACGTTGTCAGGGATCAACTCATAGAAAATAAAGTAGGTCTGGAATCAAAAATCACCGAAAAACAAGATCTTTTGACTGATCAGGTCAATGAACGGAAAAAGCTTCAGGGTTTGAAATCACAGCAATCCGATTTAATTGCGGACCTGCAGAAACAAGAAAATAAACTCCAAAAGGACATTGATAAGTACAAAGCTGATATTCAAAAGCTGGATAAGCTAATAGCTGATTTAGTACGGAAAGAAATGGAATCCGAAAAAGGTTCTCTGAAGAATGTCAGTTCCGAGATTAAGTTACTATCGGATTCTTTTGAAGGAAACAAAAACAAGCTCCCCTGGCCTGTTTCTAGTGGTTTTATATCCGAAAAATTTGGCACCAACCAACATCCTGTCTTAAAGAGGGTACAGGTTCCAAACAATGGCGTGAATATTCAAACCAACCAAAATGAAAAGGTGAAATCAGTGTTTAAAGGGAAGGTAAAAAGTGTTGCCATTATTCCAGGAGAATTTAAATATGTTGTGATTGTACAACATGGTGAATACTTCACTGTTTATGCAAGATTGAAGGAAGTTTATGTCAAATCCGGTCAGGAAATAGGTACCAATGAAGTAATAGGAGAAGTCAATACCGGCAATGACGGTGACTCAGAAGTCCATTTCGAGGTCTGGAAAAACACAAACAAGCTAAATCCGGAACTCTGGCTTGCAAAGAAATAATAAATATTACTTTTTTATGATTATATAAATAAAGAAGGGTTTTAATGATACATTGTCAATGGCTATCGTTAAATTTGTAGAACACATTAATAGAGAAACATTATGAAAGCATTATTAGCGTTTGGTGGATTAGGACCTTGGGAGATAACTTTGATCATACTTGTGTTGTTAGTTTTTTTTGGCGCTAAAAAAATCCCTGAATTGGCAAAAGGTTTAGGGAAAGGGATTCGAGAATTTAAAGATGCCACAAAAGAAATTAAGGACGAAATAGATGATAGCGTAAAAGGTATCGACAAGAAATCAACATCTGAGGACAACAAAAAATAACATTCTTGGAAAATTTCAGGAACTTCAACCAGATAAGCCTTAGCCTTAGTAAAGGAAGTACGTCCTGCGTTGATATAGTAAATCACTACCTAAAAAATATTAAGGAAAAATCCCACCTGAATGCCTTTCTGGAAGTATTTGAGAAAGATGCATTAGACCAGGCCAAATCAGTCGATGAAAAGCTAAAAAAGGGTTCAGCCGGCAAACTGGCCGGCATGGTCATCGGGATCAAGGATGTTTTATGCTATAAAGACCACAAAGTACAAGCTTCCAGTAAAATTCTGGAAGGATTTGAATCTCAATTTACCAGCACTGCAGTTCAAAAACTCATCGAAGAAGATGCTGTCATCATTGGTCGGCTCAATTGTGATGAATTCGCAATGGGCTCATCAAATGAAAACTCAGCTTACGGTCCTGTATTAAATGCAACAGATAATCAACGAGTTCCCGGAGGCTCGTCGGGAGGTTGTGCCGTAGCCGTTCAGGCAAATTTGTGCACAGCAACAATTGGTTCAGATACGGGCGGTTCTGTTCGTCAACCAGCTTCATTCTGCGGAGTAATTGGTCTAAAACCTACCTATTCCAGGGTATCCAGGTTTGGATTACTTGCGTATGCCAGCTCATTTGATGTAATCGGGACATTTACTAATAATATCGAAGATAGTGCTCTGATTTTGGAGACAATGGCAGGCCAGGATCAATTTGATTCTACCGTTTCAAGAAATGAAGTTCCTACCTATTCCAAAAATTTAACATTTGAAGGAAAGGCAAAAATTGGCTATATTAAGGAAACCCTAAACGGGGAGGGCATTAATGACGAGGTAAGAGATAACTTTCTTGAGTCCATCAACAGATTCAAAGCAGCCGGTCATGACATAGAAGAGGTTTCATTACCCTTAATGAAATATGCACTTCCTACCTATTATATTTTAATTACTGCGGAAGCGAGTTCTAACTTGTCCAGATATGATGGAGTAAGGTATGGCTATAGAAGCCCAAATACCAAAGACATGGAGTCTTTGTACAAAAAAAGCCGCTCAGAAGGATTTGGAGAAGAAGTGAGAAGAAGAATAATGTTGGGAACATTTGTATTAAGTGCGAGCTATTACGACGCTTTTTATACAAAAGCCCAAAAGGTAAGAAATTTGATAAAAGAGCAAGTTGAAAACTTGCTTTCAAGATATGATTTTCTGATAATGCCAACTTCGCCAACAACAGCTTTTAAGCTTGGTGAGCATAATCAGAATCCTCTGGAGATGTACCTGGCCGATTTGTTCACTGTGCAGGCTTCAGTAGCGGGAATTCCGGCCATTTCGATACCAAATGGGAAGGATAGTAACGGGATGGATTTCGGATTGCAGATAATGGCGAACTTCTTTGAAGAGGAAAAATTATTGGCGTTTTCAAATTGCTATTTAAAAAATGAGTGGAAAATTTAATATTATGGGAAGGAGAGTTTTAGTAGTAATTATTGGGTTATTTATAGCTTTAAATGTAAGGTCTCAAGAGATTATAAATCAAACAGATAATCTTATTGAGATTAACTCTGTTTATGACGATGAGTATGTTCCTGATGTGACATACGAAGAGATAGAGGACCGGATGCAATGTCTTGATACCGAAATCCCATTAGAGTTTAATGAAACTGTAAAGGCATTCGTTATTTACTTTGTTACAAAAAACAGGGAGTACACAAGAAATGTGATGAAAACCAGCCCTTGGTTTTTCCCCATTTTCGAAGCATCCCTTCAAAAATATAATTTACCAGATGAGCTAAAATATCTTTCCATTGTTGAGTCAGGTTTAAAACAGCAAGCCAGGTCTTGGGCTGCGGCAGTTGGCCTTTGGCAGTTTATCCCGAGTACAGGAAGATATTATGGTCTGCACCAGGATTGGTACATTGACGAAAGAATGGATCCTTATAAAGCTACAGATGCCGCTTGCCGCCACCTAAAATCACTTTACAACATGTTTGGTGACTGGGAATTGGCGCTTGCCGCATATAATTGCGGCGCTGGAAACGTCAAAAAAGCCATCCGAAGATCCGGATATAAAAAGACATTCTGGGAAATATACAGGTACTTGCCTAGAGAAACGCGTTCTTATGTTCCTCAGTTCACTGCGGTTGTTTATGCATTTAATTATGCTGAAGAACATAACTTTTTGTTTGAAAATTGGGAATACAAACACCCCATTGCCTGGGACACTGTTACAGTAAAAGGATTTGTGAATGTCCGATCGATTGCTGAGCAATTAAACGTTTGTTATGAAGATATTGAATACTTAAACCCGGAAATTAAACACGGAGCGCTTCCTGAAGGGATCAACGAGTATGCATTGAGAGTTCCTATTGAATGCTATTCAGACTTGGTTGCTCAGAGAAATATCATTCTCGACTCGGCCAGTAAAGACGGCAAAGAGCAGGTAGATCAATTGGCTCAAAACACGACCGGAAGCACGTGGGGCAGGGAAAAAATTATTTATCGGGTTCGTAGTGGTGATGTTTTGGGAACTATTGCTGAAAGATATCATGTCAGGGTTTCTGATCTAAGAAGCTGGAATAACCTGCGAGGAAATATGATCAGGACGGACCAGCGATTACACATTTGGGTTAAACCAAGTCAAGTCGCAAGCACCACCAGGTCTGCCACAACTAACAGGTCAACTCAACCTCAAACCGTAACGATTGCAGGTAGTAAATATCACGTAGTCCAGTCAGGTGATACTCTTTGGGATATTGCAAAAGCTTATGACGGCTTGAGCATTGAGAAGCTGAAAAAGCTCAATAATCTAAAGACCAATAAAATTAAACCGGGGCAAAAACTCGTTATTGGTTAAAGGTTTTTTCTTTTCCTGACGAAGGTTTGATTTAAAACGCGATTTTCACAATTTACATTCAAACAAATGTGAATAAGATGAGGTTTATACGATTCTCAATATTACTATGTATTTCCATTTTTTTGGTCTTCTCGTGTGATTTCAAAAATGGGTCAACATCTGATGGCCTGAAGCCAAAAGCTAAAGGCGCTCCAGGTGAAGTTGTTTTAGTAGTTGACTCCATGACTTATGAAGGTGTGGTTGGCGATGAGATCAAATCCACCTTTCAGTCACAGGTTGAATACTTATCGAGACCAGAGGCTTATTTTACTGTACGCGTTGTAAAACCAGAACTTTTAAACAGTGTCCTTAGAACCTCGAAAAACCTCATTTATGTTACGATTATTAATGATAACAGCCGAAGTAACAGAATTCTTAAATCAAATTTTACAAAAGAAACTGTAAATCTGATCGAAAAAGATCCTTCTATTTTTAAATACACAAAACAAAACGAATTCGCTAGAGGTCAGGAAGTCATGCATTTGTTTTCCACTGATGAAGAAACCCTGGCAAGACATATCGCTGAAAACAAAAAAGAGCTCAGGGCACATTTCAATAAATTAGAAGATGAGCGCACAAAGGAAAGATTATATAGCGCTAAGCGTGAAAAGGGAATTGAAAATTTCATTTTAAGAAATTACGATTGCGAGATCATGCTGCCTGCAGGATATGAAATAGCCATCAAAGATGAAAATTTTGTTTGGGCCAGGATATTGGACCCATTCGTTGACAGAAATATTTTTATTTCATATACCGACTATACCTCACAAGAGCAATTCACAAAAGAATCAATGATCCAATATCGTGATTCTGTATCAAAACAACATATTTTTGGAGATCCTGAAAACCAAGATTCCTTTATGGTTACTGAGCTGGAACATTTCCCTGTTTTCTATGAAGAAGTGAATTTCAATGGGAAATATGCTGTACAGTTGAGAGGAATGTGGAAAACAAATAACCTGTCAATGGGTGGAGCTTTTGTGAGCTACGGAATTGTAGATGAAAAAATGAACCGTTTTTATTATATCGAAGGATTTCTTTATTCACCCGGTCGTAAACAAAAGGAATATTTACGCGAATTAGATGTAGTCCTTCAGACTTTTCAAACTTCCAAACAGGGCTCATGAGATGATTGCATATATTGAGGGAAAGTTAGTTTACAAAGATCCTACTTTTGTTATTGTTGATATTCAGGGTGTTGGCTACCACATCAAAATCAGCCTGAATACCTATGGTAAATTGAAAGATCTTGAATCTGCAAAAATTCACACACATCTATTGGTCAAAGAAGATTCCCATACACTTTACGGTTTTTTTGATGAAGAAGAACGAAATGTTTTTTTGCAGCTGATTTCTATTTCAGGAGTAGGGCCAAGTACAGGCATCATGATCACATCTTCGTTAACAGTTGATGAAATCAAACGAGCTATATCTAACGGTGACGTTCCTACCATCCAGAAGATAAAAGGGATAGGTTCCAAAACCGCTCAAAGGATCATCATCGAACTCAAAGATAAAATCAATCTGGAAGGAATTAAATCAGATGCAACTACTTTAGTATCAAACGAATACAATACACTTAGACAAGAGGCGTTAACTGCTTTAATAACATTGGGTATTTCGAAAAATATTGCCGAAAAAAGCATAGCCGGTATTTTAAAAAATAACACTAATAATATTACTTTGGAGGAATTAATAAAGCAAGCTCTGAAACGGGCTTAAGAGGGTTAATGGTTTGAAATTCTTTACCTTATATAAAACTAAATTTTTTAAAATTTTATTTTCCGCCTCGTTAATCTTAATTTTTTCTGCTTCAGATAATTATGGAATAACGGGGATAGCCTTATTTTATCAACAAGTTCCTTCTGACACAACTGATAACGCAGACTCAACCCGGATTGGTGTAACTCCATCTGTCAACCCCTATTTCAATTTTAAAGACCGGTATGGCGATCCTTTAAATTATCGGCAAAGTCCCTCCCCGTTTTTGCTGGATAATCCCTCAAACTACCAAATGAATATCGATGTCGATACAGGCAGGGTTTATACCATTGAAGAAAAAATGGGAGACCTTAACTATCGGCCAAAATCCACCATGACATTCGAGCAGTTTGACCAACTACACAGCGAAAGGATGTACAAGGATTACTGGAGGGATAAATCTTCGGGATTGGACGGTGAAAGTGCCGTAAGCGGGCGAAGATTGATTCCACCAATTTATATCAGTCCCGTTTTCGACAGGATATTTGGTGGAAGCTATGTCGATATAAGACCTAACGGATTTGTGACCCTGGATTTTGGGGGTAAGTGGCAACGGGTTCAAAACCCATCGATTCCCATTCGCCAACAACGAAATGGCGGCTTTGAGTTTGACCAGCAGATCAGCATGAATGTAGTGGGAAAAATAGGTGAAAAAATGGCCATCACAGCCAATTTTGATAACAACAACACTTTTGATTTTGAGAATGATCTTAAAGTCGAATACACTGGTTTCGAAGAGGATATCATTCAAAAAATTGAGATTGGAAATGTTAGCCTTCCTCTACAAAACACCTTGATTACAGGTGCCCAAAATCTGTTTGGTGTCAAAACACAATTGAGGTTTGGCAGATTGTATGTCACAGCAGTTGCCTCAACCCAAAGGGGTACCAGTGAGTCCATCGTGGTAAATAGTGGGGCTGATGGAGGCCAGGGACGGGAGTTTGAAATCCGGGGTTCCAATTATGATGAAAACAGGCATTTCTTCATAGGTCATTTTTTTCGAGACAATTATGAAACCTGGTTAAAGGCGCTTCCGCAAATTACTTCAAGGATAAATATTACCAGATTAGATGTGTACATTATCAATCGCCAAAACAGTACACAAGCCCTGAGAAATGTTGCGGGGTTCATGGACTTGGCAGAAGGCAGTACAATTTATAATACAGACGTTGTCAATTCTAATACTGGTAATCAGCAGGCACCAAATGACAACGATGCGAATGATTTATATGAACAATTGATATCAAATCCGGGATACAGATCTGTTGACACATTAAATAGTATTTTGGGGTTGGAAAAGGGGACGGATTATGAGCTCATCACAACCGCTCGAAAACTCAATGAAAACGAATATTATTATAATAGCGAGCTTGGACTTTTGTCTCTCAACCGAAAGCTTCAAAACGATGAAATGCTTGCAGTCGCCTATGAATACACTTACCAGGGTAGAAAATATAAAGTTGGGGAATTGACCGAAGACTATCAGAACTTCTCTGATGATGCTGTCATTTTTCTTAAGTTACTTCGTCCAAATAAGATCAATACGGAAGTTTTTACCTGGGATCTGATGATGAAAAACGTTTACAATCTGAATGCCAGTCAGATTACACGAGATAATTTTCAATTAAGAATTATATACCGGGATGACAAAACGGGTGTTGATAACCCAAGTTTGCATGAAGGAGCTAATCTCAAAGATATCCCATTGATTGAAGTCACCGGCCTGGACAGGCTCAACTCCAATAATGACCCCCAAAAAGATGGTAATTTTGATTTTGTTGAAGGCTTAACAATTATGCCTGAGACCGGAATGATGTTTTTCCCGGTACTTGAACCTTTCGGTACTACCCTGCAAGAACGTTTTGTTCCTGGACAAGAAGATTTTCTGATTGAAAAGTACGTTTTCAACGACCTTTATGAAACAACTCAAAATGAAGCTGAGCAAAATGTTTTTCATGATAAATTTTTCCTTACCGGAAGAATGCAGGCAGGTTCAGCCAGTGAGATCATGCTTCCCGGAATTAATGTTTCCGAAGGGTCAGTGGTAGTAATGGCAGGAAATACTCCACTTACTGAAGAAGTTGACTATAGGGTTGACTACAACATTGGCCGGGTTGTCATCATTAACGAAGCGGTATTGAATTCTGGCAAACCGATCAAAATCAGTTATGAAAAATCCGATCTGTTTAATTTTCAAACCAGAAGCCTGATAGGAACCCGGTTTGATTACCAGATAAATGATAATATGAATATCGGTAGCACATTTTTATACCACAATGAGAGACCATTCATCAGTCGGGTATCTATTGCCGATGAACCAGCAAGAAATATAAAGTACGGCTTTGATATCAATTATCAGAGTGAATCCAGGTTGATCACCAAGATTGTCGATGCTTTACCGGTCATTCAAACCAAAGAGCCTTCGAACATTACTTTCAATGCTGAGTTTGCTCAATTAATTCCTGGCACCTCAAATAAAGTAGATGGTGAAGGAACTTCATATGTCGATGATTTTGAATCAACAGCTACACCCTTTAGCCTTAGCAACAATTACGAAATTTGGAAGCTTGCCTCTACGCCTGTTACTGATAATAATATATTCACAGGAGTTCCCCCCGGTCAGGCTAATAACAACATCCGGATAAATGACAAACGAGGTAAGTTGGCCTGGTACATCATTGACAATGTTTTTTATCGAACTGGTGGCGCAATAAAGCCTTCAAACATCACAGAACAGGACCTGGAGAACCATTACGTACGAGGAATCGCCCCGCAGGAAATATTTAAAAACAGGGACCAGGAAGTTCTCAATACCAACCTCAGGATTTTTGATGTAGCCTATTACCCTGAAGAAAGAGGTCCTTATAATTATAATACAAATCTTACGAATAATGCAGAATTGCCAAATCCAACCGAAAACTGGGGTGGTATTTCAAGAAGTATTACTTCAGATGT
Source organism: uncultured Cytophagales bacterium (assembly GCA_913057175.1). GTDB lineage: Bacteria > Bacteroidota > Bacteroidia > Cytophagales > Cyclobacteriaceae > CAJXNP01. Next base: position 158,099 of record CAJXNP010000002.1, read on the forward strand.
TGACTTTGATAAAAACAACATTGAATACATAGAATTCTGGATGATGGATCCATTCATCAATAGTCAAAATGGGGTGATAGATGATGGGAGAGGAAATCCTGTTCCCAATACCACAGGAGGCAAATTGGTTTTCAACCTTGGGAGTATTTCAGAAGACCTGATGAAGGATAACAAACATGCATTTGAAAACGGATTGCCACCGGATGGTGTTAAAGTGGATGTCTCAACAGTTACTGAAAACAATTGGGGTTATGTAACCAACCAGCAATATCTCACCAATTCGTTTGACAATTCGACCGATTCTAGATCTAATCAGGATATTGGCTTAGACGGTTTGACAAGCTCCGAAGAAGTGGAAAAATTTTCAACGGAATTTTTACAGCAAATTCCGGCAAATGCCCGAAATCTTATCGAATCAGATGTCTCCGGTGATGATTTTCAATATTACCTTGGAGATGATCTGGATGCCGAGGACGCCAAGATTCTGGAGCGCTATAAAAATTTCAATAATTTGGAGGGCAACTCTCCGGTCATTCAGAATAGCAATGATTTATATACTCCCTCCGGATCCACACTTCCCGATAATGAAGATTTAAATAGAGACAATACACTTTCAGATGTTGAGGAATACTATGAATACGAATTAAACCTGGATCCTAATACATTAAGTCTGAATAGCAAATACGTCATCGATAAGGTTTCCAATACCATAAACGGCGATGAGGTAAGTTGGTACCTCTTCAGGATACCAATAAGAGAACCTTCACGAGTACAGGGAAATATTAATGGCTTCAAGTCCATCAGATTCATGCGAATGTATTTGACGGAATTCCAGCAACCAGTTGTATTGAGAATGGCAAATTTCCAATTAATTGGCGCTCAGTGGCGAAAATTCGATGGAAATTTATACGAAAGAGGTTTGTACGAAACTCCGGAGCCCTACGATCCTAATTTCTTTGTTTCAGTGGTAAATATTGAAGAAAACGGAGCAGCATCAGAAGGAAAGATTCCTTATGTTGAGCCACCCGGAATTCAGCGAGACTATGATAATACATCTCCAATTGTCAGAAGGAACAACGAACAATCGATGATGCTTTGTGTAGATGGGCTTCAGGACAAAGACGCACGCGCAGTTTTTCGTAACATGAACGTCGACCTTATTAATTATGGTCGAATGAAAATGTTCATTCATGCAGAGCAAAATGGCAGTACTCAGCTTGATGATGGAGATATTACTGCTTTTGTGAGGTTGGGAACAGATAATATATCCAACTATTACGAAGTAGAAATCCCACTGAAAGTCACTGAAGTTGGATCTACAACAGCTGAAGAGATATGGCCCTCAGAAAATGAGATGGATATTATTTTCGAAGATCTATATGAAACAAAGAAACGTAGGGACAACGCCAATTGGGCGATTGATATTCCATATACCGATTCAGTAGGAAGAAATAAAATTACGGTGAGAGGAAGGCCTGATTTAAGTGCTGTTCAAACCATTATGATTGGAATGAGGAATCCCAAAAGCTCTCCGGATGAAGCCAACAAATCGGCATGTATCTGGGTAAATGAGCTAAGGGTGACGGAATTCGACCGGACAGCAGGATACGCGGGGAATGCATATCTGGGGATGAAACTTGCTGATTTAGGAACAGTAAGCGCTTCCACTCGCTATACCTCCTTTGGATTTGGAGGTGTGCAATCAAAAATACAGGAAAGAACTCGTGAAGAAACATTAGAATATGATGTATCAACCAATTTAAACTTAGATAAATTCATTCCGGGAAATACAGGTGTCAAAATCCCAATGTACGCCAGCTATGAAAGGCGAAAAGTGACCCCACATTTTGACCCACTTGACCCTGACATTCCTCTTGATGCATCACTGGACGCTATTGATGACCCTGAAGAAAGACAGGAATACAAGCAAAAAGTGGAAGATAATACGGTGCGAAGAAGTATAAATTTCACGAACGTAAGAAAAGAAAAAGTGAAGGAAGATGCCAAAAACCATATTTATGACATTGAAAATTTAACACTCACATATGCATATAGTGATGTCAACAGAAGCAACGTCAACACCCAATCTTATGAGTTCAAATCACACCGTGGAGCAATTGCATACAACTATAGTCCACGGCCACTGGAAGTAATTCCTCTTAAAAATTCAAAAGTTTTTAGTTCTCCATACTTACAATTAATCAAAGATTTTAATGTCAATTTTGCACCCAGTAATTTGAATTTCAGGGTAGAAGTTGATAGAAAATTTGCCCGGACACAATTGCGCAATGCACAGCTGGGAATAGAAGGCATTCAGCCCACATGGGAGAAATACTTTTTCTTCAACAGGATCTATGGGCTTAGCTGGAACCTTACCAAAAATTTGTCATTTGACTACAATGCACGTGTCAATGCCATAATAGATGAACCATTTGGAGATATTGATTCAGATGCTGAAAGAGATGTGATCAAGGAGAACTTTTTGAAACTTGGTCGAATGCGTAATTTCAACCAGGTTATTGGAATGAATTATCAGGTTCCACTTGATAAAATTCCTTTAACAAACTGGATCAGTTCGGACATCCGTTACGCTGTGGGATATAATTGGAAAGCAGGAGCTTACAGTGTCGATCCTGAATTGAATCAGCAGGAAGTATTTGGCAACATCATCGAAAATAATCAGGATATAAATTTCGCCGGAAAAATTGATTTTGTTAAGCTTTACAATAAAATCAACTACCTTAAGTCAATAAATACCCCTGCCAGGACCCGGTCTTCTTCAAGGTCTAGAACCCGTCCAAATGCACAGGATACAGTAAATGTGAAACCTGATCTCAAAGGTTTAAAAGGTATATTACGCTTACTTATGAGTGTAAGGTCCATAAATATGACCTACAATGTACGGTCTGCAACCATGCTTCCAGGCTACTCCCTCACTCCGTTCCTGTTCGGGTTAGACAGTTCCTGGAATGCACCGGGATGGAAATTCCTGTTAGGTAGTCAGGATCCTGATATCCGAAACGAAGCTGCTCAAAATGACTGGCTGGTTTATGATACTATTCTGACACAACCGTTCTCACAGATTCGGCAAATTGATTTGGACATCAAAGCAAACATTGAACCATTCCGGGACTTCAAGGTCTTACTGGATGCCAAAAAACGCGCAATGGGTAATTATGAAGAACTCTTCGAGGTAAATAGGGATGATAATGGCACAGGCCAGTATAACCGGCTGTTACCTGCACGAAATGGAAGCTATAGCATTTCTTATAATATGATCGGTACTTCATTTGTAAGAGATGACGAAGATTTCAACAATGCCGTTTTTGATAATTTCGCGGAATATCGTGAAATAATTCAACAACGTATTGGTCCGGAATATGCTCTCAATTCGCAGGATGTTCTTATTCCATCTTTTTTAGCGGCTTATTCTGCGAAAGATCCTAACACCATTAACCTAACTCCTTTCCCAAAGATTCCAATACCAGGTTGGAGGGTTGATTATTCCGGACTTTCCCGGATACCGGCGCTAAGAGATATATTTTCATCAATAAGCATAACTCATGGATACAGATCTTCCTACACTGTAAATAGCTATTCAACATCTCTCGACTATTCAGAAGATCCTATTTACTATAGCTCGCTCGAATTAGACAGATCATTAACCAACTACCCGATAGCCACAAAAATGAATGACAATGACGAACTTATACCAGTATTTTTGATGAGCCAGGTTATGCTGCAAGAGGAGTTTTCTCCATTAATAGGTGTCAACCTACGTACCCGAAGCAAGTTTACAGCAAGAATAGAGTATAGGAAAAAGAGAGATGTCGGCCTTAACTTTTCGAATGCTCAGGTAACAGAAATAAAAAGCAATGATATTACTGTTGATGTGGGGTATACCAAAGCCGGAATGAGAATGCCTTTCAGAAGCCAGGGTAGGGTAATAACTTTAGAAAATGATCTGTCTTTTAAATTTACCTTTACAATCCGGGATACAGAAACCATACAAAGAAAGATTGACGATATCAGTACACCTACAAATGGAAACATCAATCTTCAATTCAGGCCACAAGTGAGTTATGTCCTCAATGAAAGGCTCAACCTCAACGTATATTTTGAACGTACGATTAACGATCCGCTTGTATCAAGTTCCTTCAAAAGATCAACCACGGCAGCAGGCGTTCAGGTAAGATTTAGTTTAGCTCAATAATTTATTTACTGCCATTGTTGGTTCTTAATTTCTCTGGTTTATTTTTGAGTTTCAAAAATTGACAAACATGAATATTCCAAAAGATCTTAAATATACAAAAGACCACGAATGGGTGAGAATAGAAGGAGATGCCGCTTATGTTGGGATCACAGATTTTGCCCAGGGGGAGTTAGGAGATATAGTTTACATAGAAATAGAAACACAAGGAGAAAGTATAGACAGTGGTGAAATTTTTGGCACCGTTGAGGCGGTTAAAACTGTATCCGATCTGTTTATGCCTCTTTCCGGCGAAGTATTGGAAGTTAACCCTAAGCTTGAGAGCGAGCCAGAAATTGTAAATTCCGACCCATACGGAGATGGTTGGATGATAAAAATAAGTCTAAGTAACCCAGCTGAATTGGATGAACTGATGGATTCAGAAGCCTATGAGTCGTCTGTCAGCTGATGTTCCTGAAGCTTAATGCTTTTGCAATCATTTGGGCCATTGTAGTCGCTATTCTTATTTTACTTCCCGGGAAAGATCTACCAGGAACTGGCGGTTTAGCAAATATCGATAAAATTGCACATGCCATTGTTTTTGCAGTATTGACTATATTGGTAATTGTAGGATTTAAAAAACAATTCACCTTTCCGGTCATAAAAAAATATTCAATAATTTCATCTATATCAGTTATTTTACTTTATAGCGTTATATTGGAAAGCATTCAATTATTTGTTCCCGACAGGCAATTTGACAAGTTTGATATGATCGCCAATACAATGGGAATATCATTTGGATTGATTTTATTCGTTTTTATTTACAGAATTTAGTTTACTTAAAAAATTAATTGTATTAAATTTGATAGCCAACAAAAGAATATATTATGTGGACATTCATCATTTTCGGGGTTCTTTTCTTTCTTTTGATTATTCTCGCCATTCAGGTATTGAAGATGCTTATGGACAAGCAGGCAACAAAAAATGCCCAAGATCCTAATTACAAAGAAAGAGGGAATGTTTTTGTGAAAAAATACAGATCTGTAAGTCTGAGTCAAAACAGCATACTTTTCCTTAGTATAGGTTATGTACTCACATTAGCATTTGTCAACCTAGCTTTCAATCATAAGACTTATGATGACAATAGCCTTGTAGAGTTGCAGAGAAATGCGGATGATTTTGAAGATCTAATGGAAATCCCGCCTACAGAACAACCACCACCTCCTCCTCCACCTGTTCAGCAACCCGAAATTATCGAGGTTCCAGATGAAGAAGAAATAGAAGAAGAGATAGAAGTTGATCTTGATGTGGAGATTACCGAGGAAACAGTAATAGAGGAGGTTGTTTTTGAAGAAGCCCCTGAAGAAGAAGTTGTTGATGAAATTTTTACAATTGTTGAGGATCAGCCGGAACCAGAAGGAGGAATGGCCGCATTCTATCAATATATATCTAAAAACCTCAAATATCCGAATCAGGCAAGAAGGATGAATATCGAAGGAAAGGTATTTGTTCAGTTTGTGATCAATAAAGACGGTTCCATTAGTGATGTCCAGGCCGTGAAAGGTATAGGAGCTGGATGTGATGAAGAAGCTGTGAGGGTAATTCAAGGTGCTCCTAAATGGAAACCAGGTAAACAACGTGGACGTCCGGTAAAAGTAAGAATGATCTTACCTATTACCTTTAAATTGGGTTAATCGAAAACATTAAAATATTACAAAGTGAAGCCGGTAAATCTACCGGCTTTTTTATGCAAAATACCTTCATATTCAACGATCTTCAACGTTTTTCATGACATTCGTCATAAACCACTTCAATTAAACATGGCAATATTATCCAATCATTTCATCTTCAAATCATACTGTCGTAAATTAAAATAGGGGATCAGATATAGAGCTTAATCGCACATAGATCAGGTTCAATTATTAGTATTTCTCCCCTTTGGAAGGTTAAATTATTTGGAAAATGAAAACGGTAGATAAAAAATTGATCAACAAAAAACCTCTTCCAAAAAACCGAAATCTGGAAGATGAGTTTTTGGTAGAACATCCGAATGCAATTGTCATTTTGCATCAGTCGAGTTACAAAGAAACATTTAACAAGTTATTTGAGCTAAAGAATAAAAAAATAGAAAAAAGCCAGGCTGAAAAAGTCCTCTTTTATAGCATTGGCTTATGCCTTAGCTTATTACTGATTATCGGTGCTTTTGAATATAAATTTTATACCGATGAGAGTATTGTTAATTTAAGTTCAACAATTCAAAACTTTGAAGATCTGATTGAGGTCCCCCAAACAGATCAACCGCCTCCACCACCGCCAAAAGTTGAGCAACTTCAGATTGTTGAAGTGTCAGATAATGAAATAATTGAACAGGAAATAGAAATCGATCTTGACATTGAGGTCACAGAGGATACCAAAATTGAAGAGCAGGTTATTTCTGTCACTTTGGTTGAAGAACTAGTTGAAGAAGAAGTCGATGAGATCTTTACAATTGTTGAGCAAAAGCCATCTCCCGTTGGGGGTTTACAAGCCTTTTATCAATATGTCAGTGAAAACATGAAATATCCTCAAGCTGCAAGTCGTATTAATGTACAGGGTAGGGTATTTGTCCAGTTTGTAGTTGAAAAAGATGGTTCGTTAACAGATATACAAGTGGTAAAGGGAATTGGTGCCGGTTGTGATGAGGAAGCCATAAGGGTATTGGAAAGTGCTCCAAATTGGGTACCCGGCAAACAACGAGGAAGACCTGTTAGGGTTAGAATGATCCTTCCAATAGTTTTTAAACTTGTTGATTAATTTTTTGAAAAGAGGCCATCTGCCACAATTGCCAGATGGCCTTCTTTTATTTCTTGATATATTTATCAAAAACATTATGCTCCTTTTTATATAATTCCTCCTGAGATAGAGATTTAAAATAGTCATACGTTATCTTCAATCCTTCACTTCTTGAAATTTTTGGCTCCCATGACAATATTTTTTTTGCAAGAGAAATATTTGGTTGCCGTTGTGTAGGATCATCTTTTGGTAAGTCCTTGTAAATGACTTTTTGCTTTGTGCCTGTTAGCTTAATTATTTCTTCGGCAAATTCCTTAATGGTGATTTCATCCGGATTTCCAATATTTACCGGTCCGGTATAGTCTGAAAACAGCAATCGGTAGATCCCTTCTACTAAATCGTCAACATAACAAAATGATCTTGTTTGTGAGCCATCGCCAAAAACTGTTAAATCCTCCCCCCGTAATGCTTGACCAATAAAAGCTGGCAAAACCCTTCCATCATTGAGCCTCATTCTTGGGCCATAAGTATTAAAGATTCTTACAATCCTTGTTTCCAAACCATGAAATGTATGATAAGCCATGGTAATCGCCTCTTGAAACCTTTTAGCCTCGTCGTATACTCCTCTGGGTCCAACAGGATTTACGTTGCCCCAATAACTTTCATCCTGCGGATGAACATGTGGATCTCCGTAAACTTCAGATGTGGAAGCTATTAATAATCTCGCTTTTTTATCTTTCGCCAGACCTAGTAAATTATGAATTCCCAAAGAACCAACTTTTAATGTTTGGATTGGGATTTTCAAGTAGTCTATCGGACTTGCCGGAGAAGCAAAATGAAGGACATAATCTAGCTCTCCGGATACATGAACATAATTTGATACATCGTGATGATAGAACGTAAAAAATTCATTCGCAAATAAATGTTCTATGTTCTTAAGATTTCCGGTAATTAAGTTATCCATCCCGATAACCTCGAATCCTTCCTTGATAAACCTATCACAAAGGTGTGAGCCAAGAAAGCCGGCTGCACCGGTAATTAAAACCCTCTTCTTATCAGACATGAATTTCTTTTCTTCCAATACTAAAATATGTGAATCCCTGCTCCTTCATTTCTTCCACCTTATACAAATTTCTTCCGTCAAAAATAACTTTATTCTTCAGCTTTGACTTCATAACATCGAATTCAGGCTGACGAAAAACCGGCCATTCTGTGACAATGAGAAGTGCATCAGCACCATCAAGCGCATCATACTGGTTTTCGAACAATTCAACTTTATCTCCTAATAATGATTCGATGTTTTCCATAGCCTCAGGGTCATGTGCTTTGACCTTGGCACCCAAGTTTGTTAGTTCTTCAATATTGTAGATTGACGGAGCCTCCCGTATATCATCGGTATAAGGTTTAAAAGCCAGTCCCCACATAGCGATGGTCTTGCCTTTTAGATCACCATTAAAATATTCCTTTATTTTTGAGATCAACTTCGTTTTCTGCTGATGATTGATTTCCATTACGGAACTCAATATCTTAAAATCATATTCTGCATCCTTTGCCGATTTCGCCAATGCCTGAACATCTTTAGGGAAACAGCTGCCACCATAACCAATTCCTGCAAATAAAAATCTTCTGCCAATCCTTGAATCTGTACCTACGCCTCTTCTTACATCATCAACATTGGCACCCAGCTTTTCACACAGATTAGCAATCTCATTCATAAAGGTTATCTTCGTCGCCAGGAATGAATTCGCTGCATACTTTGTCAATTCGGCTGATCTTTCATCCATAAATATTATTGGATTACCTTGTCTGACCAGCGGAGCGTACAAAGCATCCATAATAGAAGTGGCCTTTAAAGATGATGTTCCAACTACCACCCTGTCCGGTTTCATAAAATCATCAACTGCTACACCTTCTCTTAAAAATTCCGGGTTTGAAACCACATCAAATTCAACCTTAGCAGCTTTGGCTATTTTATCCCTTACTTTTTCAGCAGTTCCAACCGGAACAGTGCTCTTGTCAACAATTACAGCATATTCTTCAAGTATTGGTCCTAAATCCTCCGCGACCTTCAGGACATACTTTAAATCCGCTGACCCATCTTCTCCTGGGGGAGTAGGCAGCGCTAAAAAAATTACTTTGGCTCCTTTAATACCTTCCTCAAGGTTGGTTGTGAAATCGAGACGGCCCGATTTGGTATTCCGTTCAAACAATACATCTAATCCAGGCTCATAAATCGGAATTTTGCCTGATTTCAACATACTTACCTTCCTTTCGTCGATATCGACGCATGTTACGTGATTACCCAGTTCTGAAAAACATGTTCCGGTAACCAAGCCAACGTATCCTGTTCCAACAACAGCTATTTTCATAGTTTCCTTATTTGATTAATGATTGACGCGAAAATATAAAATTTTTCATATTTTTTATAAAATATTTAATATTTTATTATTTCTTAATTTTTTAGTAGTATCGTTAAAATCTATCTAAATAAAGCGTAGAATTTTTATATTACTCGCAAGATTAGAGGGTTTTATTGCTGCAATAATAGTAATCAAAGTGATCACAATGAAGATATAGAAGTAATCAAGCACCTGAATTTTTACAGGATAATTTTCCATAACAGAAGTAGCCATTCCAAGTTTTAGTATACCAAATTGTTGCTGAATGACACAAAACAAGGTGCCAATACATAAACCTATAAATGCTCCTATAAAGGAGATTAATATCGACTCCCAAATAAATATTTTTTTAATAAGTTTTCTGTCAGCACCTAATGAAAACAGAACCGAAATATCTTTTCGCTTGTCAATAGCCAGCATGGTAAGGGAAAAAAATGAATTAAAAGAAAGAATTGCGACAATCAACGCGACGATTAAAAATACAATGAATTTCTCTACCTTAACCGCACGGATCAAGCTTTGATGTTGCTCATCGGAATTTAATACCCTGAATTTATCCCCAAGCAAATTCTTAAGATTTGACTGGACATTAGAGATAGAATACCCGTTATCTACTTTGATCTCTAAATATGACCTACGATCTTCATAATCCATTAAATCTTTGGCAAAATCGAGCGGGGCAAAAATGTAATTGGCATCATATTGTTTTTCTATAGCAAAAACACCCGCTGTCAACAAGCTTTTGGTATTGATCATTTTTGATGTATTGAAAGTAGATTTCGCTTCCCGGTTTGGGTAGTAGATCCTTAATGCAAATAATTCCTTCAAATTTACCACACCAAGTATATACTGGACACCCACTCCTATGATTGCATAGTTTACATTGTTTTCTCTCAACTTAAGGTCTCCCTGCACGATCCGGTCATCCAAACGATGCTGGTCAATGAAATTATCACTGACTCCCTTTAGCTTTACTACCATTTTTGAGTTGCGGTAAGCAATCACAACATTGTCTTCGATGACCTCCGTCACAATTTCTACTCCTTCTAAATTCCTGATGGACTGTAGAAACTTTTCGTCTACTTCAAATGACTTACCTTCCACTACTTCAATTTTTAACTGCGGGTCAAAATAATTGTGCAAAGATCTGATGAGATCTTCTAACCCATTAAAAACAGAAAGAATGATGATAAGGGAAGCACTGCCTATTGCCAAAGCTGACATGGCTATCAGAGAGATGATGTTGATAAAGTTTTTCTTCTTTTTAGAAAGAAAATATCGTTTAGCTATAAAAAGAGATAAATTCATTCTTCGCTGTTATCCGTATCTTCCGGAGGTATATGTAAATTTCTAAAAATCTCATCCATTTTTTCGGCATGTTCCGCTCCCTCATCGAGAAAGAATGCAATTTCGGGAATCTTTCGTACGGCCTTCCGAATCTGATTACCCAAATATTTTCTGATCTCACTCTTATTATGATTCAATCGGTCGAAAGCTTCTTTTTTTCCTTCCTTCATCAAAAAACTCAGGTAAACCTTTGCCAGACTTAGGTCAGGACTCATCTCTACTTTTGTGATGGAAACAATGTTATTTGAAAACCACGAATGACCGTGCAGCTGAAATATTCCTGCCAATTCCTTCTGAACCATCCTACTAAATTTTTCCTGCCGTTTTGTTGCCATTTTGTCGTGTGGTAAAATGAATAATATTTTTTGAAATTTAATATTACAAAATCTTATTTTACGCTTTATTGCATTCCCTTAGAAAAGTTTTTGATTTTATCAAACTGTGGGAGCTCAGGTAAAGTTTCTTTTTCAATTTATCTTTCGAAGTTTTGAAAAACAAACTTCACCTCTGTTTCACTAAAATCTAATGCGATTTGATAAGAATTTTTAGAATCAACGATCCATACAGATTAATTCTGGTGTTTTTAATAATAATTGCGTTTAAAATTCCATTTAATCTCAATGAATCCCTTTATACGCTTTCAGAATTAAAGAACCACATTATCGGTGAAAAACTAAACCAGGAAACTACACTTTACAAAGACTTATGGGACAATATTTCCCCTTTGTCGGCTTGGTTTTATATGGTCCTTGATTCTCTGTTTGGTAAGTCAAAGTTTGCTTATCAATTTTTTGCCATCCTTCTTTTCTTTATTCAGGCAGGTATGTTCAATATCATTCTGATAAGAAAAAAGGCTTACAATGAAAACACGTACGTCCCTGCGCTGTTTTATTGCATTTTCGGAATCACTTTTTTTGATTTGATATCCTTTTCTCCTGAAATGATCGGGCTGACATTCATTATACTAACTTTTGATAGTTTGTTTAACCACCTTGAGTTACGTAGGAAAAATGACATAAATTTGATAAACATTGGCATTTATGTAGGCATAGCATCCCTGTTTTATCTTCCTTATATCGTTTACCTCCTTTCGATTACAATAGGACTTTTGCTCTTTACCAATACCATCAGAAGAAGATACTTCCTGATGTATTATGGGGCTTTTTTTGGTTTTCTTTTACTTTGGATGTATTTCTTTTTGAAAGACGACTCCCAATATCTCATTCAGAATCTAATTCATCCTCTTGTTTATTTTGACTATCCTACCTATTTCTCATTTAAAAACCTTGCGTTTATATTCTGCATACCTGCTATTTATCTGATTTTCTCTATTTTTAGTACATTTCAAAGTCATGGATACACCAATTACCAGGTCAAGATCCAGAGCTTGTTTTTTCTGTTTATGCTATTTCAAATTGGTAGTTGGTTGTTGTGGAGCCAAAAATCTGCCAGTTCCATGATTGTGTTTGCTCCCACTTTTGCATTTTTTACGACCCATTATTTTTTGCATATGAAAAGAAAGCTATGGAGGGAGGTCGCATTTTACACGCTTCTTACTGCAATCATCCTGGTTAGCTATTTGCCATTTCACGAAATGGGATTCCTCAATAAAAATATTCAGTATGAAAAACTTCTTGTAAAAAACATAGAGAATTGGAGTGTTGAAAATGAAAAGATATTAGTAATTGGAAATGAATTATCCTACTATGACAATAATATGTTGGCAACTCCATTCCTAAACTGGACGAATTGTAAAAGTCTGTTTCTTGATATAAACGATTATGAAAACATTCTAACCATATATTCAAATATAAAATCTGACTATCCGGAATACATCGTTGATGAAGCCCGGGTTTTCAATGAATTAATGGATCATATTCCGGAATTAAAAAGGAATTACAGGATGGTGCAAGCAGATGTCTATCAGAACATCAACAATTGATTTTATTGATCCTCCTTTCATGTCGATCTCCGGCAAACCCTGTTTTGAAAAACTTTTTTATAATATTTCTTGCCATTTCAACTGTAACGAATCTTCCTGGCAGACAAATAATATTAGCGTTGTTATGTTCTTTAATAAGCTTGCCAACATCTTCATTCCATGCAAGCCCAGCTCGAATCCCTTCATGTTTATTTGCCGTAATAGCCATTCCATTACCAGTTCCGCAAACTAATATTCCGTAATCAAACTCGCCATTTTTCACAGCCGTAGCAACCGGATGAGCATAATCAGGATAGTCAACAGATTCATTTTCCTTTGTGCCGAAATCCTTCACATCAAATCGCATTCGGTTGAGCGTTTTTATCAATTCGTTTTTCATATCAAAACCACCATGATCCGCTGCTATTGCTATTCGAATGATACCTTCCATAACTTATTCATTAACTTAAAATTTCCTCCATCTCTTCCTGCCTTCTCCTATAAATAACTTTTGATATGCTGATTCCAACTTCATATAAGATCATGATAGGAATGCTTACCAAAATCTGACTGATAATATCCGGTGGTGTGATTACAGCAGAAATAACCAAGACAACTATTATTGCATGTTTTCGATATGTTCTTAAAAAATCCGGAGTGACAATACCCGCGCTGGTCAGAAAATAAATAACTACTGGCAACTGAAACATGATGGCGCATGCAACCACCATCATCAGGATGGTCGAAACATAGGATGTCAAATCAATTTCATTTTGAATGGAGGGATCCAACTGGTAATTAGTGAGAAAATTGACAGAAATTGGAGTAACGAGGTAATAACCAAATAAGACACCCAATGCAAACAGAAAACTCACGAAAAAAACAGCCCCCCGGCTCACCTTTCTCTCATTTTCATAAAGACCAGGGCTAATAAATCGCCAAATTTCCCAAAATACATAAGGAAATGCAAGGATCAGTCCAGCGACCATCGAATAGGTAATATGGATTGTAAATTGAGCTGTAATCTTTCTGTTTTGAATAATAAACGGCAATTCATCAATACAAAAAAAAGATGAGTTTGTTAACTCACCTAATTTGCAGAACATTCTGTATGTAATAAAATCAGGTTTCGATGGACCAAGGATCAACTTTCCAAAAATAAAATCCTTTAGGATAAACGCTAAAATGGCAAAAAAACACATAGCTATTAATGACCTGATAATGTGCCATCTCAGCTCTTCGAGGTGGTCAAGAAAGGACATTTCCCTCTCTCCCGATCCTGCTTTTCCCTTACTTCTTTTCTTAAAAATCAATTCTGTGAGGATTAATATGGCTATTATTTATAAAGAGGAAAGTCATTCATCCAATTATTGACCTCATTCTTTACGGACCCTATTTTTGAATCATCTTCATGATTCATCAAAATATCGTCGATCAAATCAACAATTCTCTCCATGTCATTTTCTTTCATTCCCCGCGTAGTGACAGCGGCAGTTCCTACCCTGATACCTGATGTTACAAAAGGTGAGCGAGTATCAAATGGAACCATGTTTTTATTTATAGTGATATCCGCTTTGATTAGTGAATCCTCTGCGATCTTACCCGTTAAATTGTCACTTTTTGGTCTAAGATCTATCAGCATTAAATGATTGTCCGTTCCACCTGAAATGACATGGTATCCCTTTGAAATAAAAGCCTTCGCCATTACTTCAGCATTTTTCTTTACTTGAATAATGTATTTCAAGTAATCTTCTGAAAGCGCTTCTTCAAATGCGATAGCTTTTGCCGCGATCACATGCTCCAAAGGTCCACCCTGTGTACCTGGAAATACTCCGGAATCAAGAAGAGAAGACATTTTTCTTAAATCACCCTTCGGAGTTTTTATGCCTATAGTATTTTCCTTGTCTTCCCTGATCATAATCATCCCGCCTCTGGGGCCTCGTAGAGTTTTATGGGTGGTAGTTGTAACAATATCGCAATATTCCAACGGATCACTTAAAAGGCCTCGTGCGATTAAGCCTGCAGGATGAGAAATATCTGCTAATAATAAGGCCCCATTTTCATCAGCTATGTCCCTGAGTCTTTCATAATTCCACTCACGACTATACGCAGAAGCTCCGCAAATAATCAATTTCGGTTTCTCTTTTGCCGCTGTTTCTTCTACTTTATCATAATTGATCATACCGTTTTCTTCATCCACACCATAAAAGGAAGGCTCATACAACTTTCCTGAAAAATTGACAGATGACCCATGTGTCAAATGACCGCCATGTGAGAGATCAAAACCCAAAATCTTATCTCCGGCATTGAGAACGGCTAACATGACAGCTGCATTGGCTTGTGCCCCCGAATGTGGCTGGACATTCACCCAACCAGCACCAAAAAGCTTTTTTGCTCGTTCACGCGCCAAATCCTCAATCTGATCAACCACTTCGCACCCTCCATAATACCTTTTACCAGGCAACCCTTCAGCATATTTGTTTGTAAGGACAGTACCCATGGCTTCAATGACTTGTTTAGACGCAAAATTCTCCGAAGCAATTAATTCTATTCCTTCTTCTTGTCTCTTTTGTTCCTGGTTGATTAAATCGAAAACTTGTTGATCTCTTTGCATAATATATTTTAAAAATGAGTGCCAAAAATAATCGACTGTGTAGAAATTAACAATTAAATTAGGTGAAAGAAATGGGCATTCAGACAATTAGAATGATAATGAAAATATACATGAGACTACCTTATCTATTAATGATTCTACTTTTTCTCTCCTCTTGCTCCAATTATTTTAAAATTAAAAGAGGTAATGGTGAAATCGACACAAATGAGTACTTTTTTGAATCTTTTGAAAAAATAAATATCGGTGGCAATTATAAAGTAAAGCTCCAACATTCCGAAAATCCAAAAATCCTGATAGAAACAGATGAGAATCTACTTGAATACCTTACAGTTGAGGTGCATGACGATGAGCTAGTCATAAACAGTTACTATAATTTGAAGCCCACCGAATCTGTAAACATCGAGATTTATTATTCTGATCTTAATAAAATTACCTCTACCGGCGCTTCATCGATTGAACACCACACAGAACTAAAATCTGATGATCTTGAAATTTCCTTGTCAGGTGCTGGAGCAATTGAAATGATGTTGGATGTGGATGAGCTGGAACTTAGTCTTTCAGGCGCAGGGTTGATCGATTTGGAAGGTTATGCCTACAGCCAGATTATCCATCTTAGCGGAGCCGGGGCTCTGGAAGCTGAAAAACTCGAATCACGATATACGGAAATACATATTTCCGGAGTCGGAAACGCAAAAGTAAATGCTCGTAAGGAATTAAATGCCACTATAACGGGAATGGGAAATGTGGAATATTACGGCGATCCGGATGAAGTCATAAGAAATATTACCGGGTTAGGAAAAGTAGAACGAGCGGAGGGAACTTTTGACTGGAAAGAAGAAAATATTTGAAAAAGTAAGGTTTAAAATCTTTTCTTCGAATAATTTTTATGAACTACACTGCATTTTTTACACGCCAAAACAAGCGGTAACTACAAAATTCAACACTTCTAAAACTACAAACATATTGATAGAAGTAATTTTATTATGCAAGCATAATAAAATTATATAACCTGTCTTAAAATCAAATATTATATGAGCAAACAAATTAACTTTAAATTATGAAGACCTTGTTTTTAAATTAACCAAAACATTTCATGGATAAATTTCACTCTTAAAATAGTATGCATGCATAATAATTTTTTCTATATTTGGTTTCCTTATATAGAGATATGAAAAGAGAAGAAACCATAGATTATACCATCAAGGCCTCTTGGCATGCTATTTCACGAATGTACAATCAAAAGGCTGCCAAGTATGGAATAACCACTTCAATCGCTTATGTTCTTCTGAACATAAGTTCGTCAGAAGGTACTCCAGCTACCAAAATTGGTCCTCAGATCGGCCTTGAATCTCGCAGCTTGACCCGTATGCTAAAAAGTCTTGAAGAAAAAGGTCTTATTTATCGTGAAAAAGATCCTAATGATGGACGATCGGTAAGGGTTTATCTGACAGAAGAAGGATATCGTAAAAAAGGTATTGCTATCGAAACGGTAAAAGCGTTTAATAAATACATATATGAAAATATACCAATTGAGAAGCTCAAATCATTTTTTGAGGTCATCAATCAGGTAAATAATTTAATCGATAATAGCCATAAACTTAAGGATATAATTGAAAATTAATATGAAGCCGGTCATGGTCAGAAAAAAATCTAGTGTTTAGAGGCGATTGGCCAGCTCCATATAACATGACCTTTAAAAAATAACTACATACATATGAATCGAAGAATTTCGAGAGTTGCTGTTTTAGGTTCCGGAGTGATGGGCTCTCAGATTGCCTGCCACTTTGCAAATATTGGGGTAGAAATTCTACTACTGGATATTGTGCCAAAGGATTTGACAGAAGATGAAAAAGCTGCTGGTCTGGATGCACATTCAACTAAATTCAGAAACCGGATTGTTAATAACGCACTTGAGGGGGCTGTAAAAATGAAGCCTGCTCCTCTGTACGAAAAATCTTTCCGATCCAGAATTACAACAGGAAATTTTGAGGATGATCTGGGAAAAATAAAAGGCTACGATTGGGTTATCGAGGTAATCATTGAAAACCTTGAGATCAAAAAGCAACTTTATGATAAGATAGATAAAGTAAGAAAACCAGGGACATTAATTACCAGCAATACATCAGGCATCCCTATTCATTTAATGTCCGAAGGCAGGTCAGAAGATTTCCAAAAACACTTTTGTGGAACACACTTCTTCAATCCTCCAAGATACCTTAAACTTCTCGAAATTATTCCAGGTCCAAAGACTGACTCTGATGTTATCGATTTTCTGATGCACTATGGTGATCTGTATTTGGGTAAGAAAACAGTTCTTTGCAAAGACACACCTGCCTTCATTGCCAACCGGGTTGGGATTTATTCAATCCTGAAAGTTGTAGAAACCATGCAGAAACTGGACCTGAATATTGATGAAGTAGATAAACTGACTGGTCCTGTAATTGGTCGTCCAAAATCTGCAACATTTCGAACCTCTGATATTGTTGGCCTTGACACCCTAATCAAAGTCGCCAATAATCTTTACGAAGCACTGACAGAAGATGAAAATAGGGAAATTTTCAAACTTCCTGATGTGGTGTTGGAGTTAGAGAAAAAGAATTGGTTGGGACAAAAATCAGGGCAGGGGTTCTATAAAAAAACGAAAAATAAAAAGGGAGAGACGGAGATTCTTACCCTAGATCTTAAAACTTTGGAATATCAATCCAAGCAAAAGGCTAAATTCCCTACGCTAGATCTCACCAAATCCATTGAAAAAGTCAAAGACCGTTTCAAAGTTTTGCTTGGCGGAAAAGATAAAGCAGGGGAATTCTACAGAGAAGCTTTTTACGGTGTATTCCAATATGTAAGCAACAGAATTCCGGAGATATCAGATGATCTTTTCAAGATAGATGATGCCATTTGCTCCGGATTTGGATGGGAGCATGGTCCATTTGAAACCTGGGATTATGTTGGTGTTAAGAAATCCCTGAAAAGCATGGAAGAAAAAGGTTATAAGCCTGCTGAATGGGTATATGATATGTTGGAAAGAGGTGCGGAAAGCTTTTATAAAATTGAAGAAGGCTTAAAGAAATATTGGGATATTGACAGGAAAGAATATGTTGATGTTCCCGGGCAAGAAGGATTTATCCTACTTGACAACATCCGAAAGTCAAATGTAGTTTGGACAAATTCTGGGGCTTCCATTTTTGACTTGGGTGATGGAATACTGAATCTGGAATTCCATACAAAGATGAACACCATGGGAAGCGAAGTAATAGAAGGGATAAACAAGGTCATTGATATGGCTGAAAAGGATTACCGAGGTGTTGTGATCGGCAACCAGGGACAAAATTTTTCAGCAGGCGCAAATTTGGGTATGGTTTTCATGTGCGCTGTCGAACAGGAGTACGATGAACTAGATCTGATGATAAGTCAGTTCCAAAAAACCATCATGAAGGCAAGGTATTCAAACGTACCTGTTGTTGTTGCTCCACATGGTTTGTCACTGGGAGGTGGCTGCGAACTCACTTTGCATGCAGATGCTGTCCAGGCTGCTGCTGAAACATATATCGGGTTGGTCGAAGTCGGTGTAGGATTAATTCCTGCAGGTGGAGGAACAAAAGAATTAACCCTTCGGGTTTCAGAAGGAATTGAAGAAGGTGATATTGAGTACAATGCCCTCCAAAACGCATTCATGAATATTGCCACTGCCAAAGTAGCAACTTCTGCTGAGGAGGCAAGAGCTATGCACATTCTCAGGTCAGGAGACAATATTACCATCAATAGAGATAGACAAATAGCGGAAGCTAAAGCCACTGCTATCAAATTAGTCGAGGCTGGTTATACCAAACCGGTTGAAAAAGAAAATATAAAGGTTCAGGGAAGAGGAGGAATGGCCATGTTTCTGGCAGGTGTCAATGGTATGCTGATGGGAAATTATATTTCAGAATATGATGCCAAGATTGCAAGAAAGATAGCATATGTGATGAACGGTGGTGACCTATCGGCCGCAACCGTAGTTTCTGAACAATACTTATTGGATCTGGAAAGAGAAGCGTTTTTATCACTTTGCGGTGAGAGAAAGACGCTCGAAAGGATCCAGGCAATTATCCAGGGTGGAAAACCTCTTAGAAATTAGGGAAATTGGAGATTTAAGCAATGGGTATTGGAACAAATAAAAGCAATATAGAATGGATTACAAACTTAGAAAATTTTAAGGCTCATAATTTAGGCATAAGGTTTTGCAAATGTCCAATGCCTAATCTCCAATACCTGACAAAAGGTGATAGAACATCATCAATATTAATGAGAGTTTAAAAACTAAAAGACAAAAGTAAAAATGAACGCATATATAGTAGCAGGATATCGATCAGCAGTTGGAAAAGCTAAAAAAGGGGGATTTCGCTTTACAAGGTCAGATGATTTGGCTGCAAGTGTAATCAAACATTTGGTAGAATCCATCCCAAATTTTGATAGAAAAAGAGTTGATGACCTGATTGTAGGCTGTGCCATTCCTGAAGCAGAACAAGGCATGCAGATGGGAAGGATTATTTCCCTTCTTTCTTTACCAATTGAAGTACCTGGAATGATTGTCAACAGATATTGTGGCTCAGGCATCGAGGCAATTAATATAGCTTCTGCCAGAATCCATGCAGGATTGGCAGATTGTATCATTGCCGGAGGAGCTGAGTCGATGTCACTTATTCCTATGATGGGCTGGAAGGTGGCCTTGAATTACAATCTGGCTTCTAAGCATCCGGATTATTATTCCAGCATGGGAATAACAGCAGAACAGGTAGCAAAGAAATATGAAATATCAAGAGAGGAACAAGACGAATTTGCCTACTCATCCCATATGAGGGCATTAAATGCCATTAAAGAAGGCAAGTTTAAAGATGAAATTGTTCCTGTAGAAGTTGAAGAGGTATTTTTGGATGCCTCCAATAAGAAAAAACAAAAGAAATTCACAGTCGATACGGATGAAGGGCCTCGTGCTGATACAACACCAGAGGCTTTAAGTAAACTAAAACCTGTATTCGCTCAGGGCGGATCGGTCACAGCAGGCAACTCTTCTCAGACTTCTGATGGGGCTGCCTTCGTCATGGTCATGTCGGAAAAAATGGTTAAGGAACTGAATCTTACTCCAATAGCCAGGCTGGTAAGTTATGCAGCGGCTGGTGTAGAGCCAAAAATCATGGGGATTGGCCCAGTGGCCGCCATACCAAAGGCTCTTAAAATGGCTGGATTAAAATTGGACGACATTGAGCAAATTGAATTGAATGAAGCATTTGCAGCCCAATCACTCGGAGTGATTAAGGAACTTGATCTGGATAGGGAAAAAGTAAATGTAAACGGAGGAGCTATCGCTTTGGGGCATCCCCTTGGTTGTACCGGAGCTAAACTTTCCGTACAACTTTTCAATGAAATGAAAAAAAGAAATCAGAAATATGGAATGGTTACAGCTTGTGTTGGCGGTGGGCAAGGTGTAGCTGGAATTTACGAAAGGTTAAATTAAGAACAGCTTAAAGATATTTTTTATGGAAACGGTAGATAAGAAAAATGCTATAAAAGGAGGTGAATTCCTCATTAAGGAAACAAAGGCTGAAGATATTTTTATTCCTGAAGAATGGACGGAAGAGCAAAAAATGATCGCCCAGTCATGTCGCGATTTTGTAGACACTGAAATTATGACCAAACTGGATGAAATAGACTCAATGAAACACCCCGAGTTGATGCCATCCCTTATGGACAAAGCCGGGGAGCTGGGATTGTTGGGGACTTCTGTTCCGGAGCAATATGGAGGTTTTGGCATGGATTTTAATACTTCTATGTTGATAGCAGAGGAATTTGGCCGAAGCCATTCATTTGCAGTAG
This sequence comes from uncultured Cytophagales bacterium, assembly GCA_913057175.1. Lineage (GTDB taxonomy): Bacteria > Bacteroidota > Bacteroidia > Cytophagales > Cyclobacteriaceae > CAJXNP01. The sequence continues at coordinate 179,194 of CAJXNP010000002.1, forward strand.
CCATGTCCGCTCATACGGGCATTGGTACTTTACCAATTCTGTATTATGGAAATGAGGATCAGAAGTCAAAATACATTCCAAAATTGGCAACTGGCGAATGGAAGGCAGCTTACTGTTTAACAGAGCCAGATGCAGGGTCTGATGCCAACTCAGGAAAAACCAAGGCTGTACTCAGCAAAGATGGAAAACACTACATCCTGAATGGACAAAAAATGTGGATCACCAACGGTGGTTTTGCCGATGTATTTACTGTGTTTGCCAAAATAGATAATGATGAAAAATTAACTGCCTTTATAGTTGAAAAATCTTTTGGTGGCATTACAATGAATGAGGAAGAGCGAAAAATGGGAATAAAGGGCTCATCGACACGCCAAATATTTTTCAATGATTGTAAGGTTCCGGTTGAGAATATGCTCTCCGAACGTCAAAATGGATTCAAAATAGCTGTAAATATTCTCAACATTGGAAGAATTAAGTTGGGGATTGCTGCCATTGGGGGAGCTAAAGGAGCAATCAATCACGCAATTAATTATGCCAATGAACGTAAGCAATTTGGTCAAACTATAGGTTCATTTGGAGCAATCAAACACAAAATAGGGGATATTGCTTCCAAAATCTGGTCTTCAGAATCTGCACACTATCGAGCCGGACAAAATATAGATGATGCTTATGCCGCATTTGTTTCCGATGGAATGCCTAAAGGAGAAGCAAGATTGAAATCATTAGAGCAATTTGCCATCGAATGCGCCATCTTAAAAGTAAATGGTTCGGAAATATTGGATTATTCTATTGATGAAGCCGTTCAGATTTTTGGAGGGATGGGATATTCTGCTGAAGGGCCCGTAGAACGAGGCTACAGGGATGCACGTATCAACAGGATTTTTGAAGGCACCAATGAGATCAATAGAATGCTTACCATTGATATGATCCTAAAAAGAGCTTTGAAAGGAGAATTGGATCTCATGGGACCAGCAATGGCCGTAGCGAGTGAATTAACTTCTATTCCCGATTTTGGATCTGATGAAGATGAAGGACCTTTCTCCAAGGAGAAAAAAGTTCTCCAAAACCTTAAAAAAGTTGGATTAATGATCGCAGGAGCTGCTGTTCAAAAAATGATGGACAAGCTAAAAGACGAACAAGAAATCCTTATGCATCTGGCAGATATGTTGATAGAAGGGTATGTTGCTGAATCCGCCATCCTAAGAGCAGAAAAGTTAGTTGGTATAAAAGGTGAAGAAGCTTGCAGACAACAAATCTTACTTGCTAAGATTAATCTTCACAACGCTGTCAATATCATTAACTGGGCTGGTAAACAGGCTATATATGCCTTTGCCGAAGGTGATGAATTAAGAATGATGCTACTAGGGTTAAAGCGATTTACCAAAACTGAACCATTTAACCTGAAAGAAGCACGAAGGGAAATTGCCGATCACTTGCTGGGCAAAAACGAATTTAAATTTTAGCTAAGCCTTATAATATTTGAAAAGCTGTTCAAGAGAGCAGCTTTTTTTTAATCTACCTGAGTGCCCAGGGATAGCAAGGCACTGCTGACTTTCAGACCATTCGCTTCACATTGATTTTTAGATATCTTGAAATTCAGTCGATTCTCCTTTAGAAAAAAGCTTATCTGAGCTCCAAATTCAAGCATATCATCTTCGGTAACAAACAGCTTGTTTTTTTTGTCAGAACCTTCAATAAGGGATATGATTTTATTCTTATTAGATTTTGGTGCGTAGATCAGATGACAATTTGATGCATTACTTCCATCATTTATCTTTATAAGATTAATTTCCTGGTTCCAGACTCTTTTATTTTTTAAGCTCTCTTCCAGGACATCGTAGGCAATGTCACTTCCATATACTCCAATAGTGAATGCGCCACTACCTTGTTGCCACTGTATATGTTTGGTAAAATTGTAAATGAAAAGTGAATGCAGTTTATAAACGTTCGACTGTGCCTCAGCCGTAAATGAAAAAGCAACTGCCACTATAAAAATTATTACTAGGTGTCTCATTGTTTACGGATTTACTATTGTCAATTTAAATAGCTTGAACAATAATTTTCTGTTACTATTTATAGTTAAAATATAAATATTGTAACCTAACCGTTATAGCGATGTAATAATTCTTGTATAAATTAATAATTATTGAGCTGTAAATTGTGAGAACATCAATTATTATTTATAAGTGGAATTTTATTGATCATTTAGCTTCCAGGATTTCATAAGCTAATATCGTATTATTATTTCGTGCTATAAATAATATTTTTTTACCAGCGCTTTCAATGATTTTAGAATCACGTATTTCTCCACTTACATAAAGATCATATTCATTATTTTTTACAAAATCAAACTCTTGGCTATTCTCACCATGTAGAAGAACTCCTTTGTTTGAATTAAGTCGTCCTACTTCCTGTTTAAGTCCATAAAAATTACCTCCTAGCCAAATATCCAATATGCCATCCGAATCATAGTCAAACGTGCTTATGGTGAATACAGGAGCTGTCTGCGATTCAAGTGGTAACGATTGTAAGTTAAATTGATATTTGCCATGATTCCATAAAATAGATGAAGACAATGTTGTACAAATATATTTTACCGCATTAGCTCGAACAGCTGCTGGAAATAATTCTTCGTATGTCAATTGTGCGTAATTCTCATACTTAGGGGCAACTTTTTCAACAGACGGAATTTGACTGACCATATCCTTTTTTGATGCAAACGGGAAAGCAATCTCTTCTTTAGGAGGGTACCAACTTACAACCATTTCAGACTTTCCATTATTATCAAAATCGTTAACATACATGGATAAAGGTCTTTCTCTACTTGCTGTAAACTTTGAATTCAACCCCCAATTTCCAAGGATAAAATCATCTCTGCCATCTTTATTCAGATCAGCTACCTCAACCGTATTCCACCATCCTTCTGAATCCTTTAAAACAAATGCTTCATTAATCGAAGTTCCATTATTCTTGTATATTTTGACCGGCATCCAATCGCCTACGATTAACAAATCCTTCAAATTGTCTCCATCTACATCGCTCCAGGCTGCATCGGTGACCATACCTGCTCCGCCAAGTGTTATGGGAGACACATCGACCCAAAACAGGTCATCATTCCTGAAAAGAAAACTTTTGGGAATCAGACCATAATTTCCCGGAACGATTCGCCCTCCAATGAACAAATCTTCATCCCCATCCAAATCATAATCTTCTGCTAATATCACAGAAAAGTTTCCTGCGACATTTGGAGAAAAACCATCCATTTTTTGAAAGTTTCCATTGCCATCATTTTGATAAAATCTTAGTTGATAGTAATCTTTGCCTCGCTTTAGTTCATTTCCGCCATTTCCAATCAAAATGTCCAAGTCATTATCTTTGTCAGGGTCAAATAAAACACCACATGTACTTTCAAAAATTGAATCCTTAGCAATATCAGCCTGGTTCTCCCTTTTGAACTTTCCGTTTTCCTGTTGAAAGAAAATTTTATCCTGATCATCAAAGGCTCCCAGGGAAATAAAATCTTCCAGTCCATCATTGTTTAAATCCCCTGTCAATAAATTTGGCCCTTCTGTTGAAATTTTTCTTATCAAAAGGGTTTCATGTTGAAAATCATCAAAGCTATTCTCACGATGATATGCATCATCCTCAATTAAATTATCAGCACTTTTGAAAATCTTTCTCGAATTGACCTTCCTGGAATTCAGCTCACTTTGGTGTGAATCAGTATATTTTAAGCCAATGGTGGTATTTGCATCAACATTGTAAAGTACCTGTGTTTTCAAATCAGGCCACACAATTGAAAGTGAATCAATTTGATCAATTTGGCCAAGACCAAATAGCAAAGTTGGCTCAACGGAACTTTGAAAACCCCTGGATAAAATGTTCTGTAAAACCTGAGTATTTCCTTCGTGAAATATGGTGACTTTTGAACCAACACCAAAAGGGTTTGATCCTCGCCCTTGAAATCTTACTTTTAAAAAGTTATTTAAACTCCTCTCAGAAGTATTATTCCTATAGACAAATGATGGCATGTTTAGGTTATTCACTACCATATCCTGGTCGCCATCATTATCCAGATCTCCGTATGCAGCCCCATTACTAAAAGTTGGTTCATTCAGACCCAGTGAATCAGTAAGGTTATCGAACAATCTATTTTTCTGATTGACGAATGCATAATTGGAAATTTTTGTTGACTTTAGTAATTCCAGTAAATCGTTTACTTCCAGGTTTCCCTTTTGTAAAACCAAGTCCCTCACTCTCTTTTTATCAGAAAGAAAATCAGCAAAATCCATGGAAGTAATATCCCGATACATTCCATTATAAACCATAATATCCTTCCATCCGTCATTTTGTATATCAAAAATCAGCGCACCCCAACTCCAATCTGTAGATGCTACTCCAGCCATAAAACTTAGCTCCTGAAAATGCCCATTCCCGAAATTATAATGCAGACAGTTTTGCATCAATTGATAATGATAGTCGGAAGGTACATTTAACTCTTCAATGTTGGTATCATCAAATCGTGTCATGTATTTGATGCGCATATTATCCTCGGGGAGCATTTCAGTAGTATAAATATCAAAAAAGCCATCATTGTTAAGGTCGGCAATATCAGCTCCCATACTAGAACCTGAGATAATGCTCATCCGGCTAAAAATATCTTCATCAAATGTCCCATCCTGATTATTTATATACAGGTAATCACGTTCCCAAAAATCATTGCTGATATAAATATCCGGCCAATTATCATTATTAATGTCGCTTACTGAGACCCCTAAGCCATAGCCATTGGCACCACCATATATTCCTGCCTCCTGACTAACATCCACAAAAAAGCCATTATCGTTTCTCATTAGACGATCTCCACCTTCAAAGTCTCTTTTTTCTCGTCTGATTGTAAATTGCTCTTCATTATCAATCATGTCAAAACTATTATTCAACAGGTAACAATCGAGATCACCATCCAGATCATAATCAAAAAAAGAAGCATGAACAGAAAACCCTTTATTTTCCAAACCATATTCATAAGCTGCTTCAACAAATGTTAAATCACCTTGATTTATAAATAGTTCGTTCTTTCTATTCAGGCTATCTTCTCCCCTGGAATAGCACACATATATATCCAATAGGCCATCTGCATTCACATCAGCCATTGTTGCTCCTGTGCACCAAAAACCATTTCCAGCTACACCAGCTTTTTCTGTAATGTCCTCAAAAACAAAGTTGCCTTTGTTCAGGTAAAGTTTATTCTTGCCCATATTTGAAGTGAAATAAATTTCTGGCAGACTGTCATTGTTAATATCCCCAATGGAAACCCCTCCTCCATTATAAAAATTTCTGTAAGTGAAAATATTGAAGTCCTCACTATCTGCTACTTCATTGATAAAATCGATATGCGTCGTTCTTTTATCCAGCTTTGTAAAAAGTGATGTTTTATCTGAGCTTTCAAATAAATCACCGCATGCATATAAAATGATTAACAATAAAAAAAGTAAATGATTAACGAATCGAATATTCATGATGAGTAAGCCAACACTTATTAAAAATGCTAATGAGTCAAAAATAAAAAAAGAGGCAGGTATTCTCTGCCTCTTTTAAGTTATATAATAAAACTTTTATTCTTACCAACCAGGGTTTTGTTGTAAAGCCTGTCCTTCAGCAGTTCTTGACAACTGAATCTGGATCGTTGGAATTGGAAACCATCGATGCTTTTCCGCATAGGTAGCAGCGCTGGCAAGATAGGGCCTTTTTGATTGTTCTTCAGCTATGTACTGGTTTAAGACCTCAGCTGCAACTCCCCATCTCTGAAGATCGGCAAATCGATGTCCTTCAAGAGCTAATTCCAGTTTTCTTTCAAACTGAACAGCTTCACGAGCAAAATCTGCTCCATTTGCAGTAAACGTACCTGCAGGATATTCCTGCACATCATAAGTTGCCCAACCTATTTCCGGATTGCTTAAGTCATCGGTTATGGCATCTGCTCCGGTGTTGACAATTTGATAATTGCCATCTGCGTCCTTTAATGTATCAGCGCTTGGAGTTCCATAATTATCAATTTGATAAATGGGACCTTGTGCACAGTTTCCTGCTCTTTCTCGGATCATGTTTACAAGTTCCTCTGCTCTATCTAAATTACCGAGTTCAACTTCACATTCTGCCAGCATAAGGATTACATCCCCTAACCGGATAATAGGCACGTTAACTCCATTATTTGCAGCGCCGTTCCAACCTCCACCAGGGATTGGTTCAGTACTGAAAGGTTTGTTCTTTTTTGGACTATATGGTCCGGAATATTCCCTTGATCTAATCCAGGTTGGTGAGTGATATCCCCTGTCTAAATATGGAACGTCATCCCTACCAACAGTCAAGTCAAGACGCGGATCAACAACATCATTCTCAGGGTCTAAATCAGAATCATTAAAATCGTCCAGCAAAGGAAGCCCATTTGCATCTACTTTGTAGGAGTTTACAAGATTTTGAGATGGCTGGTGGAAACCACAGCAACCAAAACCTCCATCCTGTGGATATGCCAGTTGGTTTAACCAGTTTCCATTCCGAGCCTGAGCATCAGTACTTGCAGACATCTGAACACTAAACAATGCCTCCTCATGATTTTCAGTGGTAGTATGGAAAAGATCTCTCAAACATGGAGCCAGACTTGTAGAATTAACAACAGGATCAAATTGTGTTTTAGCTCCGGCATGATCACCGTTGTAAAGCAAAAGCTTTCCTAAATAGGCTTGAGCTGCTTTCTTATTGACTCTACCGCCATCAGCTTGCTCATCTGGTAGAAGGTTTACTGCTTCCTGAACATCTGCGATTGCATCGCCAAGAGGATCAACATTTTCATTAGATTTATTGAACTCATTGTTCCTAAGATCTTCATCCGTGTAATAAGGCACGTTTCCCCAAGCTTTAAACAACTCGAAATGATAGTAAGCCCTTAAAAACCTGGCTTCACCTTCTATTCTTTGTGCTGTAGCAGATGGTATTCCTTCTGTATCGGTTAATAAGACAATGGTGCTATTACACCTTTTTATTCCTTCGTAATATTGAAGCCACCTTTGATTTAACATGGAATTACCAGCAGACCATTGGTATGTTTCTATTTCTGTAATCTCACCGATATCACCTTGTTCAGAACCTTTGTAAGCCTCATCTGATGGTACACTTCCCATTATCCAGTTTACAGGATCAGCTGTCCATTGGTTTTGGTCATTTAAATTGTAACCATCCAACATCGAATAAGCACCGATCAATGCATTTTCAACACCGATTTCATTTGACAAATCCGCATTAGAAATAGATCCTTGGGGATTGAGATCCAAAAAAGAATCTTTACACGACCAAATGGTACTTAACACAGCTAAGACCAAAGCGCTTTGTATGATTATTGATTTTTTCATTTTTCTTAGCATTAATTCTTTCAAAATTTAAAAAGTCACATTTAATCCAGCCATAAAAACTCTTGACGATGGATAGTTACCAAAGTCAAAACCTGTCCAGCTATCATTTTGATTACCATCTCCAATGTCAACATTGGATAATGCCGGATCGATGCCATCATAACCTGAAATGGTAAATGCATTTTGAGCCTGAACATAAACCCTCAAACTTTGGAATACAGTATTAGCAGGAAAAGTATAGCCTAGAGTAATTGTCTGGGCTCTTACATAGGTTCCGTCCTCTACATAAAATGTGCTTGATTCTGTACTGAATGAATCATCTCCATCAATTTTTGGTAATGTTCCTCCTGATCCTTCACTAGTCCATGAGTTGGTCAGTACATCTTCACTGACGTTTGAATTGAAGAATCCACGATGTGTAAAGATTTTATTATAGTTGTATATGTCATTACCAAATGAACCAAAAATAAATGTCGAGAAATCAAAGTTTTTATAGTTCAACCCTATATTTAATCCCATCGTCAAATCTGGGTGCGGGCTACCTATGACGCCTTTGTCTTCATCATTGATTTGTCCATCATCATTTAAATCTTTCCAACGAAATCTTCCTGGAGCAGCGCCAGCTTGTTCAAGAGCATCCACTTCAGCCTGATTTTGAAATATTCCGTCTAATTGATATCCATAGAAAGAGGAAATGGGTGAACCAACTACAAAAGCATTTACTTCTCCAAAGCGCTTATCAACACCGCCAGGAAAGATAACATCTGTTCCACCTACCAGCGCGACAACTTCATTCTTGTATTGAGAAAGATTTAGCCCAATGTTATAGGAAAAATCATTGTTTATGTTACTTCTATAATTGGCTGAAAAATCCCATCCATTGTTCGTCATTTCTGCTACGTTACGGAAAGGTACATCAGCATTTCCAGCTGAACCTGGGTACGGTGCCTCGAACAATAGGTCGGTGATGGTTTTGTTATAAACATCCAACACCATATTTAACCTACCATCCAATAAAGAGGCATCAAATCCAATATTCCACATTTGGTTTTCTTCCCAGCCGGTTTCAGGGTTACCAATAGCTGTTTGAGTGAACCCGGAGGAGTTACCGGTATTATCTCCAGTAATGTTATAATTGGCATCGTAGGTAGATCTCGCTCCATAAAGATCTACGGCATTAAATGCCTGTGCTTTTTGATTACCTGTAATACCCCATCCACCTCGTATTTTAAGATCAGTTAACCATGAGGTATTTTGCATAAATGCCTCTTCCGATATTCTCCATCCAGCACTAACCGCAGGGAAGTTACCGTATCTTTGATCATCTGAGAAGTTGGATGACCCATCCCTTCTAATAGTAGCACTAAATAAATACTTATCATCATAGGTATAGTCTACTTTAGCAAAGATAGAGGCCATGTTAAAGTAAGAATCCCTTTCAACATCACTGTAGACATTATTGTAGCTAGCTAACGACAATGCTAAATACCTAATATCCGTAGAGGTAAACCCGAAATTATCAACACGTCCTCCGATTCCTCTGTTTGTCTGGCTAACTGCCTCATATCCAACAAGAGCGCCTAATGCATGTTTCTCAGCAAATGTTTTTTGGAACTGAAGTGTATTAGTCCAGGTCCATGTAAAATATGTTCGATGGTCTTCTGAAAAGAAGTTATTACCATTAAACTCTCTGTTTTCCCAAGTTGGGAAAGAGAAATTCTGGTCAAAATTCTGAGCAAAGTCAACACTGAAGCTTGTTTTGGCCGATAGATAATCAGTAATATCAAACTTGCCAAAAACATTTGCCAATACATTAAAGTCGATACTTTCGTCATCTTTGTCTCTAACTTGCCTGGCAACCGGGTTGGTACCGTTACTAAATCCAATTGTTTTTGCTGAAGCAAAATTTCCACCAATATCATATACTGGTACAATAGAATTTAACTTTAAAATTTGCGTCATGGTATTTTGCTCATTTTGGTTACCTCCACTTTGAGCCACGGAGGTAGACCTGGCAAATGAAAGAGATTCACCAAAGGTAAACCTTCCAGCATACAACTCACTGTTAATCCTTGCTGATAACCTTTCAAAATAGGTATGAATCATCGTACCGTCCTGCCTGAAATAATCAATGGACGCAGCAAAAGTTCCATTTTCTGATCCTCCCGAAATTCCAATTGTGTGGTTAGTGATAGGAGCAGGATCAAAGACTTCATCCCACCAATCAGTTCCTTCCTGGTTTGACCTCATAATTAGCGTAGGTTCTTGCCTGGGATCTGTGGGGTAGTTATAGGTAGATTCATCTACATTCGGGTTGGGCGTTCCATCTGCATTAATAGGGAAAAAATAGGTTGGAATGGAAATTGGCGATCCATAGAACGAATTTGTTGATGGATTCGCCTGGGTATGCCACTCAGCATATCTGGCCGGATCTTTTATCAGAAAATCATTATATCCACCAACCGGGGATTGTGAACCATAGTAACCGTCATAAGTAACTGATACTTTGCCTTTTTTACCTCTTTTCGTAGTTATAATGATTACACCTGCATTAGCTCTGGCACCATAAATAGAAGCAGACGCAGCATCCTTCAATACCTGCATGCTTTCTATGTCATTAGGGTTCAAACCGTTTAGAGCTTTATCGCCCTGAACCTGAACTCCATCGATAATGATCAGAGGGTCACTACTTGCAAACGAACTAATTCCCCGAATCCTAATGTTCGTTCCTCCACCTGGTGTTCCTGCCGTAGAAGTAGTTACACCTGTTGCCTTACCGGCCAATTGTTGACCAATATTGGCAGCTTTTACTGCTTTTAATTCATCAGTATCTACTACGGAAACCGCTCCGGTTATGTCCTTCTTTCTTTGCGAAGTGTAACCCGTTACAACGATTTCTTCCAATACTGAAAGCTCCGGGGTCATTTGGACATTGATAACGGATTCGTTTCCAACTACAATTGCTTCCCTTGTATATCCTGTAAAAGAGAATAATAGGGTTGATCCTTGTTCTACTTCCAGAGAATACCGACCATCAATGTCTGTAACTGTCCCTTGCGAAGTACCTTCAACAACAACGTTTACACCAGGTAAGCCGCTGTCGTTTTCATCTGTTACCCTCCCGGTAACGCTTGCCTCTTGCGCAAAAGCAAAAGGGATTAAACATAATTGCATTAACAAAGCCATCAGAAAATTTCTGAAAAACACTTTGTTACGAATTACATCGTACTTGTTTTTCATAGTATATAGATTAGATTGAACAATATTTGTTATAAAAAAATCTTTAAAGCCCAGTTTATAGTAAAGCAACAAATAGTGTAATAGTTTTAACTAAAAAGAAACGAAATACTCTTCGTCAAAGAAGAGCAATGTCATTCAAACATTTATTTCTTTTTTATTTTAGCAAACACCATTACCAAATTAGTGTACTTTTTACAAAAATCACAATTAAATAAATAAAAATAATTTAATACGGTTTGAAAAAGTTTAAAATAAACCGCTATTATTAAGAGTAATTTTTACACTTATTCAAAATATTGATGCTTTTAATAAAAATTTCCAAATCCTAAAAGTTGGAAATATCACCTAATTCCTAATGGTATAAACGGAAATATTATGTTAAATTCTTACTAAAGAAAAGGCGTTAGTATTGGAGATGTATTAACTATTTTATTCCGCTGGTCTCTTCTTACCATTGAACGATGTGATCTCAATCTTCTCATAATTAGTCGGAACAATAATTTTCCTGGAAGATTGTGAGATAAAAGTATTTCCGTAAGGATATTCTTTAACGATTTGCAAACCATTCTTAAGTACTACAGAAACTTTAAAATCGTTTGGTTGCAGTGATATGATTCTGCCAGCCTTTTTAGATTGGCTACTTCTATACACCTTTAAATGACTACGATTCTGAGTAGCCACATAAAGCATTTCTTCCCCAACTTTTACCCTGACAAGGGCTTTAGCATCACCAGATATGTATATACCACTTTCCTGCACAGACAGAGGATTAAACATTCCCTTGCCATCTCCCAGCAGAACTAATCCATTTGAAGCATCATACTTTCCATTCAATAATTCGGCACCAAAATCATTGCCAACCATCATGATATCTTCATGTCCATCATGGTTAAAATCGTCTGTCGCTATTCCATAAACAGGCGACCACTGGCATGGATCTGGCAGGGGACGAATTTCAAACCTATTATTGCCCAGGTTCTCGATAATGCTGGAGGCCATATAGTTAGCCACGAGAATATATGCGCTATCGAGTTGACCTTCTGAGAAAATTTCGTTAGTTGTTGCAAAACCAAATTCGGCATGTCTGGGGTATTGCTCTGTAATTCCCGGAATTTGTTTTTGATAATCCACCCTTGTGTAAAACGGATATTCGGCGTATTCACCTTTATCATTTTTGAAATATGAGACAGGGATTGCATCATATTCGCCGTTGTGATCAAAATCGGCCGAATACATCATGAGCGGAAAATCTTCACTTGCCTGAAACAAACTATTCAACCCTAAATTTCCAGCTATATAATCCATATCCCCATCGTGATCAATATCAATCGATGCAAGACTATTCCACCAACCAACTTTATCTGATACATCTGTAGAGGATGAAACATCAACCAACTTTCCATTCTCATTCTGATAAAATTTTACAGGCATCCATTCACCGACAACTATTAGGTCTATCCATGAATCATTATTGAAATCCGTCCATAATGCATCTGTTACCATTCCAAGCTCTTTAAATTGTGAATTAACAGATGGGTTTGCCATTTCAAACTTTAGCTGATCCTTAGTAGATTGATTAATCAGGACATAGCTATCAACGGGCCTCGGATATTGATGTGGGTAAACCCTCCCTCCGACAAATAAATCCAAATCTCCATCTTTATCGAAATCTGCCGCTTTTACGCAAGAACCGCTAACGATCATTTTTGGTAAAGCATTTTTAGCCAATTTAAAGCCATCATCTGTGTTTAAATATAGCTTGTCCTGGTAATCTCCATCTTCAAGAGTAAACTCATAGCTTCCACTTACAAGATATAGATCAAGATCTCCATCCTGATCCGCATCAAACAAAAGTGACCCTAATTCTTCCTCCTCTTTGAACTCACCCTCATCCCCTGGCAATAGGTCTTTGTTTTCAAATTCTCCGTTTTCTTTTTGGACTAGGAATCTTCCTTTGAAAAAATTGGCACCTCCCAGGTACAAATCTTCTAATCCATCATTGTCCACATCCCCTACTGATATGCCTGGTCCATACTGTGTTAATTTATGAGGGATCATCGGTTGGACGTTGTAATCGTTAAAGTCACGCTCCCGGTATTTATAAACATCCTCAAATTCTGAAGAGACATTCTCGAAAAGTGGTTTTGGATAAATTTCCTGCTGAATTGATCCGTCAATATCAGCATCTACAATGTTGAGGATCAGTCGTTGATTTGATTTCAAATTATTCAATTTTTGCTTTTTCCCATTCGGCCAAAAAACAATCAATGAGTCAACCATTTGATTTTTTCCCAAACCAAAGTGAATGTTATCATCCATACAGGATAAGTATCCTCTTGAGATCGTATGCTCCCAATATCTTACCGTATCTTTTGTATACAGTTTCATGATGGTCCCAATAGCATTAATATTCTGTTCATTGCCTATAAGCGAAATTTTGAGCCAGTTATTGGTTGGATCATGCTTTTCTGTGGTTAAATTTTGGTAGATAAATGCCTTGTCATTTATGTTATTTACAACATAATCCAGGTCGCCATCATTGTCTAAATCACCATATGCAGCTCCATTTGAAAATGAAGGCATTCGAATCCCCCATTTTTCAGAAACATCCTCAAATTTTCCATTGCCAGCATTTTGAAAGGCATAATTCATGATCTTGACGGACGGGATTTGCTCAATCAACATTTTCGCTGGAGCGTACTGGCCATATTCCGTTTGAAACTCTACGTAATCCCTGTCTGTTACATCTTTTGGAAAACCATTGGTGACAATTAGATCTCTGAAACCATCATTGTCGAAGTCTGCCACCAGGGGCGCCCAGCTCCAGTCAGTTGCAGCGATGCCCGAGTAGATTCCAATCTCACTGAAAATGATGTCGCCGGTTTCAGGGTTGGTCCCCTGATTTAATTGCAAGGTGTTTCTAACGAATTGATATCCATTTTTTTGACGGTTCAGATAAGAGGAATAATTATTTGCCGGAACCATTGTTTTCTTTCTGAAATTATCTTCCGGCAACATATCCAGCACAAAAATGTCAGGGAAGCCATCATTGTTGTAATCTACAATATCATTTCCCATGGCTGAAAAGCTAATGTGCTTGAAATATTCGCTATTTAGATCTTTAAAAGTTCCATCGCCCTGGTTGATGTAGGTAAGATCTTGTGTAGAATAATCATTGGTGACGTAAATATCTTTGTAACCATCCTGATTAATATCGCTGACATTCACGCCTAACCCAAAGCCATCATGCATGATCCCGGCGCTATCGGATACATCATGAAATACTGGGTGACCCAAGTCTTTATCCCAGTTGTTTTCCAATAATTTATCCATTCTCTCACGAGACATCCTCTTCATGTCCTTATTATTGTCCATTCTGGAGTTCCTTTTAAACTCCACCTTGTTGATTAAAAGGTAAACATCCAGGTCACCATCATTATCATAATCAAAGAAAACAGCATTTGTTGTATGACTATTATCATCAAGTCCGTACTCTTTCGCTTTATTTTCAAACCTTGGGACTCCATCCCTATCAAGGCCCTGATGGACATAAAGGATATTTTCAGTTTTCAAACTATCAGGATTAGCTGTAACGGCTATGTAGATATCCTTAAAGCCATCATTGTTTATATCGACAACTGCGACTCCATAGCACCATTTATTTTCACCATCTGAATTTGAGGCTTCTGTGACATCTTTAAATTCAAAATCGCCTTGGTTAAGATAAAGCTTATTTGAGACCATGTTTCCTGTAAAATATAGATCCTGGAGGTCATCATTATTAAAATCGGCAATCGCTACACCACCACCATTATAAATGTGTCCGTACTCTATTATGTTAAAAGAGTCATCTTCAAAAATCTCGTTGTTGAAATCTACTTTTGATTTCTTAGAACTGATTTGTTTAAACCTATCCTTATTGTTGGAGCAAGAAATCAGGAATATGAATATGATAAAAATCACAAATACTAAATTATCAGCTCTTTTCAATCGTATAATGCCTTTCAATTCTTTAAACATTTAAGCCTACAAAAATTTAAACTGGTAGAATGTGTAATACCGGTTACCCATTACAAATCCGATATTAATCCAAACAAATGCATTTATTTACTTTTAGATAAATGAGGGTCCTTTGAAAGCAATTGATTCTCTAAAATCATGATGTCAATATCATTTTGAAATTGTCTTTCCAATTCTTCATTCACTTCTGGGGTTATGGCATAGCTAAAAGCACTAATAATGATGTCTTCATCATTATCCTGGTCAACATCCCCGGAATCAATTAAAAACCATCTTGCCTTCTTCGACTGATCGAAAATACATTTTTTAAAGAGGAAAGATTTTGAGTTTTCATTTTCGAGATAAACAAAAGAATATTCCGGATACTTTTCATAGTCAGGAAATGAACAAACAACTCCCATATCAATGTCACCATCCTGGTCAAAATCATTGGCAACAAACCGTGTTGCGCCATTCAAAGGAATAAAACTTTTTTCTTCAAAATTATTATTCCCGTCATTTAGCAGAATACGAACGCCATGATAGGGCTTTGATACATACGATTTGTCCATATTATCTCCATTGGCGACAATTAAATCTTCATCACCATCGTCGTCGTAATCCACCATTTCAAACCAGCTACATCCATAAACAGGGCTAAATCGAAAGACTTGTTCGATTCTGAATTTCAAAAGTTCCTCCTGAAAAAAGATGTATATACTTTCATCTCCCTGAGCAGAGAGAATGATCAGATCATCCAGGCCATTCCCATCCATATCATTTGCCAGAACCCGAATAGTACCTGGCTTATTCAGCAGAATTTTTCTCTCATAATCCAATTCTCCCTTTTTAACCAGCAAGGATAATTTTCCTGTTAAATGGCCATATTCGCTCAGAATCAATTCGTCTTGTCCGTTTTTATCCAAATCACGGATCAGCAGGTTTACGGGTCGATGGTAATTCTCAGGAATCCTTTTAACCGAGTCATTTTCTATGATAAGAATGCTACCTGATCTTTGTTCCGAAGGGTCTAAATTGCCAACTGCCGTCACATATGAAATATGTTCCTTTTTTATATAATCAGTGATACCTGATCTGAAAAACCCGATATAAGTACTAACTTTATTCAATGGGTCATAGCTCGAAAGGTTTCCCGAAACATCTCCAAAGATAATTCTCTCATTTTTATCGTCATAATCTAGGTAGGTGATAAAAGCTCCTTTAGAACTGTCAAGAGAAATTTCATGGGCGATAAACTGATTCATCTTGCCTAAATTAAATTTTGCGGGAGGTTCCGCTAGTTTCTCCGGCGCTTTCGCTAAAACATATTCCTTTAGTGTTTCCCATTCCTTCAGGCTGATTTGCTGCTTACCAGGATATACACCTGACTCATAAACAGCCTCCATCTCCTTAAATGTCATGCCTTCTAAAGGATCATAACTCGTATCCCTGATTCCCAACCTGTAGCCCATTTCCGGCAGGATGCTTTGTAACCAAATGTCCTTTGGAAGATCAGCAATGGAAGGAGTTATGTGACACGTTGTACAATATGTGCGATAAAGTTTTTCACCTTTTTCCTTTTTTGATATACAGGAAAAACATGAAAATACTCCTGACAAAAAAAGAATAATAAAATATTTAATCATTTAAAATAGAGAAACTTGTCTGAAAAACAGTAAAGCAAATGAATGCTTCATATAAAGAAAAAGATTTCAATTCTACCCTCATATATCTTGAAAATTAAAAAATTATATGGAGGCCTCTAATTTATGGAAATGATGTGAATACAAAAAATGGCCCAAAAAGGGCCATTTTCAGTTAAATGATTAAGCTTTATTACTAATTAGAAATATCCTGGATTTTGATCGCTATTTTCAATTGCGTTATTAGCATTGATTTCATTTTGAGGAATAGGAAACAGTTCATGCTTTCCAGCAGTAAACCCGTATTGACCTAAAACCTCCTCTGCAATCCCCCATCGTACCAAGTCGGGAAAACGAGCTTGCTCACCTGCTAACTCAACCTGGCGTTCGTGAACGATCGCATCAAATATCTGCTCTTTTGAACCAACAGGATACATTGCATCCATCTCTGGAGTTCCATATAATGGCATTCCAACCCGGGTTCTAACTTCATTCAGGTAATCTACTGCAGGTCCCATATTGCCTAGTTCATTTTCAATCTCTGCCATCCACAACAATACCTCTGCATACCTGATCACCTTAAAGTTGATCCCTGAGTTGGTATTCTCATTGGTTCGTTTGTAATAATTCTGATACTTTCTCCATCCTGCTTCTCTTTCCAAAGGAATGTATTGTTCTCCATCAGGAACAGGAGAAGGTATTTCGCCAGTTCTAATTATCGTTTCACCAGCCCAGGTGTCACCGTCGGTATAAAAATTAGCATCAAACCTTGGATCTCCATCTTCATATGCATTCAAAAGATCGTCCGATGGGAATACATTAAACCAATCGTTCCATCCATATTCCTGACCCCTGAAAGTTGATTCATTCAACCCTAAACCGTTGGCATCGGAATTCCATTGATCAGAAGTTCCCAGATCTACCTGGTACTCTACTTCAAATATAGATTCGACGCCATGTTCAGTTTCTTCAAGGAAATTATCAATATAGTCAGGTTCAAGAGAGTAATCCCCTAAAATGTTACTTAAAGCTGTTTTAGCAGCGCTATAATCCTTTAAATATAAATGTGTCTTGCCCAACAATGCATAAGCTGCATCACTTGTTGCACGTCCAGCTTCATAACCGTTACCACCTTTAACAGGTAAAACACTGGCTGCTTCGGTGAGGTCAGTAATTATTTGTTGATAAACTTCACTGACTGGACTGATAGGGTATCCCTCACCGGAAGTCGGCAATTCAGTGATTAATGGCACGTTCCCAAACCTTGTGGCAAGAAGAAAATAATAATATGCCCGTAAAAATTTCACCTCTCCTAAGTACCTGTCTTTGGTCGCCTGAGGTAATTGGTCGGTGGAAATTTCGTCAATCAAATCAATACTGGACGTCACATAGTTTGCTTTGTTAATCCCTCTGTAGCAGCTTTCCCAAAAAGCTCGGATAGCCCCATGGCTAGCGTCAAAAGTAAATTCAAGGTATTGCCTCTTGTCTGCTTCTAATTGAGGGTTACCATCGTTGTCATGTCCCATGTTATCCATGGAAAAGAACATGTGCCTTGAGTAAAGGCCGCGGGTTTGCATATTCGCATAAACTGCATTAACAGCAGATTGAACTTGAGCAGGTGTCTTCAGGAATGTTTCCGGAGACAATTGATTTGGATTGGTTAATTCCAGCTTGTCTTTACAAGAATGGAAAGCTATCATACAAACCAGACCTGCAATGATATATTTCGATAATGTTTTCATTGTTCTCATTTTTACTAATTAAAACTGAATTTGAACACCACCAATAAATGATTTTGGCATTGGATAGTTTCCTAAATCAATCCCGGTTTGAAAGTTAACCAGCGGTTGACCATTGGCATTTGTTGCAACAGTACCCGGCGCGGAAGGACCAACACCTGCAGCCACACCGTCGTATTGACCAACTTCAGGATCCAGACCAGAATAATCTGTAATGGTGAATAAGTTTTGTGCACTTACATAAATCCTGAATTTGGAAATTTTACCATTCAAAATACTGGATGCCAGATCATATCCGATGGAAACGTTTCGCAATCTTGTATATGATCCGTTTTCAACATACCTACTACTTGCCTGAGCATTGGTTGCAGCTCCTCCCGCACGAGGTACAGTATTAGAAGTTCCCGGACCGGTCCATCTATTTAAAACTCCTACGCCAGAATTAAACAATCTTGGCATTGCTTCCAGATCATATATATTGGTATTGTACACATCAACACCACTTATTCCATTGAAAAATAAATCGAAATCAAACCCTTTGTATGTAGCGGTAAGATTTAACCCATAAGAAAACTTAGGAAAAGGATTGCCAATAAATGTCCGGTCTTCAGCATTAATTACTCCATCATTGTTGGCATCTACAATTCTGAAATCACCAGGTTCTGCGTTTAGGTTTGAAGCCTGGCTACCTCCCATGTAATTATTTACCTCTTCCTGGTTTTGGAAGATACCGTCAAATTGCCATCCATAAAACTGGAATAAAGGATTGCCAACGGTTGTCCAGGAAATATTTTCACTTTCAAAGTTTCCTCCCTGAATCGCATCATTCTCTCCAAGATTTAATACTTCGTTCTTATTGGTTCCCAGGTTTAATGAACCAGACCATTGGAACTCTCCTTCAAAATCATTGTATCCAAGGTTAAATTCAAATCCTTTGTTTTCCATAGATCCTACGTTTTCAATAACCGAACCATTATGAAATCCGGATGAAATCGGTAAAATTCGTGGCATTAACAAATCATCACTTTGGTTATTATAATATTCAGCAGAAAGGGTAATTTGATCTGCAAATAAGCCAAAATCCAAACCAAAATTCAGCATGCTGATTTCTTCCCATTTTAAGTCAGGGTTTGAAAGCCCGGAAATGGTGGCTCCAAGTGCATCTGATCCGGCAATAGGATAATGAAAGTTTGATTGTACACCGGTAGTATATGCATAATCCGGAATATTATCATTTCCTGTAAGACCCCAGCTAGCCCGGAATTTCAAATTACTTACAGCCGTCACATTAGTCATAAAAGCTTCTTCGCTAATTCTCCATCCAACCGATGCAGATGGAAAAGTACCCCACCTATAGTTTGCTCCAAATCGGGATGATGCATCTCTTCTGAATGAAGCAGATACTATGTACCGGCTATCATAGTTGTAGTTGATCCGGCCAAGAAATCCTAAGCGAAAATATTCATTTAGCGTAGAACTTAAATTTGAATTGGTATTATCAACCTGTTCTACATCGTTGGTAATAAAATTCTCACTTGTAGTATTTAATGTAGTGATTTCCGTTGAAGTACTTTCAGCAAGCAGCAATACTTCCAGGTTATGTTTCTCCGCAAAAGTCTTTTGGTAATTCAGGCTATTGGTTAAAATTATAGACTGAAGTCCACTTCTACGCTTTGCGATGTCAGCATGATCCTGCTGGTGAGTACCACCTTCCAAGTCGTCATCATATGATGGAATGATACTATTGTATTCAAGTGTAGTATATTCCAATCCCACCTGAGTTTTGAAAACAAGCCCATCAATAAACTCATATTGTGCATATAAATTTCCAATCAGATTGAACTGGTCAGTTTGGGCATTTGGGTTTTCCAATACCCTTACCGGATTTTCTGCATCCTGCCCATCAATTGCAGTATTTGGACCACGGTAACCTCCTAAATTGCTTGGTTCATATATTGGCAGATAAGGCGCCATTTTTATTGCATGTTCCAATACTGAGCGGCCACCCGAGTTAAAATATGGTCTTAGCTCTCCAAATGCGACGGAAATATTTTCACCAAAACTAAAATTACCTAGAGTAAAATTGCTATTGGCCCGGAAGTTATATCTGTCCATTCCAGAGTTGAGTATTACACCTTCCTGTGATAGATAGCCAGCTGAGACCCTGAAATTGCTATTCTGTCCACCGCCTGATACGGCAACATCATAATTTTGCATCAATCCGCTTTGAAAAATTGCCTCTTGCCAATCAGTATCATTTTCCAAAAGTGATGCATACTGAGGGTCTGTCATTCTTGGAGGAGCTCCGAATGCTTCAGTTGCATATTGAATATACTGATCGGTATTTAGCAGGTCAAATCGTTTGTTGGTCCATTGCGAACCGGCATAAGCATTAGCGCTTACAACCACATCGCCGCTTTTTCCTTTTTTGGTGGTAATCATAATAACACCATTCGAACCTTTTGAACCATATACCGCTGTAGTAGAAGCATCTTTTAATACTTCAATTGATTCAATATCATTTTGATTAAGTCCATCAATGCTTGATGAAATCACACCATCCACAACATATAATGGCGTATTATTCCCAGTAGTTCCTAAACCACGAATCCTAATAGTAGGAGAACTTCCAGGAGAACCATTATTTATAACAGTTACACCTGACGCACGGCCTTGCAATGCCTGGCTGATATTTGCAGTTGGTACTGCAGTAATCTCATCAGCTCCAACAGAACTAATCGCACCAGTTACATCAGCTCGGTTTTGCGTACCATAACCCACCACGACAATTTCACTTAAGGATGTGATATCTTGTGACATGGAAAGGTTAATCACACTCTGGTCTCCAACTCTTATTTGCTCGGTGACATAACCGATAGAGGAAAAGACCAAAACAGACTCAGAACCTGGTACAGAGATGGAATAATTACCATCCATGTCTGAAACCGTACCTGAAGTCGTACCTTCAATGACAATATTTACTCCCGGTAAAGCCTCACTATTTTCATCCTTTACCGTACCTGTAACATCAATCTCCTGCGCGAACGCAAAAGATATCAAGCACAATTGCATGAGCGTAATAGTCAAAAGATTTTTCAAAAATCCTTTGCTACGCAGTGCATCGTAATTGTTTTTCATAGCATAAAATTTAGGTTATACAATAAAATTAATATTGAATGCAATCGATTGTTTTAAAATAAAATCCATACTCATCAATTAGTTGTTCCTCATATTGAAACAACCATCCTTTTGACATCATTCTAACCGCCTTCTTAGTTTAAATAGATATGCCTTAAAATATAGATAGCTTGTGGAATTCAATGTTTAAGGTAATAATTAATTACCCTCCCCACAATAATATTAGTAGAAGATTAACATAGATCCAGGCCATCTATTCAAATTTTGTCAATTAACAATTCTAAGTTAGTGTATTTTTTACATTTTTCACAAAATATATTTTACAAAAAAATTTTCTTAAGGAGCAGTTTTTGTAAAATTCCATTGCAAGTGAATAAGCGTACTATTAACACTTATTGATAAAATATTAATAATTTGATATATTCAATTTGACTTTATCAATGAAAAAATACCAGAAGTGTGAAATTAATAATCAAGCGGCTCAAACACTTGTACCCATATTTTTAAGAATTTTTTGATAATCAACACTAGCAAATTTTTCGAAAAATCTCCTAACAAGGGAAATTAGTGTACAGTTATCCTTTAGAGCTGCTTTGAAAAACTATCCATTACAAACAAGTGATAAGTTAGATCTAAGTAATGGTAATTATTGAAAAAATGAGATGACGAATTTTAGATCAATGCTTCCCACAGTATTTCCACCGGATGATATGAATTTCTTCCGGTACCGTCCTTAATCTGGTGTCGACAGCTTGTCCCGGGAGCAGCTATCAGAACATTCTCTACTGCATCACGGACAGTAGGGAACAGAACGAGCTCACCAACTTTCATGGATACTTCATAATGTTCCTTTTCATACCCAAAAGAACCGGCCATACCGCAGCATCCAGATGGGATCATCTGGACAGTGTAATTATCAGGAAGTGAAAGGATCTTCTTTGTTGGCACAACGGAAGACAATGCCTTTTGATGGCAGTGGCCATGAAGTTTGATTAGTCTTTTTTCATCTATAAACTGAGCATTTGAAATATTTCCTTTTTCCATTTCAGAAGCTAAAAACTCGTCAATCAAAAAGGTGTTCTGAGCTATTTTCCTTGCTTTTTCCTTATCAGATCCTCGGGTCAGGTCAATGTATTCATCGCGGAATGACAAAACCGCTGATGGTTCTAACCCAATTAAGGGGGTTTCTTCAGAAATCAGCTTATCCAGCAGGTTTATGTTTTGGATTGCCAATTTTCTGGCTTGTTCCAACAAACCTTTTGAAAGAAATGGCCTGCCACTGTCCACATGTTTGGGAATCACTACTTCGTATCCTAGTTTCGTCAGCAATTTGATTGAAGTCTGACCAATCGGAACATCACTGTAATTGGTAAACTCATCATTGAAGAAATAAACTTTCTTTTTAAACGAACCAGCATTGCTAATTCCAAAATGATTAACCTTTTCTTTTTTATACCATTTTAAAAGGGTTGTACCATGCAAAAGCGGCATGGACCTTTCAGATGCAAATCCGATGGTCTTTTTGGCCAAGTTGCCAAGAATCTGATTCGTGAAAACAAAATTGTAAAGTCCTGGGAAATTAGCTGCCAAAGCGGTCATTCTACTAAAATTTCCAATCAGCCAGGTCCTTAATGAAACCCCTTTGGTTTTGTGCGACTGGTACAGATATTCTGCCTTAAGCTTGCCAACATCCACATTAGAAGGGCATTCTGCCTTACACCCTTTACAGGAAAGGCACAGATCCATTACTTCACTAATTTCTTCGCTTTCAAATGGGTTCTTTTTGGTTGAATTTGTCAAAATTTCCCGAAGAATATTTGCTCTTGCACGGGTTGTATCCTTCTCGTCTTTTGTCGCCATGTAGCTTGGACACATTGTCCCACCCGACAAATGGGTCTTGCGGCAATCACCCGAACCATTGCATAGTTCTGCCGATCGGACAATACCCTGGTAATCGCTGAAATCAAGCATAGTCTCAAACTCCCGGGTTTCTACGCCTGGTTCATATCGGAGTGAAGTATCCATAGGAGGGGTGTCCACGATTTTTCCGGGGTTGAACAAATTGTTGGGGTCGAAAATTTTCTTGACTTTCTCTAACAACTGATAAGATTCTTCCCCTACCATAAAACGGATGAATTCCCCTCTTAACCTGCCATCACCATGCTCGCCACTCAAAGACCCTTTGTATTTTTTAACCAACTCAGCAATTTCCTCCGCGATAGTCCTGAATAATCTGTTACCTTCCTTTGTTTTGAGGTTTAAGATCGGCCTTAAATGGAGCTCTCCCGTAGCAGCATGCGCATAGTGTACACTGTATAACCCGTGCTTTTTCAGGATTGCATTAAAGTCTTTAATGTACTGAGGAAGATCATGAACAAAAACTGCCGTGTCCTCAATTACCGGTGCCGGTTTGGCATCACCGGGCAAATTGGAAAGCAAGCCCAATCCGGCTTTTCTCAGCGTAAATACCTTTTTAGTTTCATCACCAAATACCATCGGAAAGTGATAACCCAGGCCTTTTGATTTCACCTCCTGGATCATTTCATCGGCCATCTTTCTTGACTTTTCCATATCATTACTCGAAAGATCGATCATCAAAATCGCTGCAGGATCACCCTGAACAAAAAACCTGTTTTTGGATTGCTCAATGTTGGATTTGGTACATTCCAGAACATAGTGATCCATCAACTCAACTGCAAGTGGAGCGTATTTTAAAGCTATTAAATTGGCTTCAAGGGATTGGTACAAGTCGTCAAAATGTGCACAGACAAGTAGTTTTTCATTAGGTGGGATCGGAACACAATTGAGTTTGATTTCTGTAATAAAAGCAAGCGTTCCTTCCGAACCGGCAATCAGTTTGCAAAAATTGAAAGGAAGAGTTGATCCATTAAAAACTTCTGCATCCATCAAAAGATCCAGGGCATAACCCGTATTTCTTCGCGGAATTTCCGGTTTTGGATATGTTTTACTGATCTGATCCCGGTTTTTTTCGTTGGAAAGGATTTCATTTATCTGTTGATAAATATTTTGCTCTAAACCTGAAACAACATTTTTGCCAGAGCACTTATCCTCGAATTCACTTTTCGACAGGCTTTTAAAGATCACTTCACTTCCGTCGCTCAAAAGCGCTTCAATTTCCAGGACATGTTCCCGGGTTGACCCGTAAATCACTGAATTGGCCCCACACGAATTATTCCCAACCATTCCCCCGATCATCGCCCGGTTAGCAGTAGATGTTTCCGGAGCGAAGTATAGTTCATGTGGGTGGAGATAATGATTCAGGTCATCGCGAATTACTCCCGGTTGGACTTTAACCCAAGATTCCTTAGGATTGATTTCCAAAACCTGATTGAAATGCTTCGAAACATCCACAACGATCCCTCCTCCAACTACCTGACCGGCTAGTGATGTACCAGCTGTTCTGGGGATCAGGGAAGTTTGATGTTCATTTGCAAATCTGATGAGCTTTTTAAGATCATCTTTGCTTTTGGGAATGCATACTGCAAGGGGAATTTCCCGATAGGCTGAGGCGTCAGTGGCGTACAGCCTACGCATGGTCTCATCGTAATAAAATTCTCCGTCTAACTCGCCTCTTAATTTCTTAAGATGTTGCTGATCCAGCGCTGTTTCTGTCATGAACTCGTTGTTGAGTCGACAAAATTAAACCTTGGCAATGAAAAACAAGTATCTGAAAACAAATAATTCCTTTCTGAGAAATTATTGATCTTCCAGGCTGCTGGTTGAGAGATACCGGTAAAATCCATCAATATATTCTTTCGAATAAAATTTAAATGCTGATTGAAGGGAAAGAGCCAGCTGACTATCACTATATAAATCATATTTGCAACTTTTCAGCTTTCCGTTTTCATACGAATAATTGATGATCAATTCATTTTTGTTCGAATAGATTATTTTCTTTTGGGAGATCTCCCCATCGGAATTGTAATGATAAAAGACTTTGGCTTTTAGAATCGAGGATCCATAAAAATTCTTGACAACTAATTCTTTTGGCTTTCCTGCAGAATTATTCCAGATCTTAACTGTTCTAATTATCTTATTCCCGTTGTATAAAATTCTTTTTAATTTTTGTTCATCTAAATATTTGTACTTCCAGTCCAGTTTTTCATCGAGCAGATGAAAATCAGAATATCCGGATAAAAATTCACGGTAAAACTTATTGGATTCATCATGATGAAAATATAGCTGAAATACTTCCCCTGTTGGTTTCATTTCAAGGTTGAGAAACGGTGTAAAAGCACCATTCTCAACTAAAAAAATATTTTCAAATTCAGGAAGGCTTTCGATATAATCCATGTTCGCCAAAAATTTTACGCCTATCCCATGAATGGTATAGACGTCCCGAATGGAATAATATTCTTCTTCCCCATCTACCATTTCCAAAACAAGGTCCAAAAAAGAAATATATTCCTCCGACCATCCTTCATAGTAAATATCAATTACCGCATCCATTCCAGCTTTTCTGGCAGCATTTATGATGATATTTGCGGCCTTGTCCTTTGAGATCGCTCCCTGACCTTTGGCCGAAAGTTCTGTGATCTCGATAAACGGAGGCAATTCCGGTTCTTCACCCATGTGAAATGTCATGATGGGTCGATCGTGGTCCTTTCCAGGGATATCATTGATCTGAAGATTGTAAAGCTTTGAAGAAGTACAGGAAGATAAAATGAGAATAACAATGGTGTAGTTGACTGCTTTCATGTCGGTGGTTGTTTGTAAAAATGAAAGCAAACAAAGTGCCGGAATGCTATTTTAATTTCTCATTATTTTGATGACGCTCCTTGTCCCGGTTGGTTTTCTTTTCCAGGTTTTTGATAAATGCATCATTCAGATCGACTCCAGTCTGGTTGGCCAGGCAGATCAATACCCAAAGTATATCGGCCATTTCATCTGCGAGGTTTTTCTCTTTGTCACTTTCCTTAAAGGATTGTTCGCCATATTTTCTGGCAATGATCCGCGCCAACTCCCCGACTTCTTCCGTTAAAATGGCCATATTGGTCAATTCATTAAAGTATCGGACCCCGTATTTTTTGATCCAGTCATCAACCTGCTTTTGGGCTTCTTCTATTTGCATAAATCTCTTAGGTATATGAACTATCTTAAAAGTAATTTTAGAGTCATCCTGAACTTGTTTTAGCATCAAACACTTTGATAAACTTTGTTTTTTGAATTCAAAAATGCAATTGCTTTGGCTATAATCTTTATACCATTTTCAATTTCCTCAGGTGTAGATTTTGAAAAATTCAATCGGAAAGTATTTTCACGCTTGTTTTCAGTATAAAATACCTCACCAGGCACAAAAACCACACCTGCATCCAAACATAAATTCATCAGCTTCCAGGATGAAATATGATCGGGCAATTCCCCCCAGAAAAACATTCCTCCGTTAGGAATCCTTACTTTAATATCCTCTGAAAAATGCCTTTCAATTGCTTTAGCCATAAGATCCCTTCTCTCACGATAACAATTCCTGATGACATTCAAATGTTGTTCGTAGTCATTTGAAATCAGAAATTCATACGCCATTTGTTGAGACAGGTTATTGGTATGAAGATCGCTGGACTGTTTGGCTATGACAATCTTCTCCATGATCTCTCGGGAAGCCACGAGCCATCCCAGTCGCATGCCAGGAGACAAGGTTTTGGAAAAAGAACCTAATAAAATTCCGTAATCACCAACAATTTTTTTGATGGGATCACGGTTATTTTCTTCTTCAAAAAACAGTTCTCCGTAGGGATCATCCTCAACTAAAATTGCCTGGTTTTTCTTTGTTAACTCACCTATCTTCTCTCTTTTCAATCGGGAATAACTGATACCGGAGGGATTCTGAAAATTCGGAACCAGGTGCATCAATTTTGTGTTTTGATCGACTAATGCCCTTTCTAAATCGGAAAGACTCATTCCATCGTTTTCAAGCGGAACCGGTACTAAGCTTGGTTCAAAATTCAACAAGGATTGGATCACCCCCAGGTATCCGGGTTGTTCGATCAGCACCCTGTCCCCCTTCTCAATAAAGACCTTTCCGATCAGGTCAAATGCCTGCTGGGAACCATTCGTGATCAGGATTTCGTCGACAGTAAAATTCATATCAAACTTTTCCCGGTATCGATCGGCGATCCATTGCCTCAGCGGTAAAAATCCTTCGGAATTGGCATATTGGAATAGCTTATCCCCGTATTTCGAAACAGCATTTTGGAATGCTTTGGAGAGTTGCTCTGTTGGGATCAGTTTCTCATCCGGCAGTCCACCTGCAAAGGAAATAACGTCTTTCGAAGCGGCATTTTTCAGCATTTCTCGGATAAATGATCTTGGTATCTGGTTCATTCGGTTAGCAAATAGCTGCCCGGGTTTCTGTTCTGGTTTTTCATTTTCATTCATGATTCGAGAATTAATTTGGTTTAAAATATTTCATAAAAAAAGCCCCACTCATCATGGATGAGCGGGGCTTTCATTTTGATCGCATTCAACAGACTCATCCAAATTCATCGCCATAAATGGCCACGACTGCCGCGATAATAGCGATATGGATGAAATGCTTTTTCATTTAAATAATTTTCAATTTTAAAATCTGTTTTTAGTCGTCCGACGACTTTTTGATTTTATAAATGAGTCGTCCGACGACTACTTCATAAATCTATGTCACAAAAAAAAACCGGCTTAGCGGGCCGGTTTTTTAATATTTTGTTCTGGTCAAAAACAAAATTCAATACCGATCCCGATTTGCAACTTGGACAGCTGCAATGAAGAAGGCGACGATATTGATTTGAAACAAATTCATTTCGGAAATATCCTGCTAATATATTTATACATTTTGGATTTTACCAAATTTGGAAAATTATATTTTGCTCTATTTTCGATCTTTTGAGTCAATGATGATTGTGACCGGGCCGTCATTCGTCAATGATACCTCCATCATAGCACCGAATTCACCGGTCTGAGGCGCTTTCCCGGAATCCTTTTTTACCTGTTCGATAAACTTTTCATACAATGGAATAGCCGTTTCCGGCCTGGCTGCTTTGATATAACTTGGACGGTTGCCTTTTTTCGTGCTGGCATGAAGGGTGAATTGGCTAACAAGTAAAATCCCTCCGTCAACATCCAGGACACTTTTGTTCATCACCCCTTCCTCATCATCAAAGATTCGTAGATTGACAATTTTTCTACTCAACCACTCGATATCTTCCTGTCCATCGGCTTCTTCGATACCAACCAGAATCAAAAGACCATGTCCAATTTGTCCTGAGATCTTTCCTTCAATAGTTACATCTGCTTTTGAAACTCTTTGTATGACTACAATCATTTATCCGCTTATTTTCTGGCAATATCATAAATTTCGTCTGACAGAAAAATGTGCTTTCCTTTTTTCGGGTTTTTGAAGGTCAGGTAAATAGTCCTCGCCACATCGTTGATATCAATTCCACGATATTTTCTCAACGGGCCAAGCATCAGAGGATTCAATACTTTTGCCAGTATAATCCCGAAATTTTCTCCAGGCCGGCTTTCTTCCCTGTCACCCATCAACAAGGATGGCCGGTAAATATTCAGGGATTCAAAATCATATTGGCTGATAGCTTCTTCCACTTCACCTTTGACACGATTGTAGAAAATCGAAGAGTTGCTATCTGATCCCATGGCGGTGATGATGTGATAATTCGGAACTTCATTTTCAAAGGCAACCTTTGCCAATTCCAATGGGTACCGATAATCCACTTTTTTGAAGTTTTCTTTTGTTTTGGCTTTCTTAATGGTGGTCCCAAGGCAGCAGAAGATGGCATCTCCTGTTAATTCATTTTTGTAATTTTCAAGTTGATCGAAGTCAACGATCAACTCCTTTAGTCCTGGATGGTTTTTATTCGTCTGTTTCCTGACGACAGAGATGACTTCTTCAATATTTTCATCATCCAAAAGTAGATTCAAGAGTGCTGACCCTACCAATCCAGTGCCTCCGGCAACGATAACTTTTGACTTTTTATTCATAGTTCCAATTTTATTTTACAAAGTCAGGCTATTAAATTTATGAAATTGTCTCATGCACTGATTCATGAAAATGATCATATTTATTAAATTACTTTTCTCTTTAAAAATGTTTAAGTGAAGTTTGTTGTTGTTGATATAGAGACCACGGGTGGAAGTGCCAGAAACGAGCGTATCATCGAATTTGCAGGACTTGTTACAGATGGCGAAAAAGTGCTGGACACCTTTCAAACATTGATCAATCCCAACCGGTATATCCCGGAATTCATCACTTCACTCACAGGGATCAATAACGAAATGGTCGCAGATGCACCAACTTTTGATGAGGTCGCGGCTAAAATAGATGAATTCACAAAGGATAAGATATTTGTTGCTCACAGTGTTAATTTCGATTACTCATTTGTCAAAAATGAATTTCAGCTACTGGGACATCAATACGACCGCAAGAAACTGTGTACAGTGCGATTAAGCAGGAAGATCTTTCCAGGGCACCGTTCTTACGGATTAGGGAATATCTGCAGCCAGCTCGGAATTGATATTGCCGATCGTCATCGTGCTTTTGGTGATGCTGAAGCTACAACCATGCTGATGCACCTTCTTGTTGAACATGATAAAAACAATCACATTGACGAATTCCTGAAGATATCTTCAAAGGAAACCAAGCTGCCTCCGAATATTTCACGTGAAAAATACGAATCCATTCCCGAGACAGCAGGGGTCTATTATTTTCTGGATCAAAGGGGAAAGATCATCTATATCGGAAAAGCCAAAAACCTGAAAAAAAGGATTTCCTCTCACTTTACCATTTCCGGCAGTTTGGGAGAGAAAAACAATTTCCTCAACAAGATCCACTCGATAGATTTTGCCGAAACAGGCAACGAATTGATTGCACTGCTCATGGAATCGCATGAAATAAAAAAATACTGGCCGGAATATAACCGAAGCCAGAAACTGCCCACCTTCAGCTATGCCATTTACGACTATTTTGATAAAACCGGATATCAGAGGTTTACCTTGTCCAAAACACAGAAAGGCCTGAAACCCGTCAAGGTATTTCCTTCTGCAAGTGAGGGAAAGAAATGGATGTACGATTTGGTGAGAAGGTTTGAACTTTGTCCGAAGCTTTGCGGGTTGCAACCGGCAAAGCACGAATGTTTCGATCACAAAACCGGTCAGTGCAAGGGAGCTTGTGTGGGCAAAGTTCCGGTTGAAAAGTATAACAACCAGGTTGACTTGGCGATAAACAGTGGAAAGGATGACGCAGAAACCCTCGCTATTTTTGGCAATGGCAGAAAGTTCGGGGAAAAATCAGTCGTCTATATTGAAGATGGCATTTATCAGGGATATGGTTTCCTGGAACAGGATGACCAGGTTTCAGATAAAGACCAGATAGTCGAACGGATCAGTATTTACAAAGAGACACCGGAAATTAAAAGTATCTTAAAAGCCTTTAGTACAACTAAAGCAGGTTATGAAATTATCCGGATTTGATTCAAATTTTCAAACCATTTTTATCAAATTCCATATCGACCCATTCTCCCTGATGCAAAATTCTCATTTTCTGAAATCCGATTGAATAGAGTAACTCCGCAGTTTCCGGAAACTTTTTCGTAATATCATCAGGTTGATGAGAATCGCTGTTCAGACAGATCGGAATATTCATTTCTTTGATCTCTCTTAAAATCGATTTTCCGGGATAAGGTTCTTCGACCAGTTTTTTATACATGCCTCTGGTATTAACTTCGATGATCGAACCTGCGGATTTAATTTCCTCCAGCGTTTTGTTTACTTCGTTTTTATACCAGGAATCTTCTTCATCAAAAAAGTATTCATTTGAATTGTGTATTTTGATCTTATCCAAATGCCCCACAATATCCGGACGTGCCTCCCTGACCATCATTCTTATCCGCTCATAATAATCCACTACAGCTTTTTGAACATCCCCTTTGTAAATCTCCTCTACTCCCAATTTGAATTTTGGTGTGGTACTGTCAATTTCCCAATACCTGCCATCATCAAACTGGTTTGCGAAATGAACAGAACCTAACGTGTAATCAAGCTTCGATTGCTGAATAATATCACTCACAGGTGAAATTATTCCAGGAATGTAGTCGATTTCCATGCTTTTATACACCTCAATCTGTTCTGCGAATTTCTTCTTCAATTCCTCAATTTCCTCAAGGTAATCCGGTAGTTTTTCTCTATTGATGCTCCATTTATTCTCAAACGGTACCGGGCAATGTGAGGAGAAACCATAGATCTTCACCCCTTGTTCTACAGCGGCAAGCAGGTTTTCTTCGGGCGACATTTTCCCATCGCAATAATGACAATGGCTATGGTAATTAGTCCAGCTCATGAAATCAAAATTCACGAAAAATATGCGTCAATCATTATTTATTAAGGTAAATTAATATTCTGTTAATAAAATATTAAAGTAGTCTTTTCGAATAAAATGCAAATTGCTGCATTTATGAACACAATTTTTAAATGCAATTAAAGCACATTTATCACCAACTGGATAAATTAAAGAAGGAAGCGAAGGTAATACCACTGAAACACCGCGATAAATGGGTGATTTTCTCTGACCTGCACGTCGGTGACAGAAGTTCAAAGGATGATTTCCTCACCAATTCACAGCTTTTTATCAATTCAATAAAATATTACAGGGATAAAAAATTCAAGCTTTTCCTCAACGGGGATATTGAAGAACTGCAGCGTTTTGAATACAAAACCATTTTCGAAAAATGGCCGGATCTTTATCAAGCGCTTGATCAGATAAAAGAAGAAAACGGATTGTTAAAAACCATTGGCAACCATGACGTAGAGTTCAGCTTTAATGATGAGATAGGCTTGAATTTTCCCGCAGGACAATCCTACATTTTTAAGCACAAAAAAGGAGAGATTTTTCTCTTTCATGGACACCAGGCATCTACCTTTTATTTTAAATATAATAAACTGGTCGGCTGGATCCTGAAATATCTGGCCAATCCGCTTGGCATCAACAATTATTCCGTAGCACATAACAGCAGAAAAAAATACCAGATCGAAAAGCGGGTCTATCATTACTCGGTTTACCGCGAGATCATCAGCATAATCGGGCATACTCACCGGCCACTTTTTGAATCACTTTCTAAAGCTGAAAGGCTGAAAATCCAGATTGAAAATCTTTGCAGGGAATTCGCCAGAGAAAAAGACGATTCAAGATTGAAGGAGATTAAAAAGACAATCAAATCTCATAAAAAAGAGTTGAAGAAGCTTTTTAAAAAGAATAAATTCGAATCAGTACCTTATTTGTATAATGCACTTGTTCACATTCCCTGTCTTTTTAATTCCGGAACAGTTATTGGCAAACGGGGAATGACATGTCTGGAAATAGAGAATAACCGCATCCGGTTGGTGCATTGGTTTGATAAAAAATTATCTGATAAATATTTAAACAAAAGGGGATATGAACCGGAGCAGGTGGACGACTCCCAAAACTACCGAATGATCCTTAACCAGGAATCGCTGGATTACATTTTTGCGAGGATCAAACTTTTATCCTGACGCAAAGTTTTATTATTCTCAATCATTCGATATTTTTCCATTGAATAACCAATTACCAAGCTGAGTATGAAAACAAAATATTTACCAATCTTTTTATTCTTCATTCATTTTCAACTGACCGGACAAAACCTTACCGAACTTTATGAAAAGGTAAGCCCGGCGGTTGTGGTCATCAATACTTCTGAAAAAGAAATCCTTGGACGAGGAAATCAAAAAAATGTAGCCACTAGCGAAGGTTTGGGTTCAGGTGTTTTAATATCTGAAGATGGACTGATTCTGACAGCAGCGCATGTTGTGCAAACAGCTGAAGATGTGCAGGTCCATTTTAATGACGGACAAACAATCCCGGCAAAGGTTGTCTCATCAGCCCCAACCGCAGATGTGGCGATGATCAAACTCATGTGGGCGCCAAAAAATCCTGTAACTGTCGAAATAGGCGATTCGGATAAAGTGAAGATAGGGGACCAGATTTTTATCATTGGAAGTCCTTACGGAATTGCCCAATCGCTATCAGCGGGTTATGTGAGTGGGAGGCATACTCAAAAAAATATTTCTGACGGTTTGAATATGGTTGAATATTTCCAAACCGATGCAGCCATCAACCAGGGTAATTCCGGTGGGCCGATGTTTAACATGAAGGGCGAAGTCATTGGGGTGGTGAGTTACATTCTTAGTCTTTCAGGTGGATATCAGGGCTTGGGTTTTGCAGCAACTTCGAAAGTTGTCGATGCATTGTTGATCAAAAAGAAACATCGATGGACTGGCATGGAGGCCAAAATGATTACAGGTACTATGGCGGAACTGTTCAACATTCCTCAAAAATCTGCCCTGTTTGTACAGAAAGTTGCCGCGCTTTCACCTGCAGATATTGCCGGAATTAAAGGTGGCAAATATAAAGCTGTAATTGAAGGAGAAGAATTGATGCTTGGTGGAGATTTTATTCTGGAGGTCTATGATATTAAAATTGAAAAATACGAAGATTTCGAGAAAATTGATGACAAATTTCAAACACTGAAAAGTGGAGAAAAAGTGCCTATCAAGGTCTTAAGGGGTGGAAAAGTAATGGAATTGGATTACATTGTTCCCTGATTTGATATCATTGGTTTAACCAATTTTTAAAATCATTCACCTTATTTCTGCTTACGATTAATTCTTTTTCTACCGGTATTTTAAGAGTAACTTTTAACCGCCTGTTAAGATAATTTCGCACATCTTCAATCGAGTTGATATTGATAATAAATTGCCTGTTGATCCTGAAAAAATATTCTGGATTGAGCAATCCATTTTGTAGCTCTTCAAGTGTATGCTCTATGATGTACTTTCTTCCATTTTCACTTGAGAATAAATAACTGAATTTGCCGTCAGCCTGAAAACAGGCTATTTCATGAGTGTTTTTTACCTGGATATGATCTCCAAATTTTACCGAGAACCTCTTTTTGTAATCACTTTGAGATACCAAAATATTTGAAGCTGAATTCCAGTGTTTCTTATATTTTTCAATGGCGTTAACCAATTCAAAATACTTTATTGGCTTTAATATAAAATCAACACTATTTACCTTGAAGGCTTGCAAAGCATATTGTTCATTTGCAGTAGTAAATATGACGGGTGTATCAAAATCGACCTGATTGAAAATATCAAAACTAACACCGTCCGATAAAACCGTATCGATAAGTGCGAGATCAATTTTTGGTCTGGTTTGGTAAAAATTGACTACTTCCTGAACGCTTTCCAGTATTTTCACCACCTGGATATTTGGATCATATCTTTTCAACATGTTAAATATCCTGTCTGACGAATTTTTTTCTTCTCCCGCAATCAACACCTTCATATTCCTTGCATTTATTTGTCTCTCATTGCAAATCTGATCTCTACGTTGCAGACTCTTAACAATTCAACAGACGAATTGTTTGGAATTCTCATTTATGATGTCAGCACAAAAAAGAAAACCCATTTTCACGGGTCTTCTCTTTACTGAATTAAAACATCCAAACAACCAACCTATGCTATAAAGCCGGCAATAGGACTTTATCTATCACATGAATAACACCATTGCTCCCCTGAATATTTACTTCCGTTACAATGGCATCCTCTCCTCCTGACTGATCCGTTAGGGAAACAGCTGTTCCATCAATATTGACTATCAGAATCTCGTCATTTAACATTGTCACCTCCATTCCATTGGACAAATCGGTACTAAATACCCTGACACCCACAGCATGATATTGAAGGATTTCTGTTAGCTGTTCTTGATTTAGAGTTGGGACGACATCAGAAATTTCAGCAAATGCAGCATCTGTTGGAGCAAATACCGTTACATCTTCTGATGCAATCAATGCTTCTGCTACGCCAGACAAAGAATCAGATGTTAGTAAACTTACCAGGACAGTAAATTCCGAAGCGTCACCTGCATCTGCTAACGCAGCCGCAATGTCCACAATATTAGGAGCTGGTGGAACCAAAGTACGATCAATAGTATGAATAACTCCGTTGCTCTTCTCAATATCAACACCAGTAATTTGCGTCAATCCATTGATCAGGACTACAGCATCGGTTAAATATCCGAGGTAGAAATTAGGATTTTCCGTATTTAAGGTTTCTACTACACCATCAGCTGGCAAATCAGTAGAAAACACTCTTGCTCCTACAACATGATAAAGCAAAATGGGGCTGAGATCTTCAGCTGTTAATCCATCCAACGAAGTGATCCCTGCTGCTTCAAATGCCGCATTATCTGGTGCAAAAACTGTAATATCCTGAGTAGTAGAAAGTGTACTTAACAAATCTGCCGTTCGAACTGCCTCGGTAAGAATGGTATAGTTAGGATTAAAAAGGAATACTTCTGAAACGGTACCAACAGCTTCGACGACATAATCAGGAAGTAATACGGATCTAATTCCATGAACCACTCCATTTATAGCCTGAACATCTGGAACGACTACTTCGACATCGTTGATTGTCACACCACCATCAACATTTATTTCAACTGACTCACCTTCCAATAAAGTTTCAAATTCGCCATTTGAAAGCTCGGTTGAAAGTGCACTCCCTGCAACAATGTGATATTGTACGATCTCCTTTAACAAACCCGCAGGCATTTCATCAATACTGGTTTTCCCCAAGGCAGTCAAAACTGCTTCAAATGCGGTATTATTAGGCGCAAAAACTGTTAAATCAGAAGTCGGGTCGCTTGCTACAGCTAACAGGTCAGACAATTCCGGGAGTGACAAAATATCTACTAAAATGGAAAAATCTTCGTTTCCGGCAGCTATTTGGGTAATAGTCTGTCCGTTAAATCCTTCAGGGATCAATACTTCATCAATGATATGAATTACACCGTTTGAAGCTTCTATATCTGCCGTAGTGACATTGGATGTACCATTTAAGACCACACCTGCGCCTGAAACCTCCACATCTATCATCCCTCCGTTTACCGTGGTTACCGGACCAGTAGATAGATCCGAAGATAAAACATTGCCACTCACTACGTGGTATTGCAATAAATCTGTTAAGACATCCTGGTTGGCCAGAATATTATTCAATACATCAGCATCGACATTGGCAAATGCTGCGTTTGAGGGAGCGAATACCGTAAGAGGCCCATTACCCTGGAAGGCATCTACCAGACCTGCTGTTGTTAGTGCATTTACAAGAGTGCTTAATTCAGATGTCTCCTGAGCTACCTCGACAAGATTCTGTTCGTTTTCAACAGGATCCATTTCATCATCGTCATTATCACAGGAAGTAGTTAAAATTACTCCTGCTACAAGGATGACAAGCATCCAGATAAATTTTTCTTTGAAGTTGGTCATTATCATATTCTTTAAATTTGTTATTGTTGTATAAACAACAATTGAATATGATTGATTCAACAAAATGAGTGAATGGAGAATTTTTGAGTGTGGATTGTTTAATTTTTAGAATAAATTGCTAAACAAAATGGATTGCCCAATAAATTTGCTAATAATCATGGAAAATTAAATTTTATCGCTTTATTTTGCTTCTTTAAAATTAATCTAAATAAGGACGAGGATGTCGAAGAGCGTTGCAGACCTTAAACCGGGTGAATTTGGAACAATAACAGGATTCTTAGATAACATCATTTCATTAAAATTAATGGAAATGGGTTGTTTGCCAGGAGTGAAGGTTAGAATGAATTTTAGCGCACCATTAGGAGACCCCATTGCCATAGACGTAGCGGGATACAGTCTTTCTCTGCGAACATCCGAAGCTTCAAATATCCTGATTGAATAAGGCCAGCTATTGATGACAAAAAAGAAAACAGTCAAGGTAGCGCTAATTGGCAATCCCAATTCCGGTAAATCTTCTCTCTTTAATCACCTTACAGGTCTCAATCAAAAGGTAGGAAATTTTCCAGGTGTAACGGTTGATAAGAAAACGGGAAGCTGCAAACTAAATGAGGAAACCAGAGGAGAGATCATAGATCTTCCTGGTACTTATAGCCTGTATCCCCGATCAATTGATGAACAGGTCGTTTTGGATGTCTTATTGGACAAAAAATCAAAGGATCACCCGGACGTTATTGTAGTCATTGCAGACGCTTCAAACTTAAAAAGAAATCTTCTTCTCTTTACACAGGTAATTGATCTTGGTCTTCCGGTAATACTTGCTTTGAACATGTTGGATGTATCCATTAATCTTGGACAAAAAGTTAAGCCTCTGGAAATTGCAAAGGAGCTCAATATCCCGGTTGTCTCTGTTAATGCTCGAAATGGCGATGGAATTAATTTGCTCAAGCAAGCAATTTTAGAGGTTGAAACTCCCCGAAAAGAAATCATAGATGTAAGTGAGTATGCACCTGAAGTTCTGGCAGATATCAAATTCAATTTTGGTATCGAGAATAATTATGAGGCATTATTGATTGCTCAACAAGGCCGCTTTTCAGATTTTCTTAATGATTCTGATAAGAAAAAGATCGTTGATATCAATGCCAAAAACAAGTTCAACCATGAATTGATCCAGTCAAAGGAAATTCTTGCCAGGTATGAAAGGATTGATAAAATAGTCAAACATGCAGTTGAGTTCAATGTCAATCATAACAGAAATCTGACGCATAAAATTGATAAAATTCTAACACACAAAGTATTTGGCTACCTGATTTTCCTAACCATCCTTTTTCTCATTTTTCAATCAATCTTTACCTGGGCAAATTACCCGATGGATTTGATAGATGGGGCATTTGCAAGTGTCAGCCAATGGCTGAAAAATGTAATGCCGGAGGGGATTTTGGTCGATATGCTCACTGAAGGAATCATTCCGGGAATCGGTGGCATCGTCATCTTTATACCCCAAATTGCTTTGTTATTTGCCTTCATTGCCATTCTGGAAGAATCAGGTTATATGTCAAGGGTAGTCTTTCTCATGGACCGCATTATGAGAAAATTCGGATTGAACGGGAAAAGTGTCGTTCCACTTATTTCAGGAGTGGCGTGTGCGATACCGGCTGTTATGGCCACCAGAACAATCAGC
The DNA here is from genome assembly GCA_913057175.1 of uncultured Cytophagales bacterium. Lineage (GTDB taxonomy): Bacteria > Bacteroidota > Bacteroidia > Cytophagales > Cyclobacteriaceae > CAJXNP01. Next base: position 217,387 of record CAJXNP010000002.1, read on the forward strand.
AACTGGAAAGAAAGGCTGATCACCATTTTTGTGACACCGTTTATGAGCTGCTCGGCCCGGTTGCCGGTTTACACCATTTTGATTGCCCTGGTTGTACCGGCCAAAATGATATTTGGATTTCTCAGTATGCAGGCTATTGCCTTGATGGCATTATATTTACTCGGATTTGTGATGGCTATTGTTTCCGCATGGATATTGAAATTAATTATCAAAACACAGGAAAAAAGCTACTTCATCATGGAGCTTCCACTTTACAAGTTTCCAAGGTGGAAGCATGTTGGTTTGACCATTTATGAAAAATCCCGAACATTTGTCGTAGAGGCTGGAAAGATCATCCTCGCCATTTCCATTGTACTATGGGTTTTGGCTTCTTTTCCCAAACAAGGGATTGAAAATGCCGCCAATACTTTATCGGCCCAACTAACGAGTCAAAATTATACTGAGGAAGAAATTCAGAAGAAAGTAGATGCTGTCAGACTCGAAAACAGCTATGCGGGAATGTTTGGCAAAACCATAGAGCCAGCCATCAAGCCGCTAGGCTATGACTGGAAAATTGGTATTGCTCTGATCACATCATTTGCCGCAAGAGAGGTCTTTGTAGGAACAATGGCTACCATTTACAGCATTGGCGCAGATGAAACCGAAGAACAAACCATTAAAAGCAGAATGAAGGCGGAGATCAACCCTGAAACAGGAGGTCCGAGATATACCACAGCTGTTGCATTCTCGCTCATGGTTTTTTACGCTTTTGCCATGCAATGCATGAGTACATTGGCAATCGTGTGGAGGGAAACTAAAAGCTGGAAATATCCTCTCTATCAACTCCTTTACATGACTGGTATTGCTTATGTTTTTTCCCTATTGGTTTATCAGATCTTAAAATAATCTGAACAATTATATTTTAGACCTTTGACAGATCCAGGCCATCATTCGGCGCTTCATAGCTCCTCATTTTTTCAATCACTTCATCAACACTTTCTATTTTGATCAATAATTGAGATGTGTGGTTCCTGATAAATCCTTCCTTTTCGGTATGTGCTAAAAACTGGAAAAGCAAATCGAAGTACCCGTTGATGTTTAAGAACGCAACCGGATTCTTCATCAGGCGGAGTTGTGTCCAGGTAAAAATCTCAAATATCTCTTCCAATGTTCCAATTCCTCCGGGCAATGCTAAAAAACCTTCCGCCAGTTGGGCCATTTTCATTTTTCGTTCATGCATGGTTTCCACGATGATCAGGTTGTCCAGGCCATCATGGCCCACCTCCTTATCATAAAGAAATTGAGGGATAACACCTGTAACTTTACCACCAAATTCCTTTACCGTATCAGCCAGTACACCCATGATGCCGATGCTCCCTCCACCATAAACCAGTTCAATATGATTGTCGGCAAGCAGTTTTCCCAGTTTCATCGCATCCCGCTGATAAATATTATTCGTGCCGGGACTCGACCCACAAAATACACATAGCTTATTCATTGAAAATATTTTTACTACAAAAACACATCAAACACAAATAATAGAAACGCAAATCAAAGCCTTATCATTCCTTTATTTTCCTTTCAATTTTATTCAACCTCACCTCAAGCTTTTGAACCGTATTTTCCAGGTAAATGACACGATCCGAAAGCAATGATGGTGGTTTTAATTGTCTCGAGAAATAGCCTGAAACTTCCCATATTTCCAGGAAGCTTTCCTGATTTAGCTCACGCGGCTCAAAATTCGGATTGTCAGCTGTCAGGACAATCTTCTTTCCATATTTTGTAAATCTACGGATTACAATTTCCTCCTTCAGCACAAAAACGTAAACAAAATGATCCTTTAATTTATTTGCATCTTCCAGCTTTACTTTCTGTCCAACAAGAATGTCGCCATTATTCAATCCATGAAAATTGTCATGCATTTCTTCATTGCTCAGCTCAAATGCCCTTACTTTTTCATCATCCATTCCGGGAATAAAAATTCTGGGCAAACCAGCAATGAAATCCTTGTTCTGATGCTGAATGATGTATTCAATTTGCTTAGATGAAGAAACAAAAACGGACCTAATAGAACTTGAAATATTCGCCTGCTCTTTTTCATTTGAATCGATCAATTCCTGTGCATGAAGATCAAATTTATATAACTCATTGATTGTTAATTCTTTTGTTAATAAGCTATCGATCGAGATGCCAAAATGGTTAGCAATTTGAATGACCGTTTCAATTTTTGGTTCAGCGCGCTCTTCCTCATAAGCGCCAACACTTGGTCGAGCAAGGTTAAATAACTCAGCAAATGCAGCCTGGCTCAATTTTTTGACCGTTCTGATTTTTCTGATATTTTTTCCTATGGTTGACATAAATTTTTTTATATTTGGCTAACCTTTTGAGCAATGCTATCGTTATTAGAAGTAAAAGTAAGAATAAATGACAATAATATCAGCATCGACAATATTTAATTTAGAGAAAATGATGTCTTCAATTTTACTAATTTTAACCAAACACCCATAAAAACTCAAAACAATAGAACAATGAGCGAGCATTTTGAAAAAGTTAGAAATTATTTATTAGAACTCGATTTCAATATTGTGAGCATGAATGAGGAAGATGAAATTTTTTCAGTTGAAAAAGAAGATGCCGGGATCCACAATTTAATAATAGGATGTGCCGATCCGATCCTTATCATGGAGCAATATCTATTTGAATTAAAAAATAACTCTGCTGATATATTGACAAAATTATTAATTAAAAACAGGGATATCATTCACGGAGCATTTGTTCTGAATGAATCAGGGAAAAAAGTAATCTTCAGGGATACTCTCCAGTTGGAGAGCCTGGACCTAAATGAACTGGAAGGCTCCATCAATTCACTTAGCTTGTTGTTAAGTGAATATTCAGATCAATTAATAGAATTTTCAAAATCTTAAAATATAAGTCATGAGCATTTTCAAGCGAATATTCAAAATAGGGCAAGCTGAAGCACATAGCATTGTTGATAAGCTGGAAGACCCCATCAAACTAACCGAACAGGGAATCAGGGATCTAAAGAAAGATCTCGACGAAAGTTTGAAATCATTTGCAGAAGTAAAGGCTATCTCTATCCGGTCAAAAAAGGAATCATCTGATGCCAAAAACAAAGCCAATAGCTATGAGCAAAAAGCCATCAGACTGTTGGAAAAAGCTGAATCAGAAGAGATATCAAACGAAGAAGCCGATAGACTGGCAGGGGAAGCCCTCATGAAAAAGCAGGAAGCTGAACAACAAGCAAAAGTGGCTGAAGCCAATGCCAAAAAAGTTGATGAGAATTTAGTGCAACTAGATGCAAATATCAAGAAACTAAAAGCCAGTATTTCTCACTATGAAAATGAGCTGAAAACATTGAAAGCCAGGGCAAAAGTAAGCCAGGCAACAACAAAGTTGAATAAGCAAATGGCTCAGATAGATAGCACGGGCACGATCGCTATGCTGGAAAAAATGAAAACAAAAGTTACGGAAACTGAAGCATTATCAGAGGCATATTCAGAGATCGTTGAATCCAACAAAACTACAGATGATGAAATCGATGAGATTTTAAAATCAGATAAAAAGGCTTCCGCTAACGAAGCACTGGAAAAGCTAAAAGCCAAAATGAAAAAAGAAAGTGGCGAAGAAAATTAGGCTTGGCTTTAGCAATTAAAAATTGAAACAGGCTGGAAAATCGTAAAAGGTTCGCCTTTAAAATGTAAACGGCATTTGGGGCAACCTTTTATTTCCAAAAAATATTCAACCCTTTATAATTCCAAAAGCAGTTATAAAGGGTTGCTATTTAAACGAGCATGTCATTCAGGCTCATCTTAACAATGTGGGATTCCTTTAAAACAGGGATCAGCTTATAAATATCCTTTTGCAAACAAAATTCAATGTCTTTTTCCAATCCCAGTTTAATCAATCGGTTGACGTGTGAGCTGGATTTCAAGAAAGACATCAGATCATCCTTGCCCTGCAGATATAAAGCCTGAACTATTTTTGGAGCATCTGAAATAATCGTGCAATAGTCCGACAATGCATGTACCACTGCTCCGGCAAAAAGACTGTCTTCCATATTGATCTTGCCTTTCCAACCGGCGCAGTGAATAAGGATATCATACGGTTGTTTCTTCAAATAATTGATTACAGGATTTAGGTTTAGAAAGGATCCGATAATGATCTGCCTTGCCTCTATGGATTTCGAAATAGCTGTTGTGCCATTCGTTGTTGTCATGGCGATATCTACTCCTTCCAGGTTTTCAGCCATAAATCCAAAGGGCGAATTACCTAAATCAAAGCCATCAACTTTTAATCCACCTCTTTCAGCTGCAGCAACATAACCCTGATTTTGATAATCCTTGCATTCAGCCAAAGTGGAAACCGGCTTAATGGACTTCACACCATGGGCAATACCCGTTGTGATGCTGCTGGTAGCTCGCAAAATATCAACAATCACCACCACTTTTCCCTTCAGATCATACAATTCGATCAAATCCGGGGTCAGGCAAACTTCCAGTTCTTTATTCATACAAGATCAACCTTTATATATCGGCAATTTTACAACATTTGCTTCTAACTGCTTCCCTCTTACCGAAATAAAAATTTTTGTGTCAGGTTTGGCCAGATCTACAGGCACATAACCCAAACCTATGCCGACATTCATACAGGGAGACATGGTTCCTGATGTCACTTCGCCAATCCTTTTTCCAGAGTCATCGGTGATATCGTAATGCGCACGTGGAATGCCCTTGTCAATCATAATAAAACCGACCAATTTTCTCTTCACGCCATCCTCTTTTTGAGCCTTTAGTGATCCTGAATTGATAAATTCTTTCGAAAATTTCGTAATCCAACCCAAACCTGCTTCCAAAGGAGAGGTCTTATCGGTAATATCATTACCATACAGGCAAAACCCTTTTTCCAGTCTCAGGGTATCCCGCGCACCCAATCCGATAGGCTTTAGCTCATATTCCTTTCCAGTTTCAAAAATTTTCTGCCAAACCGCAGACGCATATTTGTTTTCAACATAGATCTCAAAACCACCTGCACCTGTATATCCCGTAGCAGAAATAATAGCATCGGAACAAATGTCTGCAATGTTTCCCTCCTGAAAAGTATAATATTCCATCGATGCCAGATCAACATCTGTAAGTGGTTGGAGAACTTTAATAGCATTTGGTCCCTGTAAAGCAAACAAAGATATGTCATCCGATTTGTTTTCAAGGGCGGCATCAAACCTATTATGCTGATTGATCCAGTTCCAGTCTTTTTCAATATTTGAGGCATTGACAACTAACATGTACTCTTCATCTGAAATTTTGTAGACCAGTAAATCGTCCACAATGCCGCCATTTTCATTTGGCAAGCACGAATACTGAATCTTCCCCGGAAACAATTTAGATGCGTCATTGGAAGTGACATACTGGATCAGATCGAGGGCTTCCTTTCCTTTCACATAGAATTCACCCATATGTGATACATCAAATATTCCCACATTTTCTCTAACTGCCAGATGCTCTTCCTTATCAGATGAATACCTAACAGGCATGTTATATCCTGCAAATGGCATCATCTTAGCACCCATCGCTAAATGTATATCTTCCAGAACAAGATTTTTCACTTCCATAGATCTTTTTTCGCAAAGGTAACAATGGCTGGATTTTATAACAGCTTTGCAAAAAAAATTTTAACACTTTCGTAACAAAACCAAGCATCTATTGCCAATAGGCTTTTGCTATTCAAATATTTTTTACATTTTACAGCCTATTCAATTGACATTTTGAAAATATGCAAAATTTAAATGAAATCCTTAGCCTGATTGATGGGTTTATTGGTGGATCCGATTGGTTTGTATTTGCACTGCTAGCTTCAGGCGCATTTTTTACCATATATCTTGGCTTTCCACAAATCCGATATTTTGGACATGCCATCAAGGCCGTCATGGGAAAATTTGATAAGGCGGGGGATTCCGGTGACACGTCTCATTTTGGGGCATTGACAACAGCACTATCCGGAACAGTGGGTACCGGAAATATTGCAGGTGTGGCACTAGCTATTCATTTAGGTGGACCGGCAGCGCTTTTTTGGATGTTGGTAACAGCATTTTTGGGTATGACAACAAAATTTGTCGAAGTAACGCTCAGCCATAAATACAGGGAATTTGATGAAAAAGGGAATGTGGCCGGTGGTCCCATGTATTACATGAAAAATGCCAACTTTATCTTTTTCGGTAAAAATGTCAATCTGAAATGGCTTGCCGTCATCTTTGCTATTGCGACCGTTTTATCCTCTTTTGGAACCGGAAACCTGCCGCAGGTCAACTCAATTAGTGATTCCCTCTTTACCACATTTCGTATTGATAAAATGTTGACAGGGGCAATTCTTGCTGTTTTGCTTGGCTTGGTTATTATTGGGGGAATTAAACGAATTGTCAAAGTAACCGAACGACTGGTCCCCACAATGGCGTTCATCTATTTAATTGGTGCACTTTTGGTCATTGGATACAATTACGAAAATATTATCCCCTCCTTTCTGAGCATTTTCACAGATGTATTTACCGGAACTGCAGCTGTGGGAGGATTTTTAGGCGCTAATTTTACCTATGCTTTCAACCGTGGTGTTAATCGAGGATTATTCAGCAACGAAGCTGGGCAGGGTTCCGCGCCAATAGCTCACGCCGCTGCAAAAGCTCATGAGCCCGTTTCGGAAGGGGTGGTGGCTATTTTAGAACCTTTCATAGATACAATCATTATTTGTACGATTACAGGTTTGGTTCTTTTATCATCCGGAGCGTGGAATGAAAAGCTCAATAACAGATTTGAGTTAACTGATCTTAAAATACTGGATGGAACATGGTCGGATAAAAATACTGAAGACCAACAACACCTTCATGACTATCTCCTACATGGGACAGGAAATATTGAAAATTTTACTGGTGATATGGAAGTAGCCAATGGATTGATAGTCAATGAAGTCACTGTCTTTCATGCAAGGTCTGTAGCCGACAATGTTGTCGTTTACAAAAACAATGAATTGTATAATGGAAATATAAGCGTAGCCAATGGCAATATTAATGATCAGGGAGGTCAAATATATTTGAGAGGAGAGTCCCTGGTCCATTCCGCTCCCTTGACCACAAGGGCATTTACCAGAAGTATATTAGGCGATTACGGTAAATACATTGTGTCAATCGGTCTCCTTCTCTTTGCCTTTTCAACAACCATTTCGTGGTCGTACTACGGCGATAGGGCTATGACTTTTTTGTTTGGTGCAAAGTCAGTGATTTACTATCGAATTGTGTATGTAATTGGATTTTTCGTTGCCTCTTTTGCTGACACAACCATTATCTGGACCTTGTCAGGAATAACCATTGCATTAATGACTTTGCCGAACCTATTGGGAATATTCTGGCTGAGAAGTGACATGAAAAGAACCGTCAAAGATTATTGGGCACAATTCAATGATGAATTTCCGGATCACAAGAAGAAAAAATGATTTAGATTGAAAACCGGACTTTCTCCTCCAGTCCAATTCCAAACAGGGCAAAATCATATTTGACAGGATCTTCAGAATCAAATTTTTTAAGATTTTCTGTAAGTTCAACAGCGGTCAGCCAATCGGTCGGTTTGCGGGTAATTAATCCAAATCTGCGAGCTACTTTTTCAACATGAACATCGCATGGACAAACCAATTGGGAAGGTTTGATTGATTTCCAAATTCCGAAATCTACTCCTTTGTCATCTGATCTGACCATCCACCTTAAGAACATGTTCAACCTTTTACAAGCCGATTTTTTATCAGGAGATGCAATGTGCTTTCCGGTCCTGTGAGGAAATTCTGGTAAACTGATAAACAATGTGCGGAAAAGGTTTAGCAAATTTTCAGTATTTGGATCATTTACCTCTACAGTTTTGACAAAGGCATTTTCCAAAGTTTGATACTCACGATAAATGAATCTCAGAAAATGAATAAAGTATAATGCATCAGTAGAGTTAAATGTACGATGTTTGAATTTCAGGAACGGTTTGAGATCATTGTCACCATGGTTGACTATGAACTCATACGGTCTGTCATCCATCATTTGCAAAAGTTCCCGGCATTTACTGATAATAGTTTTTCGTTGCCCCCAAGCCAATATTGCTGCAAAAAATCCTGAAATTTCAATATCTCTTGAGTCGCTGAAAAGGTGAGGTATACTTACAGGATCATCATCGATAAAACCCGGGCAATTGAATTGCTCATACTTTTCCTCTAAAAATTCCTGTAAGTTCAGGTTCATGAAATTCTGGAGTACTAATTAAGGAATGTATGATATTTCAACAGGAAATCTCTGATCAACGGCACCTAACCTGTCAAAGGCTTTTTTAGAGATTTTGATAAGTACCTTATTATTATTGTCAGTTCCTGGTATTGTTCCCACTACCCGAACAAAAACTGTTTGATTATTCATATCATTCCGAATTTGCATGATGGTTCCTATCGGAGCAGTGCGATGGAGGGCAAGATATTTTTTTGTCTCGCTGCTTCCTTCAATTACTTCAGCAAATCCATTTTCAATGACTTTCTTGTTATCATAGGTCTTTCTAGCTGAATTTGGTGGACCTATTTTTACTTCTGGAGTTTTTACTTCCGGCGCTTTAACAGATGCTGTAGCTGTGCTATCAATTGATGCTGTCTGATCAGCGCTAGGTGGCAACATACTGGAATTTGCAGAAGCAGTTGGAGTTGACTTTGACTCACCTACAATCAGAACTTGTCCGACGGACAACTCATTAGTAGATAAATTATTCCATGCTTTCAATTCATCTACGCTGATATCATATTTTTTACTAATGGAATACATGGTCTCAGAAGGTTCTACAGAATGGATTTTCCTTCCTGAGTAATCAACAGAAACAACCTTTGCCGAACTTAAATATTTATTTTCAGCACTTATAGCTCCTTTAATGACCAGTTGATCGCCAATATCTATGGTATTTTCTGATAAATTATTCCATTCTTTTAGTTCGTTAACGGAAACTTCGTATTCCCTCGCAATGGAATAAAGTGTTTCAGATTGCTGAACGGTATGCATTTTATCCCCTTTAGCCAGGGTTTCGGTAAATGGTTTTATATAGGGCACCAGCACTTTCTGACCTATTTTAAGACCATTCTTTGTTTCGGGATTTTCTTGCTTGATTTCATCAACTTTAACATTGTATCTCCTGCTTAATGAATACAATGTTTCTCCCTCAACAATTTGATGGATAATAAATGTTTTGTCCGCTTTTTTTGTTATACCAATGGAGTCTGCAACCGAAAAATAAGCATTTGCATGAAATGTCGTTGCTAAGAAAGCAATGATAAAAAATTGTAGGATCCTGATCATATCTAATTGTGTTTCAAAAGCAAAATTAAAAAGAATTAAGTATGCTTTGCATTTTTTGGTTTAGAATAAAATAATATCAACTGTTATGCCATTTTAACTATTTTATCACCTATTTTATTACAAATGCCAAAAAGAAATCTATTCAAAAGTTGAATTGGTAGTAAATTAGCAGATATTTGACTCAAATAAATGTGTGTTATGAAACCGACACAACTAAAGGAATCATTGAGGTTGGTATTAATATTTTTTTCCGCTTCTATTCTTTTATCGACAATTTCTTTTGCAGAGGATGCGACGAAGGTCATGGTCATGAAAATTGATGCCGAAATCGACCCGAGAACGAATCGTTATACAGAGCTGGCACTGGAACATGCTGATGAAATCGATGCGGATATTGTTGTCATAGAAATGGACACCTACGGAGGCGCCGTTAACGATGCTGACGACATACGAACGCGATTTTTGAATTATGAAAAGCCCCTGTGGGTATTTATCAATAAGGACGCAGCTTCTGCGGGTGCTCTTATATCCATTGCCTGTGACAGCATTTACATGGCTCCGGGAGCAAGCATTGGGGCTGCAACGGTGGTAGTTGGTGGAACCGGTGAAGCCGCTCCTGATAAATACCAGTCCTACATGAGATCGATGATGCGATCCACAGCAGAAGCCAATGGACGTGACCCGAAAATAGCCGAGGCCATGGTAGATGAAAATATTGATCTCGACAGCATTGCACCAGCTGGCACAGTATTGACCCTATCAACATCAGAAGCAATAAAACTCAATTTTTGTGAAGGTGAAGTAAGAAGTATTGAAGATCTGCTGGAAAAAAATGGTTTAGAAGATTATGAACTTGAAGAATTCACGCTCAGTGGAACAGAAAAAATTATCCGGTTTTTCCTCAATCCATTTATTAGTGGCATACTCATTCTGATCATCATAGGTGGTATTTATTTTGAATTGCAAACTCCTGGTGTAGGATTTCCCATTATCGCTGCTGTAGTGGCTGCAATATTATATTTTGTTCCTTACTATTTAAATGGACTGGCCGACAATTGGGAAATCATCATCTTCTTTGTCGGAGTTATTCTGATCTTGCTGGAAGTTTTAGTCATACCGGGGTTCGGGGTAGCGGGTATTTCCGGCATTGCCCTGGTCGTTTCTTCCTTCATTTTGGTTATGATCAATAATGACAATTTTGATTTTTCATTTGTGGATATTAACGAATTCGTTGCTGCAATCACTGCGACAATGTCAGCTTTCGTTATTGGAATACTGGGCATGCTATTCGGAGGAGTAAAGTTTTCGGAAAGCAATGCATTCAAGAGAATTGCGCTGGTAGATGTTGAAGATAAGAAACATGGATACACATCAAGATTTCATGATAAATCCTATATGGGACAAAAAGGAAAAGCCTACACCGTTCTTCGCCCAAGCGGAAAAATCCTGATTGACAATGAAATTTTTGACGCCTACACACGAGGAGAATATATCGACAAGGATGCTGAAATTGTAGTAATTGACGAAAGTGGCACTTCACTGAAAGTAAAAGAGGTAAAAAGCTAGATGAGAATACTAGGGGTCATACCAGCGAGATATGGATCAACCCGGTTTCATGCCAAGGCATTGGTAGACATCCAGGGAAAGCCTATGATCCAGCATGTCTACGAGCGGTCTTCAGAGGCCCTAAGTCTTGATAAGGTTATCGTTGCAACTGACCACCCTGAAATTCTTAATGTAGTTGAAAAATTCGGAGGGCAGGCCATCATGACAAAAGAAAGTCATCCATCTGGTACGGATCGCTGCTATGAAGCGTATCTAAACTTAAATGAAACGTACGACTATATTATTAACATACAGGGTGACGAGCCATTCATCCAGGCAAAACCAATAGATGAATGCGCTGAATTGCTCGATGGTGAAACCGAGTTGGCAACCATGATATCCAAAATAAAAGATCTGGAAACTTTAATCAATCCAAAAATAGCAAAGGTTGTTGTAAACGAATTTCGTGAAGCAATTTACTTCAGCAGGCAGGTTATACCATATTTGAGAGATGTCGATCTGGAGGATTATCTGGACAATCATACTTTTTACAAGCACGTTTCCATTTATGCTTATAGGACGGATGTCTTAAAGAAAATCACTTCTCTGTCAACAGGTGTTCTGGAAGAAGCCGAAAAGCTGGAACAGCTACGTTGGATTGAACATGGATTTAGAATTAAAACAGGAGTTACTGAACATGAATCATTCGGTATAGATACCGAGGATGATCTCATAAAAGCATTAAAAATATTTAAAAACACATGAGCAGAATGAATTTGAGAAATCTGGCAATTGCATTGTTCCTGTCGCTCTTTTCAATTCATAATTTGAGTGCGGAAAATGGATATACCATAAAAGTAAAAATAAAAAATACGAAAGATACTGTTTGCTATCTGGGTTATCCTTATGGAGACAAAAAGTATGTCCAGGACACAGCTAAAATTTCTAATGGCAATATGTTCACCTTTCATAAAAACGACACGCTTCAGGAAGGAATATATTTCATCTATACACCAAACAATATCTACTTTGAGATAATTGGTGACAATCAAGACATTTCAATCGAAACGGATACAACAGACCTGATCAAAAACCTGAAAGTAGAAGGTTCACCTCAAACCAAAATATTCCGGGATTTTCAACTCTTCATGCGCGAGAATCAACTAAATGCTTCCGAACTAAACAGTAAAATGAAATCGGATAAAGCCAATGAAGAAAAGTACCGTGAAGAGCTTATTCAAATCGATAAAAATGTTAAATCTTATCGAAGTAATTTAATTCAGGAACATTCTGATCTTTTTGTTTCAAAACTCATCAAATCTACAATTGAAATAAATGTTCCGGAAAGCCCTAAAGATGCGTCTGGAAAGGAAACAGATCCTAATTTCCGGTTCAATTATTACCGACAACATTATTTTGACAATATCGATTTTTCAGAACCGGCCATGTTGAGAACACCGGTCTTTGCGCAGAAAATCAATGAGTATCTTGATAAGCTGACTTATAAACATCCTGACTCCATTATTAAATCAGCTCATTTTATTATTGAAAAAGCAAGAGCTAATGAAGATGTGTTCAGGTATTGTGTTGTTTCCATTTCCAACAAATATGAAACATCCAACATCATGGGCATGGATGCGGTCTTTGTGGATCTGGCAGAAAGTTATTATTTAACCGGGCAAGCGCATTGGGCTGATAAGGAATTGATTGAAAAAATCGCCAAGCGCGTGCAGGAATTGAAACCATTGATCGGAGATAAGGCACCCAATATCATCGCACTGGATACAAATGAAAATGTAATTCCTTTGTATTCATTGGAAAATGAATATGTTGTTCTGTATTTCTATGATCCGGATTGTGGACATTGCAAAAAGAAAACACCCGAGTTGCAACAACTTTATGAATCAAAATTACTTGATATGGGTGTGGAAGTGTATGCCGCATCTACCAATACGGATGTTGAAAAATGGAAGGAATTCATCAATAAATTTAACTTAACATTTATCAATGTAGCCGATCCATATACACAATCGAATTTCAGAGCGGATTATTATATTGACCACACACCTAAGGTTTTTATTCTTGATTCAGACAAAAATATCATCGCTAAAAAACTGGATGTTGAGCAGATAGAAGAGTTTCTTACTAAACAACAAGAGCTGCAACAATAGTAATTATAAGGCTAAATTGTTTAAATTGTAAAACAAGCGATATTAGTTTGAGTTTAAATTATCAAAATTGATTCCTCGATAACTGATTTTTTAACGAAACACGGCTAAACAAAACAGTAAACAACTATTTATTTGCATTGAAACTTGTCGACACACAATATAGTGAAGAGTCAGATTGGTTGCTCCAGGAGAAAATCGAGCTTGAAGGCAAAGAACTATTGATTCAGCCCCTTCCGCACTTAAACCTGAATGAAAGTGGAAAGTACACAACTGAATATTATGTTGTAGACCAACAAATCGTTATCGCTGTTTCCTCGGGAACTCCAGGTGTCCCCGATATAGAAAAAGGTGTGGAGATAATAAGACAAATCATAGATGACTTCGGAAAGAAGAAATACTATTTCATATGGGATGTCACAAGGGTTAAGAAGATCGGTGTTAAAATCAGAAAAAGAATTTTTGAGGAAAAAGCCAAATTAGATAAATTCTGGATTTCACAATATGCGATTGTATCAACCCCTTTGAAAATCCTGTTCAAGCTTTATTTAACTGTTTTTCCTGAAAAGACTGTTAATTCGTATGCTACCTCATCAATTTTATCAGCAATACGACTGATTCTGAATAGTGATAAATACAAAGAAAATTCTTCTATCAAATATCAATCCCCCTTTCAAACAACAAAAGATGAATTAAATAAACTCTCAAAAGAAGAGATAATCTCCAGGTATCTTGATGTCGAAAAAACACACAATGAACGCATTTTACAGATTTTTAATGCAGTTGGTAAAATTTCGTGGGATGCTTCTTTCAAACCCGTACCCATCGATATCGAGGAAAATGATCCGTATTTTGATCTGGTCCATTTGATAAATGTTGTTCAATACGACGTTCAGGACATCATCAATGACCTGGTAGACCTGAATCAAAATCTTGAAATGAAAGTCGCTGAACGGATCGTTGACATCATTGACAAGGAGTCAAATCTCCGGTCCATTTTGGACAATTCCGATAGTGAAACCTGGCTGATCAACAACAGGTATGAATTAATTGATTTTAACCACCGGTTTTATAAATCCTTTTGCAAATTAAATTCATCGGAGCCTGAGGTCCATTGTAATATACTCGACCTAATCGATGATCCGGAGGAGGTAGAAAAATGGAAAAACCGATACGATACCGCACTAAACGGAAAGGCAGGAATTTATATTGATGAAGTAAATGATAATGGCCAGTTAAAAATATTGGAAATCAAAACCTTTCCCATTAACGAAATTGGGAAAATAAAAGGTGTTTCCATTTTTGTCAAAGACATATCAGACCTGAAAAAGTCCGAATTAAAGCTAATCCAGAAAAACAGGGATCTTGAAAAGGTAAACAGCGAGCTGGATAGTTTTGTATACAGGGTATCACACGACTTACGAGCACCATTAACTTCGATACTTGGCCTGATCAACCTTCTCAAAATAGAATCAGACCAGGAAAAGCAAAACTATTACATCGATCTCCAGGAAAAAAGTGTCAAAAAACTGGATAACTTTATCCAGGACATCATCAATCTATCAAGAAATTCACGACAGGAATTGATGATTGAAAAGATTGATTTCAGCGAGTTGATAAAATACATCTTGGAAGGACAGTATTTCTCCGATTATGCCAATGCAATCGAAAAAAGGGTCAACATAGATGAATCAGGAGAGTTTTATACAGATCGAAAGCGGTTAGGGATTATATTAAATAATTTGATCTCAAATGGAATAAAATACTGCGATTTAAGAAATGAAAATCCATTTATAGAGATCAATGTAAATGCTGACGAAGATTCCACCATTATTGAAATAAGCGACAACGGAATAGGAATTTCTGATGATCATCTGAATAAGATATTTACGATGTTTTACCGTGCCCATCAGGACAACTCCGGTTCGGGATTGGGCTTGTACATAGTAAAAGAAACGATCGATAAATTATATGGGAGTGTTTCTGTCAAATCACAACTAAGGCAGGGATCAAAGTTTACCGTTAAACTTCCGAACCTCAAGGAAATGAACCAGATGTCGTAAAAAAAGGGTCATTCCATCTCTTTGAAATAACCCTTATTTTGAAATCTCAGGATTAGTTTTCCGGATACAATATCACTACTGCGCGGCTATCGAAATCAAAATATTTTTTGGCAACTTTCTGTAAATCTTCAGCGCTTAGCTCCTCAATACGTGATTCGTAGTCCAGTACTTCCTTTAGATCCCAGTCGTAAACAATGCTGTTTTTTATGATGCTTTGCCAAAAGCTATTTTCTTTCAAATTCACCTCCATTTCCCTTTTTTGAGTCTCTTTTACTTTTACCATGTCTTCAGGAACGACACCATTTTCCTTGATTTTATTTATCTCACCATAAGCAGCCTCAATCAATCCATCTACATTCTCAGGAGCGCAGGGAAATGCAATGACAAGATTGTAATGCTGGTATGGATCACGACTTGTCTGGGCATAGGCACCAGTGGAGTATACACCACTTTGTTCTTCCCTTAATATCTCCAGAAGTTTTATTTCCAGCGCTTCTGACAAAGAATTGATAAGGTAATTGGTTTTTCGATCAAATTCATACTCGTCATGGAAATAAATGTAGACCAATGACTTTGGATCATTCCCGCGTTTCACTTCTTTTCGTTGTACACCAGATGGCGGCCGAATCCCCCTATCTACCCATTTTTCATCCCTGTTTAGGTCAGGAAGGCTTCCTATATAAGTATTCAGATAATTTTTAAATTCTTCGACCTCAAAATTGCCTACAAACACAAACTGAAAGTCACTCGCATCTGCAAAACGGTCTTTGTAAACACGAAATGCTTTTTCAAAATCGACCTGGTTAAGATCCTCCTCCGTTGGATAACCTCCGGCCCGCTCATGCCCCTGGGCCATAAATTTGATACGCTGGTTGTAAAAATAATTCATGGGGTTTTCTAATACATTTTTGAAATAAGCTTTCAACCTACTTAAATATGCATTATAAAGATCCTCATTTTGATTGGGATCGGTGAATGCCAGGTGAATCAACTGAAACATCGTTTCAGCATCCTTTGGAGCACAACGGCCGGTCAGCCCTTCCTCCAAATCACTGATATAAGGAGAAACGCCAGCTATTTTTCCCGATAATAATTTCTGGAGATCGCTGGGAGAATACCCTCCGTATCCACATCCCTGAATGATTGCATCCGCGAAAGCAGCTGATTCGTAATCTTCATCCGGGTAAATGGAACTACCGCCTGCACTGAACGAAGTAAAAATGATCTCATCATTTTTAAAATCAGTTGGCTTCAAAGCTACTTTGACGCCATTTGATAATTCCAGGTAAGTGACTCCTGTTGAATCATCTTTTGTCTCTGATAATATAGTTCCCGCTACCGGCTGTTCTTTTAACAATGAAGCACCAGATAATTTATCCTCATAAGCGGTGAGAGGTGTACTATTCACAGTTTTTACAATTCCTAAAATATCCGCTTCGGTCGGCAATTCCACCCCTTCTTTTTCAGGAGCGGTGACGATGATCACCTGATTGTAGTCTTTGATAAATTTATTGCTTAAAGCATTTACTTCTTCCAGGCTAATTTTGTCCATGATATAATTAGCGAAATTATACTCAATTTCTATACCCGGTATAGTTTCATCTACCAAATAATTCCCCTGATACTCATCGACATAATCATTGGACTCAGTCTTTTCCCTTTCATTGTAAAACTGTTCGTACATTTTTAGCAATTCAAGCTTATACCTATCCAGTTCGCCATCTGTAAAACCAAATTGTTTTACTCTTTCATTTTCTGTTAAAACAGCTTCAAGTCCTTTAGTTATACCAGTTTCTGATACACCGGCATAAACTGAAAAGGCATCCTTATTGCGGTTGTAGGTCTCACCATAATCAACACCGGCAAATATGAATGGAGGATCAGGCTTTTGAGTTAATTCACGTAGCCTTACGTTTAGCATACCTGTGTAAAGGCTTTCTGTTAAGCTCTTTTTATAATCCTCAAACGTAGCAATTTTCTGAACATCAGCTTTATAATATACCTGAATGGTGGTATTGGTCGCTTCTTTGTCAGATACTACCTTCACTCGCGTATCCTGATGATCAGGTATTTCAAAAATTGTCCTTTTCTTTGGATTTTTTGCTGCTGGAATTCGACTGAAATGTTCCTTAATTTTAGATTCGATTAAATCAGGATCTAAGTCACCAACAGCAATTATAGCCATCAAATCGGGACGATACCAATCTTCGTAATACTTAATCAGCGACTCGTACTTAAAGGTCTGAATGCTTTTAGCTTCGCTTACCGGATCAAAAATGTCCACATAAACTTCATTGTTTAGCAAAACAGGCAGGTATTCATTTATCATCCGGATATTGGCGTTGTTCCTCAACCTCATTTCTTCCACCACAACACCCCTTTCTTTCCTGACCTCGGACGTATCAAAGGTTACGTTGTGAGCCCAATCTTCCATGATTTGAAATCCGTTTTCTACAATTGTGTCATTGTCTGTAGGAATAGGCAGGAAGTAAACTGTTTCGTCAAGGCTGGTGTAAGCATTGAGGTCAGCGCCAAATTTCACCCCTATCGACTGCAGGTACTTAACAATATCATTTTTCTCAAAATTTTCGGTGCCGTTAAAACACATATGCTCGACAAAATGGGCTAATCCCTGCTGGTCATCCGTTTCCAACAGCCAACCGGCATTGACTACCAGTCTAAGTGTCAATCTATTTTCGGGCTTGCTGTTCTTCCTGACATAGTAGGTCATGCCATTTTCCAGCACTCCCTTTCTAATATTTGGATCTATAGGAATTTCATTTGAAAGGTCTGAGAATAGTTGCTCATAATTCTGAGCCTTGGCTGTACTCATTACTATCAATAGGAGGATAATGAAAGAATAAATTCTCATGCGATTAGTTTTTTATTTAAAATAAGGTTTTCAATTGATGTATTTCCAGAAAATTATGTGAGAGGTTAATAGCTAACAACAAATTCAAAATTTAAAATTTTAATCCAATTTCTAAGCCCAGCAGATCATTTTTGACAGAAAAGTTATTGCTTTCAAAGCTTTCCCTCTTGGATACATTTATCATGCCTCGTTGATAGGTCACTCCTAAAACTAATACCGTATGTGTACCCAAATTGATTTCTGACCCAGCTGCAAAAACCAACGGAAAATCAATAGCATTGAATTTTTCAATCGCATCTTCACCGTCGGATTTGTTCTCATTATAAACTTGAATTTCCGCATTGAAACCCGTCTGAAAATAAATCTTTTTATCAATGCTGACCTCATTGGTAAACAACTTTATCGTCAGTGGAATTTGAATATACTGGGCTATGTACTTTTGTGAGACCTCAGTCCCATCTACCGGATCTATTTTCAGATGGATAGTTTTCGAAATATATCCTATACCTGTGCTAAAAGAGTAATTTTCAGCAACAGGAATATCAGCAATCAATCCAAACATTGGACGAAAACCGGAACCATCATTTGTTACATTCAAAGAATCAGAATCAATTTTAACCCGGTTGAAAACAAATGAAGGAGAGACTTTTACCCCTAGCTTGACCTGGGCAAAGCTCTGAAATGTGATTAAAACAAAAATGACAGATAATAACTTCTTCATAAGGATGTTTAAAATTAGGGCGTTATTATTCAAGAATTAAATCTTTTGGTTTATTATTTCCATATTTGTCAATCAAAAAATTTACAAGAGAAACGATAAAATGAAGGTTAAACTTTTATTAATAGGATTAATCATACTACAATTTTCATGCAAATCTAAAAAAGAAAGATATCTTCCCGATGTTTCAAACATCGATGTTGATGTGAAAATAGATCGATTGGACAAGTTTTTGGATTCCGTTTCTACATTTAACCAGGTAGACAGTTTTCTGGTTCAGCATCCGATGTTCGCAGAAGCATTTCTTCAGGCTTCAGGATATCCGGACAGAAGGATCCTTTCACAAAAATATTTTGAACTATTAACAGATCCAGGAATTGACTCACTATTTATTGAAGTAAATAATGAGTTTGGAGATCTTACCGAAATCGAAAATCAATTTGAATCAGCATTTAAATACCTAAAATATTATTACCCGGAATTTAAGGTTCCGAAAATCGAGACTGTGGTAACGGGAATATTAAATGATCTCTACTTATCAGATTCGTTAATCATCATTGGATTGGATTATTACCTGGGTGAAGATGGAAAATATGCACCGGAAATTCCCAATTATATTGCTAAGCGCTACCAAAAAGAATATCTGGTCCCACAGTGCATCATGCTTTTCAGCACACATTTCAACGCAAGTAATCTAAAAGATCAGTCTGCGCTGACAGACATGATATTTTATGGAAAAGCCTATTATTTTACAGAGCAAATCATTCCTTCTATCAGTGACACGTTGATCACGGGTTATACGGGTACTGAGACTCAGGAAATACATCAATACGAAGGAGCAATCTGGGCTGGATTATTGGAAAATGAAGCTATCTATGAAACCAACCATGTCATCAAAGAGAAATTTTTGGGAGAAAGACCCAAGACCTATGAAATAGGAGAAAATTGTCCGGGAAGAATCGGTCGTTGGGTAGGATACAGAATAGTTTCGGAATACATGGACAAACATCCCGATGTTTCCTTACAGGAATTAATGAAGGACAGTAATGCCCAAAAGATCTTTAACCAGTCAAATTACAGACCAATAGATTGATTGCTTTTAATTCGAGCAGGAAGGATTTCACTCAATAATTTATTGGTCAGGATTTCCCTGGAGAATGACTTCTCCGCCAACTTTCGTGAATTTTCCTTTGACATGTTCAATAATTGCCGGTCATTTAAGTAAGGGAGAATTTTTTGATAAAACTCTTCAGGTAATTCAGGATTAGCATAGAATCCACATTCATGCTCATCAACCAGATCTTTTACCCACCCCCTGGTATTGGTAATGACCAGCTTTCCTGCCGCCAGTGCATCAAAAAATTTATTTGGGCTATTGGATTCCAGGATCGGGTTTTTCAAAAAACTGATATAGGCTGCATCAGTTACGTTTAGCAATTTCCGGAGTTTATACTTATCGATATGACCGAGAAAACAGACATTTTTAAGGTTTAACTCTTTTGCAAGATGTCGAATCTTTCTCTCCTCTCCACCTTTTCCGGCGATGAAGAATTTAATTTTTGAAGATTTCTCCTGACAAATTTTAGCGGCATCAATGAGATACTGAAGTTGATTAACCTTACCAATAGCTCCAAAATAACTGATAACAAATTGAGAATCATTGACATCAAATTTTTTCAGGAGATTTTGATTCTTTTCTTCCAGGTTAAAAAATGAGCAATCAGATATGTTTGGTATCCGAATGGTATTTAAATACAGATACCTCTTTTTAATATCATTTTCAATGGCCGGAGAAAGACAGATTATTTTCTCCGCTTTATGATAAATCAGTTTTTCGAACCGGTAAGCTAAGTATATGAGAAGTTTATTCTTCAAAATACCAAGTTTTACCGGAGCTCCTGGCCACAAATCCCGAACCTCAAAATAATAAGGAAATTTTTTCTTCCATTTAAGCCATAGAGCTACCGCACCAACTGTTAGTGGAGTAGAAGTAGCATAACAAATATCTGCATTAATTTTTGAGGAGTAATGTGCTGCAACAAAAATGAATTTAAGAAATGAAACGACTCTTCTGAAGAACCCAAATTTGTTATCGTAAGTTACAGGCAGATAGTGCACATTTATTCCTTCGATATTTTTATTCACCAAATGCCGACTATTATGAGAAGTTATCATCTCCACCTCATGACCAGCCTTTATGAATGATTTGGAAATATAATAGCTCCTGATAGCCCCACCTTCCTGAGGAGTTTTAAAATACTGATGGATGTAAATGATCTTCATCAATCAAATTCTTTTTGTAGCCAGTGTGCCAGTGTCAAAATAGACCACAGCTCCTGTGAATGGTCTTGTTTAGAGTTTTGATGCGAATGGATTAAGTCTTTAAAAAATTGATGCCTGACAAAATTAAAGATGATACTATTTTTATTATCAAACAATTTCCAAATATAGCTATTTTTATTTTCTGAAAACCAGCGATTTATCGGCAATCCAAACCCTGCTTTTTGAGAAACGACCATTGACTTTCCGGCGTATTCCTGAAGCAATTCCTTTAAGATCCATTTTGGTCCTTTTTCCATCAAATAATTTCCTTCACATCGATTAACAGCATCATAAACATGGTTATCGAGATAGGGCATTCGCATTTCGATGCTCGCCGCCATTGAAGCTACATCGCTGATAGCTAATACATCCCCCGGCAGGTAATTCACTCGATCTTCAATGAATGAATCGGTCAACGGATCCTCAACCGAATTTTTGAATTCCTTTTCGAATGGAAATTCACTCTGAAATTCTCGGAAATGTGAAGCGATAAAATTCATATAAGTCCTACCCGCATTTTTCTCAACCCCATTGAAATATTGATTGATTCCCTTACTCATAAACCTTCTTGTGATTGGCCAGAAATAATTTTTGAGAAAAAGGGAAGATTTCTTATTCTCCAAATACTTTCTAAATGCCAAATGCCGCTTATAACCGGCAAATAATTCGTCAGCTCCTGCGCCACTGAATAATACCTTAACATCACCAGAAGCAACCTTTGAAAGTTGGTATGTCAATAATCCTGCTGAATCCGAAATAGGCTGATCAAGCTTTTCTATGTATTCCGGAAAGACATCTAAAATGGATTGATCATATTCCATAACACGATGCTCAATGTGATGTTTTTTAGTAAGCTTTTCAGCAAACTGTTGTTCCTGGCTTTTGTTTGCGGAAAATATGGAATAGCATGGCAGGCTAACACCGGATTGTAAAGAAAGCGCCAACAACAAAGATGAATCGACCCCTCCGCTCAACATCAATCCGATCCCGCTTTTTGCATACAAATGCTTTTGAACACCATCAAACAGCAATTCCCTGAATTCGTCAACCGAAACATTTTTCTGTTCATATTCCGGTTTATAATAAGTCATAGGCTCAGAAATGGTCCCCTTTTTGACTTCCAGATAACATGCCGGTGGAACATGAAAAATCTGCTCGTAAAAAGTTCCCGGAGGCTGAGGATATCGAAAGTGAAAATAATGCGGAATCTGGTCTTCATTTAATTCTTTTTCAACTAATCCTGAGGCAAGAATGCCTCTTATTTCCGAGGATACAATTAGGTATTTTGAATTTTCAGCATAGTAAAGAGGTTTCATTCCAAATCTATCCCTTCCCACTAGAATCTCTTGGTTTTCCAAATCAACAAAGACAAAGGAAAACATACCCTCCAACTCTCCAATCCGTGACTTTCCAAATAATTTCATCCAGTAAAGCAAAACCTCGGTGTCTGAATTTGATTTAAATCGGACATTATGGTTGAGAAGTTCATTCTTCAGATCGAAAAAATTATAGATCTCACCATTAAATAGTAAAGCATATGATTGATCCTCAGAATAAAAAGGCTGGTCGGCTAGATCAGATTTTTCAACAATCTTTAACCTATTAGCCCCCAGATATATTTTCTGATTTTGTAAAATATGAGATGTAAAATGTTGTGAATCGGGCCCACGATGATGAAGTGAGGAAAGCATCCTTCTAATCGGGGCGTCACTCGCCTGACCGGCTTTATCTAATATAAAATTAATGCCACACATATGCCTTTACATATGGTGGCAAAATAATAGCTTTATTAAGATTAATTGATTTTTCTAAATGAAATGTATGTGCTTTGACCGGGAATACTCCAAAATGTTTTCGACAATGCGGTCAGGAGCTTTTATCTCCAACTTCGACAGTTCGTCGATTACGTCCTGCATGTCAGTGTAAAAATCTCTTAGCTGGTTATCGAATAATAAAGTTTTTTCAATTTCGATGTTTTCTTCAACAGAGGTTTCTTTGTACAAATACCTCAAGACGTCATTCTGGGTAAAAATTTTGGTCATAGGCTACATTATTTTGGCCGAGCATTTTTCGGAGATTGATCAAAGCGTATCTCATTCTTCCGAGCGCTGTATTGATACTAACTCCAGTTGCTTCAGCGATATCCTTGAAGCTCATTTCCATGTAGCTTCTCATGATTAATACCTGCTTTTGTGCATCTGGTAACTCCTGAATTAGAGATTTTAGCTTTTTATGTGTCTCCTTTTTTATTTGCAATTCTTCAACCGGCGCTTCAGAGAATTTAAGCGTGTTAAATACGCTACTTCCATCCTCCATGATAACAGTTGGGTATCTTTTTGCCCTCCTGAAATGATCTATCGCTAAGTTATGTCCGATCCTCACAATCCATGGTAAAAATTTACCCTCTTCGTTATACCTTCCAGACTTCATGGTATTGATCGCTTTAATGAATGTTTCCTGCATTAGATCTTCAGCAAGGTAACGATCCTTCACTACCAGGTTAATCGCCATAAAAACGCGATTTTTGTGTCTGTTCATCAATTCTTCAAAAGCACCCTCATTTCCCTTGATATACTGAGATACCAAAGTACTGTCATTAACTTTATATTTAGCCATAAAAATTATAGTTTGATAACGTAGAAGTTTACCTCATATTGTAGCTGTTTAACTGTCCAAAATTTATTAGGCTCTATTCAAATGTATTTATTAACTGGCGACATGTAAAGAATCTTCACCTACTGAAATGTTAAAAAATGTTAAATACGATTTAACTAAACCTATTATTCCAGATAATGAATATTTAATTTTCCCGTAGAAGGTAAAATCCGAATAATGTTTTAAAATTGCCATTTGATAATTAGCTGTGATGGAACGCGTATACACGGAAATAGATTACTCAAACATCGATGAACTTGACCCAAAGAAATACATCATCATCAAGCGTGCGCGTGTCAACAACCTTAAGAATTTATCGGTTGCTATTCCCCGGAATAAGTTCGTTGTTATAACCGGTCTTAGCGGGTCCGGAAAGTCATCCCTTGCTTTCGACACACTTTTCGCCGAAGGGCAAAGAATGTATGTGGAAAGCCTTAGCTCGTATGCGAGGCAATTTCTGGGGAGGATGGAAAAACCGGAGGTGGATTATATCAAAGGAGTTTCACCAGCTATTGCGATCGAGCAAAATGTCACGACCAGAAATCCAAGATCCACGGTTGGAACCACTACAGAAATTTATGACTATCTAAAGCTTCTTTTTGCCAGAATTGGCGATACCATCTCACCGGTTAGCGGTATAAAAGTCTCCAAAGACACCGTAACCGATGTAGTGGACAAACTATTTTCTAATCCTGAAGGTACACGATTCACCGTATTATGTCCATTGCAGATAAAAAAGGGGAGAAAATTAAAAGATGAGTTAAATATTCTCCTAAGCAAAGGCTTTTCCAGAATACTGGCTGATGGTGTTGTCACATTTATTGAGGATTATTTGGAAAGCGATTCTTTTAACGCCAGTGCTGAAATTTACATGGTCATTGATCGAATCGCGCTTTCAAAGGAGGATGAAGATTTACAGTACCGTGTTGCAGATTCCATTCAAACGGCATTTTTTGAAGGTCATGGCGAATGCATCATAGAATTAAAGGATGGTGAAAGATTAACTTTCTCAGATCGCTTCGAAGCAGACGGAATGACTTTCGAGGAGCCTTCTGTCAATTTTTTCAGCTTCAACAATCCATATGGTGCTTGCAAAAAGTGTGAAGGGTTTGGAAAGATTCTTGGTATAGACCATGATTTAGTTATGCCTGATAAAAGTCTTTCAGTATATGAAGATGCGGTAGTTCCCTGGCGAACAGAAACTTTCAACCATTATAAAAAAGACTTGATTCGCAGTGTAGATAAAAATGATTTCCCGTTTCACCGGGCAATTAGAGATCTGACACCTGAAGAATATGACTTACTCTGGACAGGTGACAGTCATTTTTCGGGGCTGAATGACTTTTTCAGTTTCCTGGAATCACAAACACATAAGATCCAGTATCGGGTTATGCTTTCGCGGTACCGGGGTCGTACCGTTTGTCCGGATTGTAAGGGTTCAAGATTGAGGAAAGATGCAGCTTATGTTAAAATTCAGGGCAAATCCATTATAGACCTTTTACTATTGCCCATTTCTGATGTTTTTGAATTCTTTAAAAAATTGGAACTGGATGAGCATAAATCGCAGGTAAGCAGAAAGATCCTTACGGAAATCAATAGTCGACTGGAATACGTAGAAAAGGTTGGATTAGGATATCTCACACTAAATCGCCTAACCTCGTCCTTATCTGGTGGCGAATTTCAACGAATAAAATTAGCAACAAGCCTTGGTAGCGCTTTAGTTGGATCGATGTACGTTCTGGATGAACCAAGCATCGGCCTTCATCCCAGAGATACCAGTAGGCTAATAGAAGTGTTAAAATCGCTGAGAAATCTGGGTAACAGCGTGATTGTGGTGGAACATGAAGAAGAGATCATGAAAGCCTCTGATCAGATCATTGACATTGGCCCGGCAGCGGGTAGCCATGGTGGTGAACTGGTTTTTCAGGGAAGCATTGATGAGATCTTCACCCATAATTCAACATTCACTTCCAAGTATTTAAGTGGAAAAGAAAAAATCGAAGTTCCTGATAAAAGAAGAAAAGGAAAGTATTTTGTTGAAATATTTGGTGCTCGCGAAAACAATCTTAAAAATATCGATGTGAAAATCCCGCTTGGTTGCTTCACAGTCGTGACAGGAGTAAGTGGCTCAGGTAAATCAACATTAGTTAAAAATATCCTCTATCCGGCAATTGGTAAAATTCTGGCTACTGTTTCAGAAACAACGGGTAAATTTGATAAGCTGGAAGGTAACTACGATAAAATCAAAACCATCGAATATGTTGATCAAAATCCCATTGGAAAATCTTCCAGGTCAAATCCGGTCACATATGTAAAGGCTTACGATGCCATCAGACAATTGTACGCCGACCAGCAGCTATCTAAGCAAAGAGCATATAAGCCGTCATTCTTTTCTTTTAACGTCGAAGGAGGAAGGTGTGAAAATTGTCAGGGAGAGGGCACGGTCAAGATCGAAATGCAGTTTATGGCCGATATTTACCTGACATGTGAAAATTGCAAAGGAAAGAGATTTAAAAATGATATCCTGGAAGTGAAATATAAAGAAAAAAATATTTCAGACATTCTGGACCTTACCATTGATGATGCAATGGATTTTTTTGCTGATCAAAAATCAATCATCACTAAGCTAAAACCTCTTCAAGACGTCGGATTGGGGTATGTTCGACTAGGGCAATCATCCAACACATTGAGTGGCGGGGAAGCTCAGCGTGTTAAATTGGCATCTTATCTCGGACAGGGAAACAATAAAGGTGGACATACACTGTTTATTTTTGACGAACCTACAACTGGTCTGCATTTTCATGACATTCACAAACTTTTGACTTCCATCAACAAGTTGGTTGATGAAGGAAATACCATCATCGTCATCGAACACAACATGGAAATGGTCAAGTGTGCTGACTGGATCATAGACCTGGGACCAGAAGGAGGGGAAAAAGGAGGGAATGTGATATTTGAAGGAACTCCTGAAGAAATGGTAAAATTGGAAGGAAACTATACTGCAAGTTATCTCAATGAAAAGATTAATGTTAAAT
Source organism: uncultured Cytophagales bacterium (assembly GCA_913057175.1). GTDB lineage: Bacteria > Bacteroidota > Bacteroidia > Cytophagales > Cyclobacteriaceae > CAJXNP01. The sequence continues at coordinate 244,114 of CAJXNP010000002.1, forward strand.
AAAATGAATTTAATAAAAGCTTCAGCTCTTGTTTTTTTGACTTTCGGGATTGTTTTTCATTCAGTCGGGCAATGTGAAAAGTGCATTGAAAGTGAAGAATTGAAAGCTGACTATTGTTTTACCGATCAGAGATTCGAGGACTATTGTGCTCAGTTTCAGGTTGATTCACAAAGTTTTTTACTATCCAGGAAAAAGAAATCCAAAATGGTCGCTCTTGCAGAGAATGATTCATTGGAATACTACATTTCCTTATCTTCAAACAAAAAATATAAATTTTCTGCTCTGGATCTTCTTTTCATTCAGGAAGCGTTGATGGTTTGGAAAAAAGAAAAAAAAGATATTGGTATGGAATTTATGGATAGTGGCCTGGGAATTAAAATAATTGAAGAAGGTAATGGTGAATCCCCTCAAAAAGGCCAAAAAGTTACCGTGCATTACACAGGAACCCTGGAAGATGGTAAAAAATTTGATAGTTCTGTCGACCGTGGAGAAGCCTTCACATTTACCTTAGGCGTTGGTCAGGTAATTAAAGGGTGGGACGAAGGGGTATCCAAGCTCAGCAAAGGAAGCAAGGCCTTGTTAAAAATTCCATCAAACCTCGCCTATGGATCAAGGGGGGCAGGCGGTGTCATTCCACCCGATGCAACCCTCTACTTTGAAGTAGAACTGATCGATTTTGAATAAACTAAATACAAAAAAGTAAACAGCTATGAATAAAATTGTCTTATCATTTTTCACATTCTTATTAATCACATTTTCACTGATTGCCCAGGATGATGTTGAAGTAAATGTGGTAGGTTTTAAATTTTTAGATTACCAGGGAAATGCTTTACCGGATGATTTGTTGAAAACCAAATCAGTTGTATTTGTCAGCGTGCCAACAGTCAGCAAGACATCTCCCGAAAGAGGAGATTGGAAAAAATTTGCGACAGAGGCGCACTCCGTTTTGAAAGATGCTGGCGTTGATCCGGTGAAGTATTATTATATGGACGATGTATTAGCTGGTAATGAAGTTTCTCAAGCAATCGCTGAGGAAATGAAAAAGAGAGAAATAGCCAACATCATTATTCTCAGTCATGTTGCTTTTCAAATAAAAAACAAAGATGCAGAAAGATATGTCATAGTCGCCACGCCTTTTTCGGGAGACGAAAACTTTATGAAAAATGGACAGGTAGCCTGGAAAACTCAGGACAAAAATTATGACAAAGCATTAAAATCATTTTCTAAAGATGCAGGAAAACTCGGTACAAAGGAAAATTTATTAATAAATGATACACCTGAATTTTTTGAAACCATAGACATTTTCAAAGGAGCCAGAAATGCGAGCTTTAGTGAAGATTTGAGAATTGATAAGCTGGCTGTTCCAAAATTTTCAGAGATTCAAATTCCATCAAATCCTCCCGGAGGAGTCATCAATAATAATATTAGGAAAGAGGCGGAAGGCTACAATCAAAATGTCGCAAGTCTCAACAGTAAGCTAGAAAGTGCTTTTGCAGATTATCCTTTTGAATATGGTCTGGTTGATGAAAATATGGATGATAAAACGTTGAGAGCCCATGGATATCACTTCATTTTACTAAAACTCAACACGGCAGGAGAAAATATCAAGCAATTACTTGGGTATGAAAGTGATGACATCATGGATGACTATGTTACGGTGAAGCAAGCTGGAGGAAAGAATATTTTCAGAAGCATTCCAAAAAAAGCTCCGGTTTACAAATATTATATCCGCCATATCAATTCGGGCGATATCTATCTTGGAACGGGTTGGGACGCAGATGAAACTTGGCACGAAGCGCTGGAAAATCACCTTTTTAACCTCGTCAAGACCATTAAAACAGAATAAATTTTAGTGCACATCAAACAATTTTTCAATTCAGTACGTTAAGGCACTAATTGAATTTGTCAGTATTTATTCAAAAAATTACATAATCTTTTGTTAACTAGACACTTAATACTTACGTATAAACAAAAGGTTTAAAAGAGCAGCAAAATTTGTGTAAAATTAATATTAACAAGGTTAATTTTTTTCGAAAAAAAATTGCCTTAATTGTAAAACAATTCCCTTTTAAACCTATATTTATATAATATTATCGTTAAAAAATTATACTAATCTAATATCACGACCATGATTAACGTAGCATCAAACCATTACAACCACAGTATTCTGGAAGCGATCAAAAGAAAAAGAGAGCACACAAATGTGCTGATAATCGGCAATAATCCCATTGAAATTACATCCATTTACAATAGCCTAAATGAATACCGGACAAAAAATTACATAGCCGATGTCTGTTTCAGTATTCAGGATAGTATTGCCAGAATCTTAAAATTCAAACCGGATTGCATCTTGTTGGATGATAATATCGTGTTGGATCAGATTAAGTCCTTCATCAAAAAACTGAAAGAAAACTCAAAGTTGAAGAGCATTCCAATTGTACTTCTTAAAAGTTCAAATTTCAGTTTCGTTTCAGGGAATGAAGTTCAGGATTTCCTTCTAAAAGGAAATCTATCCACAGATTTATTAAGTCATACAATTGAAAAAAACATCCAACAAACAAAGAAATCATTGAGCTAGAACTTAGTTGAAATTACAAGAAAAAGCCCCGGCAAATGTCGGGGTTTTTTTATTATCTTTGGCGCATGTAAGCAGTACACTTTCCTGCCCTTCAACACGCAGTAGTTTAACTATTATTAAATAGGTTCACAAACAACAAAATTTGCAACTATGCCATTACCAAAAGAATTTCAGCATCCATATGAATTTGATCCCAAATACAAAAAAAGGGTTGCTTATTTCTGCATGGAGTATGCCATCGATCAGCCTCTTAAAACCTATTCCGGAGGGTTGGGGTTTTTGGCGGGATCACACATGCGCAGCGCCTACGAATTAAAGCAAAATGTTATTGCAATCGGGATACTCTGGAAACATGGCTATTATGATCAAATCCGAAAGGGCGATCAATCCATGGATTCTTTATTTCAGGAAAAATTATACGGTTTCTTAAAAGATACTGAAATCGTATTTGAGATAGACATTAATAATCATCCGGTTAAGGTTAAGGCATTTTACCTCCCACCAGAGGTGTTTGGATCTGTTCCGCTTTTTCTATTATCAACTGACCTTCCTGAAAATGATTACCTGGCCCAAACCACTTGCCATAAGCTTTATGACTCAGACCCGGCAGGAAAGGTGGCGCAGAGCATTTTGCTGGGAGTAGGCGGCGCAAAGTTGTTAGATATTCTAAAACATGACACCGAGGTTTATCATCTCAATGAAGCACATGCCCTGTCTGCTGCATTTTACCTATACAGCAAGTCCAAAAATGTTAAGGAAATTAAAGAAAAGTTTGTCTTTACGACTCACACTCCGGAAGAAGCCGGAAATGAAAAACATGACATCAGGCTTTTGGAAAAACTTGGGTTTTTCTGTGGTACCCCATTGGAAGAAATAAGAAAAATCACCGGAATAGAAGATGATGTATTCAATCATTCACTTGTAGCCTTGCGTCTTTCAAAAATCGCAAACGGAGTCTCCAGAATCCATGGAGAAGTCTCTAATAAAATGTGGGGCGGTTACAACAATATTTGCCCGATTATTTCCATTACAAATGCCCAAAGTAAAAAATATTGGTACGACAGCATTCTCTATAGTGCCTTGCAAAAAGGTAATGACGATAAGATAGTAAAGAGAAAAATTGAGTTAAAAAAACAATTATTTGAAGTTGTAGCCGATCAAACCGGTAAGTTATTTGACCCCAAGGTGTTGACCATTGTTTGGGCCAGGAGATTTGCGGCATATAAGCGACCGGATCTGATTATGCAAGACAATAAATTCTTCGAAATCATATCGAATGCTAAATATCCGGTCCAAATCATATGGGCTGGTAAACCTTATCCCATGGATTACAATGCCATCAGCACATTTAACAATTTAGTGCATACCAGCAAGTCACATAGCAATATGACTGTACTTGTAGGATATGAGCTAAAATTATCAAAATTGCTGAAGGCAGGTTCTGATATTTGGCTGAACAACCCAAGATTGCCTCGGGAAGCTTCCGGAACGAGTGGAATGACTGCAGCCATGAATGGATCACTGAATTTTTCAACATATGATGGATGGATTCCTGAATTTGCCAAGCACAATGTCAATTCGTTTGTGGTTCCGCCAGTTGATCAGACATTACCACAACATCAACAGGATCAGTTAGATTTACAAAACCTTCACACCATTCTGGAAAAAGACATCATTCCAAAATATTACAAAAACCCTGATGAATGGGTTAAAATGATCAAAAATAGTATGCAGGATGTTGTACCATACTTTGATTCGGACCGAATGGCCTATCAATATTATGAAAAGGCATACAATTATCAGAAAATAGAATAAGCTAAAAATGAAAAATTTGTAAAAAGGCCGGATAATCCCGGCCTTTTTTTGTGATTCTGTTTAAAAATTTCCTCAAAAATTAAAACTTTTCACATTCAAAAAATTAACCCGCCATTCAGGGAATTATTTACAACTTATTTTCATTAAATTTATTGGAGTGGAGCTTGTGTCGCCTATTTCATTCCTTGTTTTCTTACGTTAATAAATCGTGTTAATTCTTTATTTTTTGTTTATTTTGGGGTTAAATCCATTATCGAATGAAGAAACATAAAGTGCTCATGTTAGGCTGGGAGTATCCACCATTTATAAACGGTGGCCTTGGTATTGCATGTGCGGGATTATGTGAGGCTCTTTCCCAATTTTCCGAAATAACACTGATCGTACCAAAAATCCTCCAGAGACAGCCAAATAAAAACATTCAAATTATTGGCCTGAACAGACTGAACGAAGAATACATCGAAGAAACAATAGTCGAACATGAATCACACGATTCCCATGAGGTTTATAAAATTGATGTTCAATTAAACCCATATCATGTCGAACAAAATGAAGTGGTAGAAAAAATACCCTCGCACAAAATAACTGCTAAAATTGAGACGAGACAGAAATTTGGGTTGGAAGAAAAAATAGACTTTGAAAACCTCTATGGAAATGATGTAATTCAAAAGGTTATTTATTACAGTGAATTAATAAAAAAAATTAGCTCTCACTTTGATTTTGAACTCATTCATGCGCACGATTGGATGACCTTCCTTGCTGGTGTGGAGTTAAAAAAAATGACTGAAAAACCCCTGATTCTTCACGTTCATTCCTTGGATTATGATCGTGCAGGGAGTGATAGCCGAGGCTGGATATATGATATGGAAAGATCAGCCCTGCACCAGGCCGATCTCATAATGCCCGTCAGCAATTATACAGGTAGTATATTGACCAGCCACTATGGAATAAGTAAAAATAAGATTAAGACTATTCACAATGGAATTGGCAACAGCATTCAAAGTTTCAGGAAAGAAAAAACATTTCCGGAAAAAATGGTGCTCTTTATTGGAAGATTGACTGGCCAAAAAGGACCGGAATACTTTCTTGATATTGCCACCAAAATTTATAGAAAATTTAAAAATGTCCGGTTTGTCATTGCGGGAACAGGCGAGAAATTAACTCATTTACTGGAAGATGGTGCGTATCGCCAAATAGGAAACAGGGTTCACTTTACTGGTTTCATAGATCGTGAAAAAATAAACGAATTACTTTCCATGGCAGATGTTTACTGTATGCCATCGGTTTCAGAACCGTTTGGACTAACCGCCCTGGAGGCTGCGCAATTTGGAGTTCCAACAGTGATCTCTGAGAGATCTGGGGTAGCTGAAGTCCTCTCCGGCTCGCTGAAGGCAGATTTCTGGGACATAGACTTGATGGTGGAGCATATTTTAAAGCTATTATCTGACAATAAGACCCGTGAAAAAGTAATTCACCAAAATAATAAAGCACTGGAAAAATTGACATGGCTTAATGCGGCTAAGAGTGTAGCAGAAGCTTATGAGATGATCCTTAATAAATAATAACACACACAAATGATATGACCAAAATTCATTTGATGCTTAAAACCCATCAGCCGAGAAGAATAAATGAGTACTCCTTTTTTGACCTCGGAAAACACAAATCCTACTTCAATGAAGGATTAAATAGAATCATCATTCAAAGAATCGCCGAAAATTGCTATTTACCTACAATTAAACTCTTAAAAAGATTAATTAAAGAATCACAACATACCTTTAAGTTTTCACTTTCCATAAGCGGTACCACCATTGATCAGCTGGAAAAATATCGCCCAGATATCATCCTTAAGTTTCTGGAATTAATATCAACCGGCAACGTAGAAGTGCTTAATGAACCCTATTACCACTCTTTGGCATATTTCTATTCAAAAGATGAGTTTTTTAGCCAGGTTGAGCTTCATAGAAAGAAAATCAAAGATCTTTTTAACGTGGAGCCTGTTACATTTGTCAATACCGAGCTCACATATAATAATCAAATTGGAGTTGATTTATTTAATCTTGGCTTCAAAGGTATCCTGGCTGAAGGAGCAGAATGGGCGCTTCGAGGAGCTAATTCCGACTACGAATATTTTGCAAAAGATGCAGACTTAAATGTATTTTTCAGAAATCATGGTCTGTCCAATGATGTAGTATATCGATTTTCCGATAAAAGCCGGGAGTATTACCCTTTGAAGCCCTCGATTTATTATAAATGGCTTCTTAAACCGACAGGAGATATTCTTAATCTATTCTGGGATTTTGAAACTTTTGGCGAGTACCACAAGAAAGAAAGTAACATCTTTTCATTTTTGGAAAAGCTCATCAAGAAAATTACAAAAAGCAGGAATCTGGAATTTGCAAAATTTTCGGAAACAATGAGAAAATCGACAGAAATCAATCGAATTAATATCCCACAAACCGTTTCCTGGGCAGATCAAGAAAAGGATCTATCCGCCTGGAGAAGCAATGCTATGCAGTATGAAGCATTGGTGAGAATCTATGAGTTGGAAAAACAAGTGAAAGAGTTGCATGACCCAGAAATTCTTAAAACCTGGAGAAATTTGCAGACTTCAGACCATTTTTATTATATGAGTACCAAAGGATTCACAGATGGTGCTATTCTAAATTACTTCAGTCCCTTCCTCACCCCACACGATGCTTACCGATATTATATGAATGTCTTGTCTGATTTTGAAATAATGATCAACAAGACTATTTATTCCAATTCACTCCACAAAAACTAGCGTATTTTTTTGAGAACAATGCATGATCTGTTTGGAAGGTAAATACTCAATTTATCTTCCTCCAATGTATGAAAAGTAATTGAATCATCAATCCTGTCATGACCTCCAAAATCAGAACTATCAGAGTTTAGAATGATTTGATATTCCCCTTTTCCTCCAATAGAGGGAAATCGATAGTCCGGAATGGAATGACTAGGGTGAAAATTAAAGGCAAATATCAGGTTGGCTCGTTCGCAAATGATTACATTATTCATTGGATCCATATTAAGCTGCTTGGCCTGAAAGGATTGCAAAACGCCAAACTTCTTAATAAGCCTGATCATAGCCTTTTCGAAATTATTCAAATATTGATATTTCAAATTTTCATTTTCAACCAATGACCACTGCCTTCTGGTATACTTATAGCTCCAGTTGTTGCCCTCTCTGGGAAAATCAACCCATTCGGGATGACCAAATTCATTACCAATAAAATTAAGATAAGCCTCGCCTCCAAGTGCAGCAGTAAACAACCTGATCATCTTGTGAAGAGCAATGCCCCTGTCAATAATCAGGTTATCATCGCTTTTTTGCATGTGGAAGTACATCTCCTTATCCATCAGCCAAAATGCAATTGTTTTGTCACCTACGATTGCCTGGTCGTGCGATTCACAATAGGCCACAGTTCTTTCTTTCCATCTTCGATTGGTCATGACACTCCACAACTCATCGATGTTCCAGTCCTCATCTCTCTTTTCTTTCAGGTATTTTATCCAAAAATCAGGAATTCCCATTCCCAACCGAAAATCAAATCCTATTCCCCCATCTTTCACTTCGCGGCAAAGACCGGGCATTCCGCTCATATCCTCAGCAATGGATATTGCATGTTTTTTAACTTTATGAATAAGTGTATTGGCCAGTTGAAGATAGATCAGTGAATCCCAATCTACATCCTGAACAAAATATTTATCATAATGATCAAATTGAGTAAAATCACCATGATGAAAATACATCATTGAGGTTATCCCATCAAACCGAAAACCGTCAACATGAAATTCCTCCATCCAGAATTTCACATTGGATAACAGAAACTGTAAAACTTCAGGTTTTCCGTAATTAAAGAGCTTGGAATCCCACGTATTGTGGTAGCCTCTTCCGCCCGGATGAAAATATTGATCTCCGGAACCATCAAACTCATTTATACCTTCCGAGATGTTCTTAACTGAATGCGAATGAACCAGATCGATGATGACAGCTAAACCCAATTCATGAGCTTTATTTACTAATTCCTTAAACTCAGTAGGTGTGCCAAACCTACTGGAGACTGCAAAAAAATTCGACACATGGTACCCAAAAGAACCATAATATGGGTGTTCCTGGATGGCCATTAACTGAACAGTATTATATCCCAATTCTTTTATTTTGGGAAGCACATTTTCTTTAAATTCCGTAAAAGAACCCACCTTTTCCTCTTCCTGTGCCAGTCCAACATGGGATTCATAAATGATAGGGGCTTCGTTGATACTCTTCAGGTCAAATTTTTGATCAGTCCAGGGAAAGTCGACATCCAGATTCCAAACCTGGCCTGTAAAATCATGTGACTGTGGATCTTGCACCGTTCTGAAAATATATGCCGGGATTCTATCCCTTGAAACATTATCGGATACGATGTGAACTTTTACATTTGTCTGATCTTTCAAATCTTTTTCAGAGACAAATATTTCCCAAATACCATTCTTATTCTTTTTAAGCGGGTGAGAGCTTCTGTTCCACTCGTTGAAATCGCCAATAAGAAATAGCGCCCTCGCAGCTGGAGCCCATTCTTTATACCACCACCCTTTTTTCTTTTTATCGTGGTGAATACCAAGGCTTCTATAAGCATTACTGAACTTAAGAATGCCTCCATATTCTTCGTCAATCAATTTCAGTCGATTTTGAAACCGGTTTATCCGGTCTGTAATTTCATTGGAGTATGGCTCTAACCATGGGTCATCTTTGACCAATTGAGGAACATTTGTCATAATTCAAAAGTTAATAAAAATTCAGACAGAATGCGGGAATCGGAAAGAAAAGATGTGAAGAAATTGTGAGGGGGTTTAAAATGAAAAAGAGGGACAAAACTGCCCCCCCTTTTCAACATCAACCAAACAACCAAAAAATTCTATTATTGTAATAATTACAATTTCTATTTTGATAATTGTCTTAACAACAATTTTATGCTAAGTAAAACACTTTTTTTACAATTATCAAAATAAAAATGAAAAATTTCCTGATTATTTTTAGGAAAAGGTGAGATGATAGTCGAATAAAATTTTTGATGTATTATGGGATAGTGTAAAAATAGAAAGGATTTTAATGTTATAATGAATGACAAAAAAGATAGGCTTTTATAAAATGAAATGGGCCGAATAAATCCGGCCCACTTCTGCTTTAGAATCACCCTTCAACTATGTGTTTCTTTAATTTTTTAAAAAGACGTTTTTGCTAATATTTCTCCGTTTTGTACAATTTCGAACGTGATATCCTTGTCGAAAGACTTAGACAAATCATAGATCCTGGTAAAACCTTTGCTGATGTCAATCAAGTCACCATAAACCAATGCACCGGTTTTGCTGTAGATGTTCACAGCGATTGGATCAATAATTTCTCCGATAACCTTTACTGAGAATTTATCTCCTTCCTCCTTAATAACACTTGCTTTAAGGAATTTGGAATCATTTTTCAAAGAAGTGCTAACTTTCTCAGTAACTACTTTTTCCTGATCGATGATTTCAAACTCATACTCACCTACAGGCAGGTTAGATAAATCGTAAGCCTTTTTGAATGACTTAGGATTTGAAATGGATTCTGTAAAAACCTTTGATCCTTCCTGATCATAGATGTTTACTTTCACTTTACATTCACCTTTACTAAAATAGGTGACTTCAACTTTGTCAGATTCAACAGATGCAACTCTGACGTCTTTCGTATCTCCAGCTTTACTGGCGAATACAGTAGAACTTGATACTATACCAAGTGCTACTAGCGTTGTTAATGCTAATTTTCTCATTTCCAAATTGTTTATGACCGTTGTTGTTTTTGAATTATCTTCACTGCAAATATACGGGGATGAAATTGAATGGTTCGCAATAATATGAGGGGTTTCTATTACATTTTTGCAGAAAACTTCATTTTTTTAAATAATTTAATAATCAAGCCTTCTTTTTTTAATTTTTTTATAATTGACAAAAAGTATCCGGACATAATGTAATTTTTACAATAACCTAAAAAGCCAATTAACATTACAATAATAAACCCCCCAATATTTGTCAATAAACAGGATAAAACCTTACATGAAATCTTACACGCTCGCTTAATTTTTTATTTAAACAATTTCGAAAAAAAGAGATTTATTTTGCCTTGATATTAAAATTTAAGGTTAACTATTAAAATATTATCATCATATGAATGATTTTGTTATGAATTTGTAATTACCGTAATAGAGGCAGAAAATGAAAAATTTAAAAGCAAAAAACCCCCGGTTTAGAAAGGCTTTTGGGTGGAAGACCGGATTCGAATACTGATGCTTTGGATCATAATCCTGATATTCAGCCTTATTGGTCGGGATCATCAGGACCGGCGACCTTCCCGGCTTCACGTCGGGATGTTCTAACCATCCGGATTTTGTGGATATTTTAACTTTAAAGAGGACAGTGGAAACTATAGCTTCATTCCTTCAAATGAAGTATTCCTTGAGTGTGCAAAACAATGGTATTTATTCCTGATAGGATTTCCAGGCACTTTTTCCTTAACTGAGCTAGTTCTTTTAGAACAAAAAACCTCTCCGTTTGGAGAGGCTTTTGGGTGGAAGACCGGATTCGAACCGGCGACCTCCTGAACCACAATCAGGCGTTCTAACCAGCTGAACTACAACCACCATCTAATTGGGTTTGCAAAGGTATAGCAAAGGTTTATAATTGCAAAGTGGTATTTGAAAATTTTAGACCAGATTTATCTTACAAATTTCAGTCTTTTCCCCATGACGGATTCATCAAATTGAAAGTTGTTATAAGCAAGGTGTCCGCTCACGATTGTCTGATTCACTTTTGAGTGAAACAATTGTCCTTCAAAAGGAGACCAGCCACATTTTGAAAGAATGTTTTCCTTTTTGACCGTCCAGGGATCATTTAAGTCAACTATTGTGAGATCCGCCCAATATCCCTCTCTTAGGTATCCCCTTTTATCAATATTAAAAAGCCTGGCAGGATTGTGACACATTTTCTCTACTATTCTTGGCAATGTCAGCTTTCCTGAACGATAAAACTCCAGCATCGCGACCAGGCTATGCTGAACGAGTGGGCCACCCGACGGAGCTTTAAAATAAGGGTTATCTTTTTCTTCCAGCGTATGTGGTGCATGATCTGTCGCAACCACATCAATTTTATCTGTTAGGATACCATCAAGAATACTGATTTTGTCGTAAGAATTTTTAACTGCCGGATTCCACTTTATTAATGTCCCTTTTTCATTGTAATCATCCTTGTCAAACCACATATGATGAATACACGCTTCTGCGGTAATTTTCTTTTCTTCAATTGGTTTATCATCGAATAACTCCAACTCTTTTGCAGTTGAAATGTGCAGGACATGAAGTCGCGCTCCAAATTTCTTTGCCAATCCGACAGCCATGGAGGAAGATTTGTAGCAAGCCTCTTCACTTCTGATCTCCGGATGATAAATTACCGGAACATCATCACCATATTTATCCCTGAAAATCTGTGAATTCATACAAATCGTTTCTTCATCCTCGCAATGCGTGGCAATGAGCATATCAGATTTTGAAAAAATGTTCTCCAAAGTCCTGGCATCATCTACCAGCATATTGCCTGTACTTGAACCCATGAATACTTTCAGCCCGCAAACATTTTGTTTATCTACTTTTAATAATTCATCCAGGTTCTCATTGGTCGCTCCGAGGTAAAATGAATAATTTGCCAATGATCGAGCCGAAGCTATCTGATATTTTTGCTCCAACAGTTCATTGGTTACAGCATTTGGAACAGTATTTGGCATTTCCATGTAGGTAGTAACCCCACCAGCAACGGCAGACTTTGCTTCAGTATAAATCTCAGCTTTATGGGTTAGTCCCGGTTCCCTGAAATGTACCTGATCGTCAATCACTCCCGGAAACGCATATTTTCCTGTTGCATCAATCAGTCTGTGCTTTTCTTTGACATCCAAGGAGTTTCCCATCTTTTGGATTATTCCATCTTTAATAAAAATCTCTCCTTCATATACCACACCTTCGTTTACTATATTTGCATTTTTAATAAGAATCGCCGACATAATTGTAATATTGAATTAAACTGATTGAATAATGGCTGAGAAAATCGAGCAGTTTTCCGATTTTAAATTAAATAAGCAGTTGCTCTCTGCAATTTCAGAGGCTGGATTTGAAATTCCAACTCCTATTCAAAAAAAGGCCATACCCATTGTTCTTTCCGGACAAGATGTGCTGGGAATCGCACAGACTGGCACAGGTAAAACAGCTGCCTATTTATTGCCAATGCTAATGAACATAAAATATGCGCAAGGAGAGTCTCCACGAGCTCTAATATTGGCACCTACCAGGGAATTAGCGCTACAAATCGATAATCACATTGACCTGTTTACTCCATACATGGATATCCGACACACGGTTATTTATGGCGGAGTAGGAGAAAAATCCCAAATAGAAACCATACAAAATGGATTGGATATACTTGTCGCAACACCGGGAAGATTTTTGGACCTGTACAGAAAAAATATCATCAACACCAAGCAAATAAAAACACTTATTCTGGACGAAGCCGATAAAATGATGGATATGGGTTTTATGCCTCAAATCAGGGACATCCTGGAAAAGATCCCCGTGAAAAGACAAAACCTGTTGTTCTCAGCTACCTTTCCTCCCAATGTCGAAAAACTTGCAGAAGAATTTTTGGAGTTTCCCCAAAAAATTGAAGTTGCTCCACAGTCTACCGCTTCTTCGATGATCAGCCAATCATATTATAAGGTACCAAACTTCAAAACCAAAGTATATCTCCTGCAACATCTTTTGAACAATGATGAGTTTTCAAAAGTCATCATCTTTACGCGCACAAAAAGCACGGCCAATAATCTTTTTAGGTTTATTGACCGAAAGGTAGATGGAGAAGTACGGGTGATCCACAGTAACAAAGCCCAGCAAAGCAGGCTCAATGCCATTAAAGATTTCAATGAAGGAAAGGTGCGACTGCTTGTAACGACTGATGTAACAGCTCGTGGGCACGACATTCAGGATATTAGTCATGTCATCAATTTTCAGGTTCCGCTGGTCTATGAAGATTATGTTCACCGGATAGGCAGAACGGGCAGAGCAGCCAATACCGGAGAAGCTATAACTTTTGCTAATAAAGCTGAGGAGATGCATTTGGAAAAAATTGAAGGAATGATGCGGGAGGCGATCAAAGAGAAAAAACTTCCAGAGGATATTCCCGTTTTTGAAACACCAAAAGAAGAAAAAATAGAAATTGACCGTGAAATTGACACAATCAAAAGAAGGGATGATCCTAACTTCAAAGGTGCATTTCATGAAAAGAAATCAAGCAAAGGTAAACTGCGAAAAAAGAAAAGGAAGTAGCTCCAAATCAATTTTATCATAAATAAATTTTTTGGTTTTAATAAACATTTCTTTTCTCCATTTCATTTACTTTTGTTGAAATTTTTAGTCCAAAAAGCAGCAAGATGAATATTGAAATGAATTCTGGAAATGAATTTAGCAAAAGACATATTGGTCCGGATTTAAACGAGCAAAAAGTAATGCTTGACGCCATTAAAGCTTCAAGTATGGAGAAGTTGATTGAAGAAACCATCCCCGGAAATATCAGACTGCAAAAAAAGTTAAACCTTCCAAAAGCACTTTCAGAATTTCATTTTCTTAAAAAATTCAGAAAAACCATCCAAAAGAATAAGGTATTTAACTCATTTATCGGACAAGGTTATTACGGCTGTAAAACCCCTACCGTAATTCAAAGAAATATTCTTGAAAACCCAGGGTGGTATACTGCCTACACTCCCTACCAGGCCGAAATTGCCCAGGGACGTTTGGAAGCTTTGATTAACTTCCAGACAATGGTTACAGATCTTACCGGAATGGAATTAGCAAATGCTTCTCTCCTCGACGAAGGGACAGCTGCGGCTGAGGCAATGTCAATGTTTTTTCATTCAAGAAAAAGAGAAAAAAAAGATGCGCATAAATTTTTGGTTGATATCCATACTTTCGGACAAACCATCGATATTCTGAAGACCCGTTCAAAACCACTTGGGATTGAGCTGGTGATCAAAGAAATCTCTGTAAAGGATCTGTCAGATGAAAATGTATTTGGATTGCTTATCCAATATCCTGATAGCAATGGCGAGGTTAAGGATATTTCCAATATTCTATCCAAAGCGAGAGAACAAAATGTTTTTTCGTCTGTTGCCACTGATCTGTTAAGTTTGACATTACTAAAGTCTCCGGGCGAATTAGGCGCAGATGTAGTCGTGGGATCCTCTCAAAGAATGGGTGTACCAATGGGATTTGGTGGGCCACACGCTGCTTTTTTTGCCACAAAGGATGAGTTCAAGCGACAAATACCGGGTAGAATCATTGGGCTGTCCGTCGATAAAAACAATAACCCGGCATATCGGATGGCACTGCAAACCCGAGAGCAGCATATTAAGCGGGAAAGAGCTACCTCCAATATTTGTACAGCACAGGTTTTATTGGCTGTGATGGCGGGAATGTACGCGGTTTATCATGGAGCTGAAGGATTAAAAAGCATCGCAACCAAAATCAATTACCTGGCACAAAAACTTAACTATTTATTAAAAGATCTGGGCTTTGACCAAAAAAATGAATATTTCTTCGACACACTAAAAATTGATACAAAAGGACTTGGAGAAAAAATCAAATCCCTATCCGAAGAAAAAGAAATTAATTTATGGTATCACGAAGATGGTGACATCGGTATTACACTGGATGAAACACATGATTTTTCAGATATCATTCAAATAGTTGAAATATTTGCGACAGCAAAAGGTGTTTCTTTACCTAAGGAAGTTGATAAAACAAATAATTACCAATATAGTTTTCCGGGAGCTTTATATCGTACCTCTGGATATTTGCAACATCCTGTATTTAACACACATCATTCTGAGCATGAAATGCTTCGCTATTTGAAGCACCTGGAAAATAAGGATCTGTCATTGGATCATTCCATGATCTCTCTTGGCAGTTGCACTATGAAGCTCAATGCCACCACTGAAATGATCCCGGTAACATGGGAAGAAGTTGGACAAATCCACCCATTTGCTCCTGAAAATCAAACCCACGGATATGTAGAGATGATAGAGGAGTTAGAGTCATGGCTTTCGGAGATTACCGGTTTTGCTGCCACTTCTCTTCAGCCCAATTCCGGCGCACAGGGCGAGTATGCGGGATTGATGGTTATTAAAAAATACCTTGAGGAAAAAGGGCAGGAACATAGAAATGTTACTCTGATCCCCTCTTCTGCTCATGGCACAAATCCAGCATCTGCTGTGATGGCTGGTATGAAGGTGGTTATCGTCAAATGCGATGAAAAGGGAAATATTGATGTCGATGATCTTTTTGAAAAAGCAGAACTGCACAAAAATGACCTTGCTGCTTTGATGGTTACTTATCCATCAACACACGGAGTTTTCGAAGAAAAAATTATTGAAATCTGCCAGATCATCCATGGTCATGGCGGCCAGGTTTACATGGATGGCGCCAATATGAATGCCCAGGTTGGATTAACAAGTCCGGCAATAATCGGCGCAGATGTTTGTCATTTGAACCTTCATAAAACATTTTGTATACCTCATGGTGGTGGCGGACCCGGGGTAGGCCCAATATGTGTAGCTGAACATTTAAAACCATTTTTACCCGGAAATCCTTATCGCAAGATCGGAGGTGAAAAAGCTATCCATGCCATTTCATCTGCGCCCTGGGGTAGCGCGAGCATTTTGACTATTTCTTATGCCTACATCGCTTTGATGGGAGCAGAAGGGCTCAAACAAGCCACAGAAGTTGCCATTCTAAATGCAAATTATATTCTCAATTTACTGGTAGGAGAATACAATGTCCTTTATGCAGGCAAGCACGGTCGTTGTGCACATGAGCTGATCATTGATTGCAGGCCATTTAAGAAATTTGGCGTTGAAGTAGAAGACATCGCAAAAAGACTGATGGATTATGGCTTTCACGCTCCTACAGTTTCATTCCCCGTTCCCGGAACGATGATGATCGAACCTACGGAAAGCGAGACGAAAGACGAAATTGACAGATTCTGTGATGCGTTGATCTCTATTCGAAATGAAATACGGGAAATAGAGACTGGGGTGTTTGATCAGGAAAACAATGTCTTGAAAAATGCTCCTCATACGATGGAAGTAGTCACCTCTGATGATTGGGATTTTCCATACAACAGGCAAAAAGCAGCTTTTCCTCTATCATTCCTTAAAAAGAATAAGTTCTGGCCAGCTGTCAGCAGAATTGATGCAGCATATGGTGACCGAAATTTATTCTGTTCATGCATTCCGGTTGATGAATTTGAGAAAGAAGAAAGTCTGTCAGAATGATCTTAAATATTTTGAATTATCAGAATGGATAACCGATAGAAATATTGAGAATGATATTATCCTTTCGCCATTGTTTGCTTAAAAAATCAATATCATTCCACCGGCTTCCTTCCTGAATGTAGGGTGTATATAAAGGAAAAGCCCAATCAAAACGAATGACCAGTATGTCCAGATCGATGCGCAATCCATAACCAAAACCTATTGCCAGCTGTTTGTAGAAACTGTCCCATTCAAATTTCCCTCCAGGCCGGAATGGATCTTCATTGATCAGCCAGATATTTCCCGCATCGAGAAATAAAGCCCCTTTTAGGTAATTTACGATGGGAAACCTGAATTCGATATTTGCTTCCAACTGGATATCTCCGGATTGATCGACTTGAAAAAAGGAAGCCGTATCTGTGGGAAAGTAGCTGCCGGGACCTACAGATCTCGCACGAAATGCGCGAATGCTGTTTGTTCCTCCCGCAAAAAACTGTCTGACATAAGGAAGCACCGAAGAGTTTCCATATGGAAATCCTGCTGATGCGATTAACCTTGTTGCAATGGAGGTATTTTTACCAACATTAAAAGTTTTTCTCACTTCATTTTTGAGTCGAACAAATTGGGAGTATGGCACTCCAAGAATTAATGATGGATCATCCGAATTCGGTTTGTCGCCGCCTATCCTGTCTATCATAGAAAGAGTATTTCCAGCTAATTCAATTCCTCCTGTATACAAAAAGTTCTTGTCCTTCATGGCATTGTAGGTGAAATTATAGCTCAGGCCAAAAATGAATTGCTCCTCCAAACTTCGTCTAACCGAAGGGTTTGTATCCAGATAATCTTCAAATTCCTCAGAGGTTTCGAGGAGGTTTGTCAAACTGATATCTATAGGTATCAGGTCATGCAATATTCTTGGTTGCTTTGCCCAGCTATACTTAAAGGAAGTGCTGTAGGTTACAAATTTGTATAACTTAACACGATTATAAAACCCAACCCCAAGTGTCGCTCTTGAGCTCCCTAAGTATCTTTTATTTTCTTTGTTTTGGTGGAAAGGTACAATACGAGGTATGATCAAACTAGTCTCCAATGAGGTTTCCAGCGAGGTATTCCCCTCATCAAAATTAGTGATCTGCCAATCATACCGACCGTTTAAATTCGTGCTTAAAATCTCTGATCCCCTAAAAATATTCCGGTTGAGAAAACTAAGTCGAATTCCCGGGCCGGCATAATTATTAGTCTTAGTCACAGCGTTTAATTCAGCGCTTATGGAGTATTTTTTGTATGGAGATAAATAGATATTGGCATCAAGGGTTTGCGCAGAGTCATTTTCATTTACATATTGGATGTTTACATATCTGAAATTTCCCAGGGCCGACAAATACCTGATCGTCCTTTCATGTATTTCTGAATTGTAATACTTTCCCTTTTCCAAAAACACCTCATCCAACACGATTTCCGGTCGAATAAAATGACCCGTTGACAGATAGTAATAATCGTCAATGGATGTTGTATCCCGATTTTTTTTTGTTTCTATGTTGTAATCATCAAATACATATATTTTATCGATCCGATAAGGATCCAAAGCACTTTTTGGAATATCTGGTTTCAAATGAAGGTCGAGCTTAACTTTGTTTTTAGTTGATGCGGAATCAGCTCTGAAATACAAATCATTGGCTTCAAAAAAGTAGTATCCATTTGTTTTTAAATCTTCAGCTATCCTTACCCTTTCATTTTTTAACTTTTCGAGATCATAGTTCTCCCCCTCTTCGATAAGTGTACCGGCTTTGTTCTTCAAAATCAAAGCATTCAGCTTGGTTGTGTCATTTGGAAAAACTACCGTATCGACTATGTGAGGTACTCCCGTCTCCACAATGAAATTGACATATTTAACCCGTCCGTTCTCGTATTCTTCAAATTCACTTTTTGCCTGAAAAAATCCCTTGTGAAACAAAGTATTTGCAAGTTTGGCTGAGACCTTTTCCGAATTTTCCAGATCGTAAAGAACCGGCTCTTTTCCTATTTTATATTTCCACCAGTGTTTGATCCCTTTATCCTTGCCAGGTTTTTTTACCGTATTATGAATGCTGACACCAGGTCTCATCCAGAGAAGTTTTCCGTTGGGTTTGGGGGTTAATGTATTTTCAAGATCTCTATTGAGCTCCTTTCTTTTCTTTCTTGATATATCAGATCGTAATTTTATTTCAGCACCACCATACAAAAATTCTCCTTCAGGTATTTTTCTAGTACCAGTACATGATCCAAAAAAGATTACTCCCAACAAGAGGATATAACCAAGCTTCGGATATTGTCTCAAGCATTTTATCATCCTCTACTCCTCATTTTCCTCTTTGATTTCATCTTCTTCCGGTCTCAGCGCATCCTGTGATGTTGAATCCTGAACACCTTCACTTTCCCGCATACTTTTCGGGTTAAAGTCTCGCATAAAAATAAATGCCACGCCTGAATTCTGAATTTCTCCATCAAATAAATCATAGGCATTTTCCCGAAATGCCTTTACTTTATAATTACCGGATTCGGTCAGATCATACAACACTGCGTATTCAAAATTCGTCGTTTTTCCTGGTTTTGCAGCATTCTGTGTTGAGTTGTTATCAATATTAATGGAGCTTTCAACCTCGACCGTCACCCGATCATTAAAAAGCTTTTTTGAAACCTGCAGATCAAGATCTGTTTTGGTCTCACTATGACCCGTTGAATAGTTTTCGTAGGTATTTACTCCAACATTAAAATCTACAAACTTAATATATTGACCAGTAATATTGTTTAGCTGTTGGGTGAGAATCCCGTTGACACTGTTCCTGGCTGCTGATGTCGCAAAATTATTAGAGGAAGCGCCACTTCCCGCTACCGGGCTGTCCGCTATGAACCCACCAGTTACAAGCAGAGCAAAGACTTGCTTATTTCTTTCCACCTCGTTTTCAGGCATATTTAATTGCTGAAGCTTATTGGCAATGATAGAATAGCTCCGTTTATACTCCTCTTTCAGATCTAGTAAAAACTTTAATTCAGGATTTTTTAACATACCCCCAATATCCAACACTACAAAATAGTCCAACCTTTGATTGTACTGGTTTCCTACCATTCCTTCATTTGCCATTAGAGCTGCTGAGTTGGTTTTGGTTTCATACCTGGCTTCGATATCGATAATCCCATCCATGATATCTCCGGACCAGCCGATCCTGCTTCCGGGGGTAACTGTGAATCTTTTTTTGACCAAACCATAAAATGACAATTCATAAAAGCCCTTTTCCGTTTCGATGACACCAGTCAGATTAGGATCCTTTCCGCTTTCCTGCTTGTACACCAATTTCCCATTCAGATTACACTGAGCGATGTCACCAGAATTTGGGTCTGTAATCAACGTAAAGGACACATTTTTATCAATTTCAAGATTTACTGTCAATTGATAATCCTCCATAAATTTATTGATACTGTCGGATTCAAAGACTCCCGTACTTACTTCTGTGATTTTATCATCATTCCAGACCACAACTCCCTGGTCTGTGACCAGTTCCAGACTTTGACCCGGCATCACATAGGTCATATTGGTTCCGGATTCCAATTTTAGATCAGATCGAAGGATAGGTTTAGATGAGGTTCCATGAAGATCAATATTACTGGTCAGCAAAAGCTTGCCATAGACTTTTTCATTTTCCTTGCTGGAATTATTCATGATCAAAAAGTTCTGACTTGATAGCTTCAAATCATAGGTCAGGTTGTTCAGCTGAGCATAATTTATTTTGCCTGAAGCATTTAAAGGATTACTATTTTGGTCATGAATCCTGAAATCTTTAACTAATAGCTGATCATCGGCAAACTCGAGCAATCCGCTATTTACCGTATAGGAGGTGTTTAATTCAGCATAACTCAACCTGACATCATTGAAATTGATCTTTCCATCTGCCCGAATGGCTTCACGGGTACCTGAGAACCTTGCTTCTCCAATAATTTCTCCCGAAAAATCAATCGTATTGTCAAGGAATGGTTCGAAATAATCAAGGTCTTTCCAATTTACCAGTAAGTCTGCATGATACTGGTAGTCATTCGCCAGACTTTTATAATCGCCCCTTAGTCTTAGTAAATTTTGTTTGTATTGAGAAGCAATACCAAAGTGGAAAAGCCCGGCTTCATCTTTATCTGCAATCAGATTGATATTGCCTAATTCATTTTCCAGGAAATATAAATCGTTTAATTGTAAATCCACTTCGAATGGAAAAGATGAGCTTGTTCGCAACATGACCTCTCCATTAAGTACTCCTGCTAACAAAGGAATGGAGTCGGACAGTTCAAAAAAATTGATGTAGTTCGATAAATTAAACTGATCGAAGCTGATCGACAATTGTTTAAGAGACGAAATGAAATTGATTTTCTGAGATCCATTTGAATAGGAAACATTGTTTTTGATGGAATCTTTCAGGTCAAGGACCTGAACATCATTTCTCTTCCAATGTTGACTGTTCCAGGTAATTTGTTCATTGGGAAAAATCACATATAAATCTCCTTTTGAAAGCTTGATTTTGTTTCTGACAAAATATTGAGGATTCATGGCACTGTCGAATTTTTGAAAAGTGGTCGAAATGGTATCCTCTTGAAAATACGCACCAAAGTTAAGTTGTCGTATGGCCAGGGTATCCATCAGGAACTGTTCAATGAAGAGATCGGCATACATCGTGTCTGCGTCAGCCATTGCATTCAAGCTCACGCTATCCAAACCCAGATTTCCATACCTGATCTCTGAAATCTTGATGTTTCCGGAAAATTCATCCTTTCGGCCATCATAGTGCCCGGTAAATTCATCAATCTTGATCGACTCCAGGTTCTGAACCAGTAGTGTTGTAACTAAATCCTCCTGAAGAAAGTTGAGTTCGAAGTCAATGGATTTATCTGAAAAATCAAGTGTAGAATCCGGTGTGCCAACAAAACTTTGAATTTTGTTATTGATGATATCGCCAATATCCTTAATATCTGCATTGCCTTTTAAGTATCCGGTAACAACCTCCGAATTGAGCTTAAAATCAATATTATCTTTTTGAACAAGAGAAGATATTTTTACGGATTCGAACGTGTGCTGAACGCTATCCACAGTAATGATCAAATCGGAAATTTCGGTTTCTCCTTTGAAAAATTCATCCGGATCGATGTCATATTCACCCGAAATCACGGTGTGAATTCTGTAATTTTTCTTTGCCAGCTCAGTGGCTAAAAGGTCGAGATTTTCAATGTCAAAGTTGTAATTAACATGGTAGGAAGAATCTTGCATCATGGCATTTCCAGCAATTTGAAGATTTACATTAGGATCTTCTGATGCAAGTTTGAATTCTATTCGTTCATCACTATCGATTTGAACCTGCAGGTTTCTGTATTCATAACAATTAAATATTACCTTATCGATTACCCCCGATAGCTGCCCTTTCAAATCTGATAAATTGTTGGAGATAAGATCAAAATGAAAATCTGCCGTTTCAATTTTAGAAGAACCAATAATCTTTCCAACAGCCACTTTTTCTCCTGTCAGGTTAAACCGGGTTGTTTGTGAATTTAGTTTGTCAAAATTGACAATTCCTTTTCCATATAAATTTCCAAAGCTCGTATGCATAGCCAAATCCGAATCAAACTGCTTCGTGGTTCCATCCAATTTTCCATGGACAGACCAGGTCTTTGGTATCATTTTTTGAATGGAAGTATCTTCGACAAAATGGGAAAGGAAAAAATCATCTCCTTTCAATTCTTTAAGATTCAAACTGTATCCTAACCTATTCATATCAGGCAATCCTGAAATTGTAGCCTGTAGATCAGCGGTCAGTTTTTCGGGAATATTTAATCTGAATTTTCTGATATCCAGATTGTTTAATTTACCTGAAACGTGGACTGATATTTCAGGATTGAGGTTTGAAAGTGAGGATAGTTTTTCGCGACCTTCAAATTGAGGGATAAAATATAGAACCTCCGAAAGAGCGATAATTCCTGGCTCCAAATCGACAAGCATATTGAGCTCTGAAGGATTATCACCTATTTGGTTAATGGAAGGAAATTGCATCCCCAATTTGCCAGATAAATTTGTACGATTTGTTTTTAGCCTAAAATTGTCCGCCTTAATTTCGGATGGCATCATGGAGAAATCAACCAGAAACTCCTGCAGATGCATCTTTTCTGAACCAACGGCTTCTAACTTTGAAATGTTTGCCCTGATAAGTGAATCACTAAAAAATGTGTTTTCACTAATCATATTTATTTCCTCGAATTGCAGATGATTAGGATCAAAAAGATCAGATTCCGGCAGAGAACGATTGTGCATTGCAAAAAGACCCTTTTCAATTTCAATTTCTTGTGTCGCAACAGTCCATCCGATCTCACCAAAAATTGTATTTGCATTGTTAATTGCGAATTGCTTAGGTTCCGGTTTTATAGCTGTAGTATCCGGATTGCTAGTAGATATCTTTACTTGTGGATGATCCAGAAGGAATGAGTTAATTAAAATTTCCTGTTTATTCAAGTCCAGTTTCTCAGGCTTTGCCTCCAGGTTCCCAACTGAAATATCCATCGAAATTCGGTTTGCATCCTGAAAAGTAAAAGATACATTTTCCAACTCGATTAGTTCATTG
Organism: uncultured Cytophagales bacterium; assembly: GCA_913057175.1. Taxonomy (GTDB): domain Bacteria; phylum Bacteroidota; class Bacteroidia; order Cytophagales; family Cyclobacteriaceae; genus CAJXNP01. The sequence continues at coordinate 267,509 of CAJXNP010000002.1, forward strand.
GAAATGACGAATGGAATGCCTGCCGTTTCGTCATCCATTTCAATGGTATCCTGAGTGCTATTTGAAATAAAGCTGTAATGAGTGTCTTTTAATTTAAGGACGGGTACACCAAAATCACCATTTTCCAGATCAAAATTGTCGGTCCGTAGTTCAAGTTCGCCCAATTTTAATTGGTGAAACTGCTGATTAAGGCTATCAAGATAATCCGCCCGGTTATCTGCTAATTTAATGATACCAAGTTCAAATTCCCATGAAGAGCCAGTTGTGTCTTTTTGCTTAGGGGTATTACCGGAGAATCCATCAATGATAAACTGGTAATTGAAGTCTTTCTCATGTGGCCTTCTGTAAACTTCGGCTATTAATCCATTAATTTCTGCCTCCCTTATGTGTATTTTGTTTTGCAACAAACCAATGAGTGAAACATTTATATCTGCCCGATGAATAAACGCAAGTGTATCAGGTCTTTCATCCTGAATGAGAAGATCCCTGATCGTAAGGTTTTTGGGAAATGACAGATAGATCTTGCGAATGCTGACCTCAGCACCTGTTTTCTCTTTGACCATATTAACTACATACCCAACAATCTTGCTTTGGACAAAAGAAAGATGAAAAAGCGCAAAGCATAGGATGAGGAGAATAACAATTCCCTGGAAAATTCTGTAAAGTATATTGATTACTCTCCTGATCATTTGGTTGTATAACACGAAGAACTTAAAATAAATATTAGAACGATCAATTAAGAATAATTGATCTTTTTTAATTGTGAACCAAGATTGGAAATGTAAAATTAAAGAATATAAGCAACAGAAGCCTGAAAGACCTGGTTTGTAAGTCGTCGACTATAAATGACATTGTTTTCGTTCGTGTTATTTATCCCGAGGTTATACCGTAAGGTGAGGCTGGTCCGGCTTTTATATTTATAACCAAAACCAAATGCAATTGAAAAGTCAAACCTTTTTACCTGATGGGTGAGGTCAATATTCCCAACCGGGTCTTTTTGTTTTGCGAAAAGAAGATATCCGAACTGAGGGCCTATTTCAAAATCAAAATTTTCAATTGCATAAAATTTACCAAGGATTGGCATATTCAGATAGGTGTAATTCAGTCTTGTCTCCTTATCTGCTGTAATGGCGGCTCCCTGCAAAGAAATAACTGCCTCAGGCTGAATACTTGCATAACTATTTATGATGTATTCGTAATAACCCCCTACGTGAAGTCCCACAGTAGCCAAATAGCCAATCTCCTTGCCTCCAAGGTCGCTGATGTTAATACCTGCTTTTAGGCCTATTTCGGAGTATTCGTTTTGCGCTTGCAAAAGAAAACTGTTGAAACTTAATATGACAAATAAGAAATATTTCATCGATGAAGTCGGAATTTCTTTGAGAAATATAATATTTTCTGAAAGTTGATGTTGCGTTTTACCTGGATATAATCAGAAATTCTCGAAGAGGTGGTTCCTGGAAAGATTTTTAACTCTTTAAATTGATCGATAACCCAATTGACTTTTTCATTATCTTTTTTCGAGATTTCTTTTAAATTTTTAATTGTTGAACCATATTCTTTTAGATAATGGCAAACAATCAACTCATCAACTTTCCCAACTTTATTTCTTTCAAAAACATTGTTGTGCATACTAATCGGATAGTTATATCCTTTGGGCAATTCATAAACTTCAAGTCCCATTTGTTGTATTGTCGCGCTTAAGGTAGCTTGTTCCAGAAAAAAGTATTCAAGGTTTCTCCAATGATATTTTCTTAACAAATGGGTTAGATTTTCATTCCATTGACTCATTAGACCAGTGGAAGTCTTGCTAAAAATTAGTCCAGAATTATAATAAGCTATTGTTCTGACATCATTGGTGAATAGGTTTGAAAATTTATAATTATCAACCTCCAGGAAATTGAAAATCCTTTCCCAGTATCTGAAAAATTGATCCGAACTTTTCTCTGCTGCAACATATTTCATAAATTCCTTTTGTAAGGAAACTTCAGTATTGAGAATTCTATCATCAGCAAAAAGATTCTCTAGTACTAACAAATCACTGTCTAAAAAAACAATAAAATCCTGTTTGTATTTATTCTCAACATAAGAAGTCGCTACTACTTTGTTATACAAAGGATAGAATTCAAATTCACGATTGAGGTTTTCATCATTGATGTGAATGTTTTGCTCTTCTAATATTTTAAGAGTTGATTTACTTGGTTTAAAGTTTTTTCTTGGACAAAAACAATAAAAGGATGAGTTTCCATTTACTTTTCCAAAATGGAAAAGCGACCTTACAAGTAAAACAGTAAGTTTTTCCAAAATTCCATGTTCACAGCAAAACACATACGCTATATTGTGATTTTTCATTATCAAAGGCTACAATAGTTGAAGTGAGCTCTGTTTTGAAAAATATTAAAAGAATCCGAGACAGATACTATTTGCATAGATATATCTATCCTTTTATCAAAAGGAATAAAGACAGACAAATATCTTTCGAAAATAATATTTGCTTATTTAGTTTTCCAAGAAGTGGGTCAACATGGCTCTCAGAGATCTTATTGACAATACCAGGATCTTGTTTGTTTGATGAACCTTTGCTAAGAAATACCATTGAGTCTCCTAATGTATTACCAAGACTTGAAATCCGGAAATTCAAGGAAATTGCTGAGAACAATTTTTACTTCTTCCAACCCATACCAGCAGATGCCAAAGAACCTGAATGCAAAACTATTTTTGAAATACTCCTGAAAGGACAAGCTTTATCTATTGGATTATATAATGACTATGGACTACATGTACTTTCAAAGTCAAAAATATTTGTTACAAAATTCAATCATGCAAATTTATTGTCCTGCTGGTTAGCAAATCAATTTGACTTTGCATCAATTTCACTTTTTAGAAACCCATATTCATGCATTGCTTCAATAATCAGGCATCCATTGAGTAAGAAGTTAACTATACCGGATATTATTAGAATACCGGATTTCAAGCACAATGAAATTTATTTGCAGCATCAGGAACGATATAATAAAATCAGGTCTGTAGAGGAATATTATGCTTTTTTGTGGAGTTTAAATTTCAAAGAAGGATTTAAAAAAAATAAAGGATTGAAAATCTATTACGAAGACCTTTTGCTCAATTATGATTCTACATTAAAAAAAATCTTCAATTACTTGAAAATACCAGTACCTGTCAGCTCTGTTGAAAAAAGGTTTAATCCGAGCAAGTCGACGATAAACTATGCAATAGAAAATATTAAAAATCAAAAACAAATTGACTCCTGGAAACAGAGTTTATCACAATCGCAGAAAATGAATATCAAATCAATTTTGAATTATTTTGAAATACCGGAATTTTACGATTCTGTGGATTAGTTTCTAAAATTAAAAAATGGAAAAAGGAGTAATATATGTGTGCGATAATTCAAATAGTCATAAAGGGGAATTGCTCTATTCCATTAAATCCTTAAAAAGGACCAACCCTGATTTAAAAACAGCTTTATTCGCTAGCAAACCCTCAGCAAATCTAAAAAAATGGTTTGATCATGTTTACCCGATTGATCCTTCACTGCACCCCCTTAAAAATAAGGTCAGAGCTATCGGAGATTCCCCATTTAGATATACTTTGTACCTGGATGTTGATACGGAAATTTGCGGGGATTTAGAAACGCTATTTTCATTTTTGCAGGAGTTTGAGTTTTGTATCGCAAACGAACCCAAAATCAATTATCAAAAAAGACCCCCTGAATTCTTAGGGTATACCAGGGAAAATGAATACAATACCGGTTTAGTTCTCTATCGAAAAAACAAAAACACTATCTACTTCTTAAGACAATGGGCAAAGGAAATACTAAAAGTTCCAAACGACCATTTAAAAGTGGGTGAGTTTGGAGATCAGCTAATTTTTAATCAATTACTTAAAAAGAATGGAAATGAACTTTTATATTCTATTCTAGACAATAAAATCTACAATACAAGATTTAGATCATATTTGCACATGGCTGACGATTTAAGAAGGAAGGTCATTATTAAACACTGGCATTTTATGAATAGAAGCAAACTGTTTATAAAAATTGATGAATACTATATATTTTTATTAAACAGACTATTCAAAATTAAAAAGGAACAGATTATGTAATTAGTTCATGAACATTTTCATCATCCCATCCTGGTATCCTTCTCCTCAGCACCCATATGCCGGGATATTTTTTCGTGAGCAAGCTGAAAGCTTTGCGCAGTATTTTCAAGAGGATAATATCGGAATAAGCCATTGGGGACAGAACGACGAGCGGTTTCTACTTTGGTCAAAAGACAGGCTTAAAAACCTACGAAAATTATATTCTTCGGAAAAAACACCCTCTTCCAGAAATGAATTAAAACCAAACTGTATTGAGTATTTTAAACCTGCTTTTACCTGGACTAGGAAGATCCTAAAGGGAAATATTAATTCAATATTGAAATCAAACTTGAACAATTTAAAATCTTTTGAAAAGGAATTTGGTAAAGCGAATATTTTATTAGCTCATGTTAGCTATCCAGCTGGCTTCATTGCTCATAAAATCTCTCTAAAGAAGAATATTCCTTATATCATCGTTGAGCACATGTCTCCATTTCCATTTATGGATTTTCTTGATAAAAAGGGGAATTTGATACCACAATTAAAAATGGCCTACACAAATTCTAATTCATTAATGGCTGTATCAAAAGGATTGAAAAGCAAAATGGAAAGATATATCGGTTATCCGGTTTCAGTTTTAAATAATTTCATTGACGATCAAAGTTTTATCCCACTTAAACGACCCACTGATTCGCAAAATTTAAAATTATTATCCGTAGGAAGGTTGGAGCATCAAAAGGGCTATGATATTCTAATAAAATCAATAGCACAATTAGACATATCTTATCTTTCTCTCGAATTGATAGGTATCGGTTCTGAAGAAAATGCTTTAATGGATTTAGCAAATAATTTGAGGCTCGCAGAAGTTTTATCTATCAGAGGTGAAATGGATAAAAATGAAATTATTAAGGCATTACAAAAGTGTGATCTGTTCATTCTCTCAAGTCGGCATGAAAGCTTTGGTGTAGTTGTTTTAGAAGCACTTGCATGTGGAAAACCATGCATTGTTACAACATGTGGCGGTCCCGAAGAAATTATCTCCGAAGAAGTGGGTTTAGTCGTTGAAAAAGAAAATCCAAAAGCCCTGGCTGAAGCAATTGTGTATATGGTTGAAAATATTGAAAAGTACCCTCCCAAAAAGATCAGAAAATATTATGAGGATCACTTTTCAGCCAGGGAAACCGTCAAAAAACTGAAAGGAATTTATCAAAACGTAATTGATGAATATAGTTTGAAGACTTAGAACCCCTCATTGTCATCAATCACCTCTTCCTGTTTTTCTTCTTCCTGGATTAGTTCCTCTTCTGTGATAGATTCCCCTTCAACAGGAGCTTCTTCTTCTGTTTCCAGGAAATCAAAATTTTGCTGAGGCGTTGGCTCCGGAACATACATTTCATATGGTTCGGAAATGCCTAAATAATCAGCGCGAAACTGGTTGACAAAATTCAAGGCATCACTTTTATCACCTAATACAAATACATACTCGCCAAATCCCGCTTTGTCGATTTTAGACTTTCCACCAACAATATCATTAAAGGCTTCATTATTGGAAAAAGCCACAAGTTTGTTTTCTTCAAAACCAAAATAGTACCAGCAATCAGCACTTACCTGTATGAAGAGATTAAGAGCGCTACCATTTTCTGTTTTCTTAATTTCCACAAAACCATCTACCATGGCATTGACATCATTTCTGACGATATGAGACAACCCTAACTGTCCCTCACTATACCAGGAACTTTTATCCTTATCCCAATCCAAAACCAATTTTGAAAATACGATATCACCTATCAGTCTATTTGACGCCATAGCAATCGGAATATATTCTTCTAAAGACCTTTGATCATATCCCACTGTTTCACGATCACCGATGATAGGAGCCATTTTAAAAATAAGAGCGTCCTTATCTGGCTCGGATTCGGGAGCACCTAAAATATCGACGGTTTCGAAAACATGGCGATGCATTTCGGCAAAAGCCGCATCCGGTAGATCAAAGTCAAAAATGGAAAGGGTGTTTGCTTTATATTCCTGCTTTCTTGCATTTCCTGTCCCCCTTCCTGCCGAACGCATGGTTGTCTCTTTGTAATTGTTTATAAAGTGGAAATTCCCTTCAAATTCAATGTCTCCATTGTTTTCATTGTAAGTGAAGACGTCACCTGCATAGGAATTGCCATTCGCTTTGGCTGAATCCATGATGGTGTATTTATTGACAGATTCATCAAACCAAAGCTGACCTTTAGGTTTAAAAAAATCATCATCACTAACATTTCTCCGATCCTGAACAAAAGATAAATAAAGCTCGTTGCTGAAGGCCTCATAATGCAAACCAGCATTGATGAGATTGCCGTTTTCTGTGACAGCTGTAGCTATGTCAAAAATGATCTCCTGTGTTTCTTCATCCTGACTCTGATATTTGATCCAGGTATCGTAATTCTCAGAATTTTTAAAATCCAGTTTTACATAACCATCCAGTTTCAATGGTTTTTGCTGGGCAAACATGGTCACATCACCCTTGAACAACATACCTGGTGAAATAACCAGATTGTCTTCTGCCCTGATCGTACCACCAGAAACTGTCTGAAGTCCTCGTAATTCCTTGTTTTTAGCATCAGGAACCTCCCTCAGATTAAATTCTTCAAACTTGATGGCAAATGTATCTTTGACGGCATTCACCAGCTGATATGTAGCATCTCCACTAAATTGCTTGCTACTGATTATGTTAATCGTGCCGTCAAAAAGATTGTGGTATTGATATGATGAGTCAATAACAATATTCGTATTCAATAAGGTCCCGATCGTAGCATTTTCCAAAATCAAAACCTCATTATTTTCAGGAGTGATCAATGCATCTGCTACATTGATATAAGGAATACCCGTCACAAGTAGCTCACTTCTTTGCAGATCATAGGTAGCTCCGGTCGCATTGAATGCAAGGCTATCAAGTTCTTCCCGGGTAGTGTAGAAGTATGAGTTGCTGATGTCAACATCTTCAGGTTTTTCCATGTAAACTTTTTCTTCTGCAAGGTTCCATCGCGCTTTGGAAATAGAAGTTTTAACCTGTGCATAGGGAAATTCCAGAGCTGCAACACCTTCCACCTCAGGACTTAGATCTCCTAAGTTATTGGTCAGATCGAAATCAAGTCTGATGTCCTCACCCTGCATAAGCGGCTTTTCCGGATTTTGAGGTGATGCAACCACAAAATTGGAGTGTCTGGCGGTCATCTTTGTTTCCTGGAAAGTGAATTCATCAGAAACTGCCTCAAAGCCCCTTGCCTTGAACAGACCTTCTCCATGTACACCCTGGGCTGTCAATATTGTTGCACCATCCAGTGATGCCGTAGTATTATATAAGTCAAATGGTTCTTCCTTATTGTAAACAAACATTTCGTCTTCACGCGGATACCATTTCATGTCATAAGTTGGTGTTGATATTTGAGGGAAACTTGCACCACCGTAGGTACCCGATTCAATGATGTAATCCGTTCCCTCTGCAATGACCGAGTCCTGGTAAAAAGTATAAGCCTCGGATTGGCTTGAGCTGGAAATATATTCAATCCTACCGGACGCCACCAACCCATTTTTGTCCAGCCTCAATTTGTTATAAAACTTAGCATCCCCTTCGTATAGATTATATCCTTCAGGCGGTGTATTATGTTCAAAACCAAGTGAATTGTCCGGCATAATGTGAAGGGTCTCCTTGAAATCGGGAAACATTCCTTCTGACATAAAAATCCCTTCAAACCCAATCGCAGCCGGGTCTTCTGCACTCAAACTATCAATCCCGAAAGGTGGAATGTAAAAATACATGGACTTATCATACGCTCCGTCAAGTATATCTTCCTGATCAAAATACACAACTGCTCCTCTCGCAGCATTAAAAATCGGGTATTCTGGATAGATCATGTTTCCCGACTTGTTATTAGGTTTATTGATGTACAGGGTGCCACTTGTACTTGCGTTGACATCTGCTCCACCCTTAAATAATTCCACTGAAACCAGCTTGTTATCAACTTCTTTCTTCCGGAAATTTTCATCCTCAACCTTAAACTTTATCGAGTCAATATTCCCAAGGTCTACCAAAAAGCTATCATATTTGAACATGAAATTACGACCGCCAAATTCAAAGTTCCCGGCAAACAATTGGCCCTGAAATGTAAAGTCCCTGTCCTTTAAGATGGTTATGGAATTGTCAAAGGGTAAAATATAGATATCCTGTGTCTCTGAAATATAAAACTTGTCGATCCCCCTTACAGTCAGGGCGTCATCCGCCAGGTGAAGTGTAGCGTTTGGGGCATTTCGGGAAAGGGAGCTTATCAACAATTCGTCATAGTCTTTGCTCTTTCGCCTTGAGCGAACGTAGTGAATTAATTTGTCCTTGATAAAAACTTTTCTCAAATCAGGATCATAATCAATAAATCCCCGATACCATAGAAACATCATAGCGGAATGAACAGCCTTTTCGTTCAGTTTCAGGTCGGCTACCATGTCATCGGCATAAAATTCCCTGGTTTTATTTTTACTTCCATAGCTGAAAACCGCCACAACAGGATTGAATTTATACACCCCTGACATTTCTTCCAGCTTTTCTTTGCTGAAATAATCTATGGATTCGAAAGTTGCCGGGATCATGCTTTTCGCATTCAATACCGATATATTCATGCTATCAGCATTCAGGTCCCAGTCGACCATATCTGCCTCAATTGTCATATCGTAATAGGATGAATTGTAAGGGCTCAGGTTAAATCCATCCTTTTCTTTTCTTACTGTTAGCCTTTTTTGATTGGGGTAATAATAAAACCTTACAGAAGGGTGGGTGATAGAATCGCGCGAATGATAAACAGCTATTCTAACCTGCTTTCCTAAAACAACAGTATCCTTAAAAACAAAATCTTTTCCATATCCCCTAAATTGTTTCCCCTTATCGCCGGAAACTTCTATCATGGCATCAGCTCCATCAATTGACTCTGTTCCTGCTTTTCTACCATCCAGACTAAATCCCCCTCGAAAATAAAATCCATCGTAATCAAAATTGTACTTAATATCACTATGGTAAGAGTTAAATTTTGGATAGGCCGCATTTCCCAATGAATCACGCTTTACACTTTTATATTCAAAAATACCCTCCACTTTATCTTTTAAGGCAACTTTATAATATTGTTTGGTCTTTTCTGCCCGGAACTCAGGCAATCGTGTATCAAATGAATATTTATCCAATTCCGTGTAGACATCATTTCCGTCAAATCCTGCAAGATCCCATTTGAATTTACCTCCATTCGCGATCAAGCGAAAGTTGTGAAACTCGTACTCACCGGAGGTGTTTTCGACTGAGGTTGAATCATAGCGGGTAACAAAAGTTAAATTAGCCTTTTCAAATTTTATGATTGCCCCCTGTGCATCTTTGATATGAGTGGTGACAACAGCTTCCATTCCACTTTTGATTGCCTGATCTGCTGTTGATATTTCATTTTCCTTAGACTGCCCATCGCTCCAGCCACTATCATCATCAGACTTGGGTTCTCCCCAGCCATCATCATTCCAACTGTCATTTTCCCAATCATCGTCTCCCCAGCCGTCATCATCCTTACTGTCACCCCAACTGTCACTTTCTCCACTATCTCCCCATCCATCTTCAGTTGCTTCTTCTGCAGCCTCATCCGCAGTAGTCAGCTCGTTCAACAAAGCATCGTCGATAGAAACCGATTCATAATCGGTACTCATTTCTTTAAATTCGAAATCCAGGCCAGCACCCTCAACGTATAATGCATTGTTGCGACTGTAAAACAAGGCATGATTTACAAAAAGGTTTCTCAAGGTTAAAAGTCCAACGCTAAATGTTCTGTTGCCATAGGCCTCGTATGATTTTTCTACCATAATCAGCAGATTGTCCATTTTACCTGAAGCAAGATTGTAATTCGAAACAGCACTGGTGAGCATGGAAAAATAATTGGTCATCAGGGGGTATATAGCCACCTCATCTCTGAGCATCTTCCTGGACAACTTAATGATCTTGTCTTTTTGAGAAGCATTGAAGCCGGAAGCCCATACCTCTTCAAAAGCCGACCCAATCTCACTCGTCTTCACATTATTGGTCGTACTCAGCATTTCCTTTACCCGCTGGCCAAAAACACCAACTGAATCAGGTAATTGATATCGCTGAGCGAATGCAATGGTCGAAAACAAGAAGAATATTACCGTTACACTTAGCCTCATAAAAAACAAATACGGAAACTAAATTTACAATTAATCAAATAACGAAATTATGGATTTTAAGTATTCAATCTGAAAAAAGTAATAAAATGACGAAGAAGCTATTATTTTTGAAACGTCAGACAGGCCCACTTGTTTTTTAAGGCACAGTTTTTTGCATTTAATCCACTTCGCTCACAAGCCACGGTAATGGGCACAATGTCCGTGTCATAAAATCCACTTAATAAGAGAACACCCCCCTGCTTCAATAATCCAGAGTAGAATGGAATTTCATGGAGCAGGACATTTCGGTTGATGTTTGCTAAAATAATATCAAATTCCCTGTCGATGGCCAATTCTTCAATCGAACCTTGAAGAATTTCTATTTCCTGACATTCATTGTTTAAAAAATTTTCCCGACTGTTTTCAATGCTCCAATCGTCAATATCAGTAGCAACAACATCCCGTGCCCCCAATTTTTGAGCCATGATTGCAAGGATTCCAGTGCCAGTTCCAACGTCCAGAATACTTTTCCCCTGGAAATCGGTATTTAGTTGCGTCTTGAGCATGAGGTCGGTTGTTTCATGGTGACCTGTTCCAAAAGACATTTTCGGATTGACGGTAATCTCGTAAGGGTAGGACTTACTCAATATATGAAAATCTGCTTTAATGGCGATTTGGTCTTCTATAAAGACCGGTTCAAAGTTTTTTTCCCACTCTTCGTTCCAGTTTTTCTCTTCTAAATCAGATACTTCGAAGGCATTTTCTGTGGAGTCCAAATGTTTTTCAATTATATCCTTCAAAGTGATTTCATCAAATTTCTCTTTGTCGATATAGGCTAAAACCTGGTTTTGATCCTGCCAAAATGATTCAAAATCCAATCTCAACAGATCAGCAATGAGGGTATCCTGAATGTCTTCAGGGCATGTAATTTTTACCTGATAATGCATAATTAATCATTGCATCCCGCAAAGGACTCTGTTTCAATGTAATAAATCGAAAAATCAGCTAATTGTTTACTCCTGTCAAAGTAGATGTAAAAGTCGGCAAATGCTTGGGTCTCAGTAAAAAACCACAGTCCGGGACGATCGGCAAATAGTTTGTCATCCGTATCAAAAACCCAAAGGTCGGCAGAGCCTTCGGTTTCTTCGACAAATACCCTGTAATCCGCCTCTCTGGGGTTATCCACAATATAAACTGAGCCGTAAATATTGCAATATTGCTTTTGAAGGGTTGAATTTCCGGGAAATGCTCCAAGCATTAACATGCAAAAAAAGAAAAAACACTTCCCGGCAATTTTCATCTTAAAACGATTTAATAATTTCTATAAAATCCCTCGACTTCAGCGAAGCTCCTCCAATCAATCCGCCATCTACATCTTTACCCGCAAAAATTTCTTGGGCGTTATCGGGCTTGCAGCTTCCTCCATAAAGAATGGAAATTTCTTCGGCCACATCTCCATACTTGCTGGCAAGATGCTGTCGAAGTTTTTCATGCATTTCCTGCGCCTGATCGGAAGTTGCCGTTTTTCCGGTTCCAATAGCCCAAATGGGTTCATATGCGATGACAATTTTCTTAAACTGATCGGCGCTTAAGTGAAACAAACTCGCTGTCAATTGTTTGGTAACATAATCAAAATGCGTGCCTGCTTCTCTGATTTCCAATGGCTCGCCGCAGCAAAATATGGGGGTGACTCCTCCGGCAAGTGCCGCATCAACTTTTTTCGCCAGGAATTCATCGCTTTCATTGTAATATTCCCTTCTTTCGGAGTGGCCAATGATCACATAGCTCACACCTATCGCCTTAAGCATAGGAACAGATGTTTCCCCGGTATAAGCTCCCGATTCATGATCATTGCAATTTTGCGCTCCCAAAAATACATTCTTTGTATTTCCAATGATCCCTTTCACGCTTGGTAGGTTGATGAAAGGTGTGCATAGAATCGCTTTCACATCATCCGAAACTTCGTCTGCATACATATTGACGATCTCTGACGCAAGCGTTTTTCCCTCATCCAGGGTTTTATTCATTTTCCAGTTTCCTGCTACGATTTTTTCTCTCATATTCTTCAAGGTTTATTCTTCGGTTAGATTGCGGCAAAGATAAGGATTTTGAAATGTCCTGAAGATGATATTTGTCAAAAAGTGAGAATTCTATCTCTGATGCAAAAGGAATTTCAAAAAAGCTCAGGAGGCGGAGGAAAGGTAATTTGGCTGATGTCCTGGAGGATCTCATCGGGAATTTTTGGTGAGTTAGAAAAACGCCAATAGTCCAGATATGAGCTTTCTGAGTTCTTTATCAATTTTGTCTGAAAAACTTTTTCAATAACAAGTTTGGGGGCTGAGCAAGAAAGGCCAAAATCATGTGAGTGGCAAGTTATCCCTTTTTCCACAAGAAATCGTCTGCATTTTTCGACAATTTCGAATGGAGGTTTATGCTGGTCAATGGAAGGAATATTCCGGGCCGTTTCGTCCTTGACTTTTTCACCAAACAGAATATCGAAATTAATCAGCTCATCTTCCATTATGTCTAACAATTGACCAAGCACTATAAATTAAGCATTTTATTACAACAAAGCATTAATAGCGCGATCGGCATCCACCAGTCCATATCCAGTTGCTTCATCAGGCCCGGGAGCTGCTGTTTTGCCATGAGCATTGGTACCAGCCACAATATCTTTGGCTGTATATTTCAAAATATTTTTGATTTCATCAGGAGTCAGGTTTTTATCCACCTGCTTTAACAAAGCACAAACTCCTGCAACCATTGGAGATGCTGCCGATGTACCACTAAATGCGCCCCAGCCATCTTCTTTTTCCAGATCTGCTCCACTCATTACAGGCAGGACAATGTAATCTGCCGTTGGCAACTCACCACACAAACCACAAACATCCGGCGTTTTTCTGCCCGGAAACCAGGTAGATGTAAACCCACTCGCATAAGCTGTGGCTGAGTAATTCAAATTTTCATCAACGACGACACCGCCAACACTGATCACTTCGGGCATGGCGCCAGGAAATGAAAAATGACCATTCCCTGCAGAAAAACAAACAGTGATTCCTTTGCTAACAGCATCCAAAATTGCCAGATGAAGAGGAATCAGAAAGTTTGGCATTGACGTTTCCGGTTTGTCCAGGCTATATCCCCAGCTGCATGTGATCACATCCGGTTTCATTTCTACAGCCGTTTTGAAAGCAAGGGTCGGGTTATCCATTTTCACACCAATGAAATTTATACCGGGAGCAGTAGCAAACAGGTTCGCACACTCTCCGGTCCCATGACCGCTGAAATCAGTTGTATGATCAACCGTGTCAGGCGCTGCAATGGAAAGGAAATTATATCCTTGCTCGATAAAGTACGGATGGTGATAAAACCCCGAATCAGGCATGGCCACTTTTACTCCGTCACCGGTGATGCCTCTTTTGTGTAAACTGCTGACTTTCATGATCTGAGCGACATCAGAAGGTACCCGCAACCTGAACTTATCATTCCAAAATGGAGGAATGGTCCTTTCCGTAGAGAAATATTGTGGTGTGTGCTGGATGTAGGCTCGTTCTATCAGTTGATCCAAACCTTCATCGGTGGGTATTTCAAATGGGTCTTCCTGACCCGGAGAATTCATTACAAATTCTTTTTGGCCAGCAATGGCTTCGGTGGTTCTGAATTTATGTTTTCTAATTTTGGTATGGAATATCTTTTCAAACTGTTTGGCCGTGCATGAAGCAGAAATGCTGTACTCTCCAATATGGTGTACGGTAATACCAATCCTTTCCAGCTTTCTCCCGACCTCAACATTTTTATCCATGGGGGGCTTATATTCCTGAAGATTGGAAACTGCCGGAAATGCATCCGTGGCATAAATTGATTTTTGGTCCCGGGAGGGCTTAACGATGACCTCGAAATTTACTTTCTTTTCCATAGCACTTTTCACTTTTGATTGGTTTTATTAGTGAAAATGCTGGGAATTGGTAACCTAAAAAGAAGTCCTTTTCTAGAATTCTTAAAGGAGAATCAGCTGATTATGACGCCCAATGGACAATGATCCGATCCGTGAATTTCAGGAAGGATGAAAGCCTCTTTCAGATTCGGCAGGAAAGCCTGGCTAAGCAAAAAATAATCAATTCTCCAGCCAATGTTCTTTTCACGGGCGTTTGCACGGAAACTCCACCAGGTATAAGCCACTTTATCAGGATAGAGATGTCTGAAGGAATCTACCAAACCACTATTCATAAAATGGGCAAACCCATCGATCTCTACCTGGGTGTAGCCGGCTGTTTTGTTGTAGTTTGATTTTGGACGTGCAATGTCGATTGGTTGATGGGCTACATTGAAATCTCCGCATACGATAACAGGTTTCCTGGATTCAAGGGTTTTAAGGTATTGGATAAAGTCGATATCCCATTGTTTTCGGTAATTCAGCCTCACCAATCCATTTCCCGAATTTGGTACATAAACATTGACGAGGAAAAAATTTTCAAATTCAGCAGCTATTACCCGACCTTCCTGATCGTGTTCCTCAATTCCCATATCGAAGGTTACTTCAATCGGTTTGGCTTTAGAAAGGATCGCAGTACCGGAATATCCTTTCCTTCCTTTGGAGGCATTAGCTACCACATGATAACCATTGATCAGTTGTGCCGCATCTTTTACCTGTTCTGTATTCGCTTTTGTCTCCTGCAGACAGAGGATGTCCGGATCCATTTCCTCAATTCTGGTTGCAAACTCTTTTTTGATGATCGCGCGGATACCATTGACATTCCAGGAGATGATTTTCATAATGACAATTAGTTTCTTTTGTAGTGAAATTTAAAGATATGAAAAAAGGTGAAAGCTCAAGGCTGAAAGCTGAAAGTAAACCCTTTCCTTTAACCTTTGGTATCCCATAATAAGTTGACGCTTTCTCAATCTTCATTGCTTATACACCAATCTATAGCTATTCGTCCGAACAACTCACACTTGCCTTTTCTCATTCCAGTGGTATGACGATGACATATTTCAACTTCTACCTGTGCTTTTTAGACACTACTTTTCATCCCATTCAGCAACTCATATTTCCAATCAACCCAGATCTTATTTGACTTATCCATTAACCATGATTAATATTATACAAGGAAAAAAAGCGTTCATCAACCATGTATGAATTAAAAAAGCTGCTCGATTTTGCCAACAAAAAGTTACATGCCGGAAAGCCCATGGTTCTGGCCAGTATCATTAAAACAATTGGCTCTTCTTACCGAAAGAAGGGAACTCAAATGATCATCTCAGAAGACCTGGAATATGAAGGCGCACTCAGCGGAGGTTGTGTAGAAAATGAAGTTTTGCGTCAGTCGGAAAAAGTTTTTACGAACAAGGAAAATGTCATTTTTGAGTATGACGGACAATACAAGCTAGGTTGCAAGGGTAAGATTTACGTACTCATAGAATACCTGGAAAATTCTACCCTTCAACAATTGATTCTTCAATTCAACGATCATCACCAAAAAAGAAAGGGAATTATTCTGGGAATTAAAAAAGACAACGCCCTATCAGGGGCATGTACTTACTATTCTTTTGAATCGGAAAAGATAGAGATCTCTCAACCAAATTCCTCACATGACTACAGTGAATCAGAAGAGTTGGATATTCCACCTCAAAATCAGTTGGTGATCATCGGTGGAGAGTATGACAGTGTTAGCCTGGCAAAACTGGCTGATGCGATTGGCTTTAAAACCTATCTGATCGTTAAGGAATCATTTTCACATTTAATACCAGATTCTGTAAAGGTGCTCTACGCCAAACCTGAAGAATTGACACTTAAGATCAAATTTGATAACCAAACGGCAGTTGTTCTTATGACCCATTCATTATCAAAAGACCTGAATTATCTAATCGAAATGCTTAAGGTTGAGTCGAAGTACCTGGGTGTATTGGGTCCTCCAAGCCGAAGAGAGATCATCATGAACAATCTTCTGGAATACAATCAAAGCCTGCTTTTGGAATATTCCGACAAACTAGAGAAACTATATGGTCCTATCGGTTTGAATATAGGCGCTAAAACACCTGAGGAAATCAGCATATCTGTTTTAAGTGAAATCATTTCTGTTTTTAATCATCAGCTCGTGACGCTATCATTGGATCACTAAGATTAACTTCAGGGAAATTGAATGAAACTGATCTTACTTGTTGCAGCCCTTTTTTTATCGACTAACCTCTCTGGCCAGGATAAATTAAATATTCTGATTATCACAGGAGGACATAATTTTGATCGCGAAGCCTTCTTTGATATGTTTAATGACTTTGAAAATATTTCTTTTCAGGAAGCTGAGCAACCAAAAGGAAATATCATGATCGAAAATGAGGAGGTTGATCAATTTGATCTTTTGCTATTTTACGACATGTACGATTCGATCACTCCATCTCAAAAGGACGCATACCTGCAATTATTGAAAGACGGTAAACCGATGATCTTTTTGCATCATGCGCTCGTTTCTTACCAGGATTGGCCGGAATTCATTCAGATAATTGGCGGGAAATACAATAGTTCTGACAGTACATCTGGAATTTCCGTTTATGAACATGATGTAAATATTCCAGTAAAAATTGTGGATCGTTCACATCCGATTACTGCCGGGTTATCGGATTTTGAAATTTATGATGAAACCTATGGGAATTGTGTCATTTTGGATTCTGTTCATCCCTTGATTTCAACTGACCTTGCGGAAAGCATGCCTTATCTGGCCTGGATAAATGAGTACGAAAAATCAAAAGTAGTTTATATTCAAAGTGGTCACGGACCGAGCGCTTATTCGAATCTTTCTTACCGGAAATTACTTGAGCAAGCCATTGAATGGTTGGTTCAAAACCATTAAAAAATAGCGGCTAACAATTTAAAAGGCAACAACAGGATAGCGCCGATTAAACTGAAAACTACATGAAGTGTAAACCCAAGGATTTTAAACGGTAACAGTATTAGCCAAAAAAAGAATAAAAAGAAGAATGCAGCTATTCCCAGTGGCCAGCAACAAACGATCAGACAAAAGACAAGAAAGAAAATCAACAGTGTCTTCATATTCAACTGGTTTTATTCAATGCAAAACACTCAATTTTTACGCCAACGAAGTTAACTCACTAATTATCAGAATAATAATACAAAATCTATAGAAATAAATGTATAAAAATGAACACCATCTGTTCGGTTATGTAAATTGGCACAGGTAGTTAATCTCAAAAGGGGGTTTCCAACAAGTCTGTGAATCCCTCTGAGCCCCTTGAAATATTTCCTCACCAAGGAACACAGAGATCATTCACAGTGAAACACAATGTGGAATTTGACTAAACCTTTTACTTTTATATTCCTTTATAATATTGATTTTTCAATACTAATATCAGCTAAACGCCAGGCTGTTTGATATTCCTTTTTAATGTCTTTAGCTTCTTGCGTTTTCCCCTGGGCACTAAGGCTGTTTTGAAGTCCCATTAAAGACCAGCCGTTTTGACGAAGCTTTTTCAGGTCTTCCATGTAAACCTTCTCAGCTTCCATATATTTACCGGCTTCCATGTACACCTCTCCAAGTGTTTGTCTGACCGGAACATGCCATGCTGCTGGCTCGCTGTAATTCAGATCATCCTCGAATTCAACTCCTTTTTTCAAATGCTCAATAGCTTTTTCTGTATTCCCTTCAGCAGCAGCTATTTCACCTGCCACTACCTCATAAGCAACTTTGGCTATTTTAGAGGATGGGTTGGTGTAATTGGCTATGAGGTTTTCCAGATCAGGGTCGTCTTTCATTTCAGAGAGAGCATCTAATTCCTCCTTTGCTTCAAGTAAATTACCCTTTCGTACAAAAGCAATACCCCTTGCATAATGCCAGATCAGCTTTATATGCTTGAAACCATCTCCAGGATAGGGAATGGTCAATATTTCGTTCCATTTTCCAAAGCGAACGTAAGCCTGCATCGGAGTGGAAGCATAATCCTGCAAAAATGTCAACGTATTCATTTCGCCAATAGGAACTTTCTCAGCAGTCTTTTTTGCTGCGGCAATGGCCGTTTCACTATCCCCAAGTAAACTCGACGCCGACCAGAGAAAATGAATATTATGAGGATAGTATCCAAGAGGATACATTCCCTGGGAATAACATTGAGAAATATAATCTTCATCTGCTGTAATGGCGTCAATATTTGCTTTCACGGCATCTTCATATCGACCAACCCTGATGTAAATATGAGAAGGCATATGAACGAGATGACCGGCTGAGGGCATCAATCCTCCCAGTTTATCGGCACTGGGTACAGCCATATCCGGGAATGGTAATTCCACCATATGGATGTATAAATGGTGCGCTCCAGGATGATCAGGATTGAGTTCAATAGCTCTTTCAAAAGCAGCTTTTGCTTCCGGAATATTTTCATGAGGCGTACCATCTTTTTCCCAATAATCCCATGGCATGGTATTCATGATAGCATCACCGTGAAGAGATAATATATCTGCATCATCCGGATATCTTTCGGCAACTTTTGCCATTTCAACCATGTATGCATGATTCAACTCATTTAAATTGCTGGCAGGATCATCACTATATCGAGCTGTTAAAGCATTGATCAGGGCTTTTTCCTTTTCCGTCGAATTACTTAAATGAGAGACCGCTTTTTGGATAGCCTTGTAAGCCTGAACTTTTCTTTCATCATCAGGAAAAGGATCGTTGATATTTGGACCGAGAGCATATGCCTGACCCCAGTATGCCATGGCTGCATCGGGATCCAGTCTGGCAGCTTCCATAAAAGAGCGGTGGGCCTCGGCATGATTAAACGCATAGCAAAGTTTTAATCCCTGGTCAAAATATACCTGGGCTTTTTTGTCTGATGTGGAAATCTTGTAATGGAGATTGCCCATATTGTCAAATAAGGGTGCGATCTGTTGAGTTGTGTCAACTCCCGACAGAAGAAATGCAGCAGGAGTACATCTGGCAACTTTAGCATCTAAAGTGACGAAGGCGGCCAGCGTAGCTTCATTTAAATTGTTTTTCTTTTTGATGGAAAAGTTTTCCTTTTCGAAATTATTTACAATCAGGACGAAAATAACCGGTAGTAAAATTACCAGTGCGATCAGAATTTTTCTTTTCATGGCAGTGGCGTGTTTTAGGTTGTTTAAAGAAAAGATAGAATTGTTCCAGTCAGTAAAGTCGTACTTAATTTAGTGAAAATTAGGGTTTTAAGCTATTTACAAAACCAGAATTTTATTGATCATCAAAAGGGCATTTATCTGGATAAAATTCCTTTTCAAAAAAAATCACGGATTGATTGAACCAATCTTTTCTTCGAGTGTAGTACTTGTAAAAATCAATTATGAAGAAAATAGCTGTCCTTCTTTTTTTTATTTTTCCAGGCCTTGCATTTTCCGTGGTGGAACCTATGCAAATACCGTTAAAATTTGATAAAATAATGTCATTGGAATGGTATGCAGAACAAGCCATTCTATGGTCCGCTAAAACCCGGGAAAACGCTAAAGAACCGAATACCTGGTACAATTATTATTCGGCTTCCAGGTTTGCGAAAGTCTCGCAGGAAGAGTTGAATGAAATTGTCAAAGACATGGGAAACCAGGTTCCGCAATCGTTTGAATACGATCTTGTTCATGCCTGGAACAGTGGTTATGACAATGATGCGCTTCAAAGTTTAAAAAGTGCTTATGCAAAAGAACCTGAAAATCCGCTCACCTATGGTGAATTCATGACTTTTTACGAACTAATGGGAGACAGAGATGAAAGGAAAAATTACGCTCAAAAACTATATCAGAAACATTTCATTCCACAAGGTCTCCTGAACTACAACTATAATGTGTTAATGTCAGTGGAGAACGATGGTTATCTTTTTACGCAAGGAGACAATGCAACGATTCCGCTTTGGATTTTACAGGATGTACTTCAGATCAGGCGGGATATCAAAGTACTTAATATCGACTTGCTAAAAAATGATGAATACCGAAATCAAATCTTTCGCACTGAATCCATCCAGTTTAACACCGATAAAAGTACAGAGTTTACTGAAACAAATTATCAGAGCCAAATCCTCAAACAACTTCCATTGCAAAATCCGGAAAAGAAGTTTTTCTATGCTCTTACCCTTTCAAATCAGGATATTAAGGATATCAAGAATGACCTGTTTGTCGTTGGGTTGGCCTCTTTTCTAAGCAATGAAAGCATTGACAACATTGCATTCATTAAAAGAAATATGGAAAAAAAATTCCTATTGGATTATCTGAAAGTAAACTTCAATGGTGAAAGCATGAATTCCACGTCACGGGTACTGAGCCAGAATTATCTTATTCCAATCATTGTACTTTCAGAACATTACAGGAATAGCGGAGAAATTGATAAAGCCGAGGAATGGGAGGACCTAGCGCTAAAAATTTCTGAAGAACGTGGAAAGCTGGAGGAGGTGAGCTATTATCTTTCCAATAGTCAATCCAACAAAATGATCTATCCGAAATACCCGCTGGAAATAAAGGAAATTGAAAAATCTTTTAAACCATTTACGGATAAACTTTATGTTTCTGAATACGAAGTGACCAATGAATCTTATAACGATTTCCTGGATTACTTAAAGGAAAATAATATGCAGGAAATTCTGGAAATCTGTGACTACGATCTGAGCGGATATGAAGAGCCTGCCCTTTCATTTATGAAAAAATACCTGCAGAGGTTTCCTCCCGGAAAAAGAACCAAAAATGCCAATCAATTTGAAAACTATCCAGTGATGAATGTTTCCTTTGAAGCAGCTGTGGAATATTGCAAATGGCTGACCAACCAATACAATAGTTCGCTGGATAAAACCCATAAAAGAGTTATTTTCAGATTACCGAATCAAAAAGAATGGCAAATGGCAGCATTCGGATTGAAAGATTTCACCTCCTGGAACATCAATGAAAACGTGGTTTTGGCTAAAGAAAAGGAAGGTGACAAACCAAAAGACAAGAAAAGATATGACCTGGCAAATTATGAGATTAGCTATCCATGGTGGCCTGCATTTAACTTGCGAAACAGTCCGGTCAATAATTTTAAGTGCTATCTCGGCAATTTTAAAGTCCCGGACGAATCGGAATGCCCATCAGGGGTTTTAGGTGATGGATTTACCGTTACCTCTCCGACAGGCTCATACTTTCCAAATGAAATGGGGTTGTACGACGTTGTTGGCAATGTGGCAGAAATGATTGATGAAAAGGGCAAAGCCTGTGGAGGAAGCTGGAATCATCCACCTGAGGAATCGACCATACATAGCGTCAATACCTATGAGAGTCCAAATTCATATACTGGTTTTCGCGTGTTCATGGAAATTGTTGAATAATGAAATCTTTTCAATGTTGTTTCACTGAAACCTAATGAATGAAAAACATTAATGCCAGGAGATAGCCAGTTTTTACCTGATGAACACTTGATGAAGGGAGTTCAAAATGGCCGACAAGCCGAATTTGAGCTCCTTTATTCCAGGTATGCGCAAAGGATGCTGGGTTATTTCTACCGAATGTTTAATGGTGATGAAGAAAAAGCCCAGGATTTCTTGCAGGATTTATTCATCAAAGTGCTTGAGAAAGCCAGTTTGTTTGACACTAATCAAAATTTTGAGGCATGGATTTTTACAATTGCTTCAAATATGTGCAAAAATGAATATCGAAAATTGAATCATCATCAGACTTTCAGTCAACAGGTAAATGGTCAGGAAGGAATTGAATTTAGAATGGATAGCAAAATTGACTTTGAGAACTATCAATTGGCAGTCTTTCAATTGGTTGAAAGACTGGAACCTGACAAAAAGGAATTGTTCATCCTTCGCTTTGAAGAAGAATTGAGCATCGAAGAGATAGCGAATATTTTAAAACTTAAGGAAGGTACGGTAAAATCAAGGCTATTTTACCTAAAAAAGTTCCTGGCTGAAAAATTAAAAGTATACGATCCAAAAACCAATGGTTAACATGAACAAGCTGGAAGAAAAGAAAATTGAACTAGTTGATACTTTGATGGAACACTACAGCTTTGATGAGTTGAGCAAAGCTGAGCAAGCAATTGTTCTTGAAGTGCTCAAATCACCATCAGAATACAATGAGATGAAAGAAGTAAACAAACAACTTTCCAAAATTAAAAGGGGGGAACGAAATGTTCCGGTACCCAATCCCCGGATTCTAAAAAACCTGAAGGAAAAGTATTTTCATGATCATAATGATGCCACAGAACCTCACGCAAAAACAAGGAATTTATTTGTCAGAAAATTGAGTTTTCCGGTTTATCAAATGGGGGCTGCTGCTATTTTCCTTTTAACATTGTTCTTTGCTTTCAGAGAACCTGTTCAGTTTACTGATCCTGAACCAATTATTCGGGAAGTTTTTGTTCGGGATACGATAAAAGTAATGCAGCCCAATGACACAGTTTTTATTGAAAAGGTCATTTACCAAAAATCAGGTAAACCTGGTGAAAACCTGGCAGTTCTCAACAAAAAAATTGAAACTACGGAAACCGGAAATGTGACAAAATCCATGGAATTTCTCAAATCTGTTAATAAACAAAAAGGGTTTAGTCTCAAGGAAAAAGAGTATTTGCTATCCCTAAACGTAGAAGCAGATTAAAGGTCAAATTTTGAATTTCTCTAATAATCATTTAGTTATATTCACAAAAAAAGGATGGCTTTTGAAGGTCATCCTTTTCTTCTTACTTCAAGTTTTTAAACCATCATTTCTTCCGAATAATTGCCGCCCATCCACCGCCGGGAGCCAGTTTTATGTTCATTTTTGATGTATTGCTTGTTTCGCTTGTTGAATGCTTATAATCTTCCGCGTACTTATCTGCATTGAGCCCATCCTGCATGATCTCAATCTCATAATTTCCCTCCGGTAAAAATGAAATATCCAGTTCAAATTCGCGGGCTTCCCAGTCAGTCATTGCGCCCACATACCAGGTTTCACCACTTCTGCGGGCCATTAACACATAGTCCGCTACTTTGGCATCGAGAGCAACGGTTTCGTCCCAAACGGTCGGGATTTTCGACACAAACTCGACAAACTTTTTATCTTTCAGATACGCAGATGGCGCATCACAAAGCATCTGTAATGGGCTTTCATAAATGACATACATGGCAACCTGGTGACAGCGTGTTCCCAGGCTCATCGGCCGGTCAAACGAAATATGAAAATTCTTTTCCTGTGCATTGGCCATTGCACCTGGTGTAAAATCCATCGGCCCGGCAACCATCCTTGTAAAGGGTAATGTTACCGTATGATCAGGTGTTACATCCATGCTCCATTTATTATTTTCATTGCCTTTTACTCCTTCATAGGAAATCATATGAGGGTAAGCTCTCCGAAAACCGGCCGGTTTAAATGAACCATGAAAATCTACTAAAAGTTCATGTTTGGCAGCTTCTTTCAAAACCCTTTCGTAATAATTTACCATTTCCTGATCAGCCCGCTGCATAAAGTCAATCTTAACACCTTTGACTCCCCATTCACCATATTTTTTCAGAATATTTTCCAGATCGGCATCCAGCGGTCCCCAAAGCATCCACAGAATTACGCCCACATTTTTGCCTTTGCCATATTCCACCAATTCCACAACATCGATATCCGGGTTAGGTTCTGAAATATTAGTAGTTGATTTTGACCATCCTTCATCCAGAATGATGTAATCCAATCCATATTCAGCAGCAAAATCAATATAGTATTTGTAAGTCTCATTATTGATCCCCGATTCAAAATCCACTCCGTAAATATTCAAAGCATTATACCAGTCCCAGGCAACCAGTCCGGGTTTGATCCAATCTGTATTTTCCATCTCTGATGGCCTGGATAACTGATAAACAAGATTAGTCTCCAGCAAAGTCTTTTCGTCACCAATCACACAAACCCGCCAGGGAAAAGATCGGGTACCCGCTGTTTTGGCAATGTAGTCTGCCTCTTTTGTGATCACCTGGTTACGGTCCTCCGCACCTTTCATCGGTTCATCTTCCAAAACATATTTTGGAAAACCGGATGTCAGGCCATCGCCTTTCGTTCCATAAAGGAATAAGGCCGGATAATCATATAAATCTGCTTCGGTAAACAAAACCTTTGTGTTGTTCACATCCATCAAAACAGGCAGGGAACAGAATCTTTCTTTGGGTATTGTATCAAGACCTTTTAAGTAATATGTTCTTTCGTAATGCGAGATCAACGACTCTTCTTCAGGGAAATAGCTAAGCGTATTTTCAGGAAAATTGAGTTCAAGATTTTCATGGTTAACAATCATTTCATTTTTGAAATCAGTGTTGAAACGATAAGCTACCCCGTCGTTGTATGCACGAAAATCGACCGCAAAACCTCCTCTAAAAGTCAGTGTCAATTGATTATACTGATCTTTGACCTGAGAAGATTTTAAGGGCACGACAGGTGTCAGAACTTCGTCTCCGTTTGACGTGCTTTGTTTTCTTACCTTCGGAGCTTCACCAAGTTCAACATCATCATTCACATTCATACTGATCACACTAGGCTCTATAAGGGTTTGATTGTTATAATTGGCTGACCATGTAATTACGTCATCTATTCTGATGTTCAAATTAATTTGCTCATCAGGAGAGCTGAGCTGGTATTCCTGGGCAAGTAGAGAATTGATATTCAGAAGGACACAAGCCAGACCAACTCCTAAGATTTTAAATTTATTCATGTTGAAGTAATATTTAAAAGGTGAGTTCAATGTTAAAAATAAATGTTGAGTATCAACACTATTTTGGGAGGGAAACAATAAATTTTGAGCCAACGTTGGGTTTGCTCTTTACCTGAACATGTCCATTCAGCCTTTCGACTGCTCTTTTCAGAATGTAAAGACCCAATCCGGTTCCAAAGATGTTATCATTGGCCCGATAAAACATATCAAAAATTTTTCCCTGGTACTTGGGTTCAATGCCCATCCCATTATCTTCCGCATCTATGATAACCATCCCATTTTTTTCGTAAATAGAAATTTTGACAAATGGTTCGACAGCTTTATTTCTCCAATATTTAATACCATTTTCTATGAGATTTTGAATAATGGTATTGACAACCGGCCATTCAGAATAAAAACTAAGATCCTGATCGATTTTTTTGATGAAATTCAACTTGGAAAAATTGGGGAAGTGTTGGTAGGATTTAATACAATCATCCACAATCAGATGAAAGTTGATCTTTTGCATTTCGATCTTCTGATGATTCATCCGTGTTAGATTGATCAGTTCCATTACAATCCTGCTGATCCGATCGATCTGTATTTTGTACATTTCGAAGTACTTTTTGGAGACATCATCTTTTATATCAAAGCCGACAAGGTTATTCAATCCTTCCAGTGAATTGATGGGACCTTTCAGGTCGTGGGAGATTCGATAAAAGAAGGAATCCAGTTCAACATTTTTCTTTTCAATAATCTCTGCTTTCTCCAGCTGAACTTTGGTCTCTCTTTCCAGCGCCCTCACCCGGGCAATGGCCTCATAGCTTCGCATAACATCGTAAGTATGCGTATTTATAACCGATTCCTTTGTATTCATGTATTTCTCAAGAAAATACAGCGCATTGGCATTATCACCTTCTTCTTTTGCCATCTGGTATAGATGGTGATAAGCTTTAAACTTTATCAGTATGATATTATATTTCTCAGCAAGGCTCAGCGCCTCCTTTAGAATTTCCCTGGAATGATTAAAATCCTTCATGAGAAAATACAGGGCTCCCATCTTATTGCAGGTCATGCCGAGCCCAACCATGTCTCCCATCTCTGAGTGGATTTTCTTTGATTCCAGGAAATTTTTCTCGGATTCCGCATAGTTCCCCAAAACCATATGTACTTTGCCTCTTCCATACAAAGCAAATCCCAGACCCCTGATATCATTGGTCGACTTCTTCAACCTGATACTTTTCTCAATGAGTTCCATTGCATCCTCATAACGCCCCTGGTTCAGATAAATTCCCGACAATGGATTATATGCGTTAGATTCAAGATTCAGATCATTTACCTTTTTGGCAGCATCAACTGAATCTTCATATGCCTGAATGGCATTATTTATATCTCCAAGGTATTCATAGATTGTTCCCATGGATTTCAGTACGCGGGCTTCGGAATGATGATCTTTGAGTTGCCGGTAAATTTGTAAACAATCCAATAGTAATTGGAGCCCTTCATGAAAATGATCTGTTTTATAATAAAGAGATGCAATATTAAATTTCGCATCAGCTATCCCCTTCTGATCATCCACCTTTTCAAAGTATTTGAGTGCTTCAAGCGAGAGCTGTTTCGATTCCTTGAAATTGCAAAGGACCATATAAAAGAGCGCCATCATGCTTTTGGCGTTGGCCTCGAGTGCCTCATCCTTATTCCTGAAAGCTAGTTTTAATGCTCGCTTGGTGTAAGTGATACTTAGAGAAAGGTCGTTTATCCGTACTTTATACGCTTCTTCCAATAACTCCTTAACTTCATCTTTATATGTCGTTTTTGAGTTCGTAGTGGGTCTCATTGGTTTTGGTTATCCAAATCTTTTATAATTATTTTTGATAATTATTCCAGGTAAATCATATCCGTATTACTCAAAAAAATTAAAAAAAGCGTCTCTGTCATTCGTCCCAGTTCTTCTCGATGTGTCAGCTGTTTATTCCAAAGCGATGGACGAGTATTTATTATTAGCGTAATTTAAAGCTTTTATAGGTTAATTAAAAAGTAATAAGATGTTTTTGAGAATACTTATGTATTTTTTGACTATTTGCTAGCCTGATATGTTCATCAGAGCCCCCTACAGGACTTGAACCTGCGACCCATGCTTTACGAAAGCATTGCTCTACCAACTGAGCTAAGGAGGCAGTTATGCAATTTAAGTAAAATATCGTTCGCTCTATGTGTAAAATTGCCAAATAACAATATTCAAATCTCATTTAAATTGTACGCTTAAATTACTAAATTCCAAACCATTTCGATCTGATCAGGTATTATCTAATAAATGACCTCATTATCAATTAACATCCATAAACTAAAAGCACAAGAAATATGAATCTCTTAGAACAACTGAAAAATATGACGAAGGTGGTCGCCGATACTGGCGATATCGAGTCAATAAAAAAATTTAAGCCTGTAGATGCTACTACTAACCCTTCCCTTATCTATGCTGCTGCACAAGACGAACGATATCAATCCATTATTGATGGTGCGATAAAGCATGCCCTGGAAAAAACAAATGATCAGGATGCCGCCATTCATCTGGCATTAGACAAGTTGATCGTTGATTTTGGGGTTGAAATATTAAAAATCGTTCCGGGGAGAGTATCAACGGAAGTCGATGCACGGCTTTCTTTTGATGAAGATGCAACGATTGAGAAAGCCCGGGAATTGATAGCCCTTTACGAAATGGAAGGGATCAGTAAAGACAAGATCCTGATAAAAATTGCCTCAACCTGGGAAGGGATTTGTGCTGCAGAAATACTGACAAAAGAAGGGATCAATTGTAACCTTACATTACTATTCTCGATTCCTCAAGCCATTGCATGTGCTGAAGCAAAGGTTCAGCTCATTTCTCCATTCGTCGGAAGGATATTGGATTGGCATAAAAAGGACAGGGGTGTCGATTTTATCCCGCCCGAGGAAGAGCCCGGAGTCCAGCTTGTCACTAATATTTACCATTACTTTAAGAAGTTTGGCTATCAAACTGAAGTAATGGGAGCAAGTTTTAGAAATACCGGGGAAATTATTGAATTGGCGGGGTGTGACCTGCTGACCATATCTCCATCGCTTTTGCAGGAACTTGAATCCGGTTCCGGAAATCTTGAAAGAAAACTCCAGCCAGATGATCATAAAAAACTCGATATTGAGAAAATCCCGATGGATGAAAAGAAATTCCGATGGATGCTGAATGAAGACGCCATGGCTACCGAAAAACTCGCCGAAGGGATCAGAAGGTTCACCGAAGACATTATCAAACTGGAAAAAATGCTAATTAAGATGATTAAGGAATCTTCCATTTCGGTGTGATACTGTTGCTATATTTTTTAAATAAGAATGTCGAAATTTTTAATTCATGAAAAGGGCGATATACTAACAATTGGTTACACAACTATCTCTAGACTTAAAAATTTAATGCTAAAGGTATTTGTTTTTCTATTTTCTCTTTTGATATGGATATTGCCTTACAATCAACTTATCGAATTGCATAAGTATGCTTTTTTTGTTTATTTTTTACCCATTTTCCCATTAATCAAAGTATTTAAAAAGGGTTATGAATTAATTTCAAAACATCGATTCATTTTCAATAAAAAAACTGATCAAATCTTTTTCGACGATAGATTAATAAACAGAATATCAAATGTTAAACAACTTGAATGGAATGCAAGATCTTCAACAGATATTGACGAATCACTTTTGGAGCTAAAAACCTATGACAACCTAAAAATTACGTTATCTAGCACCATTAATTCCCTGAATTCAGAACATTTAGAGGTTGGCAGACAATTAGCCAAGTTCCTCAAGGTTAAGTTTTTGAATAACCGCCCGTATGAAAAAGAAGTCTTATGGGGAAATTTTGATGTTGATCAAAAAGACATCGATCAAATTGAAAATAAATATTATTAGATAAGAGTTTTTTTATAAAACCTCACCCTTGTGATCCCAAAACCTCAAAGTCTGACTCAGAGCTTGGGCCGGCGCCGCTTTTGTGCATCTCTGCTTTTACTTTCGCATCAGCTTTCATTTCGGTTTTCTGTTTGTCATTTTCTGAGACCTGGTTCATGATCTTGCTACCAAAATAAAAAGCAATCATTACTTCAAAAGCGCCAACCAGACTGTCAAAATTCCCCTGGAACTCATCGATCATTAATGACATACAAACCATCACAATCAAAACTACCAATAGGGTGATAGTGAGCAGCCCGCGAAACGTTCCACGAGGCAATCCCAATGTTTCATCTTTATAAGGATTCGTAACATATTCGTAGGTAAACCTTTTCGTCAATCTATAAACGAACATAGTAATGATAATCAACCATGTCAAAATCACCGTCATGCCTGCAATGAGTATGGCTATTTCCAAATTGGAATAATCCTGAATATTCTTAAATGACTTCGCTAAATAATCTGCCGTTTCCATAGTTTAATGTTTTATCCAAAAGTGGTTGCTTCAGTGTTAAATTCATTTTGTACTTGATCAGCAATTGATTCTTCTTCCGGAACCTCTTCTCTTTGATTACCAATTCCTGTTCGTGATTGTTCCCGCCTGCGGTATTGTTCATACTCCAACCTTTTATATCGGTATTGCCTTTCTTTCTCCTCCTTTTCTTCCCGTTTCTCTTCCAGCTTGTTTTGCACGTATTGAAAGGGTCCCGCTAGCGCAGCTACAGCTACAGCTAATTGATTCCATTCCCAGTTGATCAAACCATACTCCTCAATCACCCCAATGACAATGAGCAAAATGATGAGTATTAAAATTCCAATTACAATATTTTTCATAATGCTATATTTTTAGCTTATATATTTGCCATAGACCCATCCCTCCATTTCTGTTTTTACTCTATACCATCCTTCTTTTGATTCGAGGATGCGAACTATTGTATCCTTTTTCAATGGCAGGGCTACCTTAGTTGCTGACATATTAGCATCCGACCGGATGTTCAGGTTGTCCACCATCACAACTCCCGTTTCAATCAAATCATCTTTGTCCTGGCTTCGCAGGTCGAGGATCTTGCTTCTGAATTTATCAATAGGAAAACATGGCCCCGGATCAACTTTCCTGTGAGGGGAAATCTCATCATGGCCTAATAGATAGTGAATGGGGAAAACTTCCTTTATAGCCTGGCAAATTTCCTCTACACATACAATCTGTTCATTGGTGTAGATGTGCCAGTATCTTTCTGTTGACTCATTCTTATGCTTCCTTTTTTCGGCTTTAGAAGCTGACACTTCCTGTCCGTAGGCTGTATAAAATTTGCCATCTTCCGTTTGGTTAAGGTATCCGGGATTGACAATTTCTATTCCGATAGAATACTTATTGATGCCATTTCTATCCCCGTAGCTACTCACACCCGCATGCCAGGCTACATGAGAAAAAGGAACGAGTTGTGTTACGGTCCCGTCCAAATCCACTACCAGGTGGGCAGATGCTTTGACCCTGGGATCAGTCAATGTCCGAATGGCGCTTTCGGCAGTTGTACTTCCCGTGTAGTGAATGATGATGGTATCAGGGAGTGTACTCCTGTCAAATGTTCCACTTGTCTTTTCCGTGGAACACTGATCAATGACTTTCGGATCTCCCTGTTCACTTTTTAGTAAAGCTTTATTTTCAACTTTCATGAGCTATAATAATTCATTAGTGTTTAGTCTGCGTTCATTAATGTAATTACTGATAAATGCGTCCCAATCCTTTGCATTGTCTTTCCCCAACACTTCCCGACTCAGCTCCATCATGAAATTGTCAAGGATCTTCTGCTGGTATTCCAGTGATTGATAGGGATAAAATTCTTCATCCAGTTCTTCCAGATCATCGGCAACCAATTCCCTCAGATAATTCAATTCCGTAGAATCGATTTTCTCATCATAAAGGATATCCACTTTATCATAAAAATATTTGGAATGTGAGATGAAAACTTTGCTGATCGTTTGTCCTGGTTCCAGGCTTAGCAGTCCAAAAAGGCCTTCCAGGCTGGTTTCCGCATTTTCCTTTGCCTTGTCATAGATCTGTCGGTCGATGGCATCCCTTCTCAAGATGCTTTTGCATTCGGATTTGACTTTATTGATCTCTTCGAGAGTTGTCTTTTTTGGATTGTTGGCATAGACTAGTTGAAAGCCAAAAAAACTGCTCGAGTCGGATTCTCCCTCACTCTCATTTCCTTCAAATTCAGGTGGAATGTAAAACCAGGGATTGATGTCGACATTTAGTAATTTTGGATCAATGTCGACGATATAAACCGTATCGCCTGTAAGGGATAACAGGATATTGTTTTCTGATATTTCTGTTAAATCATAGCCAGCCTTGACCGTGCCCCTACCAATATAAATGAGTTCGTTTTTGGTGATCCGCCTTTTGACGTCTTCTTTGTATTCATTTATTTCTTCCGCGTGCTTTTGCTTGAAGGCTTCCCATGTATTTGAGGATTCACTCTCGGTTATCAAGGTCTCGATCGTCTTACGATTATTCAGATCGAGAATGCTTTTTAATTCCTTGAAAGATGCTTTTGTCTCAATGGAGCTTTCTTTTCTTAATTTTCGCAAGAATTTTCGCTGCTTCCTTTTTTCCAATCTTCTTTGCTTTCTATCAACCCTTCTCTGCTCTCGTTCATTAAGAGCTTCCCCATCCTCAGTTTCGGAAATAGCGACCATTTTGGGTTCAAAAACCTTATCAATTTCTTCTTCTACAGAAGCCACTTCAGATATAATCTCATCAAAATTATACTTCATGAGGGTATCTAATTCCTCATAATAGATCATCGACAATCCTGACAATACTTCTCCGTAATATTCCGCCGTGATTAGTTCTCCGATGTCATTCACTTCCTTTAATGAAATAACCGTGTCATCAATTTCAACTTTCTTTTTGCAGGATATGGCAGCAAATATTCCGATCCCCAAAATGGCGATGCCATACAATAATATTTTCCAGTTGATCAGGCTAAGCATTTTCCTCCTCTCTGAATTCGATTACGACGTTGTGGAATTGAAACTTCTGAAGGAAACTTTCTAAAAAAAGTCTGGTTTTGATCTCGATTTCCGAGTCGAGGTTGAACAATTTCAATTTTTTGCGAATATCTACTTCCGCCTGGCGGAAATACTCATCCAGGATTTCAATTTTGAGCCGGTTGTTGATTTTATCAAAATGAGAAACCGGATAGAGCTGCTCAAATTTTTCGTGTGGATAGGAAAAATTCAAAATCTCAACCGGAGGTAAATAAATATGAATAGAATCCCCCTTGATGGAAATATCCTGATTGCTCAATTTCCTCAGGTCAATGCCGTACTTGATGGTAGCCTCTGTATTGAAAATGACTTTTTCATTAATATCCCGAAACCAGCTTTTTATGCCCCGGTCGTTCAGATCTCCACCCACTAACTTTGTCACCACTACTTCAGCTGTGGCTAATTTCGAAACAGACCGGATCTTGGTGATCAGAAATTGCTTTTCTTCATCCCTGTCACACGAGGTAAGGGTTATAAATAAAAGCGCCAATGTGACGGAAATTTTTGACATCTATGTGAATGGATTGAAAGGTTGGCTATAATTCATAGAATTTATTTTAAGTTTCTTTGAGAATTGAATTCTTAAAATCTAACAGAAAGAAGTAATTCTCACTTCGTTTCTTTAGTGCCTGGGCAATGAATTTGTAACCCATCTGAATGACAGGATTAATTTTAGAAAATTGATCCTGAATTAGAATAAATTTGACAATCTGCCAGAAGGTTTTTTTGAATTTGAAGTATTTATATTTCCGGATATTCTCTTGTGTAAGCGTAAAATATCCATGTGAAATATGCAGGTCAAGAACGGCATATTTGTCCATAGTTGGGTTGATTTGAAGAGTTCAAATAATTTAAGTAAAAAAGGTTAGATAGACAACTAGTACGCTCCTTATCAGTTGATTAAAAAATTTTATGACCATTTTTTTAATGTCGATTTTATTATCATTGTATGATCAGGAGAACTTTAATCGATGAAATTTAGATACACTCTTTTGCCAATTTGTTTGTGCTTTTTTGGTTGTAATCTGACTCAGCAATACATCGATAAATCTGAAAATTTTTACCATGATTTAAATACCAAGTCCACTCATCATAAACTCGATTCGTCAACTATTAAAATGAGAAAAGTCGGTAAAGGCGAAATAAACCTGGTGTTGATCCATGGTTTTGGCCCTGTACCTCAAATTCAATGGCAAGATCTGGTAGATGAACTACACAATGAGTTTACGCTTTATATTCCTGACCTGATTTTCTTTGGAGAAAGCACTTCTGATTACCCTATCTATGATCCCCGCTTCCAGGCCAGACAATTGAAAAAAACATTAGAGAGGGAAGGCATTGAACACATGTGGATAGCCGGAGTCTCTTACGGTGGCCTGGTTGCCGGAATATTTGCCCATGAATATGCCGATAAAACAGAAAAGCTGATACTAATCGATGCCCTCTCAAAATTTGCCAGCAGGTCTCATGCGGACTCACTTGCCAGGGTATATGGCTATGACCAGATTTCGGAAATTCTCCTTCCGACAAATGGAAAGGCATT
The DNA here is from genome assembly GCA_913057175.1 of uncultured Cytophagales bacterium. GTDB lineage: Bacteria > Bacteroidota > Bacteroidia > Cytophagales > Cyclobacteriaceae > CAJXNP01. Next base: position 301,007 of record CAJXNP010000002.1, read on the forward strand.
GAAAGATCTGTTCAGAATAACTTTTCATGATCCATATAACTATCCTGCCTTTGCACTCAATAAACCCTCACAAATACTTTATTCCAATCAGTGGGAGCACAAAGAAGAGCTTCTCCAATATCTATTTTCCCATGAAGAAAAAATCAAAAACTGGGATCTTCGATATTCCGGGCCTGTAACGATCATCTGGGGAAAAGAAGACAAGTTGATCCCTTTAAAAACGGGTTACCAGCTTAATGAGTATTACAATGGTTCAGAAATAGAGGTTATTCCAGATGGCGCGCACGTAATAAATATGGAAAATGCCAGGGAGGTTGGGGAAATTATTAAAGGACTAAAATAGAAGAAGCTGTCACAAGAATTGATCCCAAAATAAATTTAGAACGACCTCATCCTTTTAGTTGTGACAGCTTCTTTTTTATCAAATAAATTCTATATATCCCCTTTAGGCTTCAGGCTTTTGCTTAGATCCAACACGGTTGGCGTCGCAATGAATATGGAAGAATATGTACCAACCATAATTCCTACAAACAATGCAAAAGAAAATCCTCTCAATACTTCTCCGCCAAATACCAATAAGATAAATACCACAAACAAGGTTGTCAATGAAGTGATCAACGTCCGACTAATGGTATTATTCAATGACATATTGAAGGTATCAATATTCTTCTCATGCGGCCGTTCGGCAATGTTTTCCCTGATCCTGTCAAACACTACAACAGTATCGTTGATTGAATAACCGATAATAGTCAGCATCGCAGCAATAAATACCTGGTCAACTTCAAATGCTTTTCCAAACAAACGAGCAAATGCAAATGCAGCAATTACGAATAAAGCATCGTGAATAACTGCGACAATTGCTCCGGAGCTGTATTGCCATTTTTTAAATCTTATCAGAATGTAAAGGAAAATGACAACCAACGAAAATAAGATTGCCCACATAGATGAGGTTTTTATATCATCCGCAATGGTTGCCCCCACTTTCGATGATCCGCTGATGGTGAAATGTGTATCATCCACTTGTGTATCATCCTGGATGAATTCCAGTCCCGTAAAATCTGAAATTCCTTTTATGAGGGCCTGCTCTACCTGATTATCCGCTTCAGGAGATTCATCACCAACCAGGTAACTGGTAGTCACCTTTACAACACTGTTTGAACCGTAAGTTTTTACCTCCGTACCGGCATTATCAAAATCATCAGCGAGATTTATTTCAATATCAGAAGCCACCACAGGATTGTTGAAGGCTACGATATAAGATCGGCCACCTGTAAAGTCAACACCAAGATTCAGACCACCCTCAATGACAACCAATGTCAACCCAATAACAATAAATGCACTTGATATGCCATAGAAGATCTTTCTTTTAGAAAGGAAATCAATATTCATATCCTTGAAAAGATTTTGTGTAAAAGGAAGCGAAAAAGAAATTTTACTCTTATCTCCCTTCTTACTCATCCACGAAATGATAACCCTGGTAATGAATACTGCAGAGAAAAATGAACAGACGATACCTATCATGAGGGTGGTAGCAAAACCTTTTACAGGGCCCAAACCAAATGCAAATAGAATAACAGCAGTCAGGAATGTCGTCACATTGGCATCAATGATCGAACTGAAGGCTTTATCATATCCCAGATCAATGGCTCTAAGCAATGGTTTACCCAGTCGCAATTCTTCCCTGATCCTTTCAAAAATCAGCACATTGGCATCGATTGACATACCGATTGTCAGGACGATACCAGCAATACCCGGTAAGGTCAGGGATGCCGCTAATCCTGGCTGTGCAAGAATTCCAAGAATAAAAAATATGTTGAAAATCAAAGCGACATTCGCTACTAAACCGCCTTTTGCGTAGTAAATGATCATGAAAAGCACAACCAATGCGAGACCGATCAGCATTGATTTAACACCTTGATTTGCTGCTTCACGACCTAAAGAGGGCCCTACAATTGCTTCTTCCACAATCCTTGCCCGTGCAGGTAAAGCTCCTGCTTTTAACACACTTGCCAAATCAGATGCTTCCTGCATGGTAAAATTACCCATGATCTCTGATCGGCCACCACCGATCTCGTTTTCTACATTTGGTGCAGAATAAACCCTGTCATCCAGGACAATGGCTATCCTGTGGTTAATCAGCTGACCGGTCATTCTTTGCCATTTTTTGGCGCCTGTTGAGTTCATGGTCATAGAAACTGCCGGACGGCTGGACTGGTCAAAAGTTTGTACAGCATCTGTAATCACTTCGCCTGTCAGCTCAGCTTCACCACCCCTTCCTGTTCTTACTGCATACAGGTAGATAATTTCATCGCCGGCATCATTTGTTTGAGGTTTGTGATCCCATAAAAATTTAACATTCCCTGGCATATAGCCTTTAAGATCACCGCTCATCAGTCTCTTCAATATCTTGTTGATCCTGGCAGTATCTTTCAGGTTCACAACTCCATAAGGATAACCTATCAATGTTAAAAACTCTGAGATTTGTGTGTTAGCTAAAGAATCTAACGTTGTTGAGTCTTGTGCTATGTTCTCCAGGCTTGATGTATCCCCGCCATCTTGTAGTAAAGAAGCCAGATCCCCTTCTTCTGTTGGCTCAGTAAGTGAATCCGTATCAAGATCAATATCTTCTTTTTTTGCATTTTCTTCATCCACTAATACTTCATTGACCGCCTGGATGGTTTCAGCCATATCATAAAGCTCGACCACTTCCATAAATTCAAGCTTAGCAACTCCCTGCAAAAGGTTTCTAACCCTTTCACGGTTTTCAACGCCAGGTAATTCAATCTGAATTCTACCCGATCCGGCAATTCGCTGAATGTTAGGAGAAGAAGTACCAAACTGGTCAATCCTCGATCGAATGATCTGGTAAGAACGGTCGATCGCTTCGTCTACTTCTGTTCTGATGATCCCAAGAACCTCACTGTCCTGCATATCGCTGTTGAAACGATCGCGATTTGCCGCACTAAGGAAATAATTGACCAACTTTAGATCAGGATCAATTTCCTGAATGGACTGATAAAACAGATCCACATAAGGGTCCTGGCTGGTTTTTTGTTTTTCATTTGCCTGCTGAAGCGCCTGAACCAAATTTGGATTATTGGGGTTACCGCTCAATCCTCTTACTATATCTTCCGGAGAAACCTCAAGCGTAACGTGCATACCTCCCTGCAAGTCCAAACCAAGCGAAAGTTCCGTTTCCTTTACTTCTTTATAAGTAAATGATTTTCCCAAAAAGGAATATACAGGTTCATTCCATATGGAATCCAGGTAAGCTTGTCTTTTGGAAAAGTCGACAGCTCCTGATGCGTCCCGCGCATATTCCCTCGCGTCCTGAGAAATATTTCTCGAGACAAATGTAAACTGCAAATAATACAAACAAAGCAGTGTAATGACTATCGTAATTGCTACGATAAAACCTTTATTTTTCATTTTATTATTAATTTAATTCAATTAGTAGAATCGTTTTCACTATGTGGAAAACACCTTGATTTCTTTAACAAGTTATTTGGCAATTGTGATAATTAATGAATCCTAAGGAGCATTAGGGGATATGATGAAGTGAAATAGGGTTTTGAAATATTCTTTACTTTCCTTTTCGTCTAACCGGTTAAGGTTGGTGCTATTGTCGCGTAATTCAGGAAATTCAAATTCAAAATTCAGATCAGCGTGAAAATCGATCTGTAGAGTAGGAGAGTACGTTTTGTCGATTTGAAGTTTATATACTTCAACCGGAGGATCTTGTTCGCCATCAGTTTGATCTGATGTTTTTTCAATGGCAGATTCCTGCGTTCCATTGATCGCCAACCCATCGTAACTCAAGGCAGAGCTGAGGGTAATAATCATCCAGAAAATGAGCAAAATCCTATTCAACGTATTCTAGTTTGAAAAGTGGGCAGCAAAAGTAGAAATTATTCAAACATTATCAAGCAAAATGTATGTTTTTCAGGCAATTGGAGTCAATGATTATCAGTAGAGTCCAGCTGTTTCCTTAGAAACAATCCGACCATTTCAATTGCCTTATCAATATTTCCTGAATTGTTGATTACAAGGTCTGCCTGGCTTTTAAAAGGGTCGATGTATTTTAAATACGTTGGGGTAACGTGATTTTGGTAGCGATACATCACATCATCCACATCATATCCCCTTTCCTGCCTGTCCCTTTCGATCCGTCGCCGGATCCTGACTTTGTCTGAAGCGTCAATAAATATTTTCAGGTCGAGCTCATTGAACAGTTGAGGATTAGAGAAAACAAATATGCCCTCCACAATCACAACAGGAGCCGGAGTAAGAGTAATACTACGGGGTGCTTTATTTCTGTTATTGAAAGTATATTCAACCAAATTGACCTCATGACCATTCTTTAGCAATTCCAGGTCTCTCGCAAACGACACAAAATCAACTGCTTCAAGCGTATCAAAGTTTTCGATACCATTCGAATCGACCGGCACTTCTTTGATATTTCGATAATAGTTGTCCTGGGAGATCAGGCAGACCTGATTAGCTGGCAATACATCTAGTAACCTATGGATAAAAAAGGTTTTCCCTGAACCACTTCCTCCTGAAACGCCGACGATGAAATTCTTTCCCATCGCAATATCAATATCAGAAATGAATGATGCTACAATTTATTTTGATTTGAATTATTTGTGTTATTAATGAACACACCTCTAAATCTCTCATCAAGAGGAAACTATAAGTATAATTCAAATCAAAATTCTGTTCCATATTGCGATTAACTATTTATTCCTTCGCTTTTTTGAGCAGAAATTTTACGAGTTTTTCAACGGCTTCACTGCGGTGGCTTATCTTGTTTTTTTCATCCAAAGACATTTCAGCAAAAGTTTGCTCATAACCCTTCGGAATGAAAATCGGGTCATAGCCAAATCCTTCCTGGCCCGATTTAGTCTTTGAAATTTTCCCAGCTACCCTTCCTTCAAATTGCTTGGTTTTTCCATTCATGATCAAGGTGACAATGGTGCGGAACTGAGCTCTCCGGTCTTCTTTTATCTGTAAATTTTTTAGAAGTAAATTCATGTTGTCTTCCGAACTTTTATGTGGACCGGCATATCTTGAGGAGTAAACACCGGGGGCGCCATCCAGCGCTACCACTTCCAGTCCTGTATCGTCGGCGATGCAATCAATTCCATAGTTTTTATAAATGTATTCCGCCTTTTCCAGGGAATTTCCTTCCAGAGTTTTTTGATTTTCGGGTAACTCGCCAACGTGCCCAATATCAGCCAAACTTACAATTTCAAACGTTTCGCCAAGCTTATGTTTTATTTCCCTTAGTTTGTTTTCATTATTTGAGGCCAGACAAATTTTCATGATGGCAGTATTAAATGGGTAATAGCTAGTTAAAAGTTTGAATATACTCTATTAAATAAAAAAAGCTTAGTCAATATAAAATTAACTAAGCTTTTTCCGGTATAATTTTTCTAATTAATAATCGACCAGCTCGACCTCAAAGATCAGAATGCTGTTTGGTGGAATTGCACCTCCGGCACCTCTCGATCCATAACCTAATTTTGAAGGAATAAAAAACTTAGCCTTTGCATTCTTGTTTAGCAAAGCAATTCCTTCGTCCCATCCAGCAATAACATTCCCCTGTCCCAATGGAAATTTAATGGGATCACCTCTATCAAGTGAAGAATCAAATTTAGTTCCGTCAAAAAGGGTTCCGGTATAGTGAACCGATACGGTGTCACCTGTTTCAGGGCCTTCACCGGTCCCTTCTTCTAAAATGACATATCTTAGCCCCGATTCGGTGGTTTGTGCTTCGATGTCATTTTCCGCCAGGTACTCATCAATTACAACTATTTCCTTTTCCATTGTTTTGTTCTCAATTCCCTCCATATACACTGAGAATGAATCTTCCGGAATAACATTCTCCATTTTCATGTAAGCCAGAATCGAACTCGTTGCTTCAATGGTATCCGGTAAGGGCCGCCCAAATGAATTTTTATAAAATTCATCGGCATTAAATTTAAACGCCACACTATCACCTTCTTTCAACATCTTTATCGCCACAAGCATTGGTGTCGTATCGCTAACCATCTGTTCACTATATTTAAAAATAATCGGCATCCCACCACGATCCGACGAAGATGAGATCAACAACTTATCATCATTAAAATAGTCAACATTATAAGCGATAAAGTCAGTCACTTCTATTGCTTTGCCATCTCCACGCTCGATGTATTTGTATTCAAAACCACCCGTGTCGGATTGGACAAAGTCGTTCTTCTGTCCACAGGACAATGCAAAAATTGCCAGCGCAAAAAAGCTGGCTTGAATAAATTTTCTCATATTTTGATTTCTTTTTTAAAGTTTTTTATCAACAAGTGTTTGTATTTGGGGAGGAGTCCTATGAACTTTTCAACTGTATTTTCGAGGTTAAGGTCTGAAGTTCCTCCTGCGGCATTTCGGTGTCCGCCGCCATCAAAATTTTCCTTTGCGAATTTATTAACAGGAAATTTGCCTTTCGACCGAAGTGATAGACGAACTCCATCATTTCTTTCCGAGATCAGACATGCAAATATTACTCCTTTTAATGACAGGGCATAATTAACCAATCCTTCTGTGTCGCCTGTTTTTGAATTGAATTTTGCCAAATCCCTTTTACTGATGACAAAATAGGCGGTGTTGTACTCCGGTAAAACAGTTAGCCGCTTACTCAACGCAAAGCCGGTAAATTTCAACCTGTCGATGGAATTATTGTCATAGATCAGCTTTCCCACTTTTGAAACGTCGGCTCCGATTTCCATCAACTCAGCTGTAATGATGTGAACATTTCGGTTCGTATTCGGGTGTTTGAACTGACCGGTGTCTGTCATGATTCCCGCGTAAAGATTTTCAGCGATCTTAACATCTATCAAATCTTTCTCTCCCAGCGCGACGATCATATCGTAAACCAATTCCGATGTTGCAGAAGCCTCAGTGCTCCAGAATTCGTAGTCGGCAAAATTATCAGGCTCCAAATGGTGGTCGATCAGAACTTTTATAGCTGAAGCAGCCTGAACCTTTTCACCCAACGAATTGATCCGGCTCAGATTATTGAAATCAAGGCAAAAGATAATATCTGCTTTTTCAATGAGTTTAGCAGATTTTTCCTGGTTTCCATTTGCTTCATAATTAATTACCTTATCATTTCCCTTCATCCACGATAAGAAATCCGGATAATCGGATGGGGTGATCACAGATACATTATGCTTTTTTTTCCTTAAAAATTCAGCCAGACCCAAAGAAGAACCCAACGCGTCGGCATCTGGTTTATAGTGGGTGGTGATCACAACCCTCTTTGGAGAGTCAATTAATTTTTTAAAATTTTTCAGATCTCGCATACCGTAAAAAATGCCTGCCGGCAAAAGAAACAGCAAAGCTGCGAATAAAATATTGAAAACAAAAAATTTATCTCAAAAGGTGGTTTCGATTTTAATAATTTTTCGATTTATTATAAATATTTTAATACAAGTACAATATATCTTTTCAAGTATTAATTATTTATTGTCACTATTGTAAATATGTTAAAATGTGTGAATTGGTCAATTTTGATCTAATAGGTTAATTTTCCCTTAAAAAGTGACAATATTTTTTAATTTTGCCACTCAATCTTAAATCAGAAGAACGACTATGAGTAACAAAACTTTTACAATGATAAAGCCGGAGGCTGTCGCAGAAGGTAATAGCGGGGCCATCATTAAATTGATCGAAGAAGCCGGTTTTAGAATTGTTGCAATGAAAAAGACCTTACTTTCAGCAGCAAGAGCGGGGCAGTTCTATGCGGTGCATAAGGAAAGACCTTTCTATGAATCTCTATGCAAATATATGTCATCAGGACCGATCATTGCTATAATCCTGGAGAAGGGAAATGCTGTTGCAGATTTCAGGAAATTGATCGGGGCAACTGATCCAAGCAAGGCGGAGGATGGAACGATCAGAAAGCTATTTGCTAAATCTATCGAGCAAAATGCCGTGCATGGATCCGATTCGGATGATAATGCTGCACTGGAAGGATCTTTTTTCTTTTCACAAACTGAAATGTATTAAAGACTTTTTCGTTTAAGTCTATATCACAGCTCTCCGGGCCAGATTTAATTTCGTTGAGGGAGATAAAATACTAAGGCTTCGGAGAGCTTTTTTATGTCCAAAATTTCAAATCAATCTGAAAGCCTGTTGAGACATTTGGCAAGCTTCAAATAGCAATAGCTCAAATGACAAACAAATCACAAAAATAGAAAATCCAATACTCAATCGTTTGATAATCTGCCCGTTGGATATTGATGTTTATTTGACATTTGTAATTTGAACATTGAAATTTTTTGATCGAATTCTTCCTCTGAAATTCGCTTGGTGCTAAAGTTCCTGCATATGGGTATGCTTAAAATCATCTTTGTATTTCAAACCATAGTCAAAAATACGGTCAAGGCTCCCATGCGATAATAGTATAACAGCAACAACCTCCAGCCAAAAAACATGGCTGTACCAGGAAATCAAAAGAAGTAAAACAGCAATTCCCCTATGATGAAAAATGTTATAAGTCACTGCGCCAATTGACTTGTTCATGGCGTAACCGATCATCCCAATATCGGGGACTAAAATGAAAGCAGCATACCACCACCAACTGATATCCAGCTGGAGAAAAAAGTATAAGGAAAGTAGAAAAAATGCAGTGTCTTCTAGTTTTATGAGGTTTTTCATAATTTTTAAATAGTGAATTCATGACAATTTTATAACCAATACCTAATATTTTATAAAACCACATCGCGATTTCAGTTGTATATTTGAATGGTATGGAAATGATCCTACAATATATTCAAGAATATTTTATTGCCTTATGGGAATTGACCGCTGAAATGGCGCCTTATCTCATTTTAGGCTTTCTCATTGCCGGGATTTTGCACGCTTATTTCCCAGGAGAAAAGGTCAACCGGTTTATGGGAGGGCGAAACCTGAAGTCGGTCGTGAACGCTTCCTTGTTTGGCATTCCACTTCCACTTTGTTCGTGCGGGGTGATCCCAACTGGAATAAGCTTTTACAAAAATGGAGCAGCTAAAGGACCAACCAACGCATTCCTCATTTCCACTCCACAAACGGGAGTTGATTCGATTTTAGTTACCTATTCCATGCTGGGCCTGCCGATGGCTATCATCCGGCCGATCATCGCCTTTATTTCCGGAATAATGGGAGGAGTTATTACCAATCAATCTGACAAAGAAGCTGATGAGCTTAATGTTATTAAAAGTCAAACATCAACAGTAGAAAGATCAAAAGGCAGCTCTTTTGTGACAATGTTACGCTATGCTTTCGTCACATTTCTTCAGGACATTTCCAAATGGCTAATCATAGGATTGCTATTGGCTGCTTTGATGGCGGTAGCCATTCCCGATGATTTCTTTACAAATTATCTTGATAGTGAATACCTGAGCATGGCAATCGTGCTACTGGCTTCTGTACCACTGTATGTCTGTGCGACTGGTTCTGTTCCGATAGCGGCTGTGCTGATTGCAAAAGGATTATCGCCCGGAGCTGCCATTGTCTTCCTCATGGCCGGTCCAGCTACAAATGCCGCAACCATCACCGTTATTGGAAATGTAATGGGCAGAAAGGCGCTTATGAGCTACATGATATCGATTATCAGCGGAGCGATTTTATTCGGGATCCTGGTCAACGAATTCCTCCCACGGGAATGGTTTACCTTACCGGTCATGGAAATGACAGAACATGAACATGAGACTCATTTTCCACCCTATTGGTTGTCGGTCGCTTCAGCCATTTTATTGATCGGATTGATCATCAATGGATATTTGATACGCTATAAAAATCTTTTCTTTAAAGAATCTAGTTCAGAGGTTTCCACCTTGAAAGCATTAAATGATATGGAACAAAAAACAGTATTGGTCAATGGAATGACCTGCAACCACTGCAAAGCAAATGTTGAGAAAAACCTTCACACCATCGAAGGCGTCCATGCAATTGATGTCGATTTAGCCACCTCCAAAGTGAAGATCTCAGGGGAAAAGATCAACCTGGACAAGGTGAAAGAGACGGTGGAAGGGATTGGGTATGAGTATGTGGGGGAGGTTTAAGGATGACATGAAAGATGTGAAAGTCGGATATTACTTGAATTAGATATGATTCAGATAATACAGATTAGTATATTAGCTATTAACTTCCTTTCATCTTCAAGGTATTTTTGCCAACCGTATAAGCATAAGTAGCTGCTGGAAAAAAATGAAAATTAATTCCATCAATGCTCTTTGTACCTTCCTTATCAATTGAAGTTACCAAAACATTTTCCATCTCATTTTCTAGACTGAATTTCAAAAGACTCTTTAATTCTTTTGGCCTTTCAAAATATCTGTTTGACCACTTAACCTCCAATGCCCAAATGGGATTAAAGTTTGAATCCGATAAGCAAACCATATCAACCTCACCATTTTGCCACCTTGCGTACCATGGGGTAAACCAATCCCTGTGCATCCACTGAGCATAAATGGCTGTCTCCACCATATTACCAATCATATCATCTGTAGCAGAAATTGGAGAAAATAATGCAGCTCTCAGAGATGGGTTGGTAAGATAAATTTTAAAGAAATTATCCCTCTGAAATCTTTTTGCATTTTGACCCACTCTTTTTACAGTTTTAATCAAAAATGCTGATTCTAAGTATTCAATATATGTTTTAATGGTTTGCTTTTTTACTCCACCAGATTCTTTACTTAGAGTCTCTAATGAAAATTCACTTCCAGTATTATATGATATAGTAGTAAACAAAGAATTAAGTTCCTGAACGTCTCGTATTCCATAAAGGCTAGGCAAATCTCTCAAAAGTACTTTATCAATTATATCCTGTCTGATGAACCTACCTGGGTTGGCTTTTATTTTTTCAGAAAAAATTACTTCCGGATAACCTCCGTAATTTAAGTAGTCAATAAAGTGACGATTTAATTCCTCAATATGCGTAGTAGAATAAAATATCTTATTGGAACCTTTCCAATTAACTTGAGAAGGTATGATTAGTGATTCAAGATCTTTTAAGTGTATATATTCATTGAACGTTAAGGGAGGGAGTAAGAAATCGGTAAATCTTCCAGCCCCACTTTCTATACTTTTATATTTTAAGGCAGCAGCTGCAGAACCTGATGCAATGAATTTACATTTCTTATAGCTATCAACTAATGATTTAAGATGTATTTCCCAATTCTTTAAATATTGAATCTCATCAAAAATCACAAATAGTCCAGCAGGTTCATCTAATCCCGAAGCTATCAGTGAAAACTGTAGCATTTCTTCCAACCCAATATTCATGTAAACGGGACTCTCAACAGTTATAAAAACAATCCTATTCGGAGAAATACCCGAATCAATTAAATCTTGAACCGTATGATAGAGCATAACAGTTTTTCCCACTCTGCGTGGTCCCATGAGAAGTAAAGCTCTTTTAATTTCTGTCTCGTACACCAGTGGTTTAAATAGATTAAAATAAAGTCTTCGTGGCATTTCATGGTAGAACTCCTCTATTTCCTTGCTTACCCACCAAGGGTTTTCAAATTTTAGCCTATCAATGATTTGTTTTTCAGATACAGACTTTAAAGACATCTTAATTGAGAATTTTTATAAATATAACACCTTTATAAAGGTGTTATTTGTAATAATAATAATAAATAAGACAAAAATCCTAATATTTTAGAATTAAAATGAAAATAATGCGCTATTGCCTTTTAAATTAAATGAAGAATAATAGACTTAACGATGATTTTACGGTGTTGAATTCCTCAAACTTCCTTTAAATGTGAATGGCTTCCCAGCTCCTACCTACCCCAAATACTCCTCCAAAGCATCCTTAATCCCCCGGAAAGTACTTTCCAAAATCCCTTCATCCTCTTCCAAAAGCGTCACCCTGAATCCCATCAAATCCGAGCAAAAAGAAGAAATTGGGACAACACAGATTCCTTTGGCTCCCAGCAAGTAATATACAAACCGTCTGTCTAACGGCATTTCAGGATCTGCCGTCCATCCTTCCACAAGCTTTCTTATTTCCGGATTTTCTATTTGAAGTTTTTGACCCTGTTTAAGCATGCCTTCCTTGAAAACAATGGTATTATAAAAGGCTCCTTGCGTTTCATTGAAATAAATACTCTTCACCTCGCCGAGAATTTCCGAGATCTTCTTACTGCGCTGACCGATTTTCTGATTATTGCATTTTAAATGGTCCGGATAGCGGGGATCACCAAATATTTTAGGAATTGCCAGTTGTGGAAGCTTTGTGGAGCTCACCTCCAGCATTTTTGCATTTTCAAGAGTTGTACAAAGTTTGTCAAAATCCTTGTCTTTGTCGCGATTATAAAACTTTGCCCATCCACACCTGGAGCCGGGCCATGGAACTTCTTTGGACAGCCCTTTTAAGGCTATTCCTGGAATATCGCCAATATATTCAGGGAGAGAATAAGCTTTCACACCATTATACACGACATTCACGTAGATTTCATCGGTAATGATAAAAAGATTAAACTCCTTTGCAATCTCTACGAATTGCTTCAAAATGTCCAATGGGTAAACCCTTCCGGTTGGATTATCTGGATTGATGATGAGGATACCCACAATATTCGGATTGTACTTGATCTTATTGTACAAATCTTCCATATCGGGATACCAGTTATTTGCCGGATCCAACTTATAAGTGATAGGGTGGTCATTAGCATGTGCCGCTTCACCGGATGAATGTGTCGAATAAGCTGGTGACGGGCCAATCACACGAGCTGTGGGAAGAAGGAATTGGTAGATTTTTCCAATAGCGTCGCCTAATCCGTTGAAAAACAGAATGTCTTCCGGTGAGATCTGAACTCCGCCAAGTGAATTACTTTTGTTTGCCAGGAACTGCCTGGTAGCCAACACACCTTTCGAATGACAGTAGGAATATGTTTCATTTTGTTTTGCAAGATCACTGATGATCTCCTTGATCCAATCCGGAACCTGGGCATGTTTCTGTACCGGATCACCAATATTTTCCCACACAATATCCTGACCAAGGGCTTTGATCTGTTCAGCCTTTTTTACAATCGCCCTGATCTCATATGAAAGTTCATCCGCTCCTGCGCCAAGCAACCTGCGTCTCATTCAGTTAATTTTTAATTTTCGACCTTTGTTAAAAAATTGAGCCAAAGTTACATTTATTTATTATAATCTTGCAGGCTGGATTCTTTGAATTATATAGGTGTAAAAAATTTCCATGGTTGATTTTTCGACAAATAAATGCATTCTTTTCATCATTTTTTGGCTTTTGCTTAATTTGACGGCAAAAGCCCAGACCACGTTGATAATTGCCGATGAGCAAAACCAAACTCCCCTTGTCGGTGCTACTATTCGAAATCTTTCTTCGGATCAAATATTTACTACCGATTCATCAGGACATATAACAAAAGAAATTCCTAAAGGGAAATACGAAGTACGGTTTTTAGGTTATCAGCCGGAAACAATTAGCCTCAGCGAAAACTTTGTTCGAAAAACGATTTTCCTGGAACCCGATTACCAGGTTCTCAAAACCATTGAAATAAAAGGATTTGAAAACAACCGGGATTTTCTGTCTGTAGCAGGAGGATATAATCTTGTCAATGAACACACGATCAATCAATATAGCCAGGAATCATTGGTTCGGGCGGTTAATACTACCCCGGGTGTAAGAATGGAAGAACGGTCGCCGATGAGCTACCGGATGAGTATCCGTGGAAGCTTGCTGAGAGCTCCCTTTGGTGTGAGAAATGTAAAAGTCTATTGGAATGAAATCCCTTTTACGGATCCTACAGGAAATACTTTTCTATACTTTCTTGATAACAAAAATGTGAACCGAATGGAGATTATCAAGGGACCATCCGGCAGCATTTATGGCGCTGGAATGGGAGGTGTGATCAATTTAAAATCAGACAAATTTTTATCGGATGGGTTTGATGGACAGGTGGGAGTTTCTTTTGGTTCCTTTGGATTTAAAAAACTGGATCTGGGTGTAGAATATGCAGAGGATAATTTTCAGGGTAACCTGAGGTATGCAGGACAAAAAGGAGATGGGTATCGTGAACAAACCAAATTCGACAGAAATGTCTTCCAATACAGAAATGTTTTTCAGTATTCCGAAAAGGGGAAAATCTCAGCTCACATGCTGTATTCTGATTTGTATTATCAACTACCAGGTGGATTGACAAAAGAGCAATTTGACGAAAACCCAAGACAAGCCAGGCAAATTGCCATCGACCAAAATTCATACATTGATCATGAGAATATTCTGGTTGGATTGAGTAATCAATATAACTGGAACAGCAATTTTGGAAATATCACTTCCATCTACTATTCAAATGGAACCAAAGAAAATCCTTTTATCACCAATTATGAACTGGAAAGATCAACCGGGGTCGGAGGAAGGAGTGTTTTTTTCCACAACAATATGCTTTGGAGTAACCAATTGTCCATCACCGCCGGATTGGAATATCAATATGGAAAATTCCACGCCAACAACCATGACAATAATGGTGGCTTTGCCGGTAATCTTCGGTTTGAAGATGAATCAATTATTAACCAGGGATTTATCTTTGGCCAGGCTGAATATTCTACAAGAACCGATTGGATTGTGACCATTGGTGCAAGTGTCAATTATCTGAAATATAACATTGACCGCTTAAGAGAAGTTGTCACGGATAGCAGCTATTCCATTGTCAGAGAGTTTGATCCGGTTTTTTCTCCCAGGATTGGGCTCGTAAGAAAAATTAATTCGCATACTTCTGCCCATGCCAGCATCAGCAAGGGATTTTCACCACCCACACAGGATGAGATTCGCACCAGTGATGGTTCGATCAATACCGATCTGGAAGCAGAAAAAGGAGTAAATTATGAAATCGGGATCCGGGGAAATCTCTTGAACAACAAAATACTTTATGACCTGACAGCCTTTTATATGCAGCAAAATGAGACAATCGTCAGCCAGATTGCAGAAGGAGGAAATTCTTTGTTTAACAATGCCGGAAAAACTTCTCAAAAGGGTATTGAAGCGTTGATTGCCTGGCAGATCATCAAACAACCGGATAAGTTTATCAATTCCATGAGAGTTCAGACCTCATACACTTTTCATGATTTTCAATTTAGTGATTATGTGAAATCGGATGGCGGCGAAAACACCGATTATTCCGGAAATGATCTGACAGGAACGGCACCTCACATTTTTGTTACTACTTTTCAGATGGAAACCAATCCCGGTGTTTATTTATTCTTCAGTTATAACTTTACGGATGAAATTCCATTGAACGATGCTAATACCGTTTATTCGGATAACTACAATTTGGTTGATTTGAAACTTGGATGGCGGAGTAAAGGAAAACTAACAATCGACGTTTTTGCCGGAATTGATAATCTATTGGATGAGAAATACAGCCTTGGCAATGATTTAAATGCTTTTGGTGACAGATATTTTGAACCATCACCGGAAAGAAACTATTTTGCGGGAATTAACTTTTCATTTTAGTCAGAATGCAATACAACAAAGAAGAATTCAACCAAATCATCCGTAACAGGAGATCGATTTTTCCAGCCGATTATACCAGCGAAAAAGTAGATGATAAAGTGATCGAACAGATGTTGGAAAACGCCAACTGGGCTCCTAATCACAAATTTACCGAACCGTGGAGATTTAAAATTTTTACCGGAGAAGGCCTTAAGAAATTGGGTAAGATTCAATCTTGGGTTTACAAGCAAGTAACTGAAGCTGATGGCACATTTACAGAAAAGAAATACGAAAATCTTTTGCACAAGCCTCTCTCTGCTTCCCATGTCATTGTTATCGCCATGAAAAGGGATCCGCAAAATTCCGTACCTGAAACAGAAGAAATTTCTGCTGTAGCATGTGCTGTTCAAAATATGTATTTGACAGCAGCCGTGTACGATATTGGCTGCTACTGGGGAACAGGAGGCATCACCTATTTCGAGGAATCAAAAGAGCATTTTGGCCTGAAAAAGGAAGATAAATTAATGGGCTTTTTTTACATTGGTATTCCTAAAAAATGGCCACTAACCACAAAAAGAACTCCTATTTCTGAGAAGGTCGAATGGATCAGAAATTAATCGGGAAAGTCACCTCAAATTTTGTGTAATGATCGATCACACTTTCAATCTTGATCTTTCCGCCAAGCCGATCCACAGCTTTTTTGGTTACATACAGTCCCAGGCCATTTCCCGTAGAATACAAACTGCCCCGAAAGTAAATTTCGAAAATCTTTTCCTTGTATCTTTCAGGAATGCCAATTCCATTATCCTCAACAGTCAGATGAATGTGCTGGTTGTTTTCCAAAATCTTACAAATGATCTGGGCTTTTGGCTTATCGCAAAACATGATCGAATTCTCAATCAGATTGAATAAAATGATCTCAAGTATCCTGTTTCGGTTATCGTTCTTTTTAAACTTCTGTAACTGAATGTCATGCTCAAATTGAATATCTGTACCATTGTTTAGTAGTCTGTCTTTTGATATCTGCAAAATATTGTCAATGGCTAATGGTTCAAAGTCATGATAATGATTGATCTGATAAAGCATAAAGAATTTGAGCAGCATTCTGTCCATTTGCCGAGCAGTTGAGCTAACCTGTTGAAATAATTCAATGCTTTCATCATCCTGCAGGCTCATCAAAGCTATTCTGCTCAATCCCATCAAACTGGTCAAAGGCCTTCTGAAATCATGTGAACTACGGTAAAAAAGCATATCCAGGTCTTTGTACAGATCCTCCAACTCCACTGTCCTGTTTTTTATTTGTTCTTCAAGTGTATCATTTATTGTAGAGATCTCTTCGTTGGCTTCCTGTAATTTACGGTTGTTTTCCTCGATATAATCATGTTGTGTCAGGATCTCTTCATGCTGCTGGATCAGTTCTTCATTTTGCATCGTGATCTCCTGGTTTTTTTCATCCAGTTGTACAACCTGATCCTTAATGATCTCCCTTTCTTCTTCATACCTGTTTTTAAAATAAGACAAAACTCCGGCACCAAGAATGAGTGTGATCAATATGAAAATATTCGATGTAACATTCTGGTGAGACATATTAGCATGAAAATATTTTAATTCAGGATGATAATATTCGACCATGGAAAGAATGATAAAATCAACCAACAGGATTATCAAAAAGAGATTCTTTACTTTTCCCCTAAGGATAATAATCGCAGCAATCCCTGTCAGGTAAAAAATACTTGTGTTGGGAATGTTAAACCCACCACCGGTATACCACCCGATATTTGTGAGAATGATGATGGAAGCGACAAACCAAATGTGCAACCTAACTTTATTTTGAATTTTTTTGTTGAGTTGTAGAAGAATGAAAAAAATGATAATCGAAATCACTTCAAGAGGAAGGGATATGTAATCTTTTGAAATAAACAGATCAACAAAAAAGAAAAGTCCGGAAGCGATAATACTAAACCAGCAGGCCATGATAAAGACCCGTTCTTCCAGGTTGGTAGCTATGGTAATGCGATCGTTGATGTTGAAAAGTTTTCTAAAATTTACTTTTATTCAAATTGAAAAAAAATGATTGTCTACAAATATTCTATTGTTTGTAAATGACTAATTCCCAGCGAAAAGCCCACTTCCAACGGAGTGAGTAGTTATTTATTCCGGCATCGTGAAGTATTTCTTTCCATTCATTTCTTGAAAAACCCCTCAAAACGGATAATGGTGCATCGTGTTTTACCATGGAGGACCTGGAAAAAAACGAGGTTAGAATTTTGATGGAATAATAAGCAAATGGATGACGGTGCAGGTCATTGATGACTATACCTACTTTCACCTGATCGACCCATTTTTTAATTAATATCGACAGCTGGGCGGTTTGAAAATGATGAGTGAATAAAGTACATGTGAGAACATCGTAACCGGAAACATCGAAATCATCAGATGAAACATCTTTGCACAAGAAATCAAAGTGTTTATTTTGTCGCCTCGCAAACTCAACAATATGTGGATTAGCATCAATCCCGCATAGATTCAGATCCAATCCATTTTTAATCCCCCAATTAAAAATATAGCCTAGCATTTCACCTCCTCCGCATCCCAAGTCAACCAATTTGAAAGCCCCTTTTCTATCCCTCAGCAAAAGGGAAAGTCCGCTTAAAGTAGCATTATTTCCACCAAGAGTTTTATTGATGAAAGCTATTTCCTGTAGTGTCTGATGCACCACCTCTCCCTGGCACTTGAGATCATCCATAATTTCAGGTCGGTAAGCTCTATATGAAAAATCAGGGATCAATTAAACAACTTTAAATAAGAAGGATTCCAGGGTAAGACCCGGACCAAAAGCCAGTGAAATAAGTTTGTCGCCAACGTTTTTATGCGTCAAACCGTTCCTTATTTTTTCGATAACAAAAATGATTGTAGGCGAGGACATGTTACCATATTCAGCCAGAACGGCATGAGATGCACAATTTTTTTCGTGACATATACCAAGCTGTTTTTCAACTACATCCAGTATTTTTTTACCACCGGGGTGAATAGCAAAATGAGATATATTCTCATAAGAAAAAGTAGATTTTTCCATTAATTTATCCACGAGCTCACTGATGCCATTTTTGATCAAATCAGGAATGTAATTGCTCAATCTCATTTCAAAACCATGATCCCCGATATTCCAGGCCATATTTTCTCCATAGTCCGAATAGAGTTCACAGTGTTCACCTTCAAATTTCAGATTAACACCTTTGCCGGGATTACTTTCTACGAGCAATGCGGCAGCTCCATCTCCAAACAACGCAGCGGAAAGTAAATGGTCATTTTCCTTACTATTCTGAAAATGTAGGCTACACATTTCCACGCATACAACCAGCACTTTGGCATTATCCTCAGATTCACAAAATGCACGGGCTACCTTCAGCGCATTAAATGCAGCATAACATCCCATAAAATTAATAGCTGTCCTTTTGACTGTCGTATTTAGCCTTAATTCATTTATCAAATCGATATCCAAACCCGGGGCATACATACCTGTACAACTCACCGTTATCAAATGAGTAATATCCTCAAGATGGATTTGATCAGCAGAATGGAGGCAGTTGAAGATTGCATTTTTGGAAAGATCAATGACTTTTTCCCTGAATTTTGAAAGTCTCTCAAATGTAGAAGGGATCGGTTCCAGGTTTATGCTTTTTGGGTAAAATTGATATTCTTCCACCTCATTGCCATAATCAGGGATCACCGAGTATCGATGCAGGATTCCGGTTGCTTTATACAATGCTTTAAGCTTTCTTTCTTCCTCTTCATTAAGTTGAAGCGAACGAGTCATAAATCTGCAAATCTCACTTTGAGAAGTTTTATAACTTCCCGCTGCTGTACCAATAGCGGTGATAAAAGCTTGCATCTTTTATATTAATCATTTAAATAATAAATTGTTGTATATTGAGATAATAATGTTTCATAAGTCCACCTGGCTACATCTTCGCTTCCCGTTTTCATTTTTTCTTTTGCCTGTGTACTTATTTGCATTGAGCATTTCAAAGAACATTCATGCTTTCGAGACAGTACTAATTTTTATAGTACTACAAATCTTTTTATACCCGGCAAGTAACGGATTTAATAGCTACTTTGACAAGGATGAAAAGAGTATTGGGGCTTTAAAAAATCCTCCGAAAGTTACCAGGGAACTATATTATGTTTCATTGTTCATGGATTTCATCGCTTTAATATTGGCTATTTCTGTTGGGTGGTTTTTTATGCTTTCCATCTTACTTTATGGGCTGGCTTCGAAAGCTTATTCTCATCCTTCGGTTCGATTGAAAAAGTACCCAATTACTGGCTGGATGCTGACAGGGTTTTTCCAGGGTTTTGTTATCTTCCTGGCGTCTATTCAGGGCATCAACCAGCTATCAATGGAAGATTTATCTCAGTTAAGTTATATTCTTCCGGCAATTCTTTCCACAATTCTCCTTTGGGGATCCTACCCCATGACCCAGGTTTACCAGCACGAAGAAGACGAAAAAAGAGGCGATAAAACGATAAGTTTGTTACTGGGAATTAAAGGGACGTTTCTCTTTACGGCCATTGTATTTGGTATTGCCAATGCAGGGTTTATCTACTTTTATTTGACTTACTTTGATTGGCTTCACGCAATAGTCTTTCAACTCTTGCTCACACCCACTCTCATCTATTTTTTAATGTGGTTTTTCAAAATATTGAAGAATCCCGACCTGGCAAATTTCAATAAAACAATGGAATTGAATCTCATCTCTTCGGCTTCTCTGAATATGATTTTTCTGATTTTCGCCTTATTGCCGTCTTAGGAAATATGTAAGACTTTAAACCTTTTTTTAAAGTTTTAATTCAAACGTATTATCGTAATTTTCTGTAAATCAATTACTTGAATGATTTTTCCTGATTTTGCACCTAAAATAAATGTATTATAGTATAATGTACTATAAGTAAGTAAGTTAACTTCTTTTATTTAATCTGATAGATTAAATTAAACCCTTGAAACACAATATGGCAGAGAGAAATCTCTGCTTGACTAAACCAATTCTATTTTGCTGACAACCTTAAGATTTTTTGGACTTTTAGCAGGATTTTTATTGATGACACTGCAGGGCCGGGCGCAAACAAATGCCCGGCCTTCTTCTTTTCTCCTTTCTTCGGGCAATTCTGAAATGGAAAATTATGTGATAAGCCGAAATGAATTATTTGCCAAAATTGACCGCCATGCCTTTGAAGTTTCCGGACATAATATCAACAATCCTGAAGAATTAAGTCAGGCATTATGCCCGGATGAGTTTTCAGAAATGGAAAAGGTCCGTAGCATTTATTCCTGGATGGCTAAGAATATTGTCTATGACGAAAATGGACTCCGAAATAATCAGCTGCAGCACCAAACGGCTGAAGATGTTTTTAAAAACAGATTAGGTGTTTGTGAAGGCTTTTCCAATTTATTTCTTACACTTTGCAGCTATGCCAATATTGAAGCCAGGTTTATCCAGGGATATGCCAAGGAAGATTATTTTTCAAATGAAAAAATTATTGTCTTTCCCAACCATGCATGGAATTCTGTACAGATTAATGGAAAATGGCATCTACTGGATGTAACGTGGGCATCTTTAAATAAAAATCTCCCGGATTGGAATTTATCGGATAATACAAATGTTGAATATAAGCTCGAAGCAAATTTTTTAATTGATCCGGAAACGTTTATTCTTACCCACTTACCTGAAGATCCCTCCTGGCAATTACTGCCTGTACCCGTAGCATTTGATGAATTCTACGAGGAAGATTTTCTCATCAAATCGCCGGAGACGAAAATTGATGTACACGAAAGGATTGATTATATCGAAAACCTCGATTCTATTGACCGTGAATTGTATCTGAGCGAAAGAATGGTAGTCAATCATTGGAATAAACTTAAAGAATACCGATTGGGAATTGCCTACTACTTTAAGGCCCAGCAGCTTTACAGAATGATTGGAAAGATGAAAGGTAATGCTAAAAATGAAGTCATCAATTCAATCAGAAAAAATTATCAAAACAGCCTTGACGAACTCAGAAAACTCAATTCAAATGACTTTGGTTTCAAGCATGCTAAGGATCTCATTCCAATTATAGAGTCAAGACGAGATCTAATAATGATGAATAATTCCTAGTTTCCGAGAATAGCAAATGCACGAAACTTGACATTTCCTTTGTTTGGTATCAACTTGCAAATTACTTTTAAAAATACGCCACCGTTTATTTAGATTTGTGGCTTCAATTGATAACCGGTTATGACAAAAAGGTGGATTTTTCCTGAAGAACAGAATGATGAAGATGCAAGCAGGTTATCCGATGAGTTAAACATCAGTGAAGTACTTTCAAAAATCCTTATCCAGAGAGGAATAGTAAGTTTCCAGCAAGCAAAAGAATTTTTCAGGCCTTCCCTGGACCTACTACATGATCCTTTCTTACTGAAGGATATTAAGAAGGCTATTCATAGACTTAATTCGGCGATTGCAAACAATGAGAAGATACTGATTTATGGCGATTATGATGTAGATGGCACTACAGCCGTATCGTTAGTGTATGGCTTTCTCAGGCATTTTCATGCAAACTTTAATTACTACATTCCCGACAGGTACAAGGAAGGTTATGGGGTTTCAAAAGAAGGAATAGACTTTGCTAAAGAAAACGGATACACGCTCATTATCACGCTAGATTGCGGCATAAAAGCGGTCGAGATGACCAGATACGCTTCCAGGAATAAAATTGATGTAATCGTCTGTGATCACCACCTTCCCGGGGATGAACTTCCTGAAGCAATAGCAATCATTGATCCCAAACAAAAAGACTGCCCATATCCATATAAAGAACTTTCCGGGTGTGGAATCGGCTTTAAATTTATCCAGGCTTTTTGCCTTGAAAATCAGTACGACCCGGATTTTCTATACGAGTACCTGGACCTTGTGGCCATTAGCATAGCATCAGACATCGTACCAATAACTGGCGAAAACAGGATACTCACCTATCACGGATTGAGAATTTTAAATGATCATCCAAGACCAGGTATCAAAGCTACTATTATGCAATCTGGTTTAAGAGATGAGATCAACATTTCCAATATCGTATTTGGCATTGGTCCGAGAATCAATGCATCTGGCAGAATGGATCATGCCAAGACTGCAGTAGAATTACTTCTCTCCGAAAAAGAAGAGGATGCTTCTGAAATCGCCCAGACATTGGACGATAAGAACACACGCCGTCGAAGTTTTGACCTGGAGATTACAATGGAGGCGCTGGAGATGATTGAAAAGAATGAAAAATTCAAAAAGGCCAAATCGACCGTTCTTTTTAAGGATGACTGGCATAAAGGTGTGATCGGTATCGTTGCCTCCAGATGCCTGGATAAGTTTTACCGTCCTACCATTATCCTGACCGAGTCAAACGGAAAAGCAACGGGATCTGCACGATCAGTTACAGGCTTTGATGTGTATGAAGCCATTTCCCAATGTTCAGACCTCCTCGACCAATACGGTGGCCATATGTACGCTGCCGGTTTGACACTCGAAGTCGGGAATGTCGATGCGTTTAGAACACGATTTGAAGAAGTTGTTGCAAGTACCATTCTGGAAGAACAGCTTACGCCACAAATTGAGATTGATGCGGTCATAGATTTAAATGACATTAACAATAAATTTTATCATATCATTGCCCAGATGGCTCCATACGGACCCGGCAACATGCAACCCGTTTTTGTCTCTCACGGATTGAAAATTTCTGGCTATGCCAGGGTACTGAAAGATCAGCATCTTAAGTTTTCTGTTCAGCAGGAAGAAGAAGACGAAATTTTTGATGTCATTGCTTTTGGCATGGCCCAATACAGCGACTTAGTAGGAAGTGGAATGCGTTTTAGTATGGCGTATTATATTGAGGAAAATAATTTCATGGGCAACACTACGTTGCAGTTGCGGGCTAAGGATATAAAATTTGATTAAGCATGGTGCTGAAAGCAGATAATCTTGTAAAAGTTTATAAAAAACGAACCGTTGTCAACCATGTTTCGGTCGAGGTGGAGCAAGGCGAAATCGTAGGTCTGCTTGGACCAAACGGAGCTGGAAAAACGACATCTTTTTACATGATTGTTGGCTTGATCAGCCCAAATGATGGCACGATTCACCTTGATGATAAAGACATCACCCACGAGCCCATGTATCGAAGAGCAAGAATGGGAATTGGCTATCTGGCACAGGAAGCTTCTGTCTTTAGAAAGCTCACCGTTGAGGAAAACCTTATGGCTGTACTGGAGTTAACCAAACTATCCAAGGCCGAGCAAAAGAAAAAAGCTGAGGCCCTTATTGAAGAATTCAGTCTGGGACACGTTCGTAAAAATATCGGGATGGTGTTAAGCGGAGGCGAAAGAAGGAGGACAGAAATTGCCCGGGCGTTGGCAGTTGATCCAAACTTTGTATTATTGGATGAGCCCTTTGCCGGTGTCGACCCGATCGCAGTGGAAGAAATTCAAACCATCGTGGCGCAATTAAAAAATAAAAATATTGGTATATTGATCACCGACCACAATGTAAACGAAACCTTGTCTATCACGGACAGAGCCTACCTAATGTTTGAAGGTAAACTCCTGAAAGCCGGAACAGCTGAAGAACTTGCCAATGACGAGCAGGTCCGGAGGGTTTATCTGGGAAAACATTTCGAGTTGAAAAGGAAAATATAGTTTTCAATGAGCATCATCAACACATTCTTCACCTGGGTAATGAAAAAGAGGATTCATGACATTGAATTGTTCATGAAATATCCTCTGGAAGTCCAGGAAGAGTTGATCAGAAACCTTGTCAGCGAAGCCCGATATACTGAATTCGGAAAAGAATTTGGTTTTAAAAGCATCAGAAATTCAAAAGAATTTAAGGAAAGAGTGCCGATTTTTACTTATGAGAAGCTGTATCCGTATATCGACCGATTATTGAAAGGCGAACAAAATATACTCTGGCACAACAACATTAAGTGGTTTGCCAAATCATCCGGAACAACCAATGATCGAAGCAAATTTATACCTGTATCAACGGAAGCGCTTGAGGACTGTCATTTTAAAGGTGGCAAGGATATGCTATCCATTTATTTTAATAATTATCCCGACTCTAAAATGTTTACCGGGAAAGGATTGGCAATTGGTGGTAGTCAAAGAATTAATCAATACGATACCACATCGAATTCATATTACGGTGATGTCTCTGCTGTTATCATGAAAAACCTCCCTTTCTGGGCACAATTGATCCGAACTCCCAAGCTTGAAATTGCACTGATGGGTGAATGGGAAGAGAAGATTGAAAAAATGGCCCGGACAACCATCGAAGAAAATGTGACAAATATTGCCGGAGTTCCCACCTGGACAATTGTTTTGTTGAACCGGATTTTGGAGATCACGGGCAAAAAACATTTAAGGGAAGTCTGGCCGGATCTTGAGTTGTTCATCCATGGAGCCGTGGCGTTTGATCCGTACGAAAAAATATTCCAGCAGCTGATTCCTTTTGAGGATATGAATTACCTGGAAACCTACAATGCTTCTGAAGGTTTTTTTGGTATTCAGGATCAAATGAATGTCAGGGAGTTATTGCTAATGCTTGACTACGGTATTTATTATGAATTCATTCCTATAGATGAATTGGATAAAGAAAATCCAAAAACCCTTGGTCTGGGCGAAGTAGAAATCGGACACAACTATGCACTATTGATCTCTACCAATGCCGGGCTTTGGCGTTACTTAATTGGCGACACTGTCAGGTTTACATCGTTGAATCCATTCAGAATAAAAATATCCGGCAGGACCAAACATTTTATCAATGCATTTGGGGAGGAAGTAGTGGTGGAAAACGCCGATGCTGCGATTAAAAAGGCCTGCGAAGACACAAATGCTATTATTGACAATTATACCGCAGCTCCGATCTTTTTCAGTCGCGGCTCAAAAGGCAGCCATGAATGGATTGTTGAGTTTGTCAATACCCCAAATGACAGAGAGAAATTTATTCACTCGCTTGATGAGGCTCTACGCAACGTAAATTCGGATTACGATGCCAAGAGATACAAAGACATCGCACTGGAAATGCCACATGTTCATTTTGTGGAGAAAGGAACATTTTATGAATGGATGAAAAAAAGAGGCAAACTCGGTGGGCAGAATAAAGTTCCCCGCTTATCCAATAACCGAAAATACGTAGAAGAAATATTGAAAATGATCGAGGAGGAAAAGGTTTTATAATTTCACCTTCGCAAAATCCTTAAACCTCCTGGCCGTAGCAATCCCAAATCCAATCATCAGCACAAAAGTACCAAGCCACAAAACATTAATGTAGGGTTTTTCGATCGCCTTCATGATGATGTAATCTTTTTGAGTAGTCTGAATGGATAATTCAAAGCTGTCTTCCTCCGGAAATACATTCACGAAGCTGACCCTGGCCCCAAATTGCTCAGACACTTCAGGAATGTTACCGATCATGTTGTCCTTTACAACAAAAAGAGGCTCCAGAATTTCATTTTCCGCATCCCCGAAAATCTCAACCAGACCCTTTACAGCCACATCTGTCGGACCAAGATCAATTCCGGCAACATCATTTACCCTTTCCACACCCTTAAATTCAGCGACGTAATCATTGATGAAAAATCGCTCTCCAGCCCGCACCTTTTTGCTCTCAGGCTCACTCCAATCCTTTTCCTTTTCCGGATCAGGAATGGTGCTGATGTGTGTGTATAAATCGCTGGACACGCTTCGTTTGATATCGGGAGAAACCAATAATCCCATAGAAGGATTGACCTGTGCCCTTGGAAATAATGTAAAGATCTTTTCCCCGCCTTTTTTATAATCTATCTCGTAGTACGTGTTCTCATGGGAAACTTCAACGGTATCTCCCACATCGAAGATCACTTCGCCATCATCCTTAATTGATTCCGTTACCCGGTAAAGATATTCCACGCTGGTAGGGGCAAGCTGATATTCCGGCACATAAAATGGTACTTTTTCGACTTCCTTTCTTCTGCCCTTATAGATCAACTCGTATTCATTCATTTGACGTGGTTCATTCAAGAAGAGTAGGACATTTTCCCTGTTCATTTCATCAGAAAATTCAGATGAATAGAGCAATCCACTATTATTTAATGACACAACTTTTGAATATCCGGATGAAAATAAAATTCCGATCAGCATAAAGGCTACACCAATGTGAGCAATAGCGCCACCCGACAAAGAGGGTTTTTTGCTCCAGATACTCCATAAAACCTTGCCATTTGCTGCGATGCTATAAACCGCCGCTGTTAACAATATGATATATGAAACCGTTGAGATCTTTGCAAAAACGATGATAATGGCTGAAACCAACAGAGCAATGATAAATGGCGCCACCAATGCTTCAACTATTTTGTTTTTCTCCATTTTCTTCCAGTAGAATAATTGTCCGGTACCGGAAAGAATGGCAATCAAAACAGCTCCCCAGATCTGGATGTTTGTAAAATATCCTACCTGATCTGCAGGGGGGGCAATGTTGGAAGTACCCCCAAATGCCTCAATAATATTATTATAAACAGGTATGGAGGTTGCATACAACACCTGAAATCCCATCAGGCAAAAGGTAATAGCACCGAGGAATATCCAGAATTCCCTGGAGTAGGTGCTTATTTCTTTATTCGAGGATGGGATATTTTTCCAATGAGCTATCAGAAAATAGACAGAAATGGCCAGAAATGTCAACATATAAATGAGAAGTTGACCGTTTAGGCCAAGGTCGGTAAATGAATGGACAGAGGCCTCACCTAATACCCCGCTTCTCGTCAGAAATGTTGCATAGAGAATAAGAATAAAGGTCGCCACTGTCAGGATCATGGCCAGCTTTAAAGCGGTATTGTTATTTTTGAAAATGATCATGGCGTGCAAACCCGCCACCTGAATGATCCAGGGAACATATACGGCATTTTCGACCGGATCCCAATTCCAGTATCCGCCAAAACTCAATGTTTCATAAGCCCAGTAAGCGCCCATCAGCTGTCCAAGTCCAAGAATGGCAACGGAAAATATGGTCCATGGCAATGCCGGCTTGATCCAGTCTTGATAATTCTTCGTCCACAGCCCCGCTATTAAATAAGCAAACGGGATGAGCGTGGTAGCATACCCCAAAAACAAGGTGGGGGGGTGTATGACCATCCAGTAGTTTTGCAGAAGCGGATTAAGCCCAGTGCCATCTTCCGGAATGAAGTTAGGATCAGCATCAAAGACGGGAGCATCGGTCATCACATCCCTTAAAAGAAGAAAAGGAGAGCTGCCAATTTTTAAATCGAAGAATACTGCACCCAAAATCATAGAGGTCAGGAATGCCTGGACCAGGGCAAACACTGTCATCATTGGCCCTTCCCAATGCTTGCTGGTTTGAATGAGAATAATTCCAAGGATGCAATTCCAGAAGATCCAAAGTAAAAAGCTGCCTTCCTGACCTTCCCAGAAACAGCTTAGTTTATAATAGAATGGTAAGGTTTTGCTGGCGTGACTCCATGCATAGTGATACTCGAAATGATTACCATAAATGATCGCAAACAAAACAATTACGACACCTAATACGGCACCACTATGGATGTAAAATAGAAGCCTTCCGTTTTGAAGCCATCCTTTTTTATTTAAATCATTGTTTGATACTGAAGACTTTAAATAAGAATAGGCGGCAAATAAAGAAAGGATAAAAGAAATGATGACAAATAAATGTCCAATGTTACCAATTGCTGTGTTAACCATTACCTCTTGCTTATCTCATTCACACTGATCGTTTCTTCCTCGTATTTGGACGGACATTTGAGCAGAATTTCATCAGCAACAAATAAATCGTTTTTGTAAGACCCAATGACAACTACCTGCTCCGATCTCATGAAATCGGGAGGCATGGGTTCGTTGTAATAAACCTGTTGTGTTTCCTGATTGTTATCGACCATTGCAAAAGAAAAAGATAATTTGTCATCACTGGGCTCTATACCAACAACATTCCCCTCTACATCCTTTGATAGTTGTCCTACAACATGTATCATTTTGTCATTGCCATTTTCAGCCATTTCCTTTGCTTCTTTAAATGACACATAGCTACTGGCATCCCCGGCTGTGGTTATAATGATAAAAATAGCCGCCGCAATGACTAATATCCCGATGATGTGTGTTTTTTTCATTATTCTATCTCCTACTTGGAATTTTTCAAACTTTCTATTTCTTTCTCTACCTTTTTTACCTGACGATCTGTAAGTAGCAGGTACAATAAAAAGAACGTAAAAACGATCATTACCACTAAAACGACCACATAAATTTTTCCATCCGAACGCAATGCATCTGCCATTTCGACCTGATGGGACTCAGCTGGATCCTGACCTAAAACACAATTGCTTAAAAAAAGAAGTGATAACAATATTGAAACAATCTTTTGCATGCTTAAAAAAGATTTTTGCTCTCTAATTCAAATATTTTTTCCTTTACATTTTTAATTCTTATGCGAATGGAAGTCAGCCAAAAACCCATGATCGTCCACGCTATGATAGATGGGTAAAACACTTTTCTCAAATTATTGTCTACATCATCATAAACATTGAATCCTGGATTTCCTCCGCTACCTGGGTGCAGGGAATCTGTCAATCTTGGTAAAATAAAAATCAAAGGAATCATTGCTGTAAAGGCAAAGATGTTATAAACCGCACTTATCCTCGCTCTCTGATCTTCATTTTCCATAGAAAGCCTCAGCACCAGGTAAGCCAGGTAAATTAACAACGCAATGGTGGTTGCATTGAGTTTAGGGTCATTTACCCACCAACTACCCCAGGTGAACCTTGCCCAAATCGAACCCGTAACAACCCCGATCAAGCCAAATACAATTCCCGTTTTAGCAAATTCAGATGCCATGTTATCAAAAATAGCTTTTGGATTGATCAAATATTTAATCGAGTAAGTCACCGAGATAATCAACAGAATAACCATGGCAAACCAAATTGACACATGAAAGAATAAGTTGCGAATGGACTCATGTAAAATTGCCAACCGGGGTGCATGGACAAGAAAACCTGCTATAATGGTGTAGTAAACCAATATAATTCCCAAATATTTCCACCACGATTTGTTGATCAACCGAATCATGATGCAAGTTTACGACGATTTCCAGAGATATGGAAACAATAATAATGAAGTTGTAATAGTAATGATGACAACGGCAAGCAAAGTCAATAATTCATTAAAAGAATTGCTATTGGGAAGCCCGTCGATGGCATTTTTGGAAACTTTCAAAACCATCAGCAATATTGGCAGAATAATTGGAAAGCCGAGAATTGCCATCAATGTAGAACTATTAGATGCTTTGGATGCAATACTTGAAATCAAGGTAAATGTTGAAGAAAATCCCAATGCTGCCAATAAAACGCAAATTGAAAAAACCTGCATATTCTGAACAGGATTTCCCAAAACAATACTGTAAATAAGAACGCCTGCCATGATCAGGAACATCATGAGGAGAAAATTGTATATCATTTTTGAAAACAATATTTCCCCTGGGGTGGCGATAATATAATAGTAAAGCAAAATACCTTTTTTCTCCTGAATGAAGCTTTTGGCAATGGAATTGGCAGCTGTGAATAGTAAAATAATCCAAAGAATGGCGTTCCAGATAACCGGGTGAATGGAAGCATTATTTAGGTTTAAGGCCATAAAAACAATAAAGATCGAACTAACCAAATAAAGGATCATCCCACCTAAAGCATATTTTTGCCTAAGTTCAATAGTGAACTCCTTAGAAATCAGAACGGTTATTGTTTTCAAATTCATCCGAAGGCAAAAGTAGGTTTTTATGAATAAATTAAGCGAAAATGGACTTGTTATTATATGCAATTATTTAATTTTGCAGCCATTATTAAAAAAACACACACATTGAACACCGTACTTGTAACAGGAGCAGCAGGTTTTATTGGGTTTCATCTTTCAAAAAAATTATTAGGCCAGGGTTATCGTGTCGTTGGGCTGGATAATATGAATGATTATTATGAGGTGGCACTTAAAGAAAGTCGGCTAAGCATTCTCAAAAAAAATGATCAGTTTAAATTTCACAAAGTTAGCCTTGAAGATTCCTCTGGAATAAACAATGCTTTCAAAGATGACAAAATTGATTTTGTCGTAAATCTTGCCGCCCAGGCTGGTGTAAGGTATTCCCTCCAAAATCCCGGAGCGTATATTCAATCGAATTTGGTTGGGTTTGGTAATATCCTCGAAGCATGCCGACATAATCAAATCAAGCATCTGGTGTATGCATCCTCCAGTTCAGTATATGGAGCCAACGTCAAAATACCATTTTCGGTGCACGACAATGTGGATCATCCGGTATCTTTGTATGCCGCTTCTAAAAAGGCAAATGAGTTGATGGCCCACACCTATTCTCATTTATTTGATTTGCCCACTACCGGCTTACGTTTTTTCACGGTTTATGGCCCTTGGGGACGGCCCGATATGGCATTATTTCTTTTTACTAAAGCTATATTAAATAATCAACCTATTGATGTATATAATCATGGCAAAATGAAAAGAGATTTTACCTATGTAGACGATATAGTGGAAGGAATCTACCGAGTCATGAAAAATATCCCAACCGGCAATTCTGACTGGTCGGGAATGAACCCGGATCCTCATACAAGTAAAGCCCCTTACAAAATCTACAACATTGGCAATAATCAGCCTGTCGAATTGATGGATTTTATTGAAGCTATTGAAAAATCGTTGGGTAAAAAGGCAGTTAAAAATATGCTCCCTATACAACCGGGAGACGTTCCAGCCACCTACGCAGATGTGGACGATTTGGTGAATGATGTTCGGTTTAAACCTTCGACAAGTATCCAGAAAGGCATAGATAATTTTATAAATTGGTATAAAGATTACTACAAAGTTTAGTTATGAAAAAACTACAGTTTTTATTTTTTATTCTTTTTATATCCACTTTATGTTTTACAAAAAGCTATGCTCAGAATAACCTTGAAAATATAGATATCAATAATATTGATCCTTCCCAAATAGCTTCTATCAATATTGATGATATCCCTGATGCACAACTACAAATGTTCATGGAACGGTTTCAGCAAAGTGGTTATACTGAGCAGGAACTGGAAATAGCTTTGCAGGCAAAAGGAATGTCTTCCATACAAATCCAGAAGCTTAAGACACGAATGGCTCAAATACGCTCGCAACCGCTTAAAAGCGGTCCGGGATATGATCGAGTAAGGACAAGAGAGGACCAAAAAGCCTATTCGGAGGATGAACTATTCCAATCGCTGACAAAGGATTATGAGGAATTGATGGAAGTAGCCGAAAAGGAAAAGTTAAAGAAGATCTTTGGGTATAATTTATTCAATTCTCAGATGCTCACTTTTGAACCCTCTGTAAATGTTCCTACTCCAAAAAATTATGTGTTGGGGCCAGGGGATGAGATTATCATCGATGTATGGGGGGCATCCGAACAAACCTACCAGGAAACTATTTCACCGGACGGTTATATTAAAATTCCCAATCTTGGGCCAATTTTTCTTACAGGCTTAACCATCGAAGACGCCTCTAATCGAATAAAAGGCCGGTTGACACAGATCTATTCCGGACTTTCTTCAGAAGGAGGAAGAAGACCCAATACATTCGCCCAGGTTTCCATTGGGCAGGTTAGAACCATTCGTGTTTCCGTAATAGGTGAAACAATGAATCCCGGGACGTTCAACGTTAGTTCTCTGTCAACCGCAGGTAATGTATTGTATTTATCTGGCGGGCCAAATTTTAGTGGTTCATTAAGAAATATAGAGCTGTTGCGGGATGGAAACGTCATCGAAACTTTTGATGCTTATGATTTTATCATAAAAGGGAAAATCGCCAAAGACATACGACTGCACGATAGAGATATCATCAGGGTTTTACCTTATGAGAATAGGGTGGAGATTACAGGAGAGATAAAAAGACCTGGTATTTATGAAGTAAAAGAAGGGGAAACTTTTGAAGATCTGATCAATTTTGCAGGTGGATTTACAGAAAATGCTTATTCAGGAATTATTAAGGTAAAAAGGAATAATGGCGTTACAAGAGAATTTGTTGATATTACCCATGAGGAATTGACATCTGCATCTCCTCAAAACGGAGACATGGTAAATGTTGAAGGTATTATTAATCGATTCGAAAACAGGATCCAGATCAGAGGGGCAGTCTTTCGTGAAGGTGAATATGAATTAACTGATGGCCTGACTGTCATGGATCTGGTTGAAAAAGCCCAGGGGTTGAGAGGTGACGCTTTTATGGAGCGCGGAACCATCTACAGAGTGAAAGATGATTACTCCAATGAAGTTTTGTCATTTAATATCCGCCAAATCTTGAAAGGGGATGAAGAAGATATTGTCCTTCATCGGGAAGATGTTATCAATATCCCCTCCATCTACGACTTAAAAGAAGAGTTTTACATCCAGGTATTTGGAGAAGTTAAAAACCCTGGCATTTATCCATTTGCTCAAAATTTGTCAGTAGAAGACCTAATGTTAAAAGCTGGAGGGTTAAGGGAATCTGCTTCAGGTTCCCAGGTGGAGGTTGCCCGAAGAGTAAAAGAAGGACAGGTAGAGCGTGAGTTAAATGAAACAGCAGATATTTTCACCTTTGGAATAAATGAAAACCTGGCCTTAAACAGTGAAGCCTCAAATTTCATTCTTCAGCCATTTGACCAGGTTTATATCAGAAAGTCTCCTTCATATCAGCAACAAATAAATGTAAGGGTTGAAGGTGAAGTCTTGTATCCGGGTTATTACGCACTTAAAAAAAAGGATGAAAGGATTTCAGATATCATTGCACGATCCGGAAGTCTAACAAGAGAGGGGTTTGCAAAAGGGGCAACCTTAATCAGAAGAACAGAATTCAACCCACCTAAATCCGATGATTTGACCAGACTGGAGAATCTCCAAAAAATGAAAGATAACAGGGATATGACAGAAGTTGAGCTGGAGAATTATTCCCTTTCAGAAACTGAGGCATTACTTTTAAAGCGACTTGATGATATCGATCAAAAATTGGAAAATTATGATATTGAATCAGAGACCGAACAAGGAAGAGAAAGCCTGAATGTCAAGCGCAGCCGACTGGTACAACTGCTTGAAAGAGACACAACTGAAGAAGCTTTACAGGAAGGATTGGACCTAATTAAATACGAAACAATTGGAATTGATTTGGAGAATATATTAAATAATCCAAAATCTAAATTT
Organism: uncultured Cytophagales bacterium; assembly: GCA_913057175.1. Classification (GTDB taxonomy): domain Bacteria; phylum Bacteroidota; class Bacteroidia; order Cytophagales; family Cyclobacteriaceae; genus CAJXNP01. The sequence continues at coordinate 334,752 of CAJXNP010000002.1, forward strand.
GATTTGATTTTACAAGACGGTGATATTATTTCGGTTCCAAAACAATTGGAAACTGTCAGGCTTCGTGGAGAATTTTTATATCCGATTACTGTGAGATATGATAATAAAAATTCATTCAGGGATTATATAAGTCAGGCAGGTGGATTTACGGAGGATGCTAAAAAGAGCAAAACTTATGTTCTGTACGCCAACGGTTCAGTAGATAGAACCCGAAAATTCCTATTCTGGAATAATTATCCTAAAGTTGAGCGTGGTTCTGAGATTATCTCACCTGAAAGACCCGAAAGAAGACGACTGACTGCTGGAGAAATCGTTGCAATCAGTACGAGTATGGCTAGTATTGCTTTAATAGTTTCACAAATTATTAATAATAGCAACAGACAGTAAGAAAACCAAGATAAATGATTAATTGATTTGGAAACAATTGTTGTCGTCGGACTGGGTTATGTTGGGTTGCCACTTGCTGTGGAATTTGGTAAAAAACGTAGGGTTATTGGTTTTGACATTAGCCATAAGCGTATTGAAGAATTAAATAATAACTATGATAGTACTTTGGAAGTTTCAGAAGAGGATCTTAAAAATTCCAAAAACCTTTGCTTTACCAATGATCCGGAGAATCTCTCTGGTGGGAATATTTATATCGTTACTGTCCCAACCCCAATCGATCATTTCAAAAAACCTGATTTAACTGCTTTGGTCAAAGCCAGTGAAACAGTTGGAAAAGCATTAAAAAAGGACGATTTGGTTATTTACGAATCAACGGTCTATCCGGGGATGACTGAAGAAGTGTGTGTTCCTATTTTGGAGAGGGTATCAGGATTGAAATTTAATCAGGATTTCTATTGTGGGTATTCTCCGGAGCGGATCAACCCGGGGGATAAGGTAAATACTTTGACCAATATCAAAAAAGTAACAAGCGGCAGTACGCCTAAAATTGCCAAAAAGGTTGATGAGCTATACAAGGAGATCATTCAGGCCGGAACGCATCTGGCATCATCCATTAAAGTAGCCGAAGCAGCCAAAGTGATCGAAAACTCCCAAAGGGATATTAATATCGCCTTTGTAAATGAGTTAGCGTTGATATTTGATCGGATTGGCATAGATACACTTGAAGTGTTGGAAGCAGCAGGAACCAAGTGGAATTTCCTGAACTTCAGACCTGGACTGGTAGGAGGACATTGTATTGGCGTCGATCCTTATTATCTCACCTACAAGGCTGAGTCCATCGGTTATCATTCTCAGGTGATTTTATCAGGCCGAAGGATCAATGATAACATGGGAATATTTGTAGCCAACCAGTTAGTGAAATTAATGGCTAAAAATGGGCATGCCATCAAAGGCTCCAGGGTATTGGTCTTAGGGATTACATTCAAAGAAAATTGTCCCGATATCAGAAACACACGAGTGATTGATGTAATCCATGAACTTTCTGGTTTCGGAATTAATGTGGAGGTTTTTGATCCGCATGCTGATAAAGAAGAAGTCCAACATGAATATGGTATCGATTTACTTGATCAACCCCACACCAATTATAACGGGATAGTTTTTGCTGTCAATCATGATGTCTTTAAAGATATTCAATTAGAAAAATTGACAAATGGCAAAGAGTCTGTGGTTTTTGATGTAAAAAGTGTTTTACCTAAAGAAATTGTTACAAAAAGACTGTAATGTGGGGCTGATGATTATGGAAATATTAGGTAAAGAGATGATTTGTCAAAAGACCGAAGTCGGAAGTATTTTTATTCGGACTTCCGACTTCCAACCCAAAATTTTAAAATTATGAAAGGAATTATCCTGGCCGGGGGTTCCGGAACAAGATTACATCCTATTACTAAATCAATATCCAAACAGCTGATCCCGGTGTTTGACAAGCCGATGATCTATTACCCCCTGTCTACCCTGATGTTGGCTGGTATTCGGGAGATATTGATCATTACCACGCCTCATGACCAACCATTGTTTAAAAAATTATTAGGAGATGGTTCAGATATTGGTTGCAATTTCGAATATGCCATCCAGGAACAACCATTGGGGTTAGCGCAAGCTTTTTTAATCGGAGAAGATTTTATTGGAAATGAGAAAGTTGCTTTGATCCTCGGAGATAATATTTTCTATGGAGCTGGTTTGGGCAAATTGCTTAAAAAAAATACAGAAATTGAAGGTGGCCTAATCTATGCCTATCATGTTCAGGATCCGGAGAGATATGGGGTGGTGGAATTTGATACAGAATTAAATGCCCTCTCCATCGAAGAGAAACCGGAAAGTCCCAAATCGAATTATGCTGTACCGGGTCTATATTTCTATGACAATGAGGTAGTTTCTATATCGAAAACCATCAAACCCAGCAAACGGGGCGAACTGGAAATTACCGATATCAATAAAGTCTACCTGAACAACAAAAAACTGAAGGTAAGCATATTGGATCGCGGAACTGCCTGGCTGGATACAGGAACCTTTGAGTCCCTGGCACAAGCCAGTCAATTTGTACAAGTCATTGAGCAACGTCAAGGCTTCAAGATCGGGTGTATTGAGGAAGTTGCCTATAGGATGGGATACATTAATTCTACAAAGCTGGATGAAGTAGCTTTACCGCTCATTAAGAGTGGTTATGGAGAATATTTGAAAAAGTTAATTGTTGAAAATTAGGATGAATCCAAATCGTAAGAAGATATTGGTAACTGGAGGCGCCGGATTTATCGGGTCAAATTTTATTCTCTACTTTTTGAAAAAATACCCTGATTATCAAATTATCAATTTGGATAAATTGACCTACGCCAGTGATTTGAAGAATCTTGAGAATGCAGATGAAAATGAAAACTATTCATTTATCCAGGGAGATATTCAGGACTATAAATTTCTGGATAACATATTTGATCAATTTAAAATAACGGATGTCATTCATTTAGCGGCAGAATCACATGTGGATAATTCCATTGAAGAGCCAGAGGAATTTATCAAAACCAATGTCAACGGAACTTTCAATTTGGTTGATGTAGCCAGAAAAAAATGGATGAGAAACCCTTTTCAATTCAAAGAAGGAATGGAGAACAATCGTTTTCACCATGTTTCTACAGATGAAGTTTATGGAACATTAGGGGAAACAGGGTTATTTAAAGAAACAACCTCTTATGCACCGAATTCGCCATACAGCGCATCAAAGGCTTCCAGTGATATGATCGTGAGAAGTTACCATCACACATACGGAATGAATGTAGTGACAACAAATTGTTCCAATAATTATGGACCCAAACAGCACAGCGAAAAACTCATACCTGTAATAATCAGGAAAGCGATAAGTGGTGAACCCATTCCAATTTACGGAGACGGTAAAAATATCCGGGACTGGTTATATGTTAGGGATCACTGCTCAGGAATTGATCTGGTATTTCATAAGGGGAAAAGTGGTGAAACCTACAATATAGGAGGTAGAAATGAACGGGATAATAATTATATTGCCAATAAAATTTGCGAGATTTTGGACAAATTAAAGCCCCTTTCAAACGGAAAATCCTACAAAGAGCAAATCAATTTTGTAAAAGATAGACCAGGTCACGATCGACGATATGCAATTGACGCATCAAAGATCGAGCAGGAATTGGGCTGGAAAGCCCAGGAGAATTTTGAGAGTGGGATAGTGAAGACAGTAGAGTGGTATATAAAAAAATTTTGAAAAATTAATTCATAAAGGATTGAGTAAAAACAAAGACATAGAAACTGATAAGTCGATTGTGGAGAAGGATGAAATCGATTTGGTAGAGGTTGCTAAAACTATTTGGGTAAACAAGAAAACAATTCTTAAATCGACATTAGTGGTCTTTACATTAGGTTTGATTGTTGCGTTTGGCTCTGGTGTTGAGTATGAAGCTTCTTGTAAAATACTAGCAGATAATCAGGAAGGGGCAATCCCAAATCTTGGTGGAATTAGCGGATTGGCAGGTTTAGCCGGAATAAATCTAAATACCGGAGGTCAGGGTTCAATAAGCCCAGATTTATATCCTGAAATTGTACAAAGTTTACCCTTCCAATTAAATGCTTTAAATAAAGAACTAACATTTGAAAACCAAGATACTACTGTTTCATCTTATTTTTATTTTAAAGAATTGGGATCCCCATCTCTTTTTGGGTATATATTAGGTTATACACTAGGTTTACCAGGAAAAATAAAAAGTTTGTTTAAGGAGAATTCCAATGACAAAATTACAAATAATGAAGAAGGTGGTATCTTAAGATTAACAGAAGAAGATTATAGATTAATTAAAAGATTTAGGAAAAAAATTGAAGTAGAGGTAGATCAAAAAACTGGTATTATTTCAGTGACAACCGAAATGCCTGATCCAATGGCAGCCGCAGAGTTGACACAAGTTTGTGTTGATTTATTACAGGAACATGTGATTAATTACAAAATTAGTAAGGCACAAGAGAATCTGAAATTTGTAAAAGAGAGATGGGTAGAGGCCAGACAAAGATTTCAAAACGCACAAGAGAATCTGGCATTGTTTAATGATAGAAATCAAAATGTCATTGCTGCCAGAGCACAAACAGAACAGCAACGTCTTCAATATGAGTATAATTTGGCTTTTGAAGTCTATCAAGGATTGGCGACTCAACTCGAGCAAGCAGAGATAAAAGTGAAGGAAGATACACCTGTATTTACAATCGTAGAACCAGTTAATATACCAATTGAAAAGAGTAGACCTAAAAGGAAACTTATTGCAATCATCAGCATACTGTTAGGAATCTTTTTAGGAATAGGAATAATATTTCTAAAACATTTTATTTCATTATTTAAAAAATTGTAATGGACAATATTGATTATTCAACAACAACGATTGCTGTTATAGGTTTAGGCTACGTTGGCCTGCCATTAGCCGTTGAATTTGGGAAACACAGAAAAGTAATTGGGTTTGATATTAATAAAACTCGTATTCAGGAACTCTCGAATGGACATGACCGCACGCAAGAAGTTGATAAGGAAGAACTTAAAAATGCTAAACATCTTTCATTTACAATGGAAAATAAAAATTTGAAAGATGCACAAATTTTTATAATAACAGTACCTACACCTGTTGATGAATTTAAAAAACCCAATCTAACCCCTTTAATAAAAGCCAGTGAAACTGTTGGTGCAGTATTAAAGCAAAACGATATAGTGATTTACGAATCCACAGTATATCCAGGAGTGACTGAAGAGATTTGCGTTCCAATTCTGGAGCAAATTTCAAAATTGAAATTCAATACTGATTTCTATTGTGGATATTCCCCGGAAAGAATTAATCCTGGAGATAAAGTCCACACCTTGACTAAAATTAAAAAAGTTACCTCAGGTAGTAATCCTGAAATCGCGAAACATATAAATTCACTTTATGGAGAAATAATCGAGGCGGGGACACATATCGCGCCATCTATTAAAGTTGCTGAAGCAGCAAAGGTAATTGAAAATGCTCAAAGAGATATAAATATTGCCTTTGTTAATGAGCTAGCTCTAATATTTGATAGAATGGGTATTGATACAAATGATGTTTTGGATGCTGCCTGCACAAAATGGAATTTTTTAAACTTCAGACCTGGTTTGGTCGGCGGACATTGCATTGGCGTAGATCCATATTACCTAACTCACAAAGCTGAAGCATTAGGGTATCATCCGCAGGTTATTTTATCGGGAAGAAGAATTAATGATAATATGGGTACTTTTGTAGCAAATCAAGTAGTTAAATTATTAGTTAAGAAAGGACATGCTGTCAGGAATGCAAAAGCCCTAATTCTTGGAATTACTTTTAAAGAAAACTGTCCGGATATAAGAAATAGTCGCTCAATTGATGTGATAAACGAATTAAAAGGATTTGGCATTGATATCCATGTTTACGACCCTTACGCGGATCCAAAAGAAGTATATGATGAATATGGAATACAACTTGAAAATGATTATGGAAGCGGATATGACCTGATCGTTTTAACTGTTAGCCATCAACCATTTGATAAAATTAATCTTGAATCGTTAAAAAGAGGCAAAGATACGGTAATATTTGATGTTAAAAATTATTTAAAAAGAGACCTAATTACTTCGAGATTATAATGGCGGATAGCAAAATTCAAATGGTTGATTTACGCAATCAATATCTTAATATAAAAGATGAAATTGATTCTGCTATCAATGGGGTTCTAAATAACACCTCCTTTATACAAGGACCTAATGTCAAAGAGCTGGAAGGAAATTTGGCTAATTATACACTGGCAAAAAAGGTTGTTTCATGTGGCAATGGAACTGATGCACTACAAATTTCAATGATGGCATTGGGTTTTCAACAAGATGATGAAATAATTTTACCCGCACATACTTATGTAGCTACAGCAGAAGTTATTGCTCTTTTGAAATTGAGACCAATTTTTGTAGATGTTAACTACAACACTTTTAATCTCGATTTAAATAAAATAAAAGATCGGATCACACCTAAAACTAAGGCTATTGTTCCGGTACATTTATATGGCCAATGTGCAGAAATGGAAGAGCTCCTTTCAGTTTCAAAGGAACATAATCTTAAAATAATAGAAGATACAGCGCAGGCTATTGGTGCAAAATATACCTTCAGTGATGGTACTACAAAAATGGCCGGAACTATGGGTGATATAGGATGTTTATCTTTTTTTCCATCTAAAAACTTAGGGTGCTATGGCGATGGCGGAGCTATGTTATTTAACAATTTGGAGTTAGCTAATAAAGCTAAAATGATCTCAAACCATGGACAGCAAACTAAATATAAGCATGATCTGGTAGGTTGTAATTCTCGTCTTGACACGCTTCAAGCAGCGATATTGAATGTTAAATTGAAATATCTTGATGAGTATATTCAAAAGAGACAAATCGTTGCAAGAAAATATAATGAGGCATTTGGCGATATTGATGAGATTTTAATCCCAGAAGTTATTGAAGCTTCCTCACATGTTTATCATCAATATACAATAAGAGTGGTGGGGATAGACAGAGACGAGCTTAAAAATAGGTTACAGGAAAAAGGAATTCCAAGTATGATTTATTATCCTATACCCTTACATCTTCAAAAGGCTTTTAGAAGTAATGAATTTCCAGAAGGATCTCTTCCCATTACAGAAAAGCTATCAAAGCAAGTTCTTTCGCTACCTATTCACACGGAAATGAAAGATGAACATCAAACCTTTATTATTGAAACAATATTGAAAACTATTAAAGGATAAAAAATTAAATGGATTTTTTTGCCCATGAAACAGCAGTAATTGATGAAAACTGTCAAATAGGTCACGGAACTAAAATTTGGCACTTTTCACATATTATGACAAAGTGCATTATTGGTGAAAATTGCAATATTGGCCAAAATGTTGTTGTCTCTCCAGACGTGGTACTTGGTAATAACGTTAAGGTGCAAAACAATGTCTCAATTTATACAGGTGTAATTTGTGAAGATGATGTTTTTCTTGGCCCGTCCATGGTTTTTACAAATGTAACAAATCCCAGAAGTGCTATAAACAGAAGAGGACAATATGAAAGAACGGTAGTTAAAAAGGGAGCTTCCATCGGTGCCAATGCCACAGTAGTTTGTGGACATGATATAGGGGAATATGCATTTATAGGAGCAGGGGCAGTAATCACAAAGAATGTTTTACCATATGCTCTTGTTGTTGGCAATCCTGCCAGACAAATCGGTTGGATGAGTGAATATGGACAAAGATTACAATTTGATCTTAACGGTACAGCCGTCTGTCCTGAAAGTGGTGAAAAGTATGTACTTAAAAATAATGAAGTAAAAAAATCATAAATATGAAAAACTTTGCCCTTATAGGTGCAGCAGGATATATCGCCCCGAGACACATGAAAGCTATCAAAGAAACCAACAACAATCTAATTGTTGCCCTGGACAAGTTTGATTGTGTCGGTGTCATAGATAGTTATTTTCCTGATGCTGATTTTTTTGTAGAGTTTGAACGATTTGATAGACATATAGAGAAACTTAAATACGAAAAAAATATTCATCTTCATTATATCAGCATTTGTACTCCCAACTATTTACACGATGCGCATATCAGAATGGCATTAAGGCGAGGATCCGATGCTATTTGTGAAAAACCTTTGGTGCTCAACCCCTGGAATATTGAGAAATTAGCAAATATTGAGAAAGATACTGGCAAAAAAATTTGGAACATCCTCCAATTGAGAGTTCACCCAAGCATTATTGAGCTTAAGGAAAAAGTACAAAATAGTCCAAAGGATAAAGTTTACGATGTTGATCTAACATATTTAACAAGTCGAGGACATTGGTATTTTACATCCTGGAAAGGTGATATAAGTAAGTCAGGTGGTATTGCCACCAATATTGGTGTTCATTTCTATGATATGCTTTCCTGGATTTTCGGAAATGTCAAAGAAAACATTGTACATGTTCATACGCATGACCGTGCTTCCGGGTATTTAGAGTTTGAAAAAGCGAGGGTTCGATGGTTCCTATCCATAAACTATGATGTAATACCTGATGAGATAAAGTCAAACGGCCAACGGACATATAGGTCAATTAAAATTGAGGGTGAGGAACTCGAATTTAGTGGTGGTTTTACCGATCTGCACACAATTTCTTATCAAGGAATTTTAAATTCTCAGGGGTTTGGTATTGATGAGACCAAACAAGCGATCGAGATTGTACATGATATCCGTCATAAAGAGCCGATAGGGTTAAAAGGTGATTACCATCCTTTTGCAATGAAACCAACATCTAGTCATCCTTTTGAGATATAATTCAATTATTATAGATAAATCCGAGACTCGCAGATTTGTCATAAAAATTTATGATAGTTGTTTCAATTTGCAAATCAGAAAACTAAGCAAGACTTCTTTTCACACACACAGAAATTAAGAGTTACTGCCTATGAATTTTTATCAATCAAAGTATTTCATCATATGCTTGCAATAATGAAAAAGAAACAACTATAATCAAAGAATTAAATGTGATTGGGTAAGAAATGAAGAAGATGTTTGATTTTGAATTAAAGATATTATTTGACTTGTTATTAAATGTTTAAAAGAGTTTTTAACTCAAACCTTTCTAGCTATCAGTCTAATATACTAAAGCTGATGTCAGGAACCTTTCTGGCACAATTAATTCCGTTAATAGTCGCACCCATATTAACCAGGTTGTATACTCCGGTAGATTTCGGTGTCTATGGTACTCTTAGTGCTTTAATCGCCCTTCTTACTATTTTTTCAACAGGTAAATACGAGCTAGCTTTAAATATTCCTTCCAATTTAAAAGAAGTTAAGTCGTTGATTATCCTGTCATTGATACTTTCAGTAATAACTTGTGTTTTTATTTCTGCTTTAAGTTTATTTTTTGATTTGAACCAAATTTTAAACCTTGACAACACTACTCCAAATGGTTTTATCCTACTGGTTATTTGCTTATCTGTTTTAGTTAATGGAATCAACTTATGTTTTAGATACCTATCAAACAGAACGAGGTATTTCTCAATCGTGGCAAGGAGCCAGATATTAAACTCCCTGGCATCAGGTGCAAGTAAAATAAGTCTAGGGTACATGGGTTTAACAGCATTGTCTCTTAATACAGGTGATATTGTAGGCGCATTTATTGGATTAGCCAGCTATTTCCGGAAATACAAAAATAAAGTCTTCCGTATTTTTATTGGATTCGATATTAAATCAATAAAGTCAGTCGCCTATAAGTATAGAGATTTTCCAATTTATCAAACTTTAAATTCTGGTGTGGTTAGGATGATATCATATGCACCAATTCTTATTTTTTCGCAGTACTATGGAGTCGCAATTGTTGGATTTTACGAACTTTCAATAAGAATATTAAATAGACCTCTTGTTGTCTTCACAACAGCTGTAACAGATGTTTATCGAGAGGAAGTTGTCAAAGAGATCAAGCAGTATGGCAGTGCAAAGCACATTTTTCTTAAAACATTCAAAGGTCTGCTGCTATTATCAATTTTACCATTCGTAATTTTATTCCTTTTTGCACATGATTTGTTTACATTAATTTTTGGTGAAGAGTGGCTTTTTAGTGGATCAATTACTATAGCTCTCATACCTTTGTATTGGTCAAGGTTTATCGTTTCCCCCCTAACATATGTATTTATCGTGGTAAACAAGCAAAAAGAAGCTGCAGTATGGAATACAACTATATCTTTGATTAGCGTAGCTATTTTATTTACTGGTTCCTATCTTCAATTAGACGTAACTAAGACGCTTCTTATTTTTTCGTTAATCTATCTAATTTATTATATACTTCTTTTTTTACGATCTTATAAAATTGCATAACTATGAAAAAAGTTTTGATAATATGTTACAGCCCTTTGCATCGAGATCCGAGAGTTTTAACACAAATTGATGCTCTTAAAAACAATTATAAAGTAATATGTGCTGGCTACACTGATCCAAAAATAGATGGTGTTGAATTCCACAATTTGATAATGCCAAAAAGAAATTTCGTGGAGAAGTTAGCAAAACCATTTCTTATCTTACTAAGGCAAACCAATACAGTCTACTGGAGTGAAGCAAGCATAAGAAATTACAATGTTTTAAGTGATTTAAACTATGTTGATGTAGTTATTTCGAATGAATTGAATATTCTACTCTTAGGATTAAAACTAAAAGATAAGTACAAATCAAAATTAATTTTAGATGCGCATGAATATTATCCGGGTATTGAACTGGGAAAAGGCCTGAAATATTTGATTAATAAGCTTTACCATCACCAAGTAATTGCCAAATATTTCAAAAAAGCCGATATGATTACGACCATTGGAGAAGGAATAAGAGATTTATATAAAAAAAACTTTAAAATTGATTCAGAGGTCGTTATGAATTTACCAGCTTTTATTAATCAAGAAATAAGTGAAAATAAAGGCAAAATCAAGATTGTTCACCACGGAAATGCAATGCCAAAAAGGAAATTGGAAAGAATGATTGAGATGATGAGATATTTAAAAGACAATTATAGCTTAACTTTTTATTTAATGGTGCATGACAAATATCAAAAGTATTTTAAACAACTGAAACAAAAAGCAAATACTATAAATAAAGAAATTTATTTTAATGAAGCCGTTCCGACAAATGAGATCCCGTATGAGTTGAATAAATATGATATCGGTTTATATATTCTTCCTCCTACCAGTTTAAACAACAAGTTTGCCCTGCCCAATAAATTGTTCGAGTTTATACAAGCCAGATTAGCAGTTGCAATTGGACCCTCTCCTGAAATGAAAAGAATAGTACAAAAATATAGTGTCGGTATTGTATCTCATAAATTTACTTCAAAATCGATGGCCGACGAGATAATGAAAATTGATAGAGATGATATTAAAAAATTTAAGGAAAATTCAAATAAAACTGCTAAGGTTCTTAATTCTGGAGAATTAAAAAAAATGTGGTTGAATTTGGTTAGTGACTTATTATAATATAACAATATGAAAATTCTAACTATAATTGGCGCGAGACCCCAGTTTATCAAAGCAGCTTCCATATCAAGAAAAATCCAAGAATACAATGATATTAAAGAAGTCATACTACATACGGGACAACACTATGACAAAAATATGTCAAAATTATTCTTTGATGAACTAGGAATCAAAAAACCTAAATATAACCTTAATATAATTTCGGATCGCCACGGTGAACAAACGGGTAAAATGTTAATAGGTATTGAGGAAGTAATAACTGATGAATCTCCAGATTGGGTACTGGTGTATGGAGATACAAATTCTACTTTAGCCGGAGCACTTAGTGCATCAAAAATACATGTTCCTATTGCCCATGTAGAAGCAGGCCTAAGATCCTTTAACAAAAAAATGCCGGAAGAAATTAATAGAGTGATTACAGACCATGTTAGTGAAGCTTTATTTACTCCAACTAAGATTGCAACAAATAATCTGATTGCTGAAGGTATTGCAAATCACCGAATTATTGAAGTTGGAGATGTTATGTATGATGTTACACTATTATTTAGCGATATTGCTCAAAACCAATCTAAAATATTTAAGAAAATTAATCGTGGGAAAGATTATATATTATGTACAATCCATAGAGCAGAAAATACAGATAATCCAACTAGACTACTAAAAATTTTTGATCAACTTGAGATCGTTTCTTCAAAATATCCCGTTGTTATTCCGCTCCACCCAAGAACAAAAAATAAGCTAAAATCAATAAAATTTGACTTTTCATGCAGCAATATTCAATTTATTGAACCGGTTGGTTATTTAGACATGCTTAATTTAGAGAAAAATTCACTATTAATTATAACCGACTCAGGAGGGATACAAAAAGAGGCCTATTTTCATCAAATCCCCTGCATAACATTAAGGCAGGAAACTGAATGGCAAGAATTGGTAGAAGCTGGATATAACAAATTAGCACTAAATGATAACACCCCTCTTATAGATATTCTTGATCAAATGATACAATTAAATTTTAAAAATGATATCAAATTTTATGGAGATGGAAATTCTGCTGAGAAAATAATTAATAATATAGTAGCCTGGAAAAATGATTGATCAGTTTTTAATTATTTTTTTAGAAAATCTTTTTCCGTTCACTGTTATAATTATTTTATACAGTCCGTTTTTAATATTTAAATCAGGAATATAAATTTCAGAGTTTTCCCCAATCCCTTGATAAGTAGTTGAATGTATCGTTTTACCATTTATATCGATTATGTCAACCTGGACGGGTGAAATAAATATCCTATTAAATTCAATCTTAATCCTACCTTTTGTTGGGTTGGGGTAAATATTAAAATAATTAGAATAAGTGTCAGATGCATTATAATACTTAATAAGCAAGGCCAAACCCAACATTACACTACCAAGCGTTTCTCCATTATCTACTTCAATTGTCTTGTCATTCTTAATTAAGTCAGAAAATAAATTCAATACCAAATGACTTAAATTAGGATCAACCTCTGCCAGATAAAGCCATCGTCCAAGTTGTAGTTGATATTCATTAAAGCTCCCCGTACCATCAACATTTCTACTCGTTTTGTTAGGTGTCTTAAATATATTATATCTGATAGTATTTGATATTCGAATCAAATCTTCTTCGGTAAAGACTATACCATTTTTATAACATTCATAGGCAAAACCGACATTTAAGGCTGCGTGAGAAATATCTTCCCCAAAGTTTCTTTCATCCGAATATGTCCAGTAGTATGAATAATTATTAGAATCAAAAAACCTGGTTTTTATATGGACCGCAATTTTATTGGCTTTTTTATAATATTCTTCATTACCTGTTGTTAAATAAAGATAGATCAAGGTGCGGCCAATAGCGCTTTGTTGATTTTTAGGCAATATTTCTCCAGCATGACCAAAATACATTTTAGCTAATTTATCCCTACGAAATCTATATGCTCCTGAACCTTCATCCCATTGATCATCATGCGCTAATACTGTTTTTTCAACCTCTTCAATAAGGAATAAGCTTATATGTTCGAATGACTTATTGGCGAAAATTTTATCGCAACTCTCGGCTTTCAAATAACTTAAACTCTTATCTTGTTGGATTAAGTATGCAAATTTAATCATCGGATAGGTTATCATACCACTATGTACAATCCATGCATAGGGTCGATTATTTGAATACTTTGTGCTTACCCATGTTGCACCTGATATATTTCTATAATCAATTCTATTTGCAACATCATCTCTCTCGTCTATTATATTTTCGACGTGGAAAGCAACTTTCTGTAAATAATCAACATCATTTGTACTCTCATACATTACAAGATAGGATGATAATAAATAACTTTGATCCCAAGCAAAGAACCCACTTAGATTATTGTATTCTGTCAAACTTACGCCATTCATCCATTCCCTTTCCAAATTTTCATAGGCATTTAATAATTCCTTGTTATTATTATTCTTATAAGAAAATATGATTAAAAGTAGACAGCCAAAAAATTTCATATAATGTTATTTTTTTAGGAACAAAAAAATATTACGAAGTTGAAACATAATTGAAGTAGTTTAAAAAAAACAGTAGTTTCAACTTTTCAAAATAGTTAGTATTAAAAAGTCTTTTAACAAATTATCCAAAAATAAAACCATCCTCAATATATTATTATTAATTATTTCTATCAACCAAAATTTTACTTGGACACTAAAAGATGCCTTTCATAATAAACTAATTTTGACATCGCTTTTGTTTCTAATTTAGGGTTCGTAAAAGAATACAAAGAAATATCCAATTAAATTATTTTTAAAAAATATAATTTATTATTCATTAAATTCCCATCACATATGAAATTTTACAAAAACTTATTCATCTATAAAAAGGCAGTGATATTAAAGGATAGGTTATTAATGCTGAAATATTTTGATGGAGTTAAATTAGACTTAAAATACAAATACGATATTATTAAATTAATAAATTATGAAAATACATTTTTTGGATATTATGATTTAAGCCCATTTAACCCAAAGGATTCTTCAATTGTTACACTGCATGCTAATAATTACTCTAGTCGTAATAAACCTGATGGAAAATCAACAAGTACGATTTTTGTTTTCGACATTAATTCAAGAGAATTCCAAGAGGTTGGTACGACTAAAGCCTGGAACTGGCAGCAAGGTAGTAGGCTTTCCTGGATCGATAAAGAACACCTATTATATAATGTGTACAATGATAAATCACATAATTATGAGATGAAAGTGGTAAATATTATTACAAAAGAAATTTTTAAATACCCAATTACATTTCAAGCATTTAAATCGAATCATGAAGTCTTAGGGATTGATTATAAAATTTTGGCGTCTTTAAGACCAGATTACGGTTATTTTTGCCATAATGACAATGAACCTAAATGTAAGGATGGAGGGATTTGGTGTCATAATATGAATACAAATCAAAATACTCGAATAGTTTCAGCAGCTGAGATAGCCAGCGAATTAAATTTAAATATAAATAGTGATAATTATTGGATAAACCATGTACTGGTATCGCCTGACAAGTTTAAGTTTATATTTTTGTTCAGATATATAAGTTCAGGAAATACATTTCATAATTTGGTTCTCTACGACTTTAAAACAGAATCATATAAAATCATCCTCAAGAATGTAATCAGTCATTATTGCTGGAAAGACAATGAAAGCTTTATCTATTGGGGTCGACAACCTCAACCAGGTTATTACTTATATAATTTAAATAAGTCCACAAATAAAACATTATTTGAAAATATCGAAGATGGGCATCCTTCTTATATAAACAAAAATAGATTTTTGACAGATACCTATCCATTAAAAGACAGAAAACGAAAGTTATACTATCTAAATATTGAAAGTAAAAAATCTGAATTAGTGGGGAAATTTTTTGAAGATCCAATCTTTAGATACGAAATAAGATGTGATTTACATCCTAGTATATCATTTGATCATAAGTACATTCAAATTGATTCTAATTTTAACAATAAAAGAAATTTTATCTTACTGTATAATGAATAAAAAAAAACTTGTAATAGTATCCTATTATTTTCCACCATTTAACAACATAGCAAGTAGGAGATGGGCTGAAATGCTTCCCCAACTTTACCATCATTTTGATATTTATGTTTTTACAACCAATGCAGAAGGTGAACTTGAAATACCTGCAAAATTAGCTAACATCATAAGATTTGAAAATATTTTCCTTAAAGGAGATAACACTAAAAAATCAAAAAGATCAGTCTCTAAACAATTTCTTTATAATATTCGCAAGGGATTAAGAACACTTGATTCCACCTTCTTAAACTTTTATTTAAAAAATCGAATATCTTTTTCTTCAAACATACAAAAAATAAACCCTGATTACATTATTACATCTGTAGGTCCATTTTCCTCGGCACTATTCGGCTTGAGATCGAAAAGGTTAATAAGTAAAATTAAATGGATTGTTGATATAAGGGATAGTATCTCATTATATCCTCACTTTAAGAGAGGTTTTATTAAAAGAAAATTAGACAGGTTTATCGATTATTCAATTATTGCCAAATCTGATTCAGTAATAACTGTTAGCGATTCTCTTGCAGAGATATTTTCTGATTTTTATTTAACAAAAGTTCATGTGATTTACAATGGTTATTCTGAGCCTATAAATGATAAATCTTTTAATATTAAACAAGATGATTCTCGAAAAGTAATATTTTATGGTGGCAAAATTTATGAGCATCAATTAAAATCATTCGAAATATTATGCGATGCCATTTCAAAATCCATTGTTAAGTACAAAATAATGATGCGATTGGTTAATCATGAATACAAAAATAACATATTGTCAATTTCAAAAAATTTCAAAGTGGATATTGAGGTCTTACCTCAAGTTTCAGATCAACTTTTTAAGGAGGAAGCAAACAATGCTGATATTTTACTAATTTTGGAAAGTGTTGAATACAATAATAAAATTGGAAAAGGAACATTGACTGGAAAGTTGTTTAATTATTTGCCATTAGATGGTCCAATCTTATCAGTTTGCAGATTAGATTCTGATATTAATATAATACTAAAAAGGACAAAAAGAGGAGTTGTTTATGACAATGTTGATAACATTAAAAAATTTCTTGATTTAGTAAAAAGAGAGTCATTTATTGGAAATAATTCAGTTACTAACTATTCACGAACAGCTCAAGCAAATCAGTTGATCCGCTTATTAAATGAGCTTAAATAATTTAATCGTACTAACCATTCTTTTTGGCCTTTTTGTACTATCAGGATATGATCATAGAACACTATATTTCCTCTATCCATTCCTTGGCGCACTATTTTTGTTATACAATAATTTCAAACTAAAGGGGCATCCTACACTATTAATTAGATATTTTATCCCATTTTGCATAATATTTTGCTTCCAAATTTTGCTCTATTTTGAGGGCTGGTTTTCAGTTCAAGGATTCCTAAGGTATATAGTTTACTTATTACTGTTCATTTTTATTTATAATGTTGATAGCTTAACATTAAGATTATTTATTAAATTAATTACAATCTTACTTTTTATTTCCATTCCCTATGGCTTTTATGTATCACAAATTCAACATAGTCGGTTTGAATTTATTTTTGATCACTCTAACCACTTAGCGTATGTATGTGTGTTACTGACTTTATATTTCCTGGTACTTTTCAAGAGTACAAAAGCCAAAAAATATGCTTTTATTGCTTTAATTGGAATCGTAATCCTTTTTTCTAAAAGTACAGGAGGCTTATTAACATATTCAATACTAATTATTTATAATATATTTGGACGGAATATGGGAGGGGTATTTAAAAAATTGGTAATAATCGTACCAACAGTATTTTTGCTTATTGTATTAATGTCACTTTCAGATCGATTCATTCAACAACTTGCCTTTTTAGAATATTATAATTTTTCATTTATACTTGAAAGAGTTGAAGGACATCAAGCAGGTGGGGTTGGTTCTGGACTTTGGAGAATAATCCATTGGTTGTCAATTTTAGCAAATTTTTTTAATGAACACATTATCAAAATATTATTTGGTTTAGGGTTCGATACAATGACGAGAGGGCACTATCATTACAGTTTTATGATTACAGACCCTCATAACGATTTTGTTAAAATTTTTGTAGAAATAGGAATTATTGGTTTTATAATATTTCTTTATCTCTACAGAAAATTCATTCTTTATATACCTAAAACTTATTATTTTTTGATAGTAACTTTAGTTCCTATGATGTTAGGTAACATAATAGTTAATTTTCCTTATATGTTTGTATTTACTATTATAATAGTGATACTTCTTAAAGAGAAATATGGACAATATAGCCCTAGTTACACCACTTAAAGATGAAATTAAAAATATAGACCGTCTAATTAAGTCTATATCAAATCAATCAATCAAAATTCACACCTGGATTATACTTGAAAATGACAGTACTGATGGTAGCAAGGAGAAATTAAGTAAAATAAATTCAATCCCAAATGTTGAAAATTTTGAAGTTCTTAATTTGGAATTACCTAACAAAGAATATGCATTGGGAACCAAATATGCTTCTATAATTGAAACAGGATTTAATCAACTAAAACAAGAGAATTATTTTGAATCATTGGATTTCATAGGAATATTAGATAGCGACATCTTTGTGGAAAAGGATTATTATAAAAAGTTAATCCAATCTTTCATCAACAACCCCAAATTAGGTATCACAAGTGGCCGGATTATAGATGAAAAAGGCAATTATGATCTTGCCAGCAAAAAATGGGTCCGGGGAGGTTGTAGATTGTGGAAAAAAGAATGCTTTGTTGATGCAGGATATATCGTTGGCCCTTCAGCTGATACACTATCAACCGCTAAAGCCAGAATCAAAAAATGGGAAGTTTACCCAACAGATGCAATTGCGATTTCCAGGCAAGTTGGTTCCAGGGTAAATTATAGTTACTATGCAAAGTCAGCTTATTTTAGAGGGCACACTTTGTTATATATGATTTTAAAAGCAATTGTATTGCTATTCAAAGGCCACCCACAAAAATCGGTTGAATATGTTAAAAGCTACTTGATTGAATACAAAAACAAATCAGAAAGAATAAACGATGTAGAGTTAAGAAACTATTTTAAAAATTATTTAGTCAATAAGGTTTTTAACAAATAGTGTTCTACCAATACTCGGGCGTTTGAAAAGTTTTAATATTTACTAAAGAGAATGAATTCACAAAATATGTTTTATTCAAGGACTCAATTTCTTGCGCAATTATTAAAATCGGATGATTAATTTTGCTACAAATGAAAAAACTTATCGCAATAGCATCAGTTGGGGGGCATTGGGTTCAACTCTTAAGGTTGAGGCCTGCTTTTTTAGATTTTAACGTTATATATGTTTCAACTCATAAAAATCTAAAAGAAACAGTTAATGATAAGACGTTTTATTTAGTTACTGATGCAAACAGATGGGACAAAATAAAACTTTTGATTTGTTTTTGGGAGGTGCTTAAAATAATGGTAAAAGAAAAACCGGATGCTGTTATAACAACAGGTGCTGCCCCGGGACTCTGTGGAATCATAATTGCCAGATTTATCGGGATTAAATCTATCTGGGTTGATAGCATTGCAAACGTTGAAGAATTATCATTGAGCGGAAAGATTGCATTAAAATTTGCAAATAAAGTGTATACACAATGGCCAGAAGTTTCTGACTCGAAAGTTCTGTATTTTGGAAATGTATTGTCATGATATTTTTAACTATAGGCACCCAGGAACCTTTCGATAGATTAATTAAAACTGTTGATAATTTAGCAGGTCAGTATAAAAATTATCGATTTGTTGCTCAGGTAAATTCATCAAAATACGAAATAAAGAACATGGAGTATTTTGATTTTATATCTCCACATGAATTTGATCATATTTTTAAGGAATCAAAATTGATAATCAGTCATGCTGGAATGGGTACAATTATTTCAGCCCTGACTAACAAAAAACCGCTAATTATCATGCCAAGATTAGCTAATTTAGGAGAACATCGCAATGATCACCAAATTGCAACAGCAAAAAAAATCAAAGAATTAGGATATGTTTATGTGGCACTGGATGAGGCTGAATTAGCTGCAAATATTAATAACTTACTCACACAATCAGAAATTCCTATCAAAAAAGAAATTGGAAGTTTTGCATCTGAGAAATTAACTTCTTCAATACGCAATTATTTGGATGAAATTTGATCCCTTAATGTTTTAAATAAATGTGATAACTTTGTCGCTAAAATAATGACTCATAGGTACTCTAAATATCTCAAAGAAATCAATCTAACAGGTGATATTCTATTTCTAAATATAGCTTTTCTATTTATTTATTTTTTAGCATTTAATACTCTCTCAACAATATTCAAAAGTCGATATTTCGAACTTCAGCTATTTTTTAACATTTCCTGGATTGTATCAGCATACATACTGAATGTTCATGATAATTCCCGAACACTTTCTTTTGAAAAAATTCTCAAAAGACTGTTAAATGCATTGGGGCTTTATCTCTTACTCATCTTTGCCTTTTTGGGGATAAAAAGTGGCGCTATAAACAAATTATATGTATTTCAAGCTTATGTAGCCACTTCCCTTGCCGTTATTACATTTAATTTTGGACTATTACTATTCTTAAAATATTATCGAAAGATTGGTTATAATTATAGAAGGGTACTTATTGCCGGCTATGGAGAAATGTCAACAGAACTTCGCAAATTCTTTACTTTTCATCCAGAGCACGGATATAAGTTCATGGGATATTTTGATGACCATTTTTCATCTCCAATCATACGAGGGAAAATAAATCAGATTAAAAAAGCAGCCCTTGAAAAGGAAATCGATGAGATCTATTGCTTGCTACCCTATATGGATCCAAAACAGGTTAGAGATTTGATTAATTTTGGAGAGGACAATTTTATTAAAGTCAGGGTAGTCCCTGATTTTCGGGGTTTTCCATTCAAAGGGGTTGAAGTACAGCTTTATGATTTCATTCCTGTACTCGACTTTCGGCCAATTCCTTTGGATGACTCTTTTAATAATCTATTAAAAAGAGGTTTTGATGTTTTGTTCTCTTTGCTCGCCATGATTTTCATTATGAGTTGGGCGTTCCCAATTATCGCATTGATCATTATGGTAGAATCCAAAGGACCCGCGTTGTTTAAACAAAAAAGATCCGGGAAGAGTAATCAGCCGTTTGTTTGCTATAAGTTCCGAACCATGAAGGTGAACACAGAAGCTGATAGCAAACAAGCCACAAAAGATGATTTGAGGATCACTAAATTTGGTGCCTTTCTCAGAAAGACAAACATGGACGAATTGCCACAATTCGTTAATGTCCTAAAAGGAGATATGTCAGTAGTTGGCCCAAGACCTCACATGATCAAACATACCGAGGAGTTTTCCAGGGCAGTAGATAAGTTTATGCTACGACATTCCATTAAACCAGGAATCACCGGTCTGGCACAAGCCAAAGGTTATCGGGGAGAAACCAATACGGACATGAAAATTAAAAACCGCGTGAAACTGGATCGCTTTTACGTAGAAAACTGGTCATTACTTTTTGATTTCAAGATCATTGTCATGACTATTTCTTCTATGATAAAAGGAGATGAAAATGCCTACTGAGGATTTGGGATTTTGGAAATCGGATTTCGGATTTCGGATTTCGGATTTCGGATTTCGGATTTCGGATTTCGGATTTTAGTTAGTCAGATAATGTGCTCAATTTGATTTCAAATTGCAATCATTAATTTTAATTAAAAGAAATTTTAACAATGAAATTGAACTTTAAATTGAATAACTGAAAATTGTAAACCATAAAAAAGATCAACACTATTTAGGCTGTTTACCGAATACCGATCACCGATTACCAAAAACATCATGCGTCAACTATTTTTTCTACTACTTATATTAATCTCAATCCAGACATTTGCTCAGGACTCCGTTGCTACTTACAAGGTTTCTATGATCGGACACTTGTCACAAAATGACCCAACACCTTTTTGGTTAGTACATGGTCGATACGGAATTATAGATCCAAATCAAAATGAATTGATCCTTGCTGGAGACGTAAATGTCCCATTTTACTTTGGTAAAAAATGGAAGCTGGAAACCGGCCTTCAATTAGTAGGGAAAAGTGAAATTGATAATTCATTTCTCCAGGAGGTTTATCTGAATGTTCAATACGGAAGTCTCAAATTGATAGCTGGCAAGCAGGAATTAACCTTTACACAGTATTCTGAAGATCTAAGTTGTGGCTCATACTATCTAAGTAATAACGCCCGGCCAATCCCCAGAATAGGACTTGGGTTTTATGACTATACAGATGTTCCCTTTACCAACGGATATCTGCAGATCAAGGGATTTTTGAACCAGGGGATTCTGGATGACGATAGGGGACCCAGCGGAACAGACAGACCCCTGTTCCACGAAAAGATTGCCTACATACGAACCAATAAACTAGTGATTAATCCGCACATTGGAATCAATCACTCAGCTCTATTTGGAGGCACTCGCCCGGATGGAACAAAAATACCGGTTGATTATTGGGCTGTCTTCTTTGGGAAAAGCTCAGATGAAGTAGGTGACGCATTTCCCGGAGAGGGCACGAATGTAGCCGGAGCCCATCTTGGTTTATTTGATGTAGGGTTTAATTTTGATATCAAAAACATCCATGTACAAACTTATTACCAGAAACCATTCAGTGATGGGTCGGGTTTCTGGCAGTTTTTCGAGCGAAACCATGACCATTTATTTGGTATTGTTGCTAATGTCCAAGACGGATTCTTCGTAGAAGAATTTGCATATGAAAATATGAGTACACAATGGCAAAGTGGGCCGGGAAGTATAGATCCCTATGTAAATGGGCAGGCTTATGTTATTGGTGAAATAGATGATTATGATCAATTCCTATATGATAATTTTGGAATTGAAACTGAAGGAACAACTGAAGATGAATTCGTTCGATTCCTGGAGCGAGCTGTAGATTATGGCTTTCCTTTTGGTGGGCGGGATAACTATTACAATAATGGGTTGTATTATCGTGGTTGGTCTTATTGGGGCCAAAGTCTGGGAACACCTCTTTTTCTAAGCGAAGATCGTGTATGGCAGTTTAACCCTGATTTTGATGGAACATGGGATAAATACTTCGTCAACAACAGGATAAAATCTCATCATTTTGGTGTGAAAGGAAATATCACAAAGGATTTGTCATACAAGATTAAGTATACCTATACCCGAAACTATGGCACTTATTTTGGTCTGAACAAAGGTGCCTACATTTGGGATAGTGCCGATCCATATAGCACATACGACTATTACTTCCAGGAAAAACTTTCCCAACACTACCTGTTAATCGAACCCACCTATCAACACCCTAAAATCACCAATCTTTCTTTCAGCTTATCAATAGGCGCTGATTATGGAGATATGTATAATAGCTTTGGAGTATTGGTAGGAGCCTATTACTCCGGTGATTTTCAATTATTCAAAACCCAAAACAAATAAACGACTTGTTCAATAAGTCTTCTCTATTATAAAAGAAACGCTTTTGATCTTCCATTCTCAGCACTTTTCCACCTGCTGCTTCTAATACTGCCTGGCCTGCTGCTGTGTCCCACTCCATCGTTGGCCCATGACGGTAATACAGATCTGCTTTCCCTTCTGCTACCATACAAAATTTGAGTGAGCTACCAACGGAAATACTATCAGTGATACCATATTTTTCCATGATTTCCGATTCTTCATCACTAGCGTGTGATCGGCTTTGCACAGCTATCCTATTTTCACTTTTATTATTTACTTCCAGTGTAGTTGGTTCATCCTCACCAACCTGTTTAAAAGCTTCATTCAATAGTGAATTTCCAAAATAGTAGATGTCTGTAGCCGGAGCATAGATCACGCCCATAATTGGAAACCCTCCTTTTATTAAAGCAATATTGACAGTGAATTCACCATTTCTCTTAATAAATTCCTTCGTTCCATCCAGTGGGTCTACCAGCCAGAACATCCTCCAGTTTTTTCTCTCTTCATACCCTATATCTCTACCCTCTTCAGAAAGAATGGGTATTTCCGGATAGGACTTCTTTAGTTCTCGTTCAATGATTTTATTGGATGCCTGGTCTGCCAATGTCAAAGGTGAATCATCCGATTTAAAATCAACGACGTTAAATTTCTTCTCATCATTGTAGATCTTCAAGATTTCATCTCCAGCTTCTTTTGCTATTTGTAATATCTGCTTAATATCGATTTCCATTGAATTATACGTTTTACTTCAAAATGCAATTGTAAGGGGTTGACTTATTAAAATAAAATATTAATACTATTTTTGCCGAAAATAATTTTAAGTGGAGCATATATATCCCATTTTTGATACGATCCTTTCTACCAATCAAAAGGAAAAATTGTTGAAGCAACATTCAATGGTAATTTGGATGATTGGTTTATCCGGTTCGGGTAAAAGTACGCTTGCAAGAGCATTAGAGAACACTTTGCATGAAAAAGGTTATCTAACTCAGTTATTAGATGGTGACAACTTGCGGACTGGAATCAACAATAACCTTGGCTTTTCAGAAGAAGGTCGCATTGAAAACATTCGCCGGGCGGCCGAAGTTTCAAAATTATTCGCAAATTGCGGTGTCATTACAATTTGCTCCCTTATAAGCCCAACACATTCAATTCAGGAAATGGCACGGAATATTATCGGTGAGAAATATTCAGAAATTTTCATCAATTGTCCGTTGGAAGTTTGTGAGCAAAGGGATGTTAAAGGATTATACAAAAAAGCCAGGAATGGTGAAATAAAAGATTTTACGGGAATAGACTCCCCTTTTGAAGAACCTAAAAACCCGGATTTAATACTTAGAACACATATTGATAGCATTGAGGAGTGTCACAATCAACTAGTGGATTACGTATTAAGAAAAACCGAATTTAAATAATCTATGCATTATAACTTATCACATTTAGATCAGCTGGAAAGTGAGGCGATCTTTATCATGAGAGAAGTAGCTTCACAATTCCAAAAACCGGTATTACTTTTTTCGGGAGGAAAAGACTCGATTGTTATGGTTCATTTAGCCAGGAAGGCTTTCTGGCCAGCGAAAATACCTTTTCCCCTGATGCATATAGACACCGGTCACAATTTTGACGAGACGATTAAATTCCGGGACGATCTCGTAAAAGAAACTGGAGCAGAACTCATTGTTGCTTCTGTGCAGGAATCAATTGACAAAGGAAGAGTTGTAGAAGAAAAAGGACCTAATGCGAGTAGAAATGCTTTGCAAACCGTGACCTTACTCGATGCAATTGAGGAACATCAGTTTGATGCTGCTTTTGGTGGTGGCCGGAGAGATGAGGAAAAAGCCCGGGCAAAGGAAAGGTTTTTCTCCCACCGCGATGAGTTTGGGCAGTGGGATCCAAAAAATCAGCGCCCTGAACTATGGAACCTCTTCAATGGAATGAAGCAAATTGGTGAACATTTCCGGGTTTTCCCTTTAAGCAATTGGACGGAAATGGATGTTTGGCAATATATTGCAAAAGAAAATATTCCCATTCCAAACATTTATTATTCGCACAAAAGAAAAGTGGTGGAAAGAAACGGGATGTTATTAGCCGTTTCACCTTATATCACCATAAAAGACACTGAAAAAGTTGAAGAGAGAATCGTAAGATGTCGAACTGTAGGTGATATGACTTGTACAGGGGTTGTGGAATCACCGGCGGCAGTCATTGAAGATATTATCCAGGAAGTTGCCGCAGCGAGAGTCACTGAACGCGGAGGAAGAGCTGACGACAAACGCTCCGAAACTGCCATGGAAGATCGCAAGAGACAAGGTTATTTTTAATTCTCCAAACAACATAAAATTTTTATATAATGTCAGAAACAGTATCCACAGAACAATATTTAAACATGGACTTGCTCAGGTTCACCACTGCTGGTTCAGTAGATGATGGGAAGAGCACCTTAATTGGTCGATTACTTTATGATAGCAAATCGATCTTCGAGGATCAGATGAATGCGGTAGAAGAAGCAAGCAGAAATATGGGCGATCACACTGTCAATCTTGCTTTATTGACAGATGGTTTGAAAGCCGAAAGGGAACAGGGAATTACAATTGATGTTGCCTACCGCTATTTCGCTACCCCAAAAAGAAAATTTATAATTGCTGACACTCCTGGTCATATCCAGTACACCCGAAACATGGTGACAGGCGCTTCTACAGCAAACCTTGCTATTATTCTTGTTGATGCAAGACATGGTGTTGTTGAGCAAACCTGCAGGCATGCTTTTATAGCTTCTTTATTACAAATAAAACACCTGGTTCTCTGCGTAAATAAAATGGACCTGGTTGATTACTCCGAAGAAGCCTACAATAAGATCAAGGAAAAATTTGATGATTTTAGCTCGAAACTCGAAATACAGGATATCCACTATATCCCAATTTCAGCATTGAAAGGTGATAATGTCGTTGAGAAATCCGAAAATACACCATGGTATAATGGCTCAACACTGCTTTATACGCTAGAAAACGTTCATATTGCCAGTGACTATAATTTTGTTGATTGCCGTTTGCCTGTACAAAGAGTAATCAGACCGCAGTCAGATAAATTTCACGATTTCAGAGGATATGCGGGAAGAGTGGAAGGAGGAATCTTTAAGCCAGGTGATGATGTTTTAGCGCTTCCGTCCGGTTTCACAACAAAAATTAAATCCATCGAAACATATGATCAAAAGCTCGACGAAGCTTTTCCTCCTATGTCCGTTTGTATGACTTTGGAAGATGAGATAGACATCAGCCGAGGAGATATGATCGTTAAGCCAAATAATCAACCGGAAATCGGTCAGGATATCGATATGATGGTTTGTTGGCTAAATGACAAAAAGCTGATCCCAGGTAAAAAATATGCGTTCAAGCATACAACCAAAGAAGGAAGGTGTGTGGTGAAGGAAATTCTTTATAAGGTAAACATTAATACCCTTCATAAAATCGAAGGGGAAACGGAAATGGGGCTGAACGAAATCGGTCGAATAAAAATCCGAACTACAACTCCATTGTTTTTTGACAGTTACAAAAAGAACAGATCAACGGGAAGCATAATCCTTATCGAAGAAGGCACAAACGAAACCGTTGGTGCCGGAATGATCATCTAGTGTGGTGATTGGTAAATTAGTTTACTAACATGAAGGAAAAAGTTGAAGCGTTAAAAAATGAGATCCTGGCTTTTAGTGCCACAAACCAGAATGAACTTGAACAATTCAGGCTCAGGTTTATCAGCAGGAAAAGCGTTGTAGGTGAATTATTTAATGAAATGAAGAATGTCGCACCGGAAGAGCGGAAATCTTTTGGTCAGGTTCTTAATGAATTAAAAAATACTGCCCAGGATAAGTTCAAGGAATTAATCGCTTCATTGGAAAAAGGCGATAATGGGTTTGACGAAAACGTCATTGATCCCACACTTCCTCCTTCCGATGATAAATTGGGAAGTATTCATCCACTTACCATTACCAAAGCCCGAATTGTAGAAATCTTTAAACGCATCGGTTTTAATGTTTCAGAAGGACCTGAAATTGAAGATGATTGGCATAACTTTTCTGCTTTGAACTTCCCCGAAAATCATCCGGCTCGCGAAATGCAGGACACTTTCTTCATAGAAAAAGATCCTGACATCGCACTTCGAACACACACTTCTTCTGTCCAGGTAAGGGTCATGGAAAATGGAAAACCTCCTATCCGTACGCTATCTCCGGGACGCGTTTTTCGAAATGAAGCTATCTCTGCAAGGGCACACTGTGTTTTTCACCAGGTTGAAGGATTATATATAGATAAAAATGTAAGCTTCAAAAACCTCAAAGAAACTCTGCTATATTTCTCAAGGGAATTTTTTGGTAAGGATACCAAGATCCGTCTGAGGCCATCCTTCTTCCCCTTCACAGAGCCCAGCGCAGAGCTGGACATTTCTTGTTTCCTATGCAACCAGAAAGGCTGTAACATCTGTAAATACACCGGCTGGGTAGAAATTGGTGGTTGTGGCATGGTTGATCCTAACGTGTTAGAGAATTGTAAGATTGATCCTGAAGAATATACCGGGTTTGCTTTTGGAATGGGGATCGAAAGAATTGCCATGCTGAAATACCAGATTAATGACCTGCGCTTATTTACTGAAAATGATATTCGATTTTTAAAGCAATTCCGATCGGTTAACTGGTAATTTTACTGAACTTTTTACGTTCAGATTGAAATGAAAAAACTATTATTCCTTTTCGTATTTCCATTACTATTCTTTTCCTCTTGCGAGGAAGACGGCAACAATGCGACACAAATACCTTTCAGACCGGTTTATTTGGAAATTGATCTGAACAGTGTCATTAACAAAGAACTTTGGAATATTAACGGGCATAAATCGTTTCCCAACAATGGTTATAAAGGAATCATCGTCCACAAGGAAAGCAACAATGTGTTTCGTGCATTCGAACAGGCCTGTTCTTTCGATCCATTGGAAGAATGTGCAAAAGTTGTGATTGACGACTCTAACCTTTTTATGATCGATAAATGCTGCAATTCATCCTTTGACTTTACAGGTATGCCTATGGGAGGACCTGCTTTCAGAAATTTATTGGAATATAATACCCGGATTGAAGGGAATTTATTAATAGTAGAAAATTACTAAAGAATTTGATTAATGATCTGATCAACTGTAACCTCCTCGGCTTCTGCCTTAAAATTTCTCAATATCCTGTGTCTCAATGTTGGCTTTGCCACAAATTTAACATCCTCGATATCCGGGGAATATTTTCCGTTGAGCAAAGCATTACATTTGGAAGCGGTTATGAGATATTGTGAAGCTCTTGGGCCAGCACCCCATTCTAAATAATTATTAGTTACATCTGCTGCTAATGAAGTATTGGGCCTTGTTTTCTGTACAAGATTTACGGCATATTCAATCACATTATCTGCAACCGGAACTTTTTTTACCAGGCTCTGAAATTCGAGTATTTCTTCTTTTTCCATCACCTTGGAAATCTTAACGGAATTTGACCCCGTAGTACTTTTTACAATGTCAATTTCCTGATTAAACGTTGGATAATCCAAAACAATATTAAACATAAATCTGTCTAGCTGAGCTTCAGGTAATGGATAGGTTCCTTCCTGTTCAATTGGGTTCTGTGTAGCAAGCACAAAAAACGGACGATCCAATAGATGATGCTCTCCGGCAATCGTCACAGAGAATTCCTGCATACTTTCCAAAAGCGCTGCCTGCGTTTTTGGGGGAGTACGGTTAATTTCGTCTGCCAGAATAATATTGGCAAAAATGGGTCCTTTGATAAACTTAAAATTCCTTTCCGAATCAAGTGTCTCTGCTCCCAAAATGTCGGACGGCATCAGGTCCGGAGTAAATTGAATTCTGTTGAATGAAAGGTTTAAAGCTTCGGAAATGGTTTTGATAAGCAAAGTTTTTGCAAGTCCCGGAACTCCAACCAATAAGCTATGACCTTGACAAAAAATGGACGTAAGTACCGATTTCACCACTTCATCCTGGCCTATGATAACCTTTGAGATTTCTTTCGTCAGGTTTGCATAGGCAGCATGAAACTTGTCCGCCATATCAACATCATTCTTTACTTTTTCCATCATCTATTCTAATATATTACAGTTTTTGTATTCATCGTCGACCTCAATATAAACATCATTTCTTGCTTCCTTAAACCATTCGCTCATGATTTTTCCCTGCTTTGCATTTTTCGCAGCGATCTGTATCTTTTGATAATCATCTTTCAAATTAGCCTGGTGTGGGCTGTATTTTTCCTTAAAATATACAATTCGCATGGCATCCTTCCCATCAGCCATCTTGAATTTCATAGGAGGTGTAATGGTACCGACCTGCATGGTATCCAGAATGAAAAACAATCCCGGATCAATTTCTGAAGTCGGGACATGGTTTGAACCGGTAGATCCGATAATGTACCCACCACTTCCGGCTGTTTGTTTATCGTCAGAAAATTCTTTGGCAGCCAGCTCAAATCTCATGGTATCATGCTGGATAAGGTTTTTAATACTATCCAGAAAGTGCCCCGACTTTTCAAAATCCTCATCCATGAATTTATGTTGAATCAATATATGTCTGGAATTATATTCATTCCCTCGCCGGTCAACTGCCTGGATAATATGAACACCAAATTCTGTTTCAACCGGCTCGGAAACTTCTCCCGGCTTCAGCTTCATCGCAACTGCTTCAAACTCCGGGACCATTTGTCCCCTCTTTACCCAACCTAAATTTCCACCATACCTCGCCGAAGGCCCTTCAGAATAGATTCTGGCTAATTCTTCAAAATCCTCGCCATTTAATACTCTTTCCCTTAAATCATAAAGAAACTTTTCGGCCCGGTCCCTTGCTTCCTTGTTCACATCTGGCTTTTTTACAATTTGCCCTACTACTACTTCTGTCGAAAAGTATGGCAAACTATCCTTCGGAATGTTCTTAAAAAAGGTTTTTACTTCATCCGGCGTGATAGTGATGTCGCTGACAATTGTTCTCTGAACTTCCTGTATCACCAACTGTTCCCGAACCTGGTCTCGAACTTCATCTCTGAACTCCTCGATGGTTTTACCATAATATTCCTCCACGGCCGCTTCATCACCACCTACTTGTGCCAGGATCTGGTTCATCCTCATATCAAGGTCAAGCTCAACCTGCTCGTCGGTGACAACAATTGAGTCAATTTCTGCTTTTGCTGCCATCACCTTGTTTAAAACCATTCCTTCGAGTACCTCGCACCTGGTTTCATTTCCTGCATTTCTACCTCCTGAAATGACATTTAGATAAGATCTTTCCAGTTCAGATTTAAGAATAATAAAATCATCAACTTTTACAATGATCTTATCGACGACCGTTCCATAATCTTTGGGTTGACCGTCTTCACCCTGTTGAGCAAATGCGCTTAAACTGAATGCTAACAACACAAATGTTAATGCAAGCCTATTCATTGGAATATATTTCAAAGTCATTATTATTCTCTGCCCTTTCGTAGATTTCATCCTCAAGATCCCCTACTAATTTTACCTTTCTTTTGTTTAATATTATTTTCTCAATTTCATCCCAAACAAATTCGATGGGCGAAATTTCATTGATCAATCGATATTCCATTATTTTCAGATAATATCGATTGTCATCATCTTCTTTCTCAAAATACTTGTATCTCTTTAAAAAATCACCTTTGTCTTCAATCTCCTGCAAAGGTGTGCCAACTACCAATTGCTCAAAATAAACCCAACTGGAATCTCCCAAATGCGCCTTTTTCGAATAGCTATGGCAATAACTCACTAGCTCTTCATGTCTTTTGGCATCATTAGAATTCAAAAGCCTTTTAAAAGTGTTGATATTAGGAGCGCCTTTTGGTAATTGAACAAAAATACCTTTGACGATATTTTGATTAAGCCTGAAATTATCAATGTGGTCGTTGTAATACTTGTTTATCTCCGCCGGCGAAATGCTTTTGTTCAACTCCCGGTTTACATACTGCTCTTCAAACTCGTGGATCATGAGAGCATATTTATAATCCAACAATCTCCTTTCCAACTCCGCTTCATCCAGGCTCAATCTGGAATTTGCCTCAGATATCACCAATTGCTTCCGAATCCAGCTATTGATCATTTGTGTCATTCTGTTGGCGCTGTCTTCCGGCGACAGATCAGCTGATATAAGTCCCGTTACATCTTCGGGATAGAGGTAAATACTATTCACCCTGGCTAATGGTTGTTGTTTATTTTCATCAACAGCATCTTCTTTCATTTTAATTAGATCACATGCTGAAAATGTAATGAGCAATACTGAAAGAACGATCAGGTTATTTCTTCTCAAAATATTTTAATGTTTTGTTTAGTACATCTTCGTTAACTGATACAGGGAATTTTTGCTTTAAATCTGCAATCCAGTTTTTTTCAAGTTCATTTTGATAATCGGATATAACATTTCCGCGAATTTCAGAAAGGTCTCTAAATGATTCGGTATAAAGACTATCAATTTTAACAAAATAAAATCTATCAGAATCCTCAATTTCAGTTATTCCAGGTTCCCATTTCACCTTTGAAAGAGTTTCCTGGTCTCCTTTTTCAAAAATTCCTTCTGTAACATTAACTGTCAGGGAAGATTCGAGATTGTAAATGTACTCTAATACTTTTTTAGAGTGACTAATTAAAGAGAATTTTATAGTTGAAGGAAGTTCATTGTTACTAATGGTCTCGATATTTTCCTGCTGGACATTTTTGTTTTCAAATAACTCAACCAGAGAATCAATGACATTTTGGCTTATTTCGCGCTCATCGTATTCGATAATAATTTTACTTTCCGGCACTCGCGAGAATTCCCTCACTACTTTTTCCGCTTCCTTTTTTGATTGTTCAGATAACTCATTATTATAATTTTTTACTTCCCTGGAATAATAGGTTAACGTTTCGGATTTCATTTCCTCTCGAATTCTGGGAAGTAAATCTTTATCTTCCGTACTCACAAGTGAAGCCTTTACCCTTTCTCCCCATTTATATTTCTCCCTGTTTGCATCAAAATAGGATTTGATACCCGCAGTGTCACTGGAAGCTTTTCCCCAAACATATTTTTCCATCACTTCAAAAAGGAGCAGGCCTTCGTAATATTCCTTCTCTAACATTCTGTAATCAAAATTCTCTGCTGCAATCCTCTTTCTCTCATAACCCAAAAGCTCCTTATGAACAAATTGCCGGTAGCTCTCCCGATTAATTGGATTTTGCTTTTTGTTACTTCTTTTATTTTGTTCCATGACAGTATGATCTGCAAATTTTCCAATTGAATACGAGATCCCATCAATTTCAAATAGTTCCTTATCCAACACAGAAACCGGTTGTTTGGAAAGTAAGTAGGGATCAACCTTTAATGAATCTATCAAACTGTCTAAAACATTTTTACTTGATAAATTTTCTGAAAATCCAGATTCTGATTTTAACCTGCTATAAACAATCTCATCCTTCAGTTGTGACCTTTCCCCTCGGGAAACTTGCTGTTTGAGACTTTCTTCCAATTCCTCGTATGTTTCCGGAGGTTTTTTTTCGAGTAATTTTATAATATGCCATCCCATTGGGCTCTCAATTGGTCCTGCTATCTGTCCTACACTATCTAATGAGAATGCAGCATCTTCAAGACTCTTAAACTGGATAGGCAATTGGCCCTGTCCAAACATATTAATTTCACCGTCTGTGCTTTTGGTTCGTTCATCTTCGGAAAATTGCTGGCAGAAATAGTTCCAGTCACCACCTGTTTCCAGCTTTTCATATATTTCAAATATTTTATTTTTTACTTCCGTAGAATCTTCATAATTAACCCTTAAGACAATGTGAGCAATCCTGACTTTGCCTTGATTAGGTTCTTTGTTGTTAACTCTTAAGATATGATAACCGAACTGTGATCTGAAAATTTCTGAAGTTCCCCCCACATTCGTATTGTAAGCAGCATCCTCAAATGGTAAAACCATCCTGAATGCGGTGAAATATCCCAGGTCTCCACCATTATTTTTAGCTGATGGGTCTTCCGATTTATTTCTTGCCAATTCACCAAAATCAGAACCTTTTTCCAGCTCATTTTTAATCGAAAGTATTTTATTGTAAGCCTCTGTTGTATCCTGTTGGTCTTGAACACGAACCAAAATATGAGAAGCATGGATAAAATACTGAAGCCTCTCATACGCTTCCTTTGCCAAAGAATCGGTTTCTTTTGTCTCCAGCAAATAAGGCTTAATTAACTCGGATTGATAGGATTCAAACTCGTCGATAAAACTTTGCGTTGTGTCAATACCTTCCTCCTTTGCCTGCAGGACCTTCAGTTTAAAGTTGATGAACAAATTAAGATAGTTTCTCACATCATTTTCGGAGTAGATACTATCATTATTAAAATTATTCTTTTCATAGACATAAGTAAATTCCTTCGCCGGGATCTTGGTTCCATCAATATCCAAAAGTGTTTGATCCTTAAAATCATTTCCCGTCTTTACCAAAGAACAGGCAGCAGCTGAAAATAATATCAGAAAAAATACAATTCTTACTTGAGTCATGCTCTAAATCACAATAGCTGTAAAAAACCCTGCAATTTTAAGAAATTTTAGCATTTAATAAGGACGAAAGGAGTAAAAGAAGGGCTTTTGAAGAGTTAAAAAATGTTAAATCACTTGGAGAGGAGTCTTTTGTGAAGGCGATAGACATTCATTTTGTCACCTTCGATAAATTCGATATCATCCATGATTCTCCTCACCAGCATTAACCCAATGCCTCCCTTTTTCTTTTGTCTGACAATGTCTACTATAGAAGGTTCCTTATAATTTTCGATGTTGAAGCCAACACCTTTGTCTATAATATCAAAGGTGACATTCTTATTGATGATGTTTACTCTTAGTTCCAGTTGTTCGGTAGGATTGCAATTGTGGGAGTGGATGATCAGGTTGGCACAAACTTCGTCGACAGCTAAAACGATGGTATTTTTTTCAAGGTCTGAAACTTTGTGTTTTTCCAGAACCTTTTTGATGAACTGCCTAATGTCACCAAGTCTGTTTTTACTACATGATACTTTAAACCTATATTCCATCTACAATATACTTAGCCTCCTCTTCAGTTGACTTAATGGTCAGTAATTGATCTAAACCCAAAATTTGGAAAACATGTTTCACTTTTTCACTTAAACCATAAATTACCAACCTAATATCTTTATCCTCTAACTCATTGATATATGACATGAATACGCCCAATCCTGCCGATGAGATGTATTCGAGCTCCCGGCAATCAATCAATATTTTTTTATGGTTTTGAGTGGCTTGGCTGATGGATTCATCTAAATGTATGGAAGAACTTGCATCTACTTCACCTTTCACATGGATATAGTAAATACCTTCCTCCAGCTTACTACTTATCTCAATCATATCATTTGTACGTCTTGAAAAAAATATAGTTCCTAATCTAATTAAATTTAATCAATACAATGGTAAAATCATCTTCGGGAGTTTGTGTTTCACAAAAATCATATATTTTCTTAACCAGCCTATCCCTAATTTCCTCTAATGGTTTCAAAGTATATTTTTCGAGGTGACTGGCCAATCTTTCATACCCAAATTCCATCCCCTTACTATTCTTTGCTTCTGTAATTCCATCGGTATACAAAAAAATAATATCACCGGGAGCGTAATTCAATTCGTATACTTCTACGTATTCATCAAATTTTTCATTTCTCAATATACCTAATCCCAAACCATTTGTTTCAAAAAATTTTGTTTCATTCTTTTGATGATTAAAATACAAAGTCGGGCAGTGCCCGGCACGGGAAAACTGAATGCTCTTTCTGTTTGTGTCAATAATATAGTATGAAGCTGTGATCAGGGATTTTTTATCCAGGCAGTTGCCCACAGCTTTGTTGGCTTTTTTTATAAATTCATCAACCGAAAGGTCAAGAAGGGAAAGGCTTTGAAAAATGCCTTTCATTTGAGACATATGAAATGCTGCCGATGTTCCTTTGCCAGAAACATCCCCGATGATCAATGCTATCTTATCTTCACTTATCCTGTAAGTATCATAATAATCACCTCCAACTTCTGCTGCGGCTTTTGAATAGGCAATCATCTCAAAATCACTATTTTTTTCCAGGGTTTCTGGCAACAAACTTCCCTGTACTCGTTTGGCAATTTCCAGTTCTTCTTTGTATCGCTCGTTTTCAATTGCTTCCTGGATCAGCTGGTAGTTTTCGATGGATATGCTAGCCTGGTTAACAAATGAGCGAATGATTTCAATCATTTCCTTGTTAAAACCATCTGGTAGATCTTTTAAGAGACATAATTCACCATATTCTCTATCCTGAACAAATAAAGGGAGAATCAAAGCAGATTTAAACTCCTCATCACGAAGATCTACTGTTAGTTGGGTTTTCCGGCTGGATTGAATGGGATTTGGTGTAACCTGTTTGTCTTTAAAATGATTTTTAATATCTGATTCGATTTTATTCTTTCTCTGCTCAGAAATCTTGTTATAAAGAACTTTCTTTTCAACGCTATTGTTTTTCCTGATTTCCAGCCATGCGCCACTGGCCACCACTGCACTAATTGAGCTTTCCAGTAGTATTTCACATATTTGCTCTTCATCCTGTTTGGTATTGGTAGCCTGACTAAGCTTTTGAAAATTAATGACTTCCTCGAGCTTTTGCTCAAAAACGGATGAGGTGGGAAGGTTAAACAGGAGAACCAAAATTGAAAAAGCAGCATATAGAATATTAAATATAAATAAGGCCAGAAAAGTGACGTTCTCTGAAAGATTCAACGAAAGGCTAAATCGATTTGAAAGATCACTGATCGTTACAAAATAATACCAGATGTAAAGCATGATCAGCCCGATCAGAAGGATACTTTTCCACTTTTGTTTGAAATTCAGGTAAGCTACCCACTTTAAATTCACAGATAAAATAATGGTCAATAAAACCAGCAAACCCAGTATGAGATTGAAAATTGTATCAAAAGGCTGGTAATTGGCAAAAGTCAGCAAAAGGCTAAGAAGGAGAAGAATCTCAAACGTATTCCAAAAACGAATAAGACTTTTTGATTTTTGATACAGAATTAATTTTTTCCAAACGATAAAAGTAGAGGTTAAAAAAATGATCAAAAGGCCTGTATTGACATCATAAATAAAGAAAATAAGCATTTTGTTGATCAAGGCGGGCTTGTATTGGGCAACTACCAATAAATAGCGGGTTATTAATGAACCAATGGTAGCTATCAACCCCGTTACAAAGATTTTCCATATCAGGTCATTGATATTGGTGATATCGCTTTTTCCAATTTCCAGGTGATAAAAGGATAAAGACAAGAAGAACATGATGATCAACAACCCCCTGGGAACCAGACCTGAATAGCCAAAGAAGAAGTTGTTACTGCCCTGATAAATATTGGAGATATCGATCAATGCCAGCAACAGCCACACTATCAAACCCAAAGTGGCTAAAATCTTTGCTATTTGTTTTTTAGAAAACACAGTTGGCCATGAATTACGGCACAAAATAACAGGAAATTATGGATTGAAAAAGAAACCTCTCAGATCGGTATTTTAGACGCCCAAAAATTCATGAGCACACATAAAATACCAATCTGCATTAGTTCTTTAGAATTGAAATCGACTCCAGTTATTAAAAATTTTAGTTTTTTCAGAGCCAAGACCGCTACGTGAATTGAGTTATAGGCTTTTCTGCTATCTGACAGAGTAATTCGGAGCCTCTCTCGTGACCTGTACATCATGTGGATGGCTTTCCCGTACACCAGCCGCGGTTATTTTAACAAATTTAGCCGAGTGCAAATCCTCGATGGTCTTGGAGCCACAATATCCCATCCCCGCTCTCAAACCACCTATTAGCTGATACAGGACCTCTGCCACCATTCCTTTGTAAGGTACTCTTCCACTAATTCCTTCTGGAACCAGCTTCTTAATCTCATCCTCGGCATCCTGGAAATACCTGTCTTTTGATCCTTCTTCCATCGCTTCAAGCGAACCCATTCCACGATAAGATTTAAATTTCCTTCCCTCATAAATGATCACTTCTCCAGGAGCCTCTTCGGTACCGGCCAGCAAAGATCCGATCATCACACTTTTAGCGCCAGCTGCCAATGCTTTGACAACATCACCGGAATATCTGATGCCTCCATCAGCTATTACAGGAACTCCCGTTCCTTCCAACTGCACGGAACAATCATTGACAGCTGTTAGTTGTGGAACTCCGACCCCAGCAATAACTCTTGTTGTACAAATACTTCCGGGACCTACACCTACTTTAACTGCATCAGCGCCAGCATCTGCAAGCGCTTTTGCGGCTTCGGCAGTAGCTACGTTACCCGCAATTATGTCTATATCTCGAAATTTGGCTTTAATTTTCTTGAAGCTTTCTATCACATACACACTATGGCCGTGAGCTGTGTCTACACTTAAAACATCCACTCCAGCTTGTATCAGAGCCTCTACTCTCTCCATCACATCAGGAGTAACTCCTACGGCTGCGCCGACTCTCAGTCTGCCATAGCTATCTTTACAGGCATGAGGCCGATCTTTATTTTTAAGTATATCCTTATAAGTGATCAGCCCGGTAAGTTTTCCGGATTGGTCAACGATAGGCAATTTTTCAATTTTGTGTTCCTGAAGGATTTCCTCAGCTGCATCGAGATTAATATCAACATTAGCAGTGATTAAATTATCTTTTGTCATTACTTCAACTACAGGTTTTTGAAGGTCTTTTTCAAACCTTAAATCCCTGTTAGTCACTATGCCAACAAGCTTTTTATCA
This sequence comes from uncultured Cytophagales bacterium, assembly GCA_913057175.1. Taxonomy (GTDB): domain Bacteria; phylum Bacteroidota; class Bacteroidia; order Cytophagales; family Cyclobacteriaceae; genus CAJXNP01. The sequence continues at coordinate 372,544 of CAJXNP010000002.1, forward strand.
CCATCAACAACAGGAATGCCTCCGATCTTATGTTCTTTCATGATCTTCACAGCATCCATCACTTTGGAAGCAACTGACAAAGTAACGGGGTCCAATATTAAACCACTTTGAGATCTTTTAACTTTTCGGACTTGTAATGCCTGGTTTTCAATACTCATGTTTTTGTGAATGAAACCAAGTCCCCCTTCTAATGCCATCGCAATTGCCAAATCTGCTTCTGTAACGGTATCCATCGCTGCCGATACAAAAGGAATATTGAGCTCAATATTTCTCGTTAATTTAGATTTGGTAATTGTCTCTCTGGGGAGGATTTCTGAGTAACCCGGAACGAGAAGAACATCATCGTATGTGAGTGCTTCTACTTGAAATCTGTTTTGCGTTTTTGACATAGCAAATAACTTTATGAAATGTTATTTGCCGGTCAAAATTAGTTATAAGGTTTGATATGAAAAAATTATTTTAAATAAAGATTTTCATAGGGGTCTTATGTCCAAAATATCCTCAAAATATCATTTATCCTTTAATTTAGTTAAATTAAAGGAATGTGGTGGAAGCTTTTCAATTCAAAATGTTGACTGCAATGAGGAGAATATTTCATATAATTATATACCGGCTCACTACTTTAATGGTCATAATTGGATGTGATGACAAAGTAAAAGAAACTGTTAATGACTCAGAGGTTCAACAGGAAGTAACGATCAGCACACCCTATACAAAAAGTGATGGCGAATTAGTAGCGCTGATCGATAACAGCCTGAGTAGCTATTTCATTTACAGAGGTGAGCCGAAAGGTTTCGAGTACGAAGTTTTAACTTTATTTGCGGAAGATCACGGGCTAAAACTTAGGCTAAAAATCATTCATGATAAGGACTATATACTAGATAGCCTGAATGCCGGGAAAGGAGACTTAGCTGCTGCTAACCTAACAATTAATGAAGCCAGACAGGAAATAATTGATTTTACCAATCCTTTGTTTTCAACCAGACAGGTGCTGATTCAACGATTACCCGACAATAGAAGGAATCTGACAGCTGACCAGATTAACAAACAGCTGATCAGAAATCCACTTGAACTGGCAGGAAAGGCAATAACCGTTAGGCAAAACACTTCTTATTTTGAAAGACTTCAAAACCTGTCTGACGAAACTGGAATCAACATAAAAATAGATATTGCTCCAAACTACCTGGTTATAGATAATCTCATTGAAATGGTGTCCGAGGGAAAAATCGGATACACCGTATGTGATGAAAATCTGGCTAAATTAATTTGTCCTTCCTTTAATAACCTGGACTATAAAACACCAATTAGCTTTCCTCAAAATATCGGCTGGGCAGTTAGGAAAACATCTTTTCAACTACTCGACACCTTAAATCAATGGTTGGAAAAAAAGAAGGGAAGCAAGGAGTTCAATATCGTTTATGATAAATATTTTGAGGTTTCCTCTAAGACCAGACGAAATATTCGAAAAAACTTTGATCAGATTTCGGGTAAAAATATCTCAGAATATGATAAAGATATTATAAAGTATGCTAATAATATAAACTGGGATTGGAAACTTTTGGCCGCACAGGTGTTTAAGGAATCAAATTTTAATCCCCAAACTAAATCATGGGCTGGAGCTATTGGCTTGATGCAGGTTATGCCTAACACTGCCAAAGAATACGGAGCAAGTACCAATGATCTGTATAATCCCGAAATCAATCTAAACATAGGCACAAAGTACTTAGTCTGGTTGGAAGATCAGTGGAAAGAAATGATCATGGACAGTACCGAATTACTGAAATTCACCCTTGCTTCCTACAATGTCGGCCATGGACATGTTTCTGACGCAAGACGAATGGCTCAAAGCAATGGCATGAACCCTAATAAATGGGATGACAGCGTTGAGCAGATGCTTCTGTTAAAAATGAAGCCGGAATATTATAATCGACCGGAAGTTAAATATGGATATTGCAGGGGAATAGATCCTGTAAATTATGTGAAAGATATTTTTGACTATTATGAACTTTACAGCACACTTGAATAAGCAGTTTGATGCTTTCTCTCTAAACCTTAATATCTTTTCATATAATAACTAATATATAACATCATTACTTATCATAAAATAAATTTTTGATCACCATTTCATTAGTTTGACTCAATCATTATAACAAACAACCAAAAAAATACTTATACCCACTTTCATTTTACTTTTCAACTAAAATAATTTTCATTTTTAAAAATGAAAAAACTTAGTTTTTGAATTTTTTGTCTGAAAAATTTAATTTTTCATATTAATAATATGAATATTTCAATGTTTTTTAGTATAATTACCAAAATGATGTAACGGGAAAAAACATCAATATTTAGCTTGCCTAATGGTTTGCGTACCGTATTAAAACATGTTGTATTTGTCTTATGTTATAAATTCATCAATCAATGGAAAATTCAAAATGCAGGTTTTGTCAGACGAAATTGGAATACACCTTTATTGACCTGGGCATGCAGCCGCTTTGCGAAGAATTTGTAAAAGCGGAGGGTTTGAAAAAAATGGAAGCCTTCTATCCATTACATGCTTATGTTTGCCACACTTGCTTTCTTGTTCAGGTTGAAGATCTGGTACCACCTGAAAAGATTTATGAAGATTACCCTTACTTTTCTTCTTATTCTACCTCGTGGTTAAAACATGCGAAAGATTATACAGATTACATTTCCGAAAGGCTCGATCTTAACTCTTCAAGTTTCGTTTCGGAGATTGCGAGTAATGACGGTTATTTACTCCAATATTTTAAAGAAAAGAATTTCAATATTCTAGGTATAGAACCATCTGGCACCGTTGCAGAATTTGCCATTAATGAGAAGCAAATTCCTACAGAAATAAAGTTCTTTGGTGTTGAAACTGCTAAATATCTTAAGGAAAAATATGGCCAGCCAGATTTGCTGCTTGGAAACAATGTCCTGGCACATGTTCCTGATGTAAATGATTTTGTTGAAGGAATGAAAATATTTTTAAAAGGTTCAGGAGCAATTACCATGGAGTTTCCGCACCTGCAAACATTGATTGAAAAAAATGAATTTGATACCATCTATCAGGAGCATTTTTCCTATCTGTCTTTTACGAGTGTTTCAAAAATTTTTGAAGCTCATGGGCTGGAACTTTTTGATGTTCAGGAATTAAAAACTCATGGGGGCTCGCTAAGAATATTTGCTAAACATAAAGAAAACAAGGATATCGAGATCTCGAAGAATGTTGCCAATTTACTCAATCGAGAGAAAAAACTCGGTTTTCAGGAAATCTCATATTACTCGCAGTTTGAAGAAAAAATCAAAAAGCTTAAGCGGAATCTTCTCAGAACTTTGTCAGACATAAAAGATGAAGGAAAGACAATTGTTGGGTACGGTGCGCCAGGCAAAGGAAATACTTTATTGAACTACTGTGGAATTAAAACTGATTTTTTAGACTATACAGTTGATAGAAATCCGGTGAAACATGGGATGTATACTCCCGGCTCTATCATTCCAATTTTGCATCCGGATGAAATCAAAAAAACAAAACCGGATTACATCTTTATTCTTCCATGGAACCTGAAAGATGAAATCATGGCACAACTAAGCTATGTAAAAGAATGGGGCGCAAAATTTATCATTCCTGTACCTGAGGTTGAAATCATCGAATCAGTCAATGCAGAAGTCTTCGCAGATAGTTGATCTGACCAAGGTGATAATTTAAATGCCCTGATAAATGCATTAAGAAATAGGAAGTTGTCATATCATAACCGAATACCTGAACCGGGAATTTTACTTGTAGAATTCCCGGTTCTATTTCCATAAATCTTTCCTCAATTAGCCTGATCGTTTCTTCAATTTTGCGTATCAATTCGATCTGAGGTACATTCCTTGCTCCAAATTCAAATTCCCGATCCCTGATGTATCCTGTCTCAAGTATAACAGCTCCAATAAAATGATTCAGATTTCCTACAAGGTGCAGGCACAAGTTCCCTGCAGAATTTTTCACTTCCCCCTGGATTTTCCACAAATCTTCTTCTTTGGAAAATAAAGAGACTTCATCTTTTAATTTACCAAGATCACGGATAAATAATGACTGAAGTTCCTGTAACATTTAGTTTAAGTTTAATACATCAACTCCCTGTTCAAAAACGATATCGACAGGAATATTGGCTTCGTTTAGTCGATCAAGATCCTTTTGCAGATCATCTGTGATCATTGCCATTTCAACCAGTAGCTTTCCAGCTGCTTCATAATCACCATCCCCCTGGATGACCAATATTTTATTAGAAAGGGCGTCTACAGCACTCTTCATATTTTCAAAATTAACAGAATAAAAACCCGTTGATTCATCAAATTCGAAAGCTCCATGATCTTTAAAGAAATTGAATCTGACCATGTTGGCCTTTCCATGAGCGCTGGTCGCGCCAAACCGAACAGATCGAAAAATACCTGCCATAAAAGTAACATAATAGTCATTTAATTCACCATCCAACTCGCCTTTTTCAAGCAATTTTGAGATCATATATAAACCGAGAATATCTGCTTTTCCTTCCTCCATAGCTGAATAGTGTTCCTTCAATGCCCTTCTGACAGTAATGGTATCATCTATCACCAACTTAATTCCAAGACCATGAGCAACTTCATGAAACATGGTGTTTGCGAAAAAAGCATCAAAAGTAATATACTCTCTTTGTTCAGGCGCAATTAGCACATCCGAGATAGGAATTAATATTTTATCAAACTTGGCTTTCATAGCATTTTTAAGCTGCAAACGCCTGCTGCCTTTTGCCAATTGGACTCTTTCATCGTTTGGAAGATTGATAGCTATCGTCTTACTCCCTGAATTGCAATCTCCTGCATAGTAAACTACATCATATGCATTGAGATCTGCATCGGTGCCGGGCTCTTCCTGCTTGTATCGATCCTCCACGGGGATACCCTGCTGCAATTCCGGTAGAAATGCAGCATACTTTGAAAGGCGGTCGCTCCATTCCATATCCTTAATCAAAACATAAGCTTCATGAGCAGATTTGTAATTATAAAGCTGATCTTCATAATTTTCGATTGGCCCGATCACCACATCGATCTGATTTGTCTTCATATCCATCCATGCCATATCACTTTCAAAATATTCGTCTGTCCGTAGTGCTTCTGCTCTTAGCTTAAGGTATTTTTTAAAACCCTCATCCTCCGCCAATTTAGCTGCACTATCCAATAAAATAGCAGCTTTCAATGTTCTTTCGCGAAAAGCTTCATGATAAGGAATGGTATACATCGATCCATCTTCCTTCCGTCTAAGTAAGGTATATTGGCTTGCTTTTTCAGGAAGATTTGCATTCTCAAACTCTTCTTTTGTCATATCCTGTGGATAAAAGTTTGCAGTTAAAGGTTTTTTTCCCACCCCTTCGATAAATGGACTATTTCCATCCAGCCTGTCCCACGGGCCATAATTTATCATGACAAATTTCCTTGTATCCTCATTTTCAATACTATTTAATAGCTCCTCCTTGTTCCCATAGGCCTCTTCCCAGAAAATAGCATCCATTTGTTTGGCAGCTTCGATTAAAAGTGGAATCATTTTTCTTTGGTTTTCACTCAAGGAAGAGAGGTCCGACTCCAATTTAAAGGATGTGTATTTATTTAATTTCTCACCCATATCAACCGAATCTATAGCAGTTAGCTTCTTATCCCGTACTGGTGGCGTGCAATTCATAGAAAAAATTAATATTATAAAGGGAATTAAGACCGTAATATTTCTCCACGCTCCGTTTAAAAATGATTTTATGATTTTCATATCCCAGTATTTAGCTATCGTACGTTAATTAATTGGTAAATTTAATCATAGGGATGACAAAACCGAATGGATGAAGAAGTTCGTTGTAATACTATTTTGTTTCATAGTGCAAGTGGCCTGGTCACAAAACGATGAGATTCTCACTCCGGAAAAACACTTCCGACTGGCTGATAAATTATTTGCCGAAAACAATTGTGAATCTGCGTTGGATCATGTGAACAAAACCATCGCCTTCAGAGTGGATGATTGGGACGCTTATGAATTGCGGGCGATGATCTATGAATGCCTGGGCAAATTTGAAAAGGCGCTGACTGATTATTCCATTTTGGTCTATCAATTTCCGGAAAGAGCAGAGTTTTTATTTAGCAGGGGAGAATTGAATTATCGAAATGCTAAGTATGAAGCAGCGATTGATGATTTAACAAAAGCGTTGGAATTGCCTGTGACGGAAACCAATAAGGTATATTTTTCCATTGCAACCGGAGACCAGGGAATATCTGGCATTTCGACGATTAAAACCATGCAGGCTGAAATGCATAATTATATTGGTTTATCCTTTCATGAATTAGGTGAATATGATAGTGCCATCTATCATTTTACTGTGTCAATCGGATACTTTCAAAACTCGCAATATTTCAATAATCGCGCATTGTCTTATATGGAAATGGGCAATCTTGAAGCTGCAACAAGGAATTACGAACAAGCTCTTTCCATTAATAAATATGATCAGGTAGCTCAATATAATTTGATCAGTCTTTATGGAAAACAAAAAAAATTCAAGGAACAGGAAGTCTTATTAAATGAAATAGGAATGGACGTAAAACTACCCGAAATACACGTTTTCAAGGGAGTTTCGGCCTTTCAAAAGGGTGATTATCGAAATGCTATTGATTATTACGACAGGGCAATTAATCTCGACAAGGAGAACGAAGAATACTATATCTATCGTGGTCAGGCATATGAAAAATTAAAACGATTAGAAAGGGCGCAAAATGATTATCGTCACGCGATTGAGTTGAAGCAAAATTCTTCAGGCGCTTACTTTGGATTGGCAAATACTTATTATAAAATGAACGAACTGGACAGTGCCATAATGGGTTATGATCTAGCCATCCTGTACGATCCAAACTTTGACAAAGCTTACCTCAACCGGGGTATTACTTATCTGAGAAAAAAGGAATTTACAAAAGCCTGCCCTGATATTATGAAAGCGAAAGAATATGGCCTTCCGGAAGCGGAAGAAATGTTCCGATTGAAATGCAATGAAAATTAATCTGGAACGATTGTCAGGGTCTTCGAAACCAGTATCTGGTCTTCAACTAAAATACTCAGTATCCAATCTCCTAATTTATCCTCAATTGGCTCCCAAATGGTATCTCCCAAAAAGAAACGATAGGGATTTTGCTTGACGCGAAAGTTTCCTTCAAAAGGCGGTTCGATATTTCCCTCTTTGTCTTTAAAAGGCGGGTGATCAATTACAAAATCGAAATATCTGCCTTTTGCCTTTCGAATTTCTACAATCATCCCAAACTCAACATCCAATTCAGCTTTTATCTCCGTTGTCAGTTCTAAAAATTCCGGTAACGCCTTAGCCGATCGGTCCCATTTTTCATACAAACCATAATTGATAATTTCGATTTCCGGCAAAGGCTTATTACTTCTCTTCATTTCAATCGCTTAGCTTTACTTATTAGTTGAAGTGTTTTTTCCACCAGTATTGAAAAACAATCAGTGCCCAGATATGAGCATGCACATCACCAGGGCTAATTGAAAACAGTTTCTTTTTAATGTTTTTTATGGTGCCTGTATCAAACAATCCCTGCTCAGCAATGAAATTATCCTTCAACAGATCATCCCGGATCAAACCACTCAAAGAACCACGGAACCATCTTAGCAAGGGAACCTCAAATCCCTGTTTTGGACGATTATAAAGTTCCGCCGGCAATAATTCCTTGTACGCATCCTGCAAGATACGTTTGCGCATTTTTCCGTTGATTTTTGATTCTGCTGGTAGTGAAAAAACAAAGTTTACTACTTCATGATCCAGGAAGGGAACCCGCACTTCCAAGCCATGCGCCATTGACATCAAATCTACTTTTTTCAGCATATCATTGGGCAAAACTAAATTCATATCCGTTAACAAAACTTCATTCAGGTTTTCGGTTTTCAGGTCCTTCAGAAGAAACTCTTTTCTAGCGTAAAATTCATTCCTTTGAAGTTTTTTCCTCAGGCTTTCACTAAAAAGTGAATACGAAAGTTTTTCACTTCCCAATGATGCCCATTGCCAGTACCGGCTTTTAATATCTGATTGAAGCGACTTTGAAAAGCGATCCAACTGCCGGAATTTATTTGTCAATGCTGTACTTCTCGATTTGGGCAAAATGGAGGTCAGGAAAGAGAAATTTTTTAATAAACTATTGGTGATAGATGATTGTGCTGCGCGATGAAATGCCGAATGCTTATTGTAACCTGAAAATAATTCATCAGCGCCATCACCTGACAATGCTACCGTAATGTGTTCCCTTGTTCTTTTACTTAAAATATAAACAGGTATTGCGGATGAATCTGCGAAGGGCTGGTCAATGTTTTCTAAAACGTGAAATAATTCATCTTCAATTTCCTTTTTAGAAAGAGAAAATACTGTGTGCTCAGTTCCAAACTTTTTGGCGACCAGATTGGCATACTTCGTTTCATCAAAATAAGGCTCATCAGAATATCCGATTGAAAAGGTGTGAAGATCATTCTTGTACTTTTTGGCAATTCCGGTTATCACAGATGAATCAATTCCCCCACTTAAAAAAGTTCCAACAGGGACATCTGCAACCAATCTTCTCCGAACAGAGGTGTCTATTAATTCGCTTAATTTCTCCTTTTGTTGTTCGTAAGTGAGATTATTATTTTCTACAGAAACTTCATTATAATCTATCTGGTAGAATGGATGAATTTCCATTTCCTGTTTCCTCACCCACATATAATTACCCGGCATCAGCATTTTGATATTTTGAAAAATCGTATCCGGGGCAGGAATGTAATTCAGTTGAAAATAAGTATAAAGGGACTCAAGGTCCATTTTCTTTTCAATGCCAAAACTAATAATCGATTGCAGCTCCGAGGCAAAGAGAAATTTATCTTCATCATACAGATAATAAAGTGGCTTGATTCCAAACCGGTCTCTTGCAACAAAAAGTTCCTCTTTCTGACAATCGAAAATAGCAAATGCAAAAAATCCATTCAATTTTTGAAGCATTTCGCTTCCATACTGAATAAAACATTGTAGAAGAACTTCCGTATCGGATTGCGTTCTGAAACCCACTCCTTTTGACTCCAGTTCTTTTCGAAGTTCCTTGTAATTATAGATCTCTCCATTAAAAATGATAATATACCTTTCCGACTCATCCTTCATAGGTTGATTTGCGTCTTCCGACAAATCGATAATAGAAAGCCTTCTGTGTCCAAGTCCGATTGACTCATCTATGTGAGTTCCAAAGGCGTCCGGCCCACGATGAGTCAAACTATGCGTAGCTTTGGAAAGGTTGATCATATGTAACCTTCCGGCAATATTGAAAGGAAAAATTCCGGTTATTCCACACATAATCTTGCCCAGCCAAAAACTTTAAAAATTTGATTGAAATGCATACTTTTCTTCAAAAAAGAAATAATCCTGTCAATTATAGAAAAAAGTAATCCTTTATTTTTACAATTCTTACAATTATCTTGCACTCCAATTCCATAACAGACAGTTACCACAGCATTATTTCAGGAAATAAAGATTTGTTACTTTAATCGTTACTGAATAGGTGGAAACAATCATTTCGAATAAAATCACACAAAAGTTTTGGCTAACAGGCTTGATCCTTGTCTTTTTCCTGGGGTCGTGTGCCGTCTCCAAACAATCAAGGAATCAGAAAACGTCAGTCGTAGTTACGCAGGCTCGATCTTATATCGGGACTCCTTATAAATATGGTGGAACGACCATTATGGGAATGGATTGCAGTGGATTGCTGATGAGAAGCTTTGAATACGTCGATCTTTATATCCCCAGAACCTCCCACGATCAAAGCAAAATGGGCAAGCCGGTATCTGTTGACATGCTCCGACCTGGTGACCTTGTGTTTTTCTCATCCAAAAAAGGAAGAAATAGGGTTAGCCACGCAGGACTGGTGACAGAGATAAGAGGAAAAGATGAAATCATGTTTGTCCATGCCTCTTCGAGCAGAGGTGTAGTTGAAGACAACCTCATGTCAAGGTATTATCAGAGTGTGTTTGTAAAGGCGAGGAGGGTTAGGTTTTAAACTATTTCGTTTTGAATTAAAAAGTCCTCCTTGGGTAGAGGTTCAGAGCGTGAAGGTGTTAGCCCTCGTTACTAAAAAGTTTTATGTACTCTCTAAAAAAGTAAATTTTACCTCTCTTACCTCCCGTAACTTCGTGAATAATTTTTAAACTCTCCAATTCATCAATGAGTTTATAGACAGAAGGCATTGATAAACCAGTGATCTCTTTTGCTTTTTGAGCTTGAATAATCGGATGTTGATATAGATGCTTTACTATACTATTAGCATTTGCAGATCGGCTTCCCAAACCTTGCAATCGTATCTCAATATCTTGTTGCAGTTTTAAAATTTTGTCAAAAGTTGAAATGCTACTTTTTGCCGTTTCAATTATCCCGACAATAAAAAACTTAAACCATTGCGTAATATCGTTCTTCTCTCTAACCCTCATCAGGTTGTCGTAATAGAGTGTTCTATTTCTTTCAAAAAAGTCAGATAAATACAGAGTTGGCTTTTTCAATATTCCTTTTTCAACAAGGTATAGTGTTATCATTAATCTACCTACTCTTCCATTTCCATCAAGGAATGGATGTATGGTTTCAAATTGGTAATGTATTAAGGCAATCTTTAATAATTCAGGGAAATAGAAGTCCTGACTGTGAGCAAATTTTTCCAAATCATCCATGTACTCATTAATGGTGGAGTGAATTGGTGGGATAAAGATTGCGTCAGCAATACTTGCCCCTCCTATCCAATTTTGGCTAGTTCGGAATTCTCCAGGTAGTTTATGCTTACCTCTTACCCCGGATAATAATGTTTTGTGAGTTTGTCTAATCAATCGTGATGAAAATGGCAACTCCTCAAGTTGAGTAATTGCTAGATTTAGTGCCGCTATGTAATTTTGGACTTCCTCCCAATCGTCTCTTTTTTCCTCAGAAATATCTTCTTTATCTAATAGGGCCTCTTCAATGTTAGTCTTTTTCCCTTCAATTTTACTAGACTGAGTAGCCTCTTTCAAAACATGCATACCTATGAATAGATCTATGTTTGGAATGTATTCAGAATACATATCCAGTCTTCCAAGTTGTCTATCAGCCTGACTTAAAAGGTTTAGTAATTCCATATTATCAATCGACCACTTTCTACAAATCTTTTCTGGTTGAAAGCTTTGATAGGTTCCTTGATTAATATACCTGCCAGAAATAAAGTTCCGCATTGTTTTTTTGTTGAATCAATTAACCAAAGATAATCATTAATTAAGAAAATTATCAAAAAGTTAAATAAGGAAAATATTAATTAAGAAATGATTAAATAAGTTAATTTAGAGGAATTGATATGTAAGATCGAATAGATATAATATAAATAACACTATAAAAAATACTCCTTTAATTAGATTTAATAGGCAAATCGTGTGCAAATAAAAAAGCACCTATAAGTTTATAAACTCATAAGTGCCTGATTATCAACGTGGAGAAGATGGGACTCGAACCCACGACCTCTTGACTGCCAGTCAAGCGCTCTAGCCAGCTGAGCTACATCCCCATATGAAGATTTAGTGATTGTTGGATTTGGTGATTGAGTGATTTTACTCCTTACGAGTGAAAATCGGGAGGCAAATATATTTCAATTTGCCACATTGTCAAAGCATATTTTATAACAATCCCTTAAATCACTTCTTTGTATTGCATGTTGTATAATTGCCTGTAAAAGCCATCCTTTTCGAGCAACTTTTGGTGGTTGCCTACTTCTTTGATTTCCCCGTGATCCAAAACCATGATGCTATCAGCATTTTGAATGGTAGATAATCTGTGGGCAATAACAATAGACGTCCTTCCTTTCATTAACTTTTCAATGGCTGACTGGATCAATTCCTCTGTCTCCGTATCTACCGAAGAGGTGGCTTCATCCAGTACGATGATTTTGGGATCGTAAACCATCGCCCGAATAAAGGAAATCAATTGTCTCTGGCCTACGGACAAAGTAGCCCCTCGTTCCTTCACATCATAATTAAGGCCGCCTGGCAATCTTTCAATAAATTTTCTCGCCCCTACCAATTCCGCCGCTTCCATTATTTTCTCCCTGGTAATATCAGGATTCCCCAGAGTGATATTCTTTTCTATGGAATCCGAAAACAGAAAGACATCTTGCAAAACCACACCAATATTCTCTCTTAATCTTTCCAGTTCGTACTCTCCGATATCTTTTTTGTCAATGTAAATATGACCACGATTGATATCATAAAAACGATTTAGCAAATTAATAATGGAGGACTTCCCGGCCCCGGTTGCGCCAACAATTGCGAGCGATTTACCAGGTTGAACCTTAAAGGAAATATCCTTCAATACATAGTTACGTTCTTCATAGGCAAACCATACATTTTTGAATTCCACATCACCGGTCAGATGATCAGGCTTGTAGCTTCCGTTATTTGGGATCTGGTCCCTGCTATCCAATAATTTAAATATCCGGGAAGAACTCACGATTCCCATTTGCAAGGTGTTGAACCGGTCTGCAATCATTCGAATAGGACGGAAAAACATCTGGATATACATGATAAAAGCGATCAGGTTCCCCAGCGTAATAGCCGGGTCTTCCTGAATAATCCCCTTCGCTCCCCACCAAACAAGTAAACCAATTCCCAATGCCTGAATAACTTCAGCGACCGGATAATACACTGAATAATACATGACAGACCGGATGTTTGCTTTACGATGCTCGTCATTGATGTCTTTGAATTTTTTATACTCGCGTTCCTCGCTGTTAAAGATCTGTACGATACTCATCCCCGTTACGTGTTCCTGTACAAATGAATTTAGATTGCTAACTGCATTTCGCACCTCATTAAAAGCAAACTTTACTTTCTCTTTAAAGATATAGGTGGAAAACATGAGGAGTGGCAACGTAGACAAGCTTATCAAAGTTAGTTTCCAGTTCATGTAGAACATCAATCCCAGGATGAATACAATCTGGAGAATATCCCCGGCCAAAGCCGCCAGTCCTTCACTGAAAACCTGGGACAAGGTTTCTATATCCGAGACATTACGTGTCACCAACCTCCCAATCGGCGTTCTGTCAAAAAACCTGAGATTTAAGTTGAGAATGTGCCGGTAAAGCCTCACCCTGATATCTTTGATGATCGTCTGTCCCAGCCAGCCAGAAAGATACGTGTGAGCATACTGGACGATCGCCTGAAAGACCAATAACCCGATCAGGATATTGATGATTTTGACTAGGCCTAGGTAATTACCAACAGAAACATAGTCATCGATAGCAAAGGAGACCAGATAGGGTTTGACAGGGCCTAAAACAGCCGTTAAGAGTGTAAGTACGATCAAAGAATAGAATACCAAAGAATAGGGCTTGACATACTGATACAGCCTCTTGAGTACCTGAAAGTCAATGATATTTCCGGAAGTTGTCTTTTCCTGCTCCAAAATCTTAATTTTTATAAATACTTTCCGGGTAAATTACTTCACTCAAAAACAATCCTTCCGGAGGTACCGATCGACCCGCTTTCTTACGATCCTTTGATAAAATGATATTTTTGAAATCCCTGATGGTCTTCTTTTTTTCGCTTACTAATAATAATGTTCCTACTACGGCCCTTACCATTCCCCTGAGAAAACGGTTAGCGGAAATATGAAATTCAAAGCTACCTTTTTCTTCAACCCATTTCGCATCAAAAACGTTGCAGTCAAAATTATTTACATCCGTTTTTACCTTTGAAAAGCTCTGAAAATCGTGTTGGCCTTTTAGCAACTCCGCAGCCTCATTCATCAAATTCAACTCTAACTTTTTGGAATATTGATAATACTGACCAATTAAAAATGGGTTTTTCTTTGGATTGATCCGGTAAATATATGCTCTTTTCTCCGCGTCAAACCGTGCATGAGCATTTCCATTTACCTCCCTTATTTTAACAATCTGAATATCCCTACCTAACAATATATTTAGTTTATAACAAAGTTGATTTTCATCAACTGCATGATCCATATCAAAATGAAAAACCTGTTGATAAGCATGAACTCCTGTATCAGTTCTTCCGCTTCCGGTGATTTTTATGGATCTACCTGCAAAGGTTTTAAAGGCCTTTTCGATCTCATCCTGAATGGTATGTGCATTCCTTTGTGACTGCCAACCGTGATAATTTGTTCCCAAATATGCGACTTCCGCAAAATACCTCACTAATTCAACTTTTAGCTGCGAAATTAAAAGATTTTGACTGGATTTATCAGAAATTTATATTTCTGGCTTTTTATAACCTTAAATTGTGATTTTATTTGCACAAAAAACTAAAAAATGATCCAACGTATTCAAACATTATTCCTGCTGGCAGTAGCCGGTTGCATGGGAGCTTACCTTTTCTTGCCCATTTTCCTGAAAGTGAGTGAAGATGGTATACAGAAAATGACTTTGGATTCATTTGGGCTATATACATGGACAGCCAACAGTGATGGGAGCTGGGATCTACTTACGCATCAATACCCCTATTATATTGCCATACCTGCGGTCATCTCTATTCTGGTGGTCTTTTATTCTATTTTTCAATATAAAAATCGGCTTTTGCAAATCAAGCTAGGCGCGTTGATTGCACTTCTGATCATGCTTGCTGTTGGAACAGCGGTCTTTATTTTATTAAAAAATGAAATGAATTTTAATCCCGGTGTAAAGGGTGATTATCAAATTGGATTTTTTATTCCCCTGGCTGCTTTGATTTTCAATTCGCTTGCCAACAGGTTTATCAGGAGGGATGAAAAACTGGTAAAATCAGTTGACCGGATCAGGTAAACTCATCCGGCCAACCTTAATCAGACACTTTGATACCGCAATATCGATAATCTCTTAGTGATCATGTCCCACAGTTTTTCGTAGGGTACGATTTCAATATCAGCATAGATGTCACCTTCAATTTCTATTTCGGCTAACTTATCTGTTAAGTATTTACTCTTTTGCATGATCTGATCAAAATCACGATTGTGAGAAACGATCTTGTGAAGCAATTTACAGAACACCTTCGTTCTCTTGCTGAATGTATTGTTCAGATACTTATTTGTATAGTCATCTATTGCAGATAGTATTTCGTGCAATTTACCGATGTCATCATCAACATGGGTCAATACCTGCAGGATAAGTATCGCCAGGTTTACCCCAGCCTTATCCTTTTGAAATTCGGGTATGACCTCTACCATATCCTTGTAGTTAATCTTTCTGGTCAGCGACTTCTCACCTGTCAGGTAATAAAGATATGCACGGTAAACCTGCCATCTCTCTATTTGGGTTTCATTAAGATCCGGGAATGATTTATTTGCAAAAACATCGTTTACAATGGAAACCGCCTCATCCATTTGATCCTTCCGAATGACGATTTGCAGGTAATTCTCCTGAATAGCAAAGTAATTTAAAGAATCCTTATCAATTTCCTCCAGAACAGCTTGTGCATACTTCTCCCCTTCTACTAGTTGGTTCAGCTTAAGGAGTGCATACAACCTGGCAATTTTCAGATTTTCCAGATTCAACCTCGTCTGATTGATGTTTCCCTTCATGAAATCTGTCTCAGTTCTATCAACAAATTTCAGTACTTCCTCATATTTACCCTCATATTCATACAACCAGATAATAAGCTTTAACTGCTTTTCAAAAATATTGTAAGACTCTGTTTTTTGATAAAGCTTCTCTAAAGATTTGATGGCATTTTTAACCGGTTTCAGGTCTTTTTTCCTGTTAGTGATCGAGCTGTTAAAAAATAATTTTTGTTCAAAGTATATGGTATCAGCTTCTTCCTCCAATTTGACAAGCGCTTCGTACTCGGTTATTTCCTCATGCGTGCTCTGAAATAACTTTGGACGATAAGTACTAGAGTAAATATCCCGAAGCTCTTTCAGACAACCCAACAGGATATCGTTGTATTCACACTCCTTGGCCAGGTCTATGGTTTTATAAAGCAGCTTTGTCGCAAGCTTTACTTCGCCAATCTTCAATAAATGCTTTGAAAAATAATAGTAGTCCATACATTCCTGGTGAAATGTCAGGGACTTATGCATTTTTGAAACGCCGTAATCCATAAAAAATAAATGGTTGAGCAGCTTTTTGTTCAACCTGGACTTAAGCATTCTGAATTTAAAATCAACCTCTTTTTCTCCGTAGATGCCTTTCGAGGCAATCTCGTCTGACTCGAACTCACTATTTTTTATTCCTAAAAATAATTTAAGCTCTTTGTTTTCGCCATCCTCCTGAGCCTTAAGGTCAATTAAAGGCAGATTTTTTTTGGTATGCCTTGTTATAATTTTAATTAACTGGCTAATTTCCTCCATTCTGTAACTTTCTATAAATAATAAATAACTCTCTCAAAAAATTTTTATCAGCGATTCAAAAATGGATTCAGTCACACCCCTTCAAAATGTTACTAAATTCCAAAATCACCCCTACAGTCTGGTGGTAGCTTCACAACTACTCGTTTTTGGAAGAAAATGTGTTTTTGTGTAGTCCTTTCCTATGCAAAAAACGTAAAATATTCGACCCAATACTTTTTTTTTCTTCCATCATATTAATATTATAGACATATGATACAAATGTGTCGATGAAATCCGCCATCCATGAGATAAAAATCCTGCTTTTTTTGTCGCTTTTTTTACTCATTTCCTGTGGGAAACAGAACTCTGACAATGCCCTCAAAGTGAGAATAAAAGATGATCCTGAATCTCTAAACCCTGTTACTTTCCGGTCTAAAACCACTCGTCAATTATTGGATCTGGTCTACCAGTCACTTTTTTCAATCACCCTGCCGAACGGTCAATTGCAACCTGTACTTGTTGAAGAAATTCCGGAAATTTTGGTGTCCGATTCGGGAATATATGCCCATATTAAAATCAGGGATGATGCAAAGTGGTCGGATCAATCAGCCGTAACTTCCGAAGATGTCGCTTTTACCATCAAATTATTTTACCTGCCTGATGGAGAGCTAAACGGGATTATAAACAGATGTAAATTCATTGAAAATTTTAAAATAATAGATAAAAAAAATATAACATTTAAATTCAAGTATAACTCTCCAGAACTTATCGAGAATTTTGCTGAATTTTATATATATCCCGAGTCCATTCTCGACCCTCAAAATCTGCTGTATGATATACCTTTCGAAAAGTTAAAAAGCGGGATAAATAACCCTGAATTAAAACAATTTGCTGATGTAATCTCATCCCTGAATTTCCTTGAAAACAGGGAAAGCATATCCGGTAGTCATGCATACAAAGTAACAGAATGGTTACCCGGCCAGAGAGTGGTGTTGGAAAAGAAAAATAATTTTTGGTTTGAAAATGCAGAGGAAAATTTTCTGAAAGCAGCGCCTTCAAAAATTACTTTCCTTGTTATACCTAATGATTTCTCGGCAATCATAGCACTTGAAAACCAACAATTGGATATACTGGACCAGGTATCACCTGTGAACTTTCAAAAGCTTAAGCGGAATGAAGGCCTTACCAGGCAGTTTAATTTCCATTCGATCGGATCGTATGGGTTTACTTTTATGGGTGTTAACGCTCAACGTGGTCCTTTAAAAGAAAAGAGCTTCCGGCATGCTTTGTCAATGTTAGTTCCTTATGTGGACATCATCAATGTCGCTTTGTATGAAAATGCCGAGCGAACAATCGGATTTATTCCCCCACATCAAAAAGATTATTATAACGGCGCAACAGAGTTGACACCCTTCAATCCCGATTCAGCTATGGAGATCTTTAAAAATAAAGGATTTTTCCTCGAAAATGGAAAGTTGAAAAAGAATGATGAAAATGTTGAATTGGAGCTGATTTATGATAAAGGGGTCGCTGAATTTGAAACGGTGGCTTTATTGTTAAGGGATGGATTTGGCCAGGCTGGCATCAACTTAATAATCCGTCCGGTTGACAAGAATGTTTTAAATGAAAACCTGGGTAAAATGGATTACGATCTTTGTCTGAAAAGCTTATTCGGGGGGCCAACAGCTTTTAATTACGACTATATTTTACATACGGATTTTATTCCTCCAACTGGGAGAAACTACACGTCTTTTGGCACCAAACGGAGTGATTCACTTATTTCAGCAATAAACTATACAGAAAGTAAGGAAGAGAGAAAAGACCTGTTGTGGGAATTTCAAACCATACTTTATGAAGAATGCAATATCATTCCAATTTACAATGAAAACAATAATATAGTAGTAAGTAAAAGATACATAGATATTCAGCTATCTACCTTAAAACCAGGGTATAATCTGGCCTCATTTAAATTGAAAGAAAGTGATATTCTACCTGATTAAAAGAATTCTCATTATTCTTCCGACCCTGTTTTTTATAAGCCTGGTCACCTTCTTTCTATTGGACATCCTTGCCGGAAATATCGTTGAAAACGAGCTCTCAAAAGTCGATTGGCAGCAAAGTCCTAGGTCTGAAAATCTAATGGAAAGAGAAATTAACATAGTTCTCGAAAAATATCATTTTGATAAGCCCCTCTTCTATTTTTCCATTACAACCAAATCTTCTCCCGACACTTTATATCGCGTTTTCCCAAAAGAAAAAAGGTTGTTCATCAAGCATCTGACAAAATCTTTTTCAGATAAAGATGTAGCCTTTGATTTTTTGCAAAGCATGGAAAGAATAAATGACCAGCAGTTGTTATACGGAATCTATCAAACAAAAAATTTGGATGAATTGGAAAACCTCATCCTGAAATCTGATTTAAAAAGCAAAGGGGAATTGTATGAGAAGTTTACTGAGCTAAAAAGCAGTGGCCAGAATTATGAAAGATTAATCCCAAAATTTCTCTGGAACGGTCAAGAAAACAGATTTCATAATTGGATTTCCGGGATTCTTCATGGAGACCTTGGAAGATCCATTTCGGATGGTTTGCTGATCAAACATCGGGTATTTCCTGCTTTGAGAATCTCTGGTTTGCTTGGTGGAATATCCATTTTTGTACTCTTTTTGGTCTCTGTGCCACTGGGAATTTGGCTGGCCGTGAAATCAAATTCCCTCGGGCGATGGGTACCACAAATCCTATATACTATTGACGCCATGCCACTTTTCTGGCTAGCAGAATTGTTCATCCTGTTTTTTGCCTCCAATTTTCTTTTTCAGCTCTTTCCTTCTTTTGGTGTGGGAACCGGGGAATCGATACAGTTTTCGCATTTTGTTCTGCCTGTATTGTCCCTGGTCATTTCAGCCATGCCGGTAATTGTCATTCAGACCATGGCTGCTGTTGAAAAACAATTCAAAAAACAATATGTATTGGCGCTTAGATCGAAAGGATTGGAAAACAAAAAAATTCTAAACAAGCATATCCTGCGAAATGCTCTCAATCCCCTTATCACCCTTTTTACATCGTTCTTACCTGCCACCATTGCCGGAGTGATGATCGTAGAATATGTTTACTCCATTCCCGGTACCGGTTTGCTTCTTCTGGACGCTATCGCAAAATATGATTACCCGATGATCCTGATCATCATTGTGCTTATTGGCCTGGTTAAAATGCTGGCAAATTTACTGGCGGATATCGGGTATCGTCTGGCTGATCCACGAATTTCATTCATATGACACAGTGGTTAAAGGAAAAAGGCCTGAAAGACACTTGGTGCAATCTATGTTTCCTATTTATTGCTATTGAAATATTGCTTTCAATTTTCATCATGACCTTTCATAAACTTTCCGGCACAACATTTTCAGTCCAAATTGACCTGGGAAATATAGGTCTTTCACCCTTTTCAGAAGGTCATTTTTTAGGCACCGATCATTTGGGAAGAGATGTATTAAAGCAATTGTTTTTCGGGACAAAGAATACATTGTTTCTATCATTTATGGGTACACTGCTGGGATCCTTCGTGGGCATAACGTTCGGTTGTTTTTCAGGATACTTTGGGGATGATAAACTAAAAATAAAAGCAGCTAAATTTTGGATAGGAGGCTTCTTAATTATTGGGCTGGCTTTTTATGCATTCAATATCAATACATTCAGGTTCTCTGTATTGATTGACTTGCTGTTGCCATCAGCTTTCCTTGCTTCCGTTAGTCTGCTTATCTTTTTATTGATAAAAAGTAAAAAACAGATCCCGATACCATTTGACTTGTATGTTGTAAGAGTGGTAGAAGTTTATTCAACCATTCCCCCTATTTTCATTATCATATTACTATCCTCGATCCTTCGTCCTTCACCAGCACTCTTTATCATTTATTGTGTTGCAGCCATGTGGCCGGAATTTTTCTTTCTCTCCCGGGCTGAATTACTGAAAACCAAAAATCAGACTTACATAGATGCAGCAAGAGTAATCGGACAGCGAAACATACCCATCGTTTTCAGGCACATATTTCCCAACATGTTCCAGTCACTATTGGTTCTTTTTGCATTTGCATTTGCCAGACTGCTAGTGATTGAATCCACCCTTTCGTTTTTGGGCATCGGCCTTCCGGCCCAATATCCCGGCTGGGGGAAATTAATTGCTTCCTTTCAAATGAATACGGATTATTGGTGGCTGTTGCTTTTTCCCGGATTGCTCATTTTTATAAATGTCTTGTGCATTCAAAAAATAGGAAGAAAGCTGAGAGAAAACTGATCAGCTTCTTGGATGATAATCAATGATCACCTGCCGCAAATAATCGCGATCAAGATGCGTATAGATCTCCGTTGTTGTGATGGATTCATGCCCCAACATTTCCTGAACGGCGCGCAAATCCGCTCCCCCTTCAATAAGATGGGTAGCAAAGGAATGTCGAAAGGTGTGCGGACTTACTTTTTTGTCGATTCCTGCTTTTCTAACCAGGTCTTTGATGACCGTAAAAACCATCACACGAGTCAGTGGTGACCCTCGTCTGTTGAGAAAGGCAAAACTTTCGGATCCCTTTTTAATTTCGATGTGGCATCTCACATCATCGATGTACATGTTTATGAATTTCAAGGCCGTCCTCCCGATCGGTACCAACCGCTCTTTACTTCCCTTACCGAGAATTCTCAAAAAACCGACATCAAAATAGATATTATTGAGCTTCAGGTTAATCAATTCCGAAACACGCAGGCCGGAGCTGTAAAGGGTTTCCAGCATGGCCCTATTTCTCATTCCTTCCGGCTTAGACATATCAATTTGTTCGAGAATTGCATCGATTTCCAGCACGCTCAATACATCAGGGAGCTTTCTTCCCAGCTTTGGCGATTCCAATAGTTCGGTCGGGTCTGATTTAATGTATTCTTCATGCACCAAAAACTTAAAAAAAGTCTTAATCCCCGAAAGCATTCTTGCCTGGGAATAAGCGGAATATTCATCTTCTCCCAGGCTCTGCAGAAAATCATTCAGATGCTGTGGCTCAATTTGAAATGGTGATTGCCCAATATTGGAGTTTTCGGCAAACTGTTTTAGCTTTATGACGTCCCGGACATACGCTTCTATGGAATTTTCAGAAAGCGAACGCTCCAGTTTCAGATAATTTTTAAACTGTTTGATATAAATATCCCAGGACATACAAAAGCAATAATAATGAAGATACTGATCATCAATGGCCCAAACCTAAATTTACTTGGCAAAAGAGAAAAAAATATTTATGGAGACCGGGATTTTGAAAGTTTTTTTGAAGAATTGAAAAACAAGTATCCAAAAATTGACCTGGAATATTTCCAATCCAATCACGAAGGAGAATTAGTCGACAAGATCCATGAAGTGGGTTTTAGCTACAATGGAATTATTTTTAATGCTGGCGCTTATACCCATACATCAGTGGCACTTGCAGATGCTATTTCCGGAGTGACAACACCTGTTATTGAGGTCCACATTTCCAATGTCCATAAACGGGAAGAGTTCCGCCACAAAAGTTTTTTGTCTCCTGTGTGCAAAGGGATCATCGTGGGCTTTGGGTTGGATGGGTACCGGTTGGCGCTGGAGAGTTTTGTAATTAATTAACGATTCAAATGCCCAACCTCAAAGACATCCTCACCATTTCCGTTATTCTCTTTTCGATTATTGATATTGTTGGTTCTATTCCCATCATCATCGATCTGAAAAAAAAGGCCGGTCATATCGATTCGCTGAAAGCGACCATCGTGGCGGGCGTTCTGATGATTGCATTCTTGTTTATTGGTGAGGCAATCCTTAAACTATTGGGGATAGATGTCGAATCATTTTCTGTGGCTGGCGCCATCATCATCCTGATTATTGGCATGGAAATGATCCTCGACAGGACATTTTTTAAGACTGATCCAACCACACCGAAAACCACTTCTATCGTTCCATTGGCTTTTCCTTTGATCGCAGGCGCAGGCTCTTTAACAACAATTCTATCACTCAAAGCCGCTTACGCACAAATAGACATCCTCATAGGCATTATCATTAACCTTGTATTCGTTTTCATTGTATTAAAATCATCCAACTGGCTGGAAAAAAAGATTGGCAAAGGAGGATTTGACATTTTGAGAAAAGTATTTGGTATCATCCTGCTTTCGTTGGCTGTAAAACTTCTAAAAGAAAACCTGTTTTCATGATAAATATTTACACAGATGGGGCCGCACAAGGCAATCCAGGTCCCGGAGGCTACGGTGTGATCCTGGAATACAAAGGACACAGAAAAGAACTTTCGGAGGGCTTCCGTAATACCACCAACAATCGTATGGAATTAATGGCAGTCATCAAAGGATTGGAAGCCCTGACAAAAAATGGATTAAATGTGACCATTTTTTCTGACTCAAAATATGTTGTAGATGCGGTCGAAAAAGGATGGCTAGAGGGCTGGCAAAGAACCGGATTCAAAAAGAAAAAGAACGTCGATCTCTGGAAGCGCTTTATTCCCTTGCAGCAAAAACACAACGTAAGATTCAGATGGGTGAAAGGACATGCCGGTCACCCTGAGAATGAACGATGCGACCGGTTAGCTGTGGCTGCAGCTAATTCTCCCGGCTTAAAACCAGATCAAGGGTATGAAGAAGAAAACTAAAATTCTTCCCTATTTTTGTTAAATACATTCAAATCTTCCTTTGGCCAATTCTTACTTTCAGTTTAAGCAATTTAGGGTAAATCAGGACCAATGTGCCATGAAAGTTGGGACTTTGGCGTGTATATTCGGAGCAAGTATAAAAGCAGATCATCCCAAGAAAATCCTTGACATCGGTACCGGAACAGGACTGCTGTCATTGATGGCAGCTCAGCGATTCAAGGAAGCAGTGATTGAAGCAGTGGAAATAGATGAAAGCGCATTTAAACAGGCCAAAAATAATTTCAAAATTAGCCCTTGGTCAACCAGGCTTCATATTCAACACGGCGATTTTCTGAAGACAACGTATTTAAACAAATTCAACCTGATACTTTCCAATCCTCCATTCTTTGACAATCACCTTAAATCTCCGGACCTACAGATCAATTTAGCCCGACATACGGACCAGCTACCTCTTAATTTATTGATTGAAAATGTTAAAGGTCTATTGGAAAAAGACGGTTTCTTTGCCATACTTCTCCCTGAAATGGAAATGACTTCCTTTATAGAGGTTGCCGAAAAGTATAAATTGTTCCCTTGCTTTCAATTGAATATTCTCAATTTCCAGGATCAACCCCCAAAAGCAATTGTCTGTCAGTTCACATTTCGTGCGTCTCCTTTCCTTGAAAGGGATTTAATCATACGAAAAAGTAATCACGAATACAGCGAAGAATACATGGCCTTACTCAAGGATTTTTATCTTCAGTTTTAAGAGGCATTTCTGACTCCTTGAATTCAATCCCCTGAATTTTCAATTCATCCAGGATGGGTAGATAAATTTCTTTTTCAATTGGTGGCATTACACCCTTCAATTTAATTTTTCCTTCGAGAATAAGTTTTGTGGCAATTCCCAATGGTAAACCAACGGTTTTGGCCATAGCAGTGTTCTCAAGATCATCGCCTTCGATCACCATGTGTGATTGGATCTGTTTCATCTGACCTTCAACCTCGTAATCAAATTTGTGCCACATTACAATCATGTCCTTATCATCAGCTTCCATTGCCCATTTCTTCATTAAAATATGCTCCAAAATTTGTGCGGGAGTGCCTTGATCCAACCCTACTGGAGTTTCCTTAAATATATCCAGCCACTTCAGCATGAACATCTCCTGCGATTCCAAACCGATATTCATATTATGCGCCAGCTTTAACTCGACCGAATCATGTGGATTATATGGAAGAAAGGAATTGATAAATTGTCGGTGCGACATCTCTGATACCTTTTCCATTTCATAGGTATCTTCCGTTGCTCCGAGTTGAACAAAAATGTTCCATGCCCGGCAAAAATTAGGACGACGGAAGGTTCCCCGAAAGAGGGTTTTGATCCCACGAAGATTATAAATATCGAGGTACTTTAGTGAATCTCTGTTGGCGTACCCCTCGAAATAGCCGTAGCCTGGCAGATACACCACCTCAGTTCGCGAAAATATCTTGTGATAGGGAATGTATTTGAATCTGCCCTGCTGGATAAACTTCACACCTCCCTTGCCCGCCATAACCACATTTCTTGGATTCCAGGTAAATTTGTACTGCCATGGATTGTCTTTCGTTGAAGGAGCTAGCAGTCCGCCGGTAAAAGTTTCAAAAGCCTGAAGCTCACCTCTTTGTTTAATCTCATCGATCACTTTCATGGCTGACATATGATCAATTCCAGGGTCTAGTCCACATTCCTTTAGTACAATTACATTGCTAGACCTGGCTTCCTCATGTAAACCTTTTATCTCATCGGAGATATATGAGGCTGACGTCATGTTCTTGCCAAACCTGATACAATCCTTGACAATTAAATAATGTAAATGAGCAGGGACCATCGATATCACTATATCTGCATGTTTGATCTCTTTTGCCCTTTGGTTTTCGTCAAATAAATCAAACCGAAAGGCACTGGCAACAGGTGAATTCATCACTTTTCTACGAGCAAGTTCTTCAGAAAAGTCACCTACCTTTAATCTCCAGCCTTTTTGAATACAAAGTTCCTTCAGATAAGGAATCAAAGTGTTCGTGGAGCGTCCTGCACCTAAGAGAAGAATGTTTTTCATCCGGTTATTTTTATGTTTTTCCATGACCAGAAAGCTCTCCGAGCATAGTAATATCCATCGTTTTCATACTTTTTGAACATTTATCATTTACTAATCTGACAGTTCCGATATTAATGATATGCTGAGAGCCGGCAGATGTAAATTAAAAACATTATATCAAACGGGTCTTTCTTAAACATTTGTATGAAAAAGTTACATCATAAGGTAGGTTTAAATCAAATTTTAGCAATGTAAAGTTTAAATAAATATTATATCTTTCGTTGCTTGGACTCATTTCAGAGCAGGCTGAAAAGGGTTTTCAAGACGGATTCGATATCTAATATTCCTAAAATTAACAATTGAGTTTGTAAATCTGCGGGGTGGAATAAATTATTGAGTATCTGTGTGAGTAAATTAAAATGTTATGCAGGAAATACATATTGTTGACATCAGGAAGTTAGCTGAAACAATAAAGGAAAAGTACAATTACGATTTCACTAATTATGCGATGTCATCCTTCAAAAGAAGGGTAAGTAGAATTTTGGAGCTCTACAAATTCAACAATGTTGAATCTCTTATCAAGAAAATAAGTGAAAGTGAAGCTTATTTTCAGGAATTCCTGTCTGAAATCACCGTCAATGTAACAGAAATGTTCAGAGATCCCTCATTCTGGAGAGTGCTGAGGGATAAAATCATTCCTAACATTTTATTAAACCACCAAAAGATCAGCATCTGGCATGCCGGCTGTTCTTCAGGGGAGGAAGTGTATTCTATGGCCATTTTATTGAAAGAAATGGGCATCCTGGAAAGTAGCAAAATTGTGGCTACAGATATTGATCCTATCATTATTGAAAAAGCGAAAAAGGGTGTATATCCTATAAAAAATATGGACCTCAATGATAAGAACTATTTGAGGGTTCAGGGTACGGAAGATTTTAATAAGTATTACGAAGAGAAAAACGGGTATGCTTACATGGATAAATCATTGGTTGAAAATGTGTCATTCCGGATCCATGATCTGGTAAATGGCATGGTCTTCAGCAAGTTTGATATTGTCATGTGTAGAAATGTGATGATCTATTTCAATCAGACATTGCAAAACGATGTATTGAAGAAGCTTCATGAAAGTATTTTCAAATATGGATACCTGGCTATCGGATCGAAGGAGTCTTTGATATGGTGTGAAATTGCCAACAAATTTATTGTTGTAAATAATGAAGAGAAGGTTTATAAGAAAATAAAAGAGTAGGGTTCAATTATCCTGGATAGTTCCATGAGGTTTGCAGATATAAATGATTCATACAGGGCAGTTGTTATAGGAGGATCGGCCGGCAGCTTTCAGGGGATCACAAAAATCCTTTCGAATATTCCGGAGAGCTTCCCTCTTCCCATCATCATGTGCCTGCATAGGCTGAAGCACGTGAGAAATGGATTTATGGAAGCCCTGTCGATCAAAAGTGTAAAACCTGTGATTGAACCTTATGATAAAGAAGGAATTAAAAAGGGGAAGGTTTACCTGGCCCCGGCTAATTATCATATGTATATAGAGCTAGGACATACATTTGCATTATCAACGGAGTCGATGGTCAACAACTCCCGTCCTTCCATTGATATTACTTTGGAGTCTTCGGCTTATTCTTATAAACAACGATTGATCGGGATCCTTTTATCGGGCGCTAATAAGGATGGTGCAATTGGAATGAAAACGATAAAGGAAAAAGGGGGCTTGACAATAGTTCAAGATCCTGCAGAATGTTTGATAGATACCATGCCCACTGCGGCGCTGCGGATAACAGAAATTGACTATACGCTGTCTATCGAAAATATTATTAAATTTCTTAATGAACTAGCTAAAAAATATTCAAATTGATGAATTTAGACGGTAATAAGATACAGAAGCTTATTATTTTATTTTTTTTAATTGGGCTGGTTGGTTCGATCTACATGCTCTATGCATTGCCAGGATCATTGGAAAAAAATTCGATGTCTATCGGGTTTCAGGCAATCAGTGATGTTACACCATTGTTGATCCGGACGAGTGTTGTTATCATACTAACACTATTGCTTGGTCTTGCATACATTATCCAGACCCAAAGAATGCAAAATGCTGAAGACGACCAGCAGGAAGTATTTTAC
Organism: uncultured Cytophagales bacterium; assembly: GCA_913057175.1. Classification (GTDB taxonomy): domain Bacteria; phylum Bacteroidota; class Bacteroidia; order Cytophagales; family Cyclobacteriaceae; genus CAJXNP01. Next base: position 399,722 of record CAJXNP010000002.1, read on the forward strand.
ATAGAGGATACAGAAGTTGATCTTGTAAAGGGGGAAAGCTCAGATAAGAAAAATAAAATAAATGTCGAGGAAATTGTCTCTTCAATTTCCAAAGCTGTTCAACAGAAAAAAACTACCCAATCAAAATTCGATGCATTACTGCAAAGAGCCTGTGATGCTACGGAGGCCTGCCAGGGAGTATTATACCAAACCAAAAAGGAAGGTTTTAAAAGACGCCTGGAAATGGTTTCTGCCTTTGCGTTTAGCCTGCCGGAAAGTGAACGGCTGAGTTATGAGTTTGGCGAAGGCCTGGTAGGACAGGCAGCTATGGAAAACAAAACCAAGAAGCTGGATGAAATCCCCGAAGGATATATGACCATCGTTTCTGGATTGGGTACTGCATCTCCCAATTATTTGATGATAAAGCCTTATGCTATAGATGGAGAGGTAGAGGCGCTGATCGAAATTGCTTCATTCGCTGAGTTAAATGAAGATCACGATGAGATCCTTGCACAGTCCCTGAAGTTGATTGAGCAGGAATTATTGGAAAATCAGCAAGTAGATACGACAGAAATAAAAGAACAGCCAAAAAAGACTACCAAAACAGAAACCACAACCAAAAAGGTGGCCAAAAAAGAAAGTAGTAAAGCGAAAAGCAAAGACGTAAAGAAAAATTGAAATATAGATGTTCAATAAATTAAGTTTACGACAGAAGTTAACAGGGATAATTGTACTGCTGGTACTAATTACACTTTTTATATCAGGATTCCTGTCTTATGATTTGAGAAAACAGAATCTTGAAGTAAAATACCAGGAGAATCTCAACTCACTGGTTGATCTTAAGGTCAATCATATCAAAGAATTTGTTGCCAGGGGAATGGCGGACATTCAATACATCAAAAATCAGGATATTTTTCAGGAAACGGAAGCAATTGAAGAGGAAACCGGGGAAGATGATCTCGGAATGATGATGGATGATGATATGTCAATGTTGGGAGGTTTTGATCTGGGAGGCGATGAACCGGATGTTGATTATGGAGAAACACTTGAGCCCATCCAAAGGCTAATGGAAGCTGAAGCCATTATGGTGACTAATTCTGATGGCAACATTTTATACAATACCAACTCAAATTCGAATTTTGATAATATCAGAAAATATGTGGACGGATATGATGGAGATTTGGTTGATCAGGCATCAAAGGGAGTATTTTTTAGTAAGGTTTATAAATCAGGTGATGATGATTTTCATGTATTAGTTGGTGCACCAGCCGGAACCGGTGAGGGCTCGGGCAAATTGGTTTTCTTAGAATTAAGCCTGAATGAACTTTATGCTTTGCTGGAAAATAACATCGAATTGGGAGAAACTGTTGAAACTATTCTTACACAAAAAATTGGTAATACAGCCTTTTACCTAAATCCCATTAAGTCAGACACTTCTACAGCACTTGTCAGAAACATAAAAATTGATTCAGCTAACTATAATAAAGATTCTGCAGTAAGATCAGCTGCTATGGGAAGTGATGGTTCCGGTACAGCATATGATTATTACGAAAATGAAATCCTTGCCGCATGGAGATACATTCCTGAAATTAACTGGGGGGTAGTTGTTAAAATAGATAAGGAAGAGTTACAGGCGGAGGCATCAGGTGCATTGCTTAGATACACCTTGTATGGTTTGGGCATACTCGCGATTGCCATTTTTGTTTCATTTTTGTTGTCACAGTATTTTGTTACTCCACTATTAAGCCTGAAGGAAAGTCTTGCTTCTCTTTCTCAAGGTATTTTACCTAATAAGATCGACAAAAAATACGATGATGAGATCGGACAAATGGCAGAAACCACTAACGGGTTGGTTCAGGGTCTGAAAGACACTGCTTCATTTGCAGAACAAATTGGAAAAGGAAAATTCGACGCGGAATTTACCCCGCTGAGTAATCAGGATATCCTTGGAAATGCTTTGATCAACATGAGAAAAAGCCTCCAGGAAAATGAAAAGAGAGACAAGGAGAGAAACTGGATCGTCACAGGTGTTGCCGAGATCAGTGAGATCCTCAGGTCGCATGATACAATTAATGAATTAGGTGAAGCGGTCATTGCCTATTTGACAGAAAAGATCGATGCTGTTCAGGGAGCATTTTATGTTAAGAATGACGATGAGGAAGATGAAACCTATGTGGAATTAAAAGCCTCATATGCTTATCATAAAAAGAAATACCTGAATGGAAAATTTAAGTTTGCAGAAGGTCTGGTAGGCCAGGTGGCAGCAGAAAAAGCAGGTATCCTGCGAACAGAAATTCCAGATGACTACGTTTCCATTACCTCCGGTTTGATTGGTGAACAACGACCAAAATGCATTTTGATCAACCCGATGATCACAGAAGAAAAGGTGTATGGAATTCTGGAATTTGCCGGTATTCATCGTTTCTCTCCCATGCAGATCAAATTCATTGAAGAGATCAGTGTGATCATTGCGAGAACCATTTTCAACATAAAGGTAAACGAGCGTACGCGTATCCTCCTCCAGGAATCTCAGAAGATGAGTACCGAGCTTCAGGAGCAACAGGAAGTATTGCGTCAAAACGCTGAGGAGATGGCCGCAACACAGGAAGAGCTGAAGCGAACCAATCAGCGATTGGAAGATCAGATAGAAGAGGTAAACAGAACGCAAACAAGGATGCAGCTTCTTTTGGAAAATGCTTCTGAGGTTATATCTATTTACGAAGAAGACGGGACAATACGATATATCAGTCCATCTGTAACAAAAATATTGGGTTACGATCAAAATGACCTGATTGGCATCAATGACATTCAGCATGTCCACAAGGAACATAAAGATCAATACGAAAAACTATTCCAGGCTGTCATAGACAATGTATTTGAGTCAAAAACGGTACAGTTCGAATACCTGAAAAAGAACGGAGAAACAGTCTGGCTGGAAGCTACTGCAACGAATTTACTTTCTGATAAATCCATCCAGGGAATTATTGTAAACAGCAGAGATATCACTGAAAGAAGACGCGCTGAGCAGGAAGAAAGGATGCGTTCGAAAATGCAGGCGCTATCCGAAAATTCACCTGACCTTATCACAAGAATGGACCAGGATGGAAATTTCTTCTATATCAACCCAGTGATCGAAACTTATACAGGACAAAAGCCTTCCGATTTCCTTAACAGGCAGCTGGACGATGTAAACATTCCGGATGATTTGAAAGAGAATTGGAGAAACCTTCTTCAGACCGTTCATGAGAAAAATGATAAAGTCGCAATGGAAATGGATTTCCCATCTGAACTTGGCGACCGGGTGATGCAGGTCAATGCCATCCCGGAATTCGATGAGGCCGAAAAAATGGAATCGGTCTTGGTCGTTTCTCACGACATTACCGATAGAAAGCAGATTGAATTAGAAATCCAATCGAAAAACAAAAAGATTACTGAAAGTATCAACTATGCGAAAAGGATCCAGGGCGCTATTCTCCCTAACAATACTGTGATCAGGAAGTTCCTGCCGGATTCTTTCATTTTATACAAAGCGAAAGATGTGGTAAGTGGTGACTTCCCTTGGTTTGTGCGGGTAAAAGATACCATCTATTTCGCTGCTGTCGACTGTACGGGTCACGGTGTACCGGGAGCTTTGATCTCATTGATCGGCTACTTCCTGTTGAATGAAATTGTGAAAGGAAGAAAGATAGAAGATCCGGGAGAGATCCTTGATAAGCTGGATCATAGTGTCACGCAGACCCTTCGACAGGATCAGGATGATTCGAAAACCAAAGACGGTATGGACATCGCTCTTTGTAAAATTGACCTGAATAAGAAGGAAGTTTCATATGCTGGCGCTCACCGACCGCTTTATTATCACGACGGAAAAGAATTAATCGAAATAAAGGGAGACAGATTCCCGATCGGTGGCGGTGTATTCAAAAATCAAACGAATTTCACCAGCACTATACTAAATGTTAAAGAAGGTGATTCAGTCTTTTTCTGTTCAGATGGATATCCCGACCAGTTCGGCGGACCTGACAACAGAAAATTTGGTCCTAAGCGACTAAGAGAGTTGATCACTGACAACATCGAGAAGAACATTGATGAAATGTACTATGTTTTCGACCAGGCCTGGGAAGAGTGGAAAGGCGAAGGAAAACAGACCGACGATGTTTTATTAATTGGAGTAAGGTTTTAGAATTTTAATTATAAATAAATGATTCTCAAACTATTAAATTGTTTTATAAATTATAGTGTCATTAAAACTCAAGTTTTATTATGAAATACGTTTTTGACTTGCATCAGCAGATGCGTGAACACAGTATCATCCTGGTTTATGAAGGAGAATTCACCCAGGAGATTACAAAGTCCGTATTGGCGATGGCTGAAAGAAATATGGATTCCATGGGTGAAGAGTCCAGTATCAAGAGAAAGGTTTTCAATGTGATGGTAGAATGTCTCCAAAACATTGTAAAACATAGCGATGATCCTGATTCTGCAAAAAAGGAAACCAATACAGCTATCTTCCTTTTGGGCAAACTAGAAGATTCCTATGTAATCGCATCGGGCAATTCTGTTAAAAATGACGGGAAAGTAGTGATACAGGAACGATTGGAAAAGATCAACAGCCTGGATAAAGAGGGGTTAAAAGAGATGTACAAGGAAATCATTAAAAGCGGTCCTGGTTTAACAGAAAAAGGTGGTGCAGGATTGGGTTTTGTTGACATGGCCCGAAAATCCGGTCATAAACTGGAATATTCCTTTGAAGAAGAAGGAAATGACAGCTCATTTTTCAGTTTAAAAACAACAGTATCCAGATTTTAATTGACAAAATATTTAAATAGATAAGAAATGGAAATCATAAGTTTAGAAGGAACAGAAGATACCCCAAAAATATTATTAGATAAAGGAAACGGTATTTTTGAAATATCAGGACGATCACTTCCTGAAGATTCAGCTGAATTTTACCAGCCAGTACTGGATTGGTTGGAAGAATATAAGAAAGATCCCAATCCTGAGACACTTTTTGTTTTCAAATTGGAATACTTCAATACAGCTTCATCAAAACTCATTTTGGATATCCTTTCTTCTTTGGAAGACATTAAGGGAACCAAAATCGACTGGTATTTTTACGAAGATGATGAAGATATGGAAGAAGCGGGAGAAGAGTTTTCCGAATTGATCGATCTTGAATTTGAGTTTAAAACTTATTAATCAAATACTTTTTTATAAGACAATTTAGTTTGTCAATCATATTCTTTTTAGATCTTTTAGAAAATACGGATAGATGAGTGAAGAAATCCTCAAGGCGTTAGCTCAACTTTTTGCCATTATTACAAAGCAGGACGGAGGGGTTACAGAGAATGAGCGAAATTTTGTTATTAGTTTATTCAAGGAAGACCTTGACCAGGATTCTATTAAAGAATACCTGGCGCTTTACGATGAATATGTAGAATGGGGAAAAGAAGAGGACCCGGAAGAGAAGGAAAAGAAAAAGAGCAAGCGTACTTCTGTTAAGGACTCTGTCAGGACTCTTGCCATTTGCAAGAAAATCAACAAAACCTTGACACAAAAGCAGAAAGTAGTTGTAATGATCAAACTACTTCAGCTTGTTGGAGCGGACAGAAAATTTACCGAACAACGGATGGAAATCATCAACACCGTTTCGGAGGTTTTCAATATTGATCCCAATGAATACAAATTACTTGAAGCTTTCATTCTTTATGAACCTGGACATCAGATCGACAATTCGGATGTATTAATTGCCCGTCTCAAATCAGACGATAAACTAAAAGAAACTAAACAGGTTGAGGTTGACATAAAAGGGGAATTGATCTTTTTCAGGGTACCAACTGTTGACATGTATTTTGTACGGTACCTGGGAGATGAAGAGATCGTCATGAATGGTTTTATCATTAAACCGGGCGATACCAATCAGTTTTCACATGGTAGCACCATAAAAACTCCAAAGGGGAATGCGCTTTACTATAGCGACCTGGTATCTCATTTCCTCGAAGGTTTTACCAAAATAAAATTATCGTTTGTCGCCAAAGACCTGAACCTTACTTTTCCAAATGGAGCAAAGGGATTGGTCGACGTCAATATTGCAGAAGGCCCCGGCAAGCTTATTGGTATTATGGGTGCCAGTGGAGCTGGGAAAACTACTTTGCTCAATGTCCTTGCAGGTATCCATCAACCAACATCCGGTGATATCAGAATAAATGGAAAGTCAATAAATGAGGCTGCCAACAATGAAGATATCAAAGGTGTAGTAGGATATATTTCTCAGGATGACCTGCTGATTGAAGAATTGACGGTTTATGAAAACCTATATTACAATGCAAAACTCTGTTTTGCTGATCTTTCGGAAGAAGAGATCGAAAAAAGGGTCAACGCAGTATTGGCAAACCTCGGTCTTGATCAGAGAAAAGATCTGAAAGTAGGAAGCGCGCTGGACAAAACCATCTCTGGTGGCCAAAGAAAGAGACTGAACATTGCTCTGGAACTGATCAGGGAACCGGCAGTGTTATTTGTTGATGAGCCTACTTCCGGGCTTTCTTCAAGGGATTCTGAAAACGTTATTGACTTACTAAAAGAACTTTCCCTGAAGGGAAAGCTCATTTTTGTGGTCATTCACCAGCCATCATCTGACATCTATAAGATGTTTGACAAGATGATGATCATGGATGTTGGAGGATTCCCGGTTTATTATGGACCACCTGTAGAGGCAGTAACCTACTTTAAGAAAGCCACCAACCAGGTGGGAAGCGACAGAGGCCAGTGTAATACATGCGGTAATGTCAATCCGGAACAGATCTTCAATATCATCGAAGCCAAGGTAGTAGATGAATACGGTGAATTTACCAACAAAAGGAAGATCAACCCGATGCAGTGGAATGAGCTTTACCTGGACAAATTTACTACTGAAAAAGTTGAGGAAGCTAAAGAACTGCCACCCAAATCGCTCAACATCCCCAATAAGCTTATTCAGACGTTTATTTTTGTCAAAAGGGATTTGCTCTCAAAGTTGACTAACAAGCAATACTTGCTGATCAATTTACTGGAAGCACCTGTCCTGGCAATCATCCTCGCATTTATCATCAAGTATAACAATGCAGAGGACAACTCGGAATATTTTTATTATTTCAATGAAAACATTCCGGTCTATTTGATGATGGCCATCATCATTGCCCTGTTTATGGGATTGACGGTAAGTGCGGAGGAAATTATTAAAGACAGAAAAATACTTAAACGCGAATCGTTCCTTAATCTCAGCTGGAACAGCTATTTGCTTTCAAAAATCATCATTCTTTTTACTCTTTCGGCCATCCAGACCTTTACATTTACGATTATTGGAAACCTGATCCTTGAAATAAAAGAGATGACTTTTGTGTACTGGATCGTGTTATTCTCTGTTTCCTGTGTAGCAAATGTTATTGGTTTGAATATATCGTCTGCTTTTAATTCAGCTGTGACTGCTTACATCTTGATCCCGTTTTTGATCATTCCACAAATGGTCCTGAGCGGTCTTTTATTTAGTTTTGATAAACTGAATGATGTCATCAGTACGAAGGGAAAAGTCCCTGTGGTTGCGGACTTAATGGCTTCACGGTGGGCATATGAAGCGGCTGCTGTTGAACAGTATGTTTCCAATTCCTATGAGAAAGATATCTACCGGTTTGAAGTTTTGGAAAGGCAATCAGACTTCAAAGCCTCTTATTGGGTCAATGAATTGCGGAACAGATTGCAATATATTAATGATAATCTCGGAAGTGAAGAGGAAGAGGTTCGTGAAAAAATACAATCACACCTGACCCTATTCAGGAATGAACTTGAAAAAGAGGATTTTAAACAGGGCCTGGAAAAACTGGATCTGGGTAATGATCTGACGATTGAAAATTTTAACAAAGAAACAGGAAGTATTCTTAATGTATATCTGGATAGCACGAATGCTCATTATTTGCACCAATATAAGCTTGGAACAAAAAGAAAAGAGGCTTTAATATACCATCTGGAAAACAGGTCTAACTCAGGCTTTGATTTAAATGCATACAAGAATACATACTTCAATGAAAGCCTGACAGATCTACTAAGAAATCTAAGTGTCAAAGACAGGGTATTGGAATATGAAGGAGAGCTGATTCAGCAGATTGATCCGATTTACCACGTGCCGGATGATCCGGACCATTTATTGGACTACCGGTCCCATTTTTTCGCGCCGAAAAAACATTTTCTCGGAATGTATTTCGATACCTTTAATTTTAATCTGGCAGTCATCTGGTTAATGAATATACTTCTTTATATGGCGCTCTATTTTGAGTGGCTGAGAAAGCTGTTAAATTCGTTTTCTAAATTATCCATAAAAAAATAACCAAGTGACTTTTCATTTAGAATTATACTATTCCATTATTATTTATAATTTATTTTACGACTTCTTTGAGAAGGCTAAATTTTAATCAATTGAAAATTAAACATAGTGTATGAAAAAGGTCATATTCATATTATCTGCAACGATTTTGTTTGCATGTAATTCAGGAAAGAAAAGTGAAGATCAAGCCTATTTGGAGAGCCTGGATTCCCTGGAATTGGACCAGCCCATGATATCGGAGGAAGTAATATCTGATATCATACAGCAGATTCCTTCACCTTTGGAGGTATCATTTCTGCTAAAAAGCTCTGGTACCAAGTATAGTTCTGCCATGTTGAATGATGCAGACAATATCTCCAATTACAACAGCAGCTTTGAAAAGGCCTTGAATCTTGGGATTTATGGCACGGATCTTGGCTATGCAAATATCTATGAGCAAAATCAGGATGCATTGTTTTACCTTAATTCTATAACTGATCTGGCAGAAGATTTGAGCATCGGGCAATTTTTTGATTTTGGAACGATTAAAAGGCTGGCAACAAATAGCGACAACCTCGATTCATTGCTATTGATTACTACTCAAAATTTTAATAGTATTAATGAATACTTGCAGGAAAATGAGCGACAGAATTTAAGTATTCTCATTTTATCAGGAGGTTGGCTGGAAGCTCTTCACATTGTTTGCGAAGTTGTTGAGAAAAATCCTGATAATCAGGAGCTGGTAGATAAAATCGGAGAACAAAAAATTATCCTTGATAATATCAAACTTTTGTTAGGGTTTTATAAAAATGATCCATATATAGCTGATCTGCATAAGGATATTTTGAAGCTGGAAGAAGCTTTTGCAGAAATAGAAATTGTTTATACCTATGCCGAACCAACTTTTAAAGAGGTAAACGGTATGCTGGTGATCGAAGATAATAGTACAACAACCATCAACATTACGCAGGAGAATGTTTCAACGATCAGAAATACAGTAAATGAAATTAGGGATAAAATAATATCATAATCAAAAAGCATTTAAACTTTATGAAAAATATCGTGAAAATATTAGGATTAATTACAGCTGCGTTTATCATTACCTTCCATGTAAACGCTCAGTGCAATGCAGATGCATTGGCACAAAGTTGTGTCCCTAAACTTCAGGACGGTTTTACTTTTTTGAAAACTTTTAAAGTAGACGGATTGGGTGGGGCGAAGAACAAAGTTGAGTACTCCTATGTATTCAGCAAAGACACTCAATATTTTTTGAATATATGTGCAAACAGTGAACCAACAGATGGAATAATTGTCACCATGTATGATTCAAAAAGACAGGTCGTTTCCACAAATTACAATAATGGGAAGTTTTATCCCGGTATTGTATATCCCTGCAATGCTACGGGGATTTATTATATCACCTTCACTTTCCAGGGGTCGTCCAGTTATTGTGGAGGTAGCGTTCTCGGTTTTAAGAGATAAATTTTATCAAATATAAGATATAATGTGAAGCGGGAGATTCCCGCTTTTTTTATTTTCGGTGAATTTTGGTAGCAGATGCCTGCGCAATTGGAAGAACTAAAAGATCAGCAATGTTTACATGCGATGGACGTGTAATGACAAAGTGAATGATTTCAGCAATATCCCTGGCAACCAATGGCTCAAAACCTTCATAAACCTTATCTGCTTTTTCTTTATCTCCTTTGAATCGTACGGCGGAAAACTCAGTATCCACTGCTCCAGGCTTGATCTCGGAAACCTTTATTCCCGCCTCATTCAAATCAATCCTCATCCCTTTTGATAAGGCATCGACCGCAGCCTTAGTGGCGCAGTACACATTTCCATTTTCATAAACATCAATTCCGGCAATGGATCCGATGTTGATAATATGGCCGGACTCCTGCCTGACCATTTGCGGTAAAACTGCCCTTGATAAATATAAAAGTCCTTTTACGTTGATGTCCAGCATCATCTCCCAATCTTCTACATCTCCATCCTGGATTTTACTTAAACCATGGGCATTTCCTGCATTGTTGATCAATACATCTATCTCATTAAAATCATCCGGCAAACTTTTAATTGCTGAGAAAACCTCGTCCTTCTTGCTCACATCAAAAGTCAAAGTCAGCACATTGGTTTTGGAAGAAAATTTTTGTTGAAGCTCTTTCAACCTTTCTTCTCTTCTTCCACAAATGATGAGATTAAAATGATCTTCGGCCAGAAGTTCAGCAGTCGCTTTGCCAATACCAGCTGTTGCTCCTGTAATGAGTACGGTTGGTTTTTTCATTAGGTGTTTTTTATGATTGTTGCGCCTGGTTTTAGCCTTTCCTTTAGCTTCTTTTTTATCATTGGAATCAAAGGCTGGATACTTAAAAATGTATTATCAGGTGCACTGATAATAAAAACAGAGACTGGGTAAGTTGAAAAATTTTGTTGAAATTGTAGGTTTTTATCAAATGTCAACAAAACATCGAATTTTTCTTCAACCATCAATTTCAAAAGTTCACCGTTTTTCTTACTGGTCCATTTCATATCAAAAACTGTATATATTTTATTCTCCGAAAATTCGTTCTTCAACCTTTTCGGAAGATTTTCATCAATCAACAGTTTCATAAAATTTATTAAGCTGGGAGGAGTTCACAATCTTGTTGGCAATTTCAAGTACACCAATTGCCTGCGCCTTTCTAACACTTGGAAAGTCCTCAATGAATTTCTCAATCGAAACACCTTTTTCCAAATGCCAAAAAAGTGATTGGATTGGTACCCTGGTTCCTGTAAAAACAGGTTGTCCGTTTTGAATTTCTGAATCTATTGTGATGTATTTATCAATGTTTCTCATGCTATTAAGATACGAAAACAAACCATGAATTGATATAAAGATTAAATTGAGCTATATGGCTATTTTTTTATCGCAATCAGGTGTTGTGATAGTGCTTGATCCTCCGACATGAAAATTGTTGAACTCGTTAATCAGAAAATTGGAAAAACAAGGAAATTGAATGGGTGCTTAGTCGGTCAATGCCCTCGCTATATCCATATTCATCTTCTTTGAGTACATTGACCAAACCCCTCGAATACCTTATTTCCGGTGAAAACTTGAATAAAGGATAATACATATCTACGCCAAATCCAACTTCTATGGAAAGATTTGAACCGGCAATGAGCAATTTATTTTCAGATCGCTCTTTCCGTTTTTTGCCAGACATCTCGAATCCCGGAACAACACCAGCGACCATGTACATCCTGAAGTTTTTATGCCGTTGTGATTTGTATTTGATCATAATCGGAATCTCGATAAAGGTCGCTTCGATATTCTCAACACTGGAAAAATTGGATGTGTCTCCTATAAACGTAAATTCCGTTTTGAATTCACTAAAGGAAAATCTGGGTAAAACCCTTAAATTAAATTGTTCGTGAAGCTTGAAATCAGCGATCATACCAAGCGTAAATCCAAATGAATTCATCGGCATGATGCTCTGCACGGAGTCAAGGGATTCTACAAAGGTATCCGAATAATTGAGCTTAAAAGATGAAGAATGAACTCCGATTGAAAAACCATAGTGAAGCCATCTTTCGTCTGAATAGGGTAAGTTAATTTGCGTGTATTCCTGAGCAGAAACTTTATTGAATCCTGCGGCTAACAGGAGAATTAAAAAAATTATTTTTCTGCTATGTAAATCGAACATATTCCAAAAGTAAGAGGTATGCACCTGTAATTTTTATAACCGACTTTCTGCAATATATTTAAAAAATCCTTACCGTAAGGAAAGGCCCTGACCGATTCAGGCAAGTACGTATACGCCGACATATCTTTCGATACAATTCTTCCAATCAGTGGTAAAATGTATTTAAAATAAGAAAGATAAATCTGCTTGAACGGAAACATCTGAGGCATGCTGAATTCCAATATGACAATCCTCCCTTTTTTCCGTACGACTCTCAACATATTTTGAAGGCCTGCCTCGAGATCCTCAAAGTTCCTTACACCAAATGCAACGATAGCAGCGTCGAAAAAATTTTCCTCAAACTCCAGATTCTCCGAATCTCCCAATTTTAGCTCGATCTTATCAGATAATCCCTTTTTCGCAATTTTTGTTCGGCCGACCTCGAGCATACCTTCTGAAATATCTACCCCAACGATCTTTTCGGGATTTAATCGTAGAGCTTCCAAGGCAAAATCTCCCGTACCGGTAGCAATATCAAGTATCTTTTTAGGTTGAAGATCTCGTAGCAGGTTAACGGCTTTCTTCCTCCAGACCTTATCGATTCCCATACTAAGAAGATGATTCAGGAAATCATATTTGGAGCTGATGTTGTTAAACATATCAGCAACCTGCTTTTTCTTGCTTTCCTTCTTATCCGTATAGGGGACGACGGTTTCTTTCATTATCAATTTTTAAATAGAAAACTTTGTGCAAAAGTAATGTTTTGCAGAAGGGAAAATAAACTTTAACTAAAAATTAATGGATTATTGAGATCCGAGTATCCTGAATTCTACCCTACGGTTTAGTTCCCGCCCTTCATCCTCATCGTCATTTGAGGCGAGTGGCTGTGTCTCACCGTAGCCTTTTGCTGTCAGTTTATCCCTGCTGACACCTTCGTTAACAAGATAATCAACAACTGCCTGAGCACGTCGTTCAGAGAGCCTTTTATTGAAATCAGAAGAACTTATATTATCTGTATGACCAGCTATTTCAACATTCAGATTTTGATTCTCCATCAACATCTGCTTCAATTTGTTCAACTCAGTATAGGACTCCTGTTTAAGGGTAGCTTTTCCATAGTTAAAATAAATATTTCGGAGGATGGAACTATACCCCACCTCTAATGGATCAAGACTGATCAATCTTCTCAAAGTATTAACTTCGGCAGCGGACGCCGGGATATCAACAGTCAGACTCTTGTACATGTAGCCTTCTTTATTGATATTCAATTGATAATCAGAAGCCTCTTCATTTTGGAAAACCGCCTGGTAAGTTCCCTCAGCAACCCTTGCTGTTTCTACCGGTACTCCTTCCGCACCTAATAATTCCACTTCGGCATCTACTGGCCTCTCTGTGTTTTTGTCAATCACCCTCAATAACAACCTAACAGGTTGTAATGCCACTGGTTCGGGTTCTGGCTCTGGTTCAATGACTGGTTCAGGTTCTTCAACCACTGGTTCAGGTTCTGGCTCCGGCTCTTCTTCTTTATTTTCCGCCAATGGCTGACTTGCTTCTTTGATCTCATCAGAAAGCCAAACCTGGTAAACATCTGTAAATCCCAATCCATCTTCACGGGCTGAAGAATACCAGCCTCTCTCTCCATCCGGTGTACTCACAAAAAAGACGTCGTTATCAGGTGTGTTGATCGGATATCCCATATTAATGGGTTCTCCCCAAGTCTGTGTCGAGCTATCGTAAACGGATTTGAAAATATCAAATCCTCCCATTCCACGGTGGCCTTTGCTACTGAAATAAAGTGATTTCCCATCATAATCAATAAAAGGACCGTCTTCGTCAAATGGTGTATTGATGGCTTCACCCAAATTTCTAGCTGCTCCCCAATTTCCTCTTCTGTCCCTCGTAACATAATAGATATCCAAACCACCTAAAGACCCCGGTCGGTTGCTTGAGAAAAATGCTACATCTCCATCCGGACTTAAAGAAAATGAGTTCTCAGTAAATGTTGAGTTGACAGGCGCTTCCAAAGCAACCGGTTTTGACCAGGTACCATCAGGTCTGAACTCAGAATAATAAATATCTCCGGCGTTAGAATCGCGATATATGTACAACTCTGTACCGTCTGCTGAAAGGGCAAGGTTTGAATCGTGATAGGAGGTATTGATTACCTCGCCAATATTTTGAGCGTAAGCCCACTGACTTCCTTCTTTTGTACTAATAAAAATATCTTCATAAAACAACAGATCATCAAACACGTTCGGGTTCAGGTTTCCATCCTGACGCCTGGTGGTAAATACAATGGTAGTTTCATCAGCGTTTAGTACAGGAGAAAAGTCATCCCATTCCGAATTGATTAACCCGCCGGCATTTTCCAATTTATAGTTACCTGGGTTGTTGACATATTGTTTTCCATTTTGACACTCAAAAATCCTTCTTTCCACCTCTTCGGGAGGAGTATAATCTTCACCACGAAAATTGGGTTGCTGGTCCAACCGATCCAGGTATGCATTATAGTACTTTATGGCATTGTCAAAGTTTAGTCCGTACTGCATGGACTGACCAATCATGTACATCAGGTTAAATTTATAATCAGGATCCAGCTCATTAACCTTCATTAGATAATCTGTCGCTCTGGATTTATAGTTAGTCTCCAAAAATGTCCTTCCGGCCATATAATTCGCCTCCAGGTTAGTAGGATCAAAATCTGCTGCCTGCGTATACAATTCGTTTGCCTGCAGGATCGCACGCGTATTAAAATATGTTTCATTTGCGAGATCAAGGAAGTCCCTTGCCATAGCCGCATTATCATCCTGAGCCTGAACACGAAAGATGATTACACTTAATAAGGAGAAAATTAAAAATATCCGAACCATTTATGGCTTAATAAAAATGCCCTACAATAAATAAAACCTCAATTATGTCAAATTGACGGTCAATTTAAAATTGATTTTCAGCAATATCAAATAATTGTAATATATTTAGTTTAATGCTTTAAAAACAAAACAATATTTATTTGAATATCAATTACTTATACGATAAACGCACTTGGAATATCTCTATTCTTACAAATGGAATTACGTAATATCTTTCTTATTTTTGAAAAATATTAGGATCGATCAGAAGCAAGCATTTAAAATTGAACTTTTTAAAGTTATTGTTTTCAAAATAATGATTTTATCAAATATTTTGAATGTAAAAATTATAATTTTTAAAGAATAGGAATTCGATGCCCATTAAGGAAGCCAAATTCATTAAAAGCAGTGCTAAATACCAGGATTGCCCGGGAGATCAACAACCGGAATATGCGTTTATCGGCCGGTCCAATGTCGGTAAATCTTCGCTGATCAATATGATCTGCGGGCGAAATTCACTCGCCAAAACTTCCGGAAAACCGGGAAAAACCCAATTGATCAACCATTTTCAAATCGACGAGGACTGGTTTTTAGTCGATTTACCGGGATACGGCTGGTCAAAAGTGAGTAAAAAACTCAAATCACAGTGGGGAGTCATGATCGAAGACTATCTCCTCATGCGTAAAAACCTGGCATGCCTCTTTATCTTGGTTGATTCGAGGCACCCTCCACAAAACATTGATTATGACTTTATTACCTGGGTCGGTGAACAGCAAATTCCTTTTGCCATCACTTTCACCAAGACCGATAAACTCGGTAAAAACCAGTTTCAGTCGGTCAAAGCACAACACCTAAGGAAACTGAAAAGTATTTTTAGCGAATTGCCAACCCTCTTTGTAACGAGCTCTGTAGATAAAGTCGGTGGAGAGGAGATCATCCAATTTATCAATGAAGTAAACGAGGCCTTCCGAAAAAATAGCTAAAACCAGCATTTCATTCGGAAAATAGCCTAAATTTACGCAGTAGAAATGAATGAAGAAATGACTTACAACGACATTGCAGCTGTAACCGGAAAACCGGGATTGTATAAAGTGATCAATCCAACCCGCACCGGGCTGATCCTCGAATCATTGGATGATAAAAAGGCCAAAATGGTCACCGGGCCTCACCAGCGTGTATCCTTGCTGGCCGAGATCTCCATCTTCACAACGGATCTTGATAAGACCATTCCGCTGGAAGATATTTTCCGAACCATTAAAAAGGAGTTTGACGATGATCCCGGTTTGGACAGCAAAGCTGATAAAGATGAATTGTTTGCATTCCTCAAGGAAATTGCCCCTGACTACGATCCGGATAGGGTTTATGCAAGCGATATTAAGAAAATCGTGAGTTGGTATTCGGTCATTTACAAAGAAGTACCTGAGCTGCTGGAAGAGAAAAAAGAGGAAGAAAAGAAAGAAGGGAAAAAGGCGGCAAAACAGGATGCCAGCAAAGCAACGGCTAAAAAATCCGTTGCAAAAAACACTGCGCCAAAAGGAAAAACAGGTAAAGGACCAGCCGGGAATGTCAAAAAGCCAACAGCACAGAGGAAATCAGGAGGATAAGGAGAAAAATATCCTATTAAAAAATATGCGGGTTAAACCTGAAATCATTGAACAACTCAAAAAGTCTGTCTCAAAATTGGATGCAGATGCACAAATATTTTTAATTGGAAGCAGGGTTGATGATACAAAAAAAGGAGGGGATATTGATGTTTTGATAATCTCCGAAAAACTATCTCCTGTAAATAGCATTGATATAAAGGCTGACCTCTACAGGCATATTGAAGAACAAAAGATCGACTTAGTGATAAAAAAGGATAAAAAAAGCCCTTTTGTTAAAATGGTCTTACCAAATGCGATTATTGTTTAATACAATTTCCTGATGATTAAAGATGAATTTGCAGTGCTCATTGAAGAATTGGAATTTGCAGGTAAAGCCTACGATGTATTGAACTATAGCTATCAAAAATGTCAGAAATTAACAAGGAAATCGGAATATGATGTTGAAGAGCTTGAAACAATGGAGGCCCTGGCAAGTCGGTTTGCCAGGTTATGTGACATTATGATTCAAAAAATTTTCAGGCTAATAGAAAAAATAGATCAGGATACACCGGGAACTGTGCGTGACCGCATCAATATGGCAGCTAAAAAAGATTTGATTGAAAGCGAAGATATGATCTTAGATGCCAGGGCATTGCGAAATTCCATTGCCCACGAATATTCCACCATTGCTCCTGACAAGATATTTGAACGCATCATGAAATTGACGCCCGGAATCCTAAAATCTTTATAACTTACCAAGCAATATGCAAAGCATAAGTATGGATTGGATTGAATGGAATCTTTAGCAATTTTTCTTCCTGGCAAGAAATCGTTACGGGCCTGTTACTATTAATTCGATTCATTCATTCAATTAGCTTTAGTTCAGCTTAACATTTTATAAATCTCCAGATATTCATCAATACCGTATTCCAAAGAGAGTCGCTCTTTAGCTAATACAAAAGCATCGGTGGTTGTATTTTCAATAAGACTATCTAATTCCAGCATTGTTTTCTGGTAGCTGGCAGGTGAAAATTCATTCACCAACAAAATGCTATTGCAAATCGACGAGAAATAATCCACATCCCCCCAGTTTGTATTAGTAATCACCGGTTTGTTCATGGCCAGCGCCTCGCCCATTTTGGTGGCGGAGGAAGCTTTTTTAGAAAAGGAAGGCTTGATAAAAAGAATCGAAGCATCACAATAATCGATAAAATAAGGCACTAGAGATCTCTCCGCTTTGGTGATGACTATTTCAGAGTTTAAGAAATTTTTGTGATGAAAAGACTTTACAGGTTCCTTAAATAACTTCTTATCATTTTGTGAATCCTGCCAATTTCTTGTAGTTAATTCATCAAAAAGAATATTATCATCATTGGTTAAAAAAACGAATTGAAAAGGGTCTCCATTTTGTAAAATGCATTCAAAAAAATCCAGCATTTCCTTCAGCATATACCACGTGCCCAGAGAGCCAATATAAATAAATCGTATGGCAAATGACCCGTTTAATGCTTCATTCACTTCGGTTTTCAGAGCTTTTGATAATCGGGAGCGGTTGAAAAGTGTTAAATCCGTACAGCAGGGAATGGTTTTTATTTTTTGATTTAGTGATTTAGGGAGTTGAGGGCTTTCCGAAAGGATTTTAGGTATTTCTTCTTTGGCGTTATCGGTTAGCGAAATGATGGCATCGGCATGCAAAAAGAATTCCTTTTCTTTCCTTTTAAAAAAGCGATATATGAGGTTAAAAACAGGGTTTTTAAGGTCCCAGAGATTGCCTTCAACCCGTTCATCTGCCCAGAATCCCCTCATATCAAAAAAGAACTCCAGACCAAACTTATATTTTAGCCTAAGACCAATTAGGGAAGTAACGTAACTTCGGCAATGTACCACCTGGATGTCATGTGTTTCTACAAGTTTTCGGGTAGCATCCCACAACAAGCGAAGGTTATATATTGTGGATAAAACAGGAGGTCTATTGATGTACTTGAATGGTGTCCAGTGAATATTTCTTCCTGCTATTAATTTTCTGATGATTTTTTCATTTTTCTTAAATGCCTCCCTTTTCTCAAAACTGATGATGTAAAAAGTTATTCCCTTCTCTTCCAGTCCAAGCAAATAGGGCAATATCTGGGACTGGCCGAGCGGATCGGTAAGGCCGTCATAGGAGAGGTAGAGGGAGTTGATATTTAGGGATTGGTTTTCAATTACTGTCATCCGGGGAATTTTACAATATCTAAGACATTTGGTAAAAAACCCACCCCTAGCCCCTCCAAGGAGGGGAATTTCCTTCTTTTTCTGGATTCCGATATAGCGGGTGTTTTTCTGATTTCAATTAAAATCTACTTAAAATTAACGTATTGGCTAATTTTTGACTGTGTTTAAATTTAGTAGGATGATAGTAGTTTTCAATCATCAAATGCAGGATATTTTATTGTAATCTTTCATGTTATCCCAAAACAATAGGACAAATATTATTTTCAAATCCCAGTGATCAGGGATAAAACTTCATTTTAATACCGATTATGATAAAAGATTAAAATCCCGGAAGTTTGAATTTCATCGTTACTTCACCTGTCGATTGATCGATCTCGATCTTTTGACCTTCAATACCCATATCCTTACCTGTTGACATTTTATACAACCCGGCAAGAAATTGCATGCCATTGTTCATGACTTGCTCCAGTTCGGCTGTATTTGCTTTCTGAGGGGATGGAGTTGGTTCATCTGCGGTCACGGCTTCTTCCCTTTCCTCGGTTCCTTCTTCTGAAAAATCAAGCTCAATCTGCGTGTCTTTTTCTTTGGATTCAAATTGCGGTGTTTCATCGAAAGAAGCCCCTTCACTCTGCTCTGCCAGTTCAAGATCACCTTCAGTTTCTTGGCTTTCGGTTAATGCATCCGTCGGTTCAATAGAATCCAGCATGCTTTCTAATTGTTGGATAAACTGTGACCTGCCCTTTTGACTGAAATCAACGAAGTCCATCGAACTGGATTTGTCGAGCACGCCTTCAAACAGGTTTTGTTTGACGATCAGCCCGGCAGCGATGGATTCTTCGATGGATTTGCGGGTAATGAAATTGTATATGGTCAGCTTATTACTTTTCTGCCCCAACCGGTCAATACGGCCAATCCTCTGGTTCTTCTTTGCAGGATTCCAGGGTAGCTCAAAATTGATAAGTGTGTCAGCCACTTGCAGGTTCAGTCCGGCGCCTCCTGACTCAGTTGATAGAAAAATTTTAATATCCGGATTGTCTTCAAACTTTTTAATCAACTCCCCTCTCCGTTTTACAGGTATTTTTCCACTCAACTCAGCAAAACCGATATCGTGTTTTCTCAGCATATCACCGATCAACTTATGCACTTTTATCCATTCAGAGAAGATGATGATTTTGGCGGGGTTATTCTTTACATCCAGCTTTTCCAGCAGCATATATTCCAGCTCCTTTAATTTGGGAGATTCGTTGGTTTGGTCATCGATCAGGTAGGTGGAGTCGCATACCATGCGCATATTTGCCAAAAGCATCTGAATTCGCTGGAGATCAAATGGTGTCAGAAATGGTTTGCGAAGGAGCATGGTAAGCGAACTGGCATAGGACCCGTGCATTTCAGCCTGCAATGGTGAAAGCTCCAGCGGGATTTCAATCTGCCGAACCTGCGGGAGCTGATCGATCACATGTCTTTTTTGCCGCCGAATCACCACCTTGTCAAGTTTTTTATTGAGCTTTTTCAGGTTGTAATAGCCATTGATCTTATCCTTTCGCTCACGGTCAAACAGGCAATGCTGGTAAGAAAACTCCCAAAGTGGCCCGAAAAACCGCGGGTTAAGGATGCTCATGATCGAAAATATATCGATGAGCTTATTTTCGATCGGTGTGCCCGTGATGACTAACGTATGTCTTGGATTAAGCCTTTTGACCGCAGAGGCTGTTTTGGTTTCAAAATTCTTCACTCGCTGTGCCTCATCCAGGATGAGATAGTCGATTCCTGCCCGATTGATGGCTGAAGCATCGCGAAGAATCGTTTCATAATTAACGATCATAAAAAAATAATCATCGTCATTGTAAGTTCTTTCACGCTGTTTCGGCGGACCATCCACCACAACAGCTTTTTCGTCCGTAAACTTTTCAATCTCCTTTTTCCATTGCGATTTCAATGAGGCAGGGCAAACGACAAGGGTCTTCTTAAATCCGAAAAGTTGCTTTTTCAATACGGCCGATGTTATTGCCTGAAGGGTTTTTCCCAAACCCATTTCATCTGCTATGATGGCCGCTTTTTTAAATAAAATGAATGAGACACCTTTTTTCTGGTAATCGAACAATTCAGCTTTGATGGGAGTGTAGTCGATATCAGAAGATTCCTGCAGCAGGCCCAGCAGCTTTTCGTCGTACAATGCCTCGACCATTTCGATCACCTCCGGGCGTATTTTAATATTTTCAAAATCTTTTGATTCATCGATAAAGCCAAGGAAACCTTCCGTGTCATCCGCATCAATGTAACTTTTTCTGCCAAAGTATTTCTCGATCAATGCCGTTTCATTTTCCTGCATTTCATGTGGGTAAAACCAGCTAATCCGGTAATCGTTAAGCGGGTCGCAGTATATTTCAATGAAAGGATATTCCTTTGACAGGCGTTTATACAGGTTAGTATCCTTCTTCAGCTGATAAAAGGCATACATAATATGCTTGGTCGTTCCGAGCTTGTTTAACCTGGCATCCTCACTGTCGCTATAGCCGGTTTCATTTTCAAAATCGCGCAGGAAGACACGATAATTCACGCCTTTTTCATTGGTCAGAATGTGGTCGCCATAAATATTTGCCGCCCATTTGATCGTATATTCTGCCTTTGCCGCCCGTAGTTGTCGTTCTTCGAGCACGCGTTTGATCATTCCTTCCCGGGAATATTTTTTATGCTCCTCATAACCTTTTGGGTTCAGCGCGTTCAGCTCATCACGGACCACCAACAGACAGGCATACCCCACCTCATCCCATTTAAGCCTTTTGCCTTCGAGTTCGTAATAAAGTTGCTCTGAATCCACACCAATCATACATGACCATTCCTTGTCCGAACCATTGTGAACTGAAAATTCAAAGGTCATTCCTGACTGCGTCATCAGGGAACAATCATCGTTTTCGTAAAGTTCAGTTCCTTTTTTAATTTCTTTGGGAGGCAGGTTTTCTGTTATCGATTTAACCTGTACTTCGATAAGCTTTTTCAGGTCCATTTTAGGGAGATAATTAATTTGGTGAAATAATGTCAATACTAAATATTGTGCAGGAGGAATGGAATTAAAATTGGATAAAAATTTGATGGAAGGTGGTCTGGTTTAAAAATAGGTGAAGTTGGTAAAGCATGTGAGGATGGTGAGGTTGTATTCGTAAATGAGGACAAATGGAAATATATTAATACAAAAACATAACAAATCGGGAATCCAATCCTGATTTATTATGTTTTTTAAGGATTTAATTCTTTGGAGCTCAATAGTTGTTACATTCTTTGATGGTTTTATAAGTGGGAATTATTAATGAATCTATAATTGCGTTGATGTGATTTAAAATGGTATCGAGGGGTTGTTTATTTAAAGGTATCTTAAATACTCGATCCTGAATTTATATCATTTTTTGCACGTTAATCTTCAAAAGTTCAAATCGAATTAAACAAAAAACCAAAAAAATTGATATGAATTGAAGGATTTTAATCCCGTAATTAATGTGAATTACAGGATTTGAAAGAATTAAATTCTAAAGGAAGCTATAATACCGCTTTAATTATAATTGTTATCTCAATTTATTAAAGAAGAAAACCATAACTCAAACAGATGTTATAATATTTTCCCCTGTATCAATCGATAAAAACATACGGTTAACTTTTTATTTAGATGCCCATCTAAATATATTTATGTGTGCATATAAATTATTTTTGATGCGCATCTAACTGACAATACATACGGAACAAATTGGAAAAATATACGGAGCAAATCATTAAAAGATATGTACATTTATTACAAAGTTACTGAGAGAACACAGCCAGGAACCGCAGGCGGCGGACAAAAGAAGTACATCGCCATGGCTACCAAACGTCAGAAAATCAAATTACGGGAGCTGGCTGACGATATTAGTATGAAATGCACCCTGAGCCATGCAGATGTTATCGCGACCATTGTCGCCCTGGAGGAAGCCATCGTCGATAACATCAAAATGGGACGAAGTGTCCAGTTGGGAGACATTGGCATTATTTCCCCTCAAATCAAAAGCGAAACCAAGGACACTCCCGAAGAGGTTAATTCCCGATGCATCAAAGGTGTGAGCTTATCATTTCGGGCTGGGGTGAACATTAAGCGTCAATTGAGGAAGTGTAAGTTTAAGAAGGTGAAGGGGTGAAATTATTAAACAACCCTCCAAGGGTTTTGAACCATTGGAGGGTTTGTCAATAGTTGCTTATAACTTAGGCCGTACCTTATAAAAGTCAACAGACAGAAAGACAACAAGTTACGTCGATAAAAATTTAATAAAAAACCCCGAAA